>PLMW01000069.1 GCA_003142615.1 Opitutia bacterium | reverse complement strand
CCGGATTATGCCGAGGCGCACAACAACTTGGGCGTCGCCTGGTCGCAGATGCCCGGGCGGCTGAATGACGCGATCGCCCGGTTTGAAGAGGCATTGCGCCTGAAGCCGGATTATGCCGAGGCGCATTACAATCTGGGCAACGCCTGGTCGCAGATGCCCGGGCGGTTGAAGGACGCGGCCGCCCAGTATGAAGCGGCGCTGCGTCTGAAGCCGGATTATGCCGAGGCGCACCACAACCTGGGCCTCGCTTGGTCGCAGATGCCCGGGCGGCTGAAGGACGCGATCGCCCAGTATGAAGCGGCGCTGCGCTTGAAACCGGATTTTGCGCCGGGATGGCACAATCTCGGGGTGAGCTGGTTTCATTTGGGAAATCTGCCGGCGGCGGCCGCAGCCTTCCGGGAGGAGCTGCGCCTGTCGCCCAATGATCCTGCGGCCCGGCAAGCGCTGGCCGCGGCGCTCCGGCCAGCCCAAGACCATTGAAAAAAGACCTGGGCACTTGTCACATGACTGCTCACCGGTTGCGCAGAGCGTGACTGCGGCTGGGAGTCCGCGCCTGCCCGAAGCCAGCTGCGGAGAATCCGACGTGGCTTGGCCGCCGACGTGGGGAACGGGCATCGAGCAGTAGTCTATCATCCGCGCGGCTTGATCTCCGCGCGCCGATCCACACGCTCGCGCGCTGGTGACACCCCGACACGCCATGAAACGCGGACTTCTTCTCGTTCTTGTTTCGATCCTTTGCGGCTGTTTGCATCGGCTGGCGGCTGCGCCTTCGCCGGTGGTTCCGACAGCCACTCCCGCCCCGGTGACTCCCGTCGCCGGCTTCAACGTGCACGACTTCGGCGCGACGGGCGACGGACAGACCAAGGACACGGTTGCGCTGCAAAAGGCGCTCGACACCTGCGCAGCCGCAGGAGGCGGCACTGTCGTCGTGCCGCCGGGTGTCTACCTGACCGGCAGCATCGTCCTCGGGGCGGACACCACGTTGAAATTGGAGGCTCGTGCGAGCCTCGTGGGCAGCCCTGACATCACGGACTACCCACTGCTGCCGGCAGTGCGCTGGGAGGGCGAGTTCCGGCCGGGCCACCGGGCACTGATCTCCGCCGAAAAGGCCGACCACCTCGCCATCGAGGGACCCGGCACCATCTTCGGTCCGCCGATCAGCCTGAGTCAGCTACGCAACCCCCGCGGCCCGCCCCTGATCGAACTCGCCGATTGCGCGGAGGTCACACTGGAGGGGTTCACGACCCAATACCAGCGGCTCTGGTCGATCCATCCGGTCCTGTGCCGGAAATTCACCGCCCGGAATCTCACCATCCGCTCGGTCGGCGCCAACGGCGACGGGATCGACGTGGACTCGTGTCAGGACGTGCTCATCGAGCACTGCGACATCAACACGGGCGACGACGCCATCGCGCTGAAATCCGGCCGCGGCCTGGCGGCGTTCCGCTTCGGCCACCCGACGGAAAACGTGGTTATCAAGGACTGCACGCTGGTCAGCAGCATCTTTGCCGGCGTCGCCTTCGGCACGGAAATGTCCGGCGGCATCCGCCACGTGCGCCTCGAGCACTGCCTCATCTCGGGCCGGCAGAACGGCATTTTCATCAAAAGCCGCGATGGTCGCGGCGGCGCTTTTGAGGACATCACCGGTGAGGACCTCACCATCCTCGACTCCCCGACGTTTCTGGGAATCAACCTGCTAAACAAGGGCATTCAGGCCAGCGACCCGGTGCCCGGGCAGGTTGAGCAGTGGTCCCTCCTCCGCCATGTCCGCTTTCACGACATCAAGGTGAGCCATGTCGCGACGCTGGTGGATGCGCGGAACATTCCGGCGGAACGGCCGGTCGACGGTCTGGCACTCGTAAACATCACCGGCACGTGCGATCGCGCCATCACACTGGCCAACGCTGTGAACGTGGAACTGGCCGGGATCACCGTCACCGGTTTCACGGGCCCGCTGCTGACGACGGAGCACGTCACCGGCACGGGACTCGCCAATCCTGCCGTGCCGTTGCCGTAAGGATCTCAGCGCAGGGACGCCGGCACCTGACGTCTGACATCAAGCACCTGACTCTTGGATTCATGGCTTCTGAATTCTCCGCTCAACGACTCACGCTTGCCAGGCGGGCGGTGGCTGCGGTTTGCTAACGGGCTTCCATGCGCGAAATCCTGTTTCTCTGCACCGGCAACTACTACCGGAGCCGCTACGCCGAGGCCCTGTTCAACCACGAGGCGGCCCGGCGCGGACTCGATTGGCGCGCGTACTCGCGCGGGCTGGCGATCCATCTGGCGCCGCCGGACGGTCTGTCACCGCACACGACGCGGCGGCTGCGGGAACGGGACATCCCGGAAAAACACACCGGGACCAAACCCGTCCAGGCGGCTGAAAAGGATTTTCTGCGTGCGGCGCGCATCATCGCCCTGAAGGGCACGGAACACCGGCCGTGGATGGCCAGCCTGCATCCGGCTTGGAAGGATCGAGTCGAATACTGGGAGATCAGCGATCTCGACGGTGCGACGCCCGAGGAGGCGCTGGCCGCCATCGAAGCGCACGTGATGGAGCTGCTCGAGAAACTGAAGGAGTAAGCTACGACGGCACGCTCGCCGGCTACCCGGCGAACTGAAGTCCGCCGCGGGCTACCGCCCCCGGACGTGGGGAATGTTCCGCTTGAACGTGTGCTGCTGGAAGGATCCTGACTTCAGCATGTGGCCGATGTCGCGATTGCGCTTCTGCTGGGCCTCCCACGCCTGCCGCAGCTTCAAGCTGTCGGCGGGGGCGACCTTTTCGGGCGGGTTGGGAGATGGTGGCTTGTCCATGGGTTGAGCCTTTCGGGATGCACATCTGTGACGTGCTGGATTAAACGGGTGTTCCACCGATTATACACGCCAAAATCATCGGCAGGCGGATTCCCGACGTTCAATAGTTGATTGTTTTGAGGCATAGGTTTTTGCGGCGCGGAGACACGGATCATGAGCGAACTGACGCGCCGCGGGTTTCTGTGTCAGGTGGCCGGCGCCGGCGTGCGCGGAGTTGTCGGCGCCGATCCGAAAATACGCGGCGAATCTCGGCAGGACGCAGACCTGACACGAAGCAGGAGTAAGCGTCGAGGAGCCAGTACGACGACGGGAAAACGCTCTGATCTCTGTCCTTAAGGCGCGGGCTTCAGATATTTTTCGGCGAAAGCAAAAAAGGCGTTCCAGTCGGCGGGCGCGATCGTGTGGGCGCCGGTGTGGTAGAGGAAGCCGAGGTCGCCCGTGAGCAGCGGCGTGTCGAGCGCCGGCAGCTCGCCCGTGCCTAGGTCCTTTTTGCCGAGCAGGCGGTAGACCGGTCCGGCGGCCACCGCAGCGAGAAACTCGCCGCGCGGGTCGGCCCACTGGTCCTGCGTGCCACCGGTGATGAACACCGGGTGGGGAGCGTTGAGGGCGATCAACATGTGCGCGTCCACCGGCAGGTCGCTCCAGTGGCCCGGATATTTCTGGAAGTTGCCCGCGAACCACCAGGGAAAACTGGCCGCCATGTCGTCCACGGTCTCGCCGTAATCGCGCCGGGAGAGCGCGGAGCCCATCTCGCCGGCGCAACTGGAGAATACCAGGGCGAAACGCGGATCCCGCGCGCCGGCCCAGAGGGCCGTCTTGCCCAGTCGGGAATGGCCGATGAGGGCGACGTGCCGGGCGTCCACCGCCGGGTCGGTTTCGAAATAATCGAGGACGCGGCTGGCGGCCCAAGCCCACGCACTGATGGCGCCCCATTCGCCCACGGCGGGTATGGCCTGGCCCGGCGCCAAGGTCAGGCCGATGACGCCGGACTGATAGGTGCCGGCGGAATCAGCCTGCACCTCGGTGTAGCGGAACGTGGCGTACCCGTAGCCACGGGCGAGGATGTCGGCAACGGGTCCGACTTCGTTGAAGCGATGCAGCCCGTTGGGCGCGGAGGCAGGCGGATCGCCGAAGAAAAGCAGATGCAGCAAGACGGGCACCCGTCCGCCCGCCTTCGCGGGCAGATAGAGATGAACATGCACGGCCGGTCCGTCCGGCTTGTCGCCGAAATGTCCGATGATCTCCTTGCGCACTGCCGTGCCGTTCATCGCGCCGGGGTCCGTCTCGACGACCGCGAACGTCACCTGGGGCGCTCTCTCCGGGACATGGCCATAGATCTCGGCTTCGTAAAGCCGGAGGAGTTCCGGGCGGCGCTGCCTGAACCAAGTGTCGGCGTCGTGCACGGGCTGACCGTTTTGCAGCACGAGCGGATCGGGCAACGTGTAGGGAGGCACTTTGTCTTCGTCGTAATTTGTGATGTGCCCGGTCGGAGCCCTGCGGAGCGTGTTGCCGTGGGAATCTTTCAGGGGGGCAGTGGGCGCGGGTGTGGCGGCTGGCGCAGCAGTCGGTTCGGCGGCGCGGACGGGCGGGCCGGCGAGAACCACCAAACCGAGGATGGCGAGGACGCTGAGGTGCAGGGCGGGAGTTTTCATGAAGCGACAGCGTCGCTGCCACGCAAGTATCAGCGCGCGGCGCGGCCGGTGGACTGGCGGATGACCAGCTCGGGTTTGATCGTGCGCAGGATCGGACGCGCGGGCATGCCGTCGCGCAGTTGCGACATCAGCACCTGCATCGCCGTCTTGATCGTGGGTTCGATCTGTTGATCAACCGTGGTGAGCAGCGGGGCCATCATCGTGCAGATGTCCTGGTTGTTGAAACCCGTCACCGAGGCGCCGGCGGGAATCGCGAGCCCGGCTTCCTGTAGGGCCCGCATGGCGCCAATGGCGATCTCGTCGTTGAGCGCGACGTAGGCGGTCGGTGGTTGTTTCAGCTCGAGGAACTGGCGGGCGAGCGCATGGCCGAATTCGAAATCATGGGTGCGCATGCACTGGGCGTCGAATGAGCGGGCGCAGGCCGGCAGATCCAGGCCGTGCGCAGCCAGCGCCGCCCGAATGCCGTGGATGCGTTCAAACCGGCTGGGATGCTCAAGCGGAATGCCGAGCAGGCCGAACGAACGATGACCCAGTTCGAGGAGGTGGTTCATCATCTCCCGCATGGCTTGCGCGCGATCCAGGGTCACGGTGTTGGCGAGCGGGATGCCGTGATGATCAATGACCAGGTTGGGGGTTTTGTGGCCGATGAGTTCCCGGATGCGTGTTTCCAGCTCCCCGGCGTCAAAATGCCCGATGAAGATTACCGCCTCGACTCGCATGGAAAGAAAGTGGCGGAGGATGTTCCGGCTCTCGCCGTGCGCATACACCTCGATCAACGAGGTGTAGCCTTGGCTGCGCAGCTGGCGCTGCAGCGTGGCGAGTTTGAGCAGGATCGGCGGAGTGAGCAGATTTTCCAGACAGATGCCGATGCTGGAGGTACTCTTGCCCTTGAGAAGCGTCGCATAGGCGTTGGGCGTGAAGCCCGTCTCGGTCAGCGCATGGTGCACCCGGTCGATGGTCGACTGTTTGAGGCCGGGCTGCCGGTTCAGCACGCGCGAGACGGTGGTGCGGGCCAGTCCGATATAGCGGGCGAATTCTGCCGTGGAGGTAATCCTAGGCGGCGTTTTTTTCGAATCGGAGGAACTCACGGCAGGAGGGAGGAGCGATACTTGGTCCACGGGCGCGGAACTGTCAAACCGGGAGCAGGCTGGCGCGGGGCCGGTTTAACGCTTGACGCGGACACCTGTCCGCAAATGGTGCGTTAGACGCCCTGGCAGTCAATCCAGCGATGCCAGCGTTCTTCCAGCGATCATGGCTCCCTATCAACCCGCCCCGGCGTCTGTTGCCACTCCAGACCATTGCGGCAAGCGCACGGGTGAATCAGCGGCTGTCTCCGGAAGGCGGACGATCGCGGATCCCTGGACGGAGGTGCCGGCCATACTGGCGCGGATCCCGGCACGGGCGTTTCCCTCGCGGGATCGTGTGGTGACCGATTACGGCGCCGTGGGTGATGGCCGGACGGACGACCACGCCGCCCTAGTTCGCGCGATCGCCGCGTGCGTCGCCGGCGGTGGCGGCCGGGTGGTGGTACCGCCGGGAGATTACCTGACCGGTCCGCTGCATCTGCGGAGCCATATGAATCTGCACGTGTGTGCCGGCGCCACGCTCAGGTTCACCACGGATTCGTGTCGTTATCTGCCGCCGGTTTTCACGCGCTGGGAGGGCATGGAATGCATGGGACTGTCCCCGCTGATCTATGCCTGTGAGCAGGAACACGTCGCCATCACCGGCGGCGGGGTGCTGGACGGACAGGCGGGCCCGGGTCGATGGTGGAACTGGGCGGGACCCTGGGAGGGAACCCGGTCCACCGGTTGGACGCCGGGACAGCCGCATCAGGCCGCGGCCCGCGACCGTCTCAAACACTGGGCCGAGTCCGGAATTCCCGTGCGCCAGCGCATCTTCACCGAGCAGGACTTGCTTCGGCCGATGTTCATCCAATTCTATCGCTGCCACGATGTGTTGGTTGAGGGCATCACCCTGCAGAACTCACCCATGTGGGGGATTCATCCGGTGTTGTGCCAGGCCGTGACGGTGCGGAGGGTAAAAATCGACAGCCATGGTCCCAATAATGACGGCTGCGTGGCCGACTCCTGTTGTGACGTGTTGATCGAAGACTGTCTGCTGGATACCGGCGACGACTGCGTCGCGGTCAAGTCGGGTCGCAACCAGGATGGCCTGCGGGTCAACGTGCCGGCGGAGGGCATCGTGATTCGCGGCTGCCGGATGCTGAACGGGCATGGCGGCGTCGCCATTGGCAGCGAAATCTCCGGGAGTGTCCGCCGTGTCTTTGTCGAGCAATGCATGATGGACAGTCCGCATCTCGACCTGGCGTTCCGGATCAAGGCCAACTCGACGCGGGGCGGCGTTGTCGAACAGATTTATCTGCGCGACCTCAAGGTTCGCGGGGTGCGGGATGCCGTGGTGCAGATTGATCTGCTCTATGCGCAGGCCGAGGAGCAGGGAAACCGGCTGCCGCGGGTCAGCGAGATCGTGATCGAACGCCTGGCGTGCGCCCAGAGCGGGCGGGCGGTCTGGATTGAAGGCCTGGCGGCGATGCCCGTGCGCGATGTGCACATCCGCGACAGCGTCTTTCGCCGCGTGGAGGCGGCGAACATCCTCCACCATGTTGAAGGATTCACCGCGCGGCAGGTGGTTTTTCCGGCGCCCGCCTGACACCGGCAAATCCACTGCGGCCGGAGGCCTCCTTTGCCCGGGCTATGGGGGACAGGCGCCGGCTTCCGCTCGATACGCTTGCACGACAGGCAGGTCGGCCGCAGCGAGATCGTAGGTGTCCAGCTCGCCGGGCCGCGCCCAGGCGATGGTGACGTGCTCGGTGGGATTCGGCTCGGGCGAGCCGGGGGCCAGGTGGCACACGAAGGGAATCATCTTGATGGTCGTGCGATCGTAGACGTGGGTAAAACGGCGGAGGGCCCGTCCGAGCACGATGTCGCAGCCGAGCTCCTCCTTGATCTCCCGGATGAGCGCGGCCTCGGGCGTCTCGCCGCCGGCAACCTTGCCGCCGGGGAATTCCCATTTAAGCGCGAGATGTTTGTGCGCCGGCCGGCGGGCGAGCAACACACAGCCGGCGCGCTCGATCAGCGCACAGACGACCAAGAGAGGAGGTTTTTCAGCCACGCCGTTAAGAGAACACGAAGCGGGGCGGACTCAAAGATCTTCTTCACGCCCGCAGGCTCCGGCTGCGACTTTCTGCAGGCCGGTGTGTATTAGGGGTATGAAGACTTTTCTGGGAATCTGCCTGAAGGTGCTCCTCGTGGTGGCGCTCGGCATCGTGATCATCCATGTGTGGCCGGTGGCGATCGTGCCGCTGGTCATCGGCCTGCTGCTCGTGCTGGGTCTCGGCGTGCTGCTCCTGACCGGTCTGGTGGTCCTCGGGGCCGCCGGTCTCGGTGTGGTCATCGGCCTGCTGGTGGCGGCGGTCGTGCTGCTGGCGCTGTTCTCGCCGGTATGGATTCCCGTGGCCGTGATCCTAGGGATCATCTGGCTGGTGAAGAGGTTGACCAGCGCCAGGCACCGACGTGCGGCCACGGCGTAGACCGGATCTGCAGCCGGCCTAACAGACCTGAAAACCCCTGCTTGTAACCATTGGCGGAGTGGGGGCCGGCGCCGGGTTGGGGTTGAGAACACGGGCCAGACGAGGCATGGTGTCCAACTCGACCTGCCATGAGTACCGTTCCTGTAGTCTTCAATAACACCGTCCTGCGCGACGGGCATCAGTCGCTGGCGGCCACACGCATGTCGACAAAGCAAATGGCAACCGTGGCGCCCGAGCTCGACACCATGGGCTTCGGCTCGCTGGAGACGTGGGGCGGCGCGACGATCGACGCGGGGGTGCGTTACCTTTCGGAATTTCCCTTCGATCGGCTCGACGCACTGAAGCGTCTCGCCCCAAAGACGCCGCAGACGATGCTGCTGCGCGGACAGAACATCGTCCAATACACCAATTTTCCCGACGATGTGGTCGAGGCTTTCGTCGCTGCCGCCGCCCGGCACGGCATGGACATCTTCCGCGTGTTCGACGCGCTCAACGACCTGCGCAACATCGAGACCGCGATCCGGGCGGTGAAGAAGGCAGGCAAACACGCGCAGGGCACGGTGTGCTACACGACCAGCCCGGTGCATACGCCTGAAATGCTCATCGAGCTCGGCACCCGGATCGAGGCGATGGGCTGCGATTCCATCTGCATCAAGGACATGGCCGGTCTGCTGCCACCCTACGTGGCCTATCAGATCGTGCGCGGCCTCAAGACGCGCGTCAAAATCCCGGTGGTCGTTCACACCCATGAAACGGCGGGCTTCGGCGCCGCGGCCTATTACGCCGCCGTCGAGGCGGGCGTCGACCGCGTCGACACCGCGATCTCGCCTTTCGCCAACGGCACCGGCCAGCCCGATACCTGGCGCATGCTGCAGGCGCTCGCCCATCACCCGCGCCGGCCGAGCTACGACCTGGCCAAACTCAGCCGGCTGCGCGACGAACTCACGCGCATCTACGCCGAGCTTTTGCCGTTCACCAGCCCGAGAAACGAGGTGGTGGACAACGACGTGCTCATCTACCAGGTGCCCGGCGGCATGCTCAGCAATTTCCGCAACCAGCTCAAGGAGCAGAAAATGGCCGATCGCTTCGTCGAGGTCATGCGGGAGATGCCTTACGTGCGCCAGTGCCTCGGCTGGATTCCGCTCGTGACGCCGACCTCGCAGATCGTGGGTGTGCAGGCGATGCTCAACGTGAAGTTCGGCCGCTGGAAGAACTTTTCGCCCGAGGCGATGAAGGTGGCGCTCGGCTACTACGGCCAGACCCCCGGCTCGATCGACCCCGAGGTGCTCGCCCTTGCCGAAAAACTGAGCGGCAAGCCGCGCTACACCGGCCGGCCGGCCGATGCGCTTGAACCGCGCATGCCCGCGTTGCGCGCCGAGCTGGCGCAGAAGGGCCTGCCCACGGACGACGAGCACTGTGTCATCTATGCCATGTTCCCGCGCGAGGTGGAAAAACTCTACCAGGAACACGCCGGCAAGGCGGCGGCGTCCGCGCCCGCCCCGGCCGTGGCCGCGGCGCCGCGACCCGAGGTCAAGGCGCCGGAGCCGGCGCAGCCGGTGATTCCCGGCACGGGCAAGAAAATCAGCCGCCTCGCACTCACGATCGGGGGAAAGCGTCACCAGGTGTCCGTGGAAGAGCTGGGATGATCAAGGCCGGCTGGTTCGTGCTGGAAAATCCGGTCCTGAGGGGTTAAATGGCAATCAGCCAGCGCTCCCACCCCCATCCTTCGTTATCGCCGCAGCTTTTAGGACGGAGGCGGAGATGGAGGCTGGCTTATGGATGCCAGCATTCCTTGGCGCCGGACCGGAACCGGCTTAATCTCCCCTGATGGCGACCGCATCACGCTAACACACAGATTGGAGGTGTTTCATGTCCCAGCATGCCTACCTTGAACATGGGCTGACGGTTTTGGAAACCCGTCTAAAAATTTCCCCACCGCCGGGGCAGGTCGGTCGCGCGCTCGAAGCGCGTCCCTTCATCACCCTCGGCCACGAGACCGGGGCGGGGGCGACCACGACCGGCCAGCTGCTCGTGCCCCTGCTCGATCAATCGCTCGGGGAAAAAGGCCAGGGCTGGATTTTCCTCGACAAGAACCTGCTGGCCCACGCCCTCGCCAAACACAACCTGCCCGAATATCTCGCCGCATACCTGCCCGAGGACAAGGTTTCCGAGATCAAGGCGATGATCGGTGAATGGGTGGGCCTGCATCCCTCCCTCTGGGAACTCGAGCACAAAGTGGCGGAGGCGATCCTGCAGCTCGCGCATGTCGGCCGCGTCGTCATCGCCGGCCGGGCCGCCTGTCTCATCACCCGGTCCCTGCCGGGCGGTTTTCACGTCAAGCTCGTGGCCTCGCCGGAAGTCCGCGCCCAGCGGATGATGAAACTGTTGAACTGCGACGCGGCGGTGGCGGCGGCCCACAACCGGGAGACCGATCTGGCCCGCCATCGCTACGTGAAGGCGCGATTCGGGCGGGATATTGACGACCCGCATCATTACGATCTCATGATCAACACCGACCGGTTGACGCCCGCCGCCGTGGCCCGCCTCATTGTAGAGGCCCTGCACGGCCGGCTCGCCGATCTGCAGGCAGGCGCGGGAAGGGAGGGCCGGTAGGTTTCAGCACCCGCCGGCAGCGTTCGCGGCTTGCCCCGAACGACGGACTAGGTCTTCCCGAGGGTCTCGAGTTCGCCCGCCTTCTCCTCCCACTCGGCCGTGGCGGCGTGCAGCCGGTCCACGACGCCGCTCAACTCGCGGTTGAGCGCGACGGGTTTGCCGGGCTCGGCATAGGTCGCCGCCGACTCAAGCTGGGCGGTGAGTTCACCCTGGCGCGCTTCGAGTTCACCGATCTCCTGTTCGAGTGCGGCCACCCGGGAGCGCAGGTGTTTCAACCCGACGGACTTGGCGGCGCGCACCCGGGCTTCGGCACGGCGCT
Organism: Opitutia bacterium; assembly: GCA_003142615.1. Lineage (GTDB taxonomy): Bacteria > Verrucomicrobiota > Verrucomicrobiia > Opitutales > Opitutaceae > Fen-1467. The sequence continues at coordinate 84,350 of PLMW01000069.1, read as the reverse complement.
GTTCGCGGGTCTTGGGTCCGGCGCGGGGAACCGCGGATTCGCTGGCCGGGGCGGGCGTTAGCCCGGACTGGCGATGGGCGGACGCCGGACGTCCGCCACCACTTACCAAGGCGGCGCGGGCGTCGCCGGCGCGGGATTTGTCGAGGTAATAGTCGTAGTCGCCGTGGTAGGGAGTGAGCCGGCCGGCGTCGATATGGAGGACGCGGTTGGCGATGGCGCGGATGAAATAGACGTCGTGGCTGATGAAGATGAGCGTGCCCTCGTAGGCGTCGAGCGCGGCGATGAGGGCGTCGGTGCTCGGGATGTCGAGGTGCGTGCTCGGCTCGTCCATGAGCAGCAGATTGGGCGGGGCGAGGAGGAGTTTTGCAAGGGCGAGGCGCGATTTTTCTCCGCCGCTGAGGATGGCGATTTTCTTGTGCACATCGTCCTTGCGGAAGAGGAACGCGCCAAGAAGCGTGCGCGCCGTCTGCTCGGTGAGATTGGGGTTGTGGACGCGCAGCTCCATCGCCTCGGCGAGGACGGTATGCCCGGGGTTCAGCACATCGAGGCGGTTCTGGGAGAAATAACCGGCGCGGACGTTGTGACCGAGTTCGCGGGTGCCGGCCTCGATCGGCACGACGCCGGCCAGGATTTTGAGCAGGGTGGACTTGCCCGCGCCGTTGGGGCCGACGAGCACGATGCGCTGGCCGCGCTCCGCGGTGAAATGCAGCCCGCGATAGACGACCTGGCCGCCATAAGCCTGGGTGACGTCCGCCAGTCTCACCACCCGCAGGCCGCTGCGCGGCGGCTGCGGAAAGCGGAAATGCAGGCGGGCAATCTCGGCCTCGGGCGCGTCGATCGCCGCGGCGAGAATGTGCGCGATCTGTTTCTCCTTCGACTTGGCGCGCGAGGCCAGCGAGGCCTTGGCGCCGAAGCGGTCGATGAAACGCTGGAGGTGCGCGACCTCGCGCTGCTGGTTTTTCCAGGCGGACAGCTGTTGCGCCTCGTGGGCCTCGCGCTGGCGGATGAAATCGTCGTAGTTGCCGTTCCAGCGCCAGAGGCGTTCACGACGCAGTTCGAGCACGCCGGTGCACAGGGCATTGAGGAACGCGCGGTCGTGCGAGATCATGAGCACCGCGCCGGGGTAGCGGGCGAGGTGGTCCTGAAACCACTGCAGCGTCTCAAGGTCGAGGTGGTTGGTCGGCTCGTCGAGCATCAGCAGGTCGGGTGACTGCACGAGCAACCGGGCGAGGTGAGCGCGCATCATCCAGCCGCCGGAAAAGGCGCGGGCAGGGCGATCATGGTCGCCCTCGCGGAAGCCGAGGCCGGCGAGAATCTGCTTGGCGCGGGGTTCAAGCGTGTAGTCCTCGTGCGGTTCAACCCCGGGTTGCTGTTTCGGGATTTTCGCGGGCGTAGCGACAGGGCCCATGGCGATCTGCAGGATGGTCTCGTCGCCCGCCGGCGCGTTTTCCTGCGCCAGATGGCCGACGGTGCTGCCGCGCTGCCAGGTGAGCGTGCCCTCGTCGGCGGAATCCTCGCCCAGGATGATGCGGAAGAGGGTCGTCTTGCCCGTGCCGTTCGCGCCGACGAGCCCGAAGCGGTCGCCCCGCAGGATCGTAAAGGCCACTTCCGCGAACAGCGTCCGCGTTCCGAAGCGTTTGGCAATGCCGGCAAGCGTGAGCATGAGTGGAGACGGGAAAGCAAGAAGGTAGAACGCGTCTGCGTCGAGACCGGGGAGCTGACCGACCGGCCGCCGCAGGCTGGAAGAACAGAAAGAGGAGGATCTACTTGGGCGGAAACTCTCCCACCATCGCTTTCTCCTCCTTCAGCTCGCTCTCGGTGGCCGTGAGCTTGGCGCGGCTGAATTCGTTGACCGGCACGCCTGGAAGCACGGACCACTTCCGGCCGTCGCTGCGGACCGGGAAGGAGTAGATGAGGCCCGGCTCGATCCCGTAGGAACCCTCGGAGCAGACCGCGACGCTGAAGCAATCACCGGCGGCCGTGGGGGTGGTGAGTGCGCGCACCGTATCGATGACGGCGCTGGCGGCGGAGGCGGCCGAGCTCGCCCCGCGAGCTTCGATGATGGACGCGCCGCGCTTCTGGATGGCCGGGATAAAGGTGTCCTTGAACCACGCCTCGTCCGGGATGATCTCCAGCGCCGGCCGGCCGCCAATCCGGGCATTGTAGAAATCCGGGTACATGGTGGTGCTATGGTTACCCCAGATCGCCATGTTGGTGACGCGGGTGATGTCGATTCCCGCCTTTTTCGCCAGCTGCCTCCGGGCGCGGTTCTGGTCGAGCATGGTCATCGCGAACCAGCGGTCGGCCGGGACAGCCCGGGCGTGGTTCATCGCGATGAGACAATTGGTATTGCAAGGGTTGCCGACGACCAGCACGCGAACATCGGCGGCGGCGCTTCTGGCAATGGCCTGACCTTGGTTGGTGAAAATCCGGCCGTTGATGCCGAGGAGGTCTTTGCGCTCCATGCCGGCCTTGCGCGGAACGGAGCCGACGAGCAGGGCCCAGTTGACGCCCTTGAAGCCTTCGTCAAGCGAGGCGGTCGGGACAACACCTTGGAGGAGTGGAAACGCGCAATCATCGAGCTCCATGACGACGCCGTGGAGCGCCTTGAGGGCGGGCTCGATCTCCAGCAGGTGGAGGATGACCGGCTGCTCAGGGCCGAACATCGAGCCGGAGGCGATCCGGAACAGGAGCGAGTAGCCGATCTGACCGGCGGCACCAGTGACTGCAACACGAATGGGAGACTTCATGGACGGCGGGTGTTTTAGCAATCAGCGGACCTGGTTGAATCGGAATCGCGTGGGAAAATGCGGAATTAACGCAGTAAATGGCGGGGATTAATTCGATGAGGGAACCGGGACCAGTCCGCCGGCCGGGCCGGGTGTTGAACGATCAGGAGTGGAACCGCGGACCCAGGGCGGCATGCACCTCGCGGATGGCCGTCTCGGTGGTCGGCCAGTCGATGCAAGGATCGGTGATGGAGACACCATAGCGGAGCTGCTCGCGGGGCTGGGGAAAGGGCTGGTTGCCGACGCTGAGATTGCTCTCGATCATCGCGCCCATGATGGAGGTGTTGCCGGCGGTGATCTGCGCGAGGACGTCGCGGAGCACCGCCGGTTGGCGCTCCGGCTGCTTGGCGGAGTTGCCGTGGCTGCAATCAACCAGGATGGCCTTGGGCAGGCCGGCCGCATCGAGGAGACGTTCGGTTTCGTGGATGTGAAGAGGGCCGTAGTTGGGTCCCGAGGAGCCGCCGCGGAGAACGATATGGCAGTTGGGATTGCCGCGCGTGACGATGGCGGAAGCGGCGCCGTCGAGATTGATGCCAAAGAAAGTCTGGGGTTGCGAAGCGGCACGAATGGCGTTGATGGCGGTCTGCAGGTTGCCGTCGGTGCCGTTCTTGAAGCCGAGCGGCATGGAAAGGCCGGAAGCCATCTGGCGGTGGGTCTGCGACTCGGTGGTGCGCGCGCCAATGGCGCACCAGCAGACCAGGTCGGCGATGTATTGCGGCGTGATGGGATCGAGCAACTCCGTCGCCGTGGGCAGGCCGAAATCAAGCACGTCGCGCAGGAAGGTGCGGGCGAGGCGGAGACCCTCGGCGATGTCATGCGAGCCGTCGAGGCGTGGATCCATGATGAGGCCCTTCCAGCCGACGGTGGTGCGCGGTTTCTCAAAATAGACGCGCATGGCAATCAGCACACGATCAGAAACCTCGCGGGCGAGGCTGGCGAGACGGCGGCCGTAGTCGCAGCCGGCGGCGAGGTCGTGGATGGAGCAGGGTCCGACGATCAGGAACAGGCGGTGGTCGTCACCGAAGATAATGTTGTGAATCTCCCGCCGGGCACGGGTGATGAACTCAGCCTGAGCCGCGGTCTTCGGCAGGGCGCGCAGCAGTTGATGCGGGCTCGGCAGGACGCGGGTCTCGACGACATTGATATCAGAAGTTCTTTGCACGGAAGGGGCAAATTGCTGCCGGGCGCGTCGACAATCAAGCCCGCGATTCAATGGCCGGCGATTTCCAAGGAGGAGGGGAAGGGCGTGTTCCTCAGGGGCAAAAAGAAAGCGGGCCGGCTACCCCTAACCGGCCCGCTATTGCTTTCTTAGTTACCCCAAAACTCCCGCTAGGCGGGAGAAGTGGAAAGTTGATGTCGCGCACAAGAAGCAGCATGAGCGGCTATTCGTCAAATAAAACTTGGGAGTTTAGGGTTAAATCCATTTTAACCCATTATTTCAAAATAAGATACGGATTTAGCTTTACCGTAAGAATTCGCGGGATATTTCCAAATGTCCGGGAAGGTTGCGCTGCCCAAGGCTGCCGGGAAAATTAAACGGCAGCCCGGCAGTTCAACCGACCGTAGAAACTCACGCGCCTGCTCACCCCCCGAGACTCGCACCCTTGTTACTCCCATCTTCCAGTATGAAGGAGCAAGTTGTCGAGCGTTTCACCAAGTTGTATGGGCATGCACCGGAGGTTGTCGCCCGAGCGCCCGGGCGCATTGAGTTCATCGGCAACCACACGGACTACAACGGAGGCACCGTGCTCGGTGCCGCCATCAACCATGGGGTGTGGGTGGCCGCCAGGAAGGCGGCGGACGGCGAACTACACCTCGCCACGGCTTTGCAGCGCGGCATCGTGATCGTCTTGGCGCGTGATCCACGCAAGCGGAGCGGCGCGCAGCACTGGGCGAATTACCCGCTGGGCGTGTGGGTGAGTTTACCGAAATTTGGCCTCCGGCAGCCCGAGGGGTTCGAATACCTGGCGGTGTCGGACCTGCCGGTGGGCGCGGGCCTGAGCAGCAGCGCCGCGATCGAGCTGGCCTCGGCGCTGGCTTACCTGGCGCTGACCCGTGAGCAGCCCTCGCGGGAAACGGTGGTGAAGCTCGGCCGGTATGCGGAAAACAATTTCGTCGGCGTGCCCTGCGGCATTCTGGACCAGGGCGTGTCGGGTTTCGGAAGAAAGGATCACCTCGTGTTCATCGACTGCCGCGGCCCGCGCTTTGAGACGGTCCCGCTGCCGGCCGGGGCGCACTTCTGGATTTTCAACACGCATGCGAAGCATGCCCTCGTCGACGGCCTCTACGCCACGCGCCATCGCGAATGCCTGGACGCGGCACAAGCCCTCGGCGTGTACCAGCTCGTCGATGTGACCCCGGCGCAGCTCGAACAAGGCAAGGCCCGGCTGTCCGCGGTGGGCTACCGCCGCGCCAAGCACGTCGTGGAGGAGATTGACCGCGTAGCCCGCGTGCGCGCGTCGCTGGCCGGCGGCGACCTCGCCGAGGTCGGCCGGCTGCTCACCGCGTCGCACCGCAGTTCGCAGACGCAGTTTGAGAACAGCACGGCGGAGCTCGACCTGCTCGTCGACACGCTCGCGGTCACGCCGCACGTCTACGGCGCGCGGCTCACGGGCGGTGGCTTTGGCGGCGCGGTGATGGCGTTGACCGACGCGAAGTTTTCCTCGAGGCAGGCGGCGCAGGTGGCCAAGGTTTACGCACGCAAATTCGGCTCCAACCCCGACGTGTTGCATTGCGAGACTGGCGACGGCGCCGCGGTAATCGCCGCCTGAGCATCCGGAAGTTCCGGCGGCAGCCCTCGGAGCGCCGGGCCCGGCGGGCTGGAGAGATTCCTTCTCGCCAACCCCGGCGGGGTTGGCTAGGCACGCGGGCGTTTCGCGCGTTTTTCCAGCAACGCCGCTCAATCAATGCTATTTTAGCCTGCGCATGAGTTCCCCGCCTGCTTCCGCCCCTGGGGCCAGTCCATCCCCCGCTCCCGAAAGCCCAGTTGACACGATTGCGATCGCCAACGATCCGGCCCGTTCCGAGGCCGACTGGTATCAGCACGTCTATCAGGGTGACACCATGCCGCAGCTGACACTGCGGGCCGTTCTCATGGGCGCCGTCCTGGGCATGCTGATGAGCGCCGCCAATCTCTACACGACGCTGAAAATCGGCTGGTCCTTTGGTGTGGCCATCACCTCCTGCGTCCTCTCCTACGTCATCTGGAACGCCCTCCGCCTTCTGTCCGGCGGGCGGCTCTCCGAGATGTCCTTGCTGGAGAATAACTGCATGCAGTCCACGGCTTCGGCCGCCGGTTTCTCGACCGGCGCCACCATTGCCACGGCCTTCGGCGCCCTCCTCCTGCTCGAGGGTCATCATCAGCCCGTATGGATTGTCGCCCTCTTCACCCTCTTTTCCGGCGCGCTCGGCGTGTTTCTCGCCGTGCCGATGAAGCGGCAGATGATCAACCAGGAAAAACTGCCCTTTCCCTCGGGCTTGGCGGCGGCCACCACCCTCAAGAGCCTTTACAGCAAGGGCGCTGAGGCTCTCCGCAAGGCGTATGTGCTCATCGGCGGGCTGGTGGCCGGACTCGTCGTCGGCATTTTCAACACCGCCGAGGGCACCCTCGGAATCCTCGACAAGTTTTTTCATAAGACGAGGCTGCACCTGCCCGAGCTGGTTCCCGCCGCCGGTTATGCCACCGTCAACGGCCGTTCGCTCATCGGCTTCGGGTTCGAGCCCAGCGTGCTGCTCATCGGCGCCGGGATGATCGTGGGTCTGCGCGTCTGTCTTTCGATGCTGGCCGGTTCGCTGCTGCTTTATCTCTGGGTGGGCCCGGCGCTCATTGCGATGGACGCCGCCCATCTGGGGGAGACGGCCTACAAGATTTCCATTCCGCTCATCGGCGGAGGCACAATCTACCACCTGCCGCGCTGGGCGCTGTGGGGCGGCACCGCCACCATGGTGTTTTCGAGTCTGGCGGCGCTTGCGTTGCAGTGGCGGACCATCGCGCGTTCTTTCAGCCTCCTTCGGCGCGGTAAAAATGCCGCCGCCCCGTCGGAGCTCGATCAGCGCATGGCCGCCATCGAAGTGCCGCTCAGCTGGCTCGTCGCCGGGCTCATTCCAATCACGATCGGCCTGCTCGCCATCCAGTATGTCGCCTTTCACATCAGCCCCTGGCTGGGGCTCATTGCCGTGGGCATGGCCTTCGTGCTGAGCCTGGTGGCCTCCCGGGCCACGGGCGAGACCGACACCACGCCAATCGGCGCCATGGGCAAGGTCATGCAACTGCTCTTCGCCATTATCTCGCCGCCGGCCGCCTCGAGCGTGCACGTCTCGCTGGAGCACAACCTCATGGCGGCCGCCACCGGCGCCAACTCGGCCTCCTCCAGCGCCGATCTGCTCACCGACCTGAAAAGCGGCTACCTGCTCGGCGCCAATCCGCGCAAACAGTTCCTCGCCCAGTTCACCGGCATTTTTTTCGGCACACTGGCCGTCGTCCCCGCCTGGTATCTCATGGTGCCCACCAAGGAGAAGCTCGAGGCTTTCAACCCGCCCGCCACCAACATGTGGAGGGCCGTGGCCGAGCTGCTCGCCGGCGGCGGTCTCGACCAGCTTCCGCCCAGCGCCAGGATGGCCATCGTCATCGGCGCCCTGGTCGGGGTGAGTCTGCCCTTGCTGGGTAAATTGCGGCCGCAGGCCGCGCCCTACCTGCCTTCAGCCATGGGTCTCGGACTTTCCTGGGTCATGGTTTACAGCAACACCCAGGCCTTTGCCATCGGGGCGGTGATCTCATGGCTTTGGACCAAGGTGCATGCCCGCACGGCGGATGCCTACAGCGTGCCGCTCGCCTCCGGTTTCATCGCCGGCGAGTCGCTCATCAAGGCCGTCATCGCCATGGCCGCCACCGCGGTCGGACTGTGGGCGGCGCGGTCATAGCCGGTTGGTTTTTCGGAGGCGGCGCGGAGGTCCTCCGCTGTTTTCCTTGGAGCCGGAGGATTTTTCGTCAAAGTGGGCCGTGAACTTTCCCGCCCATGAAAAAAAAGCCAGTCCAGCGCATTGGAATCCTGACCGCCGGCGGTGACAGCCCCGGTTTGAACGCCGCGATCCGCGCCGTGGGCAAGGCCGCCATCAGCGAATACGGCTGGGAAATCATCGGCTTCCGCGACGGCTTTCTTGGTCTGGCCCAGAACCGGTGGGTGCGCCTCGATAAGGGCCGGCTCTCCGGCATTCTGACCGTCGGCGGCACCGTCCTCGGCACGAGCCGCGACAAGCCCCATCGGATGGAGATCGATGGCCGGATGCGCGACATGACCGGGGTGATCGCCGCCAATTACAGGAAGCTCGGCCTTGACGCCCTCGTGTGCATCGGAGGCGGGGGCACGCACAAGAACGCGCTGCGGCTCGTCGAAAAGGGTCTCAACATCATCACGCTGCCCAAGACCATCGACAATGACGTGGCGCTGACCGATGCGTCGATCGGCTTCGACACCGCGCTCGGCATCGCCACCGAGGCTCTCGACCGCCTGCATAGCACTGCGCACAGCCACCACCGCATCGTGATGGCGGAAATCATGGGGCATCGCGCCGGCTGGCTGACACTGGGCGCGGGCATCGCCGGCGGCGCCGACGTGATCCTCATCCCCGAAATCCCCTACGACGTCGAGAAGGTCGTGGCCGCCATCCGCCGCCGCTCCCGGAGCGGCACCAATTTCAGCATCGTGGCGGTGGCGGAGGGCGCCATGGCGAAACACGATGCCATCGCCTTCGCCGCCGCGGAGAAACGCCGGAAGAACGCCAAGACCGAACCGGAGAAGGAGCACGCCAAGGTCGAGCTGGCCGCGCTCGAAGCCCGGCATGTCGGCAACACCCTGCGCCTGTCGAAGCAGCTCGAGGAGCTCACGCACCTGGAAGCGCGGGTGACGATCCTCGGCTATGTGCAGCGCGGCGGCACGCCGTCGGTCGCCGACCGGCTGCTGGCCACGCGGCTGGGCACGGCCTGCGCCGGTTTCATCAACAAGGGGGTTTTTGGCGTGATGGTCGCGGCGCGCGGCGACGGGGTGAAGGTGGTGCCGATCGAGGAGGTCGCGGGCAAGCTCAAGACCGTGGCGCTCGACCATCAGTGGATTGAGGCGGCCCGCCGCGTGGGCACGTGCCTCGGCGACTGACGGGAGTGAAATATCTCACCAGCGAAGGGTGACGGTCTCGGGGGAGTGACGGCAACCTGACGAGAGACGGCGCCTGCTTGACGAGTGCAGGCCCGGGCTACAGCAGCTCCGCGATGCTGGCGAAATAAACGTCGATCCACCGGTGCGCGCAGAGGAAATAAATCAGCGCGCCGGCGGCGAGCATCGGACCAAAGGGCACCTGCACACCGAAACCGATCGGTGCAGGCGGGACCGCGGGTTTTGAATCCGCAGCCGGCGGTTCGGGATGGGCCGAACCGGAATCCGGGGCGGCCGGCACGGGTTTGCGGAAGAGTCCCTGCCAGAGCATGGCCAGCGCGAACCACAAGGTGCCGAGGATGGCGCCGCCAAACACGGCGGATACCGCGCCCTGCCAGCCGATAAAAGCGCCGATGGCCCCGACGAATTTCACATCACCAAAGCCCATCGCCTCCTTCTTCAACACTTCTTCAGCAAGCAGCGCGATCCACAGCACCAGGCCGGAACCGACCAGCAAACCCACCACGCTGTCGATTCCGGAGCGCAGACTGGCGATGATGAACAGCTCATGCTGCCGCCCGTGCAGCGCGGGCAGCGCGCACGAGAGCAGCACCCCGGCCACGCCCAGCCAGAGGGTGAACGCATCAGGGATGACCATGTGATCCAGGTCGATGAACGTCGCACAGATGAGTGCCGAGCCGAGCAGCATGCCGCAGAAGGCCTTGGCGGGCGGGAAAAGCAGCCAGCAGGCGAGGAAGAGCGCGGCGGTGAGCGTTTCGATGAACGGATACCGGAAACTGAAACGCCGTCCGCAGCAGCGGGCCCGGCCCCGCAACACAAACCAACTGAGGATCGGAATATTGTCGTGCCACTTGATCGGCGCGCCGCAGACGCAGTGCGAACCCGGGGTGACGACCGACTGGCCGGCCGGGATGCGGTGGATGCAGACGTTGAGAAAGCTGCCGATGCAGGCACCCAGCAGAAACACGACCAGCGGGAAGAACCACGGAAAGGCGGCGGTGAACGCGGCGTAATCAGGCATGGGGTGGAGCGATTGCGGATGGCGAAGGCCGGAAAGTCAAACCGGGGATGCTAGGAGGATCCCAGCGCCGCCCGGGCCGCGCGCAGCATGATCGGGGCGGTGAGCCCAGCGGAGGCGCCGCTCCATATTTCGAGCGATTTGGCGCCTTGATGGGCCAGCATCGAAAGACCGTTGGCGCAAGGTAAGCCGAGGGCGGCGGCCTGGCGCAGCAGGAGAGTCGCAGGTGGATTGTAGATCATGTCGTAGACGCCGGCGGGACGCGGCAGGCGCTTGAGGTCGACCGGCGTCGGATCGTCGGGCCGAAGGCCGGCGGAAGTGGCGTTGATGACGAGTGCGCCGGCGGGAAGGTCAGCGGGCGGCGCTTGCGGGTCGAAGCCGTGCAGCGGCACCTTGCCGGCCAGCGGACGCAGCACATCCAGCAGTGCGTCAAGGTGGGCGCGGGTGCGGTTGGCGACCCACAGCGAGGCGCAAGAGCACTGCAGGCACTCAACGCCGGCGCCGCGCGCCGCACCGCCGGCGCCGAGCAGAATGATGGGTATGTCTCCAAGCGTTATGCCCAGATCCTCGCGCACTCCCATGGTCAGGCCGTAGCCGTCGGTATTGTAGCCCTCCCAGCCGCCGGGTTCTTTTCTCAGCAGGGTGTTGACCGCCCCGATCATCCGGACGGCGGGAGCAGCCGGCTTCAGGTGCACGAAGGCGATGACCTTGTGGGGCACGGTGAGGTTGAGGCCGCGAAAACCGCGCGCGCGGAAAAGATCGAGCGCGCCGGGCAGGTCGTCTGGATGCACCTCGAACCTGTAGTAATGCCACGAGGTAAACTCCCGATTAGTGCGGGCCATCTCCGCGAGCGCCGCGTTGTGCATCGCCGGGCTGAGGGAATGCCGGATGGGATGCCCGAGAACGGCCAGTGCCGTGCCGGGGAACGACTGGCGCTCCAGGTCGGCAAGGGTATGGACGGGGTCGGCGACGAGGCTCACTGCGAATGATGGATCGCCGCCTCTGCCAGCACCACGGTGGATAAACCGGAGAGAGGAGTGGCGGCGTGAAGGCAGCCTCTATCCACAACCCATAATCCGCAATCCGCAATCATCAGCCCGAGGCGGGCTGATCATAATGCACTGGGGCGATTCGCAGCCGGCCAACCACGGTTCCGGGCTTGGGCAGGCGCTCAGTTGCGTGGACCGAAAAGAGCGGTGCCGACGCGGACCAGGGTGCTGCCCTCGGCGACGGCCAGGGCGAGGTCGCCGGTCATGCCCATGGAGAGTTCAGGCAGCGGAACGCCAAACTGGATCGCGAGCCGGTCGCGCAATTCGCGCAGGCTGGCAAAGGTGCGCTGCGCCACCCCGGGATCGTCAGAGAGCGGCGCGATGGCCATGAGGCCGTCGATCTGGAGGTGGGGAAGAGTGAGCGCGGTCTCGAGCAGGCGCGGCGCGTCGGCGGGTTCGGCCCCAAATTTATTGGGATCGTGGCCGGCGTTGATTTGGAGGAGGAGGGCCAGGCGGCGGTCCTGTTCGCCGGCGGCACGGTCAAGCAGGGCCAGCAGTTTTACACTGTCGACGCTCTGCACGCGGTCAAAATGCGCGGCGGCGAGCCGGGCCTTGTTCGACTGCAGGTGGCCGATGAGTTCCCAGCGGATGGCGGCGGTACACTGCGCCCGTTTCTCCACGCCTTCCTGCACGCGATTCTCGCCGACGGCCGGAAGTCCGTAGCGGGCGGCGTATTCGGCGGCGGCCGGAGGATGGGTCTTGGTCACCGCCAGCAGCTGCACTCCGCCCGGATCCCGCCCCGCCCGGTGGCAGGCTGCGGCGATTTGCTCTCGCACGGCATCGGCCCGCTCCCTAAAAGTTTCGTAAGCAATGAACATTAAGCAGCCTTCTTAAAAGATTGCACCCCAATTAGTGCACTTGATAATAAGGCCGAAAAAATCGCTTACCATGCAAGTGGAGAACTTTAAAATTTTTGCCGACCTCGTCGAGACCAAGAGCTTCTCAAAATCGGCCAAGCTGAACGGCATCACACAGTCGGCCGTCAGTCAACAGGCGCGTGCGATGGAGCGGCATTTCAAGACGCTGCTCATTGACCGCAGCCAGAAGCAGTTTCAGCTCACGCGCGAGGGACTGCGCGTCTACGAGGCGGCGAAGGAAATCCTGCACCAGTATGAAAAGCTCCTGAGCGAACTGCAGGAGATGAAGAAGGTCATCAGCGGCACGATCCGCATCTCGACGATCTACTCGATCGGCCTCCATGAGCTGCCGCCTTACATCAAGAAATTCCTGCACGAATATCCGTCGGTGAACGTCCGCGTGGAATACCGCCGGTCGAACCTCGTCTATGAGGACATTCTGCACAACTCGGTCGATTTCGGACTGGTGGCGTTTCCCGTGAAGATGCGCCAGATCGAGATGATCCCCTTCCGCAACGACCACCTCGTGCTCATCACGCATCCGAGCCACCCGCTGGCCAAGACCGGCGACGTGCAGCTGCAGGCGCTCGCCGGGCACAAGTTCATCGGCTTTGACCCCGACATCCCGACGCGCAAGGCCGTCGACCAGATCTTCCGCGAGAACCGGATCGAGATCGACCCGGTGATGGAGTTCGATAACATCGAGACGGTGAAGCGCGCGGTGGAAATCGACGCGGGGGTTGCCATCGTGCCGCAGGCCACCGTGCGGCAGGAGGTAAGGCAGGGCACGCTTTCCGCCATTCACTTCAAGGGGAAGGAATTCACCCGCCCGCTCGCCATTCTGCACCGCAAGGGCCGCGTGCTCACGCCAGCGATGAAGAAATTCATCGAAACTCTGGGCACAGACATGTCCGACGGGCAGGAAACCTAGCCTCCCGGGAGGGGGCATTAGCCCGTGCCGCACGGGCACGAGCGGCGCCGGCTGCCGGCGGGGAATAGCCGGTGATTTGCGGCCTAGACCCGTGGAAAAGGGTGCGGCTCTCTGAGCGCATGGCTGTGCGCATCGGCGGGGTGCGGACCTAGCGAAAACTTGCGGGAATAGTTGCGGGGGGCGGTGGCTCATACACATTGTCCCGCCTCCCCGCCTTATGAAATCCACCCGGTTTCCCTCCACCATCCTGGCCCTCTCCCTGCTGTTGACTGCCCCAATCCTGCGCGCCGCCGATGATTTCAAGCCCGCTCCGGCGCCCGCCTGGCAACTGAAGGATGTCAACGGCACGGTCGTCAGCTTCGATCAGTTCAAAGGCAAGGTCGTGGTGCTCGACTTCTGGGCCACCTGGTGCGCGCCATGCCGCTCCGAGATTCCCGGCTACGTCGCGCTTCAGGAGAAGTATGCCAGGGCCGGGCTGGTGATGGTGGGAGTGTCCCTCGACCGTGAGGGTCCTGAGGTCGTGAAGAAGTTCATGACCGACCAGAAAATCAACTACCAGATCGTGCTGGGCGATGAAAAGATCGTCGAGGCGTTCGGCGGCGTGGAGGCGATCCCCACGACCTTTATCATCGACCGCCAGGGTACCATCCGCTACCGCAAGGTGGGCGCCCTGCCGGCCGGTGAATTCGAGGCGGTGGTGACGCCCTTCCTGCAATAGCCGCGGCCCGGACGTGCGCCGCTTTCGACGCCGGGGCCGGCACCCGCCGCGATACGGAAGACGGAAGGCCGGGAAGGTTGCCGGGAAGAAACGGAAGGGGCCGGCGATAACCCCTAACGCCGGCCCCATTGTTTTCCTGGTCCGGCTTCAACCAAACCTCCATGTTACCCCAAGCCCTGCGGGCAGGACCCGTGCAACCTGTTAATCATCCACCCGAGCATTGCCTGTGCCAACGCACCGGGGTGCCGGGCGCCGGCCATTTCTATCCACGGCGCACGAAATGGGGCGGCCGGGCTTCGGTGTAGAAACGCGATAATTCGGCGAGTTGGTCGGCCACGAGTCGGTCGGACCGGCAGCGGGGCATCTTGCTCTGGCCACCCCACCGGCCGTTTTTCTTCATCCACTGCTCGAACACGCCGGGCATGACCAGCCGCACGGCCGGCGGCTCAAGGCCATGCCCCTTGCGCTTGGCCTCGTAGTCGTCGTTGCGCTGCATAAGTTCGGCATCAAGCTCGGGGCTGATGACATTGGCCGTCGGCGTTTCCACCGAGGGAACCTTCAGCTCGATCCACCATTCGTGGCCTCCGCGCATCTGGCCGGTCAGCGTGCCGGCAAAAACGGGCGCGACGTGGAAGCTGACGATGGTCCAGCCGTGGCGCCGGCAGACTGCGAGGAGCGAGTCGGTGAGCTCCTTCTCGATGACGTGCTCACCAAACGCACTGAGCTGCAGGCTGGTGCGGCCGACATAGATGAGTCGCGGCACGTCGGTGGAAAGGAAACGCACGACGTCCCCGATGACGTAACGGCAGAGACCCGCCGGCGTGGTGAGCAACAGGGCATAGTCGACGCCCACCTGCACGCCATCGAGCGGCACGGCTTTCGCGCCGAGGTTGGCGAGGTTGCCCTCATCGAAGGACGCCATCGGCAGAAACTCGAAAAAGAGCCCCGTGGCTGCCATGAGTCGCAGCCCGTTCTTGGCGTCGGCGTCCTGGGCGGCAATAAAGCCCTCGGAGGCCGGATAAACTTCGTGGAAGCTGACGTCAGGCCCGAGAGTGGCGTGCAGCTCATCTGCAAACGGTGCCAGGGGCACGCCCCCATGCACCAAGCATTCCAGGTTTGGCCAGATGGCCTTGAGGTACGGCGCGGCTGCCTGTTCGCGGGCCGCGCGCGCCCGGAGCACCTCGGCCAACACCAGCACCCAGCTTGGGATGCCGGCGAGCAGCGTGATGTCGCGATGCAGGGTACGCTCGGCAATAGCCTCGAGTTTGGCCGGCCAGTCGTTCATTTGCGCAATGTCGGAACCGGGTTCGTAGAGATGCTTCTCCGCCCATGCCGGCAGGTTGAGCGCCGCAATGCCGCTCAAGTCGCCGGTGTACGCGGCATGCGGCCTGGCCTCCTTGATAGGGGTGAGCGTGGTGGAACCGCCGAGAAAAAGATGCCGGCCGAGCATCACGCTGGTACGCCCCACGCGGGCGGTATAGTAGAGCAGCGAGTCGAGCCCGGCCTTCCGGAAGTGCGCGAACATCTCCTCGGTGATCGGCAGATATTTGGTCCGGCCCGCCGTGGTCCCCGAAGACACCGCAAAGAAGGCGCACCGGCCGGGCCAGAGCACCCCGGGTTCGCCGCGCATCATGCGCTCGATGTAAGACACAAACGCCTCGTAGGGTCGCGGCGCCACGCGGGTGCGGAAGGTCTCGTAGGGCAGGCTGGCCTCGATGCCCACCCGGCGGCCAAAGGCGGTCGCGGCCATCCGGGCGGTGAGTAAGGCGAAGGTGTGTCGCTGGACTGCATGCCCGGGATCGGCCCGGCGCAGCCGCCGCGCCGTGCGCGCGGACAACCAGCCCGCGGCGAAATTCACCAGGCCTCTGGGCGGCACAATCATAACGTGGTCTTCACGCCTGACGAAGCCAGAGCCCGGGGATGCCGCAAGCGAATTCACGCCGCCTGGCGCGCCTTACCTGATTTTAACCGGCGATAGAATGCCGCGATGGGCGGCTGGAAATCGGAACAATGAAAAATGAGTGAAGCATGCTGGACGGGGCTGCCCCGGCGGTTGGTGATCAGCCGGCACTCGCCCTGCGGGAACCAGACCCGCGGCGTGTTTTCGAGTGCGCAACGCGTGGGGGAACGTTCGGCGAGCACGGCGCTTTCCTTTTCGGCATAGAGAATGAGCGTCGGTACGCCGGCCAGCGGGCCGGCATCCGCGGTAGGAATCGCCAGCTGCCGAAGTGACTGGATGCGCTCACACGCACCCTGAAAATCGATCCCCCGGATCGTGCCCAGCACTGCGGAGCGCAGATGCGCGAGTTCCACCCGGCTCAAAATCGCGCCGAGCGCCTCCTTGTTTTGCGCCCCGGCTTCGAACATTTTTTGAAAGATGGTCCGCGATTTCTCGACCAGCTGCGGGTCGACGGTGGCCCCCGTCTCGATGTAAGGCTTGAGCGCGCGGCCCAGCAGCGTGCCCGGCTTTGTTGCGCCCGCTGGCAGAAGGTCCGCGACGCAGGCCACGGGGCTGACTAGGACGAGGCCGCGCAGGCCGGGTTGGTTCCTGGCGCCGCGCGTGCGCCGCAGCCATTCCATGAGCAGGCCGGCGCCGAAGCTGATCGCAAAAATGACCGGCGGCCGGCCGTGCAGGAGATTGAGCTCATCCACGAGGTCGGAAAGCTGGGCGCAGAGCAGGTCGGTCGAAAAACCGCGGCGGGAATAGTTGAAGCAGTAAAGGCTGCCGGCATGGAGCAGCGTGCCGCGCAGAAGAAACACGGCTTCGGTGGCGTCAGGCACGAAGCCGCCAAGCACAATGGTTGGCACTGGGCCGGGCCGCGCCTCGTGCAGGAGTGCGGCCCGCTGGTGCGGAGCGGCCGCGCGGCTCGCCAGCAGCGCCTCCTGCCGATGGCGGATGGCTGGCCCGAACGGCACCGGCCGCGGCGGGCGGAGCTTGTAGCCGGTCGTGCGGAGGAAGGTGCGGAATGGTCCCGGCGACGCGAAACGGCCGATCTGCGCCGTAAGCGGGAAGGACGAAAACAGGCTGAGCCAGGGCATGACGGCCATGGCGTTCACGCTTCGGCGCGGCGGGAAGCGAGGCAAAAGGAAAGCGCCTTGGTCACCCAAACTTAACGCGGGCGAAACTTTCCCGTGACTTTCATCGCGCATTTTCCCATCTGATGGGGGATGGCCCTGCCGCCGATCATTTATGAGGACGACGCGCTGCTCGGCTTCGACAAGCCGAGCGGCCTGCTGGTTGCGCCCGACCGATTGGACAAACAAAGCGAGAACCTCATGGCGCTGGTGCACGCGAAACTCGGACACGGCGTCGCGAACGTGCACCGGCTCGACGCCGACACGAGCGGAGTGTTGCTGTGCACGAAAACCAAGCGCGCGCTCGATATTTTAAGCGGGCAGTTCCAGGCGAAAACCGCGGAGAAGGTCTACCACGCGCTGGTGGCGGGCGCGGCGGCGCCGGACGAGTTCACGGTCGAACTCGCGCTGCGCGCGGACGAGAGCCGGCCCGGCTTGATGCGCGCGGTGAAGAAAGGCGGCAAGCCGAGCGTCACGCATTTCCGCGTGCTGGAGCGCTTCAGAGGCTTCAGCTGGCTGGAATGCCGGCCGCTTACGGGACGCACGCACCAGCTCCGCGTGCACCTGGCGGCCCACGGACTGCCGATCCTCAACGACGCCTTCTACGGCAATGACACACAGCTGCTGCTGTCCGGCCTCAAGCGCGGCTACAAGGGGCGCGAGAACGAACGGCCACTGATCAGCCGGCTCGCCCTGCATGTCAGTGAACTGACGGTGACGCATCCGGAGACGCGCGAACGCGTGACGCTGCGCGCTCCGCTCCCCAACGAGTTCGTGGTGGCGTTGAA
Organism: Opitutia bacterium; assembly: GCA_003142615.1. GTDB lineage: Bacteria > Verrucomicrobiota > Verrucomicrobiia > Opitutales > Opitutaceae > Fen-1467. Next base: position 66,958 of record PLMW01000069.1, on the reverse strand, counting down.
ATACCTGCGCCGGTTCGGGTGCGTGTGAGATTTTGCGCAAGGCGCGATGATTCCATCACCGGGAGGATGAACGGCATGCATGGCGCGCCGTCCGGGCGGGCTGAATGAAACATTTTCACCTGCCTTTCACCGGCATGTCGCCTGCTTTTCACAAGCCGCGGTTAGAATGCCGCCATTGCTTTCTTCAGGGACCTCAAGGTTCTTTGAAGGATCTGCGGGAGTTTGGCGCCACCATTGCGTTCCATAGGCGGTCGTCGACGCAGGGGAGATTGCGTATGTGGCACCACACCCAAAACCAGACTTTGCCGGAACAGGGAATTTCTCCTCTGCGCCGTCAAAACCGTTCGTGACTGCCGGTCACCCGACCGTCGGTCCTCCGGACGATCAACCTGAAACAGAAAAACAAACGCTCCGCCGGCACGGCGGAGCTTATCACACCATGAAACACGTCAGCATGTTCACCAAAATCGTCAGTCTGTTCGCGCTCGGCGCTGTGGCGCCGCTCGCGTTTGGCCTGACTACCACGCAAGCCTACATCAACTCCTACAGCGGCCGCACCGACATCCCGGTGCCGGTCAAAATCGTCGCGCCCGAGGCCGATTCCTCACTGGCTGGAGTCAAGGTGGAGGTCGAATTCACTGTCGATGCCACGGGCAAGTTGCAGGACGTTCACGTGCTCTCCACCACGGACGACGCCTTTGGCGCGTTGGTACGTGAGACGGTCAAGCAGTGGAAGTTTGCGCCGGCTAAACCCAACGGCACCCCTGTGTCGATGAAGGTCCTGCTGCCGGTGGTCGTCAGTGAGTCGGAATGAGTCCGGGCACCGACCTCACCATCCTGATTCAAAACTGAAAGCAAACAAAGCCGCTCTCCGCAGGGAGGGCGGCTTTGCCAATTCATGGCGGTGGCGTTCGCGAGTGGCGCCCGGGGCGCGGGGCTGAAGTCAGTCTGCCTTGGTCGAGGCTCTGAGTAATGGCGGGGATTTGATTCCTCTGTCGCGGAAGGGAGAAATGCGCCCTATTCCGAATCACGGTCGTGATCGGGCTCGGTCGCCACGAGGGCGGTGAGCAGGGCAAGGACTAGGACGGTTGCGATCATTGCTTGGTGTGGTCAGGTCGGTAAGAGTACTGAAAGATAAGCTTGTTCCCGGCTTTTGCCAACCGGCAGCAGGCCCCGTAATGATTAAAGTACTGTGCCGGATGCCCATACGGGTGTGATGACAGACGGGGTGGTGCTCATGACGTGGACAGCGGTGCGCCCAGGCCGGCCGCGCAGAAATCGATCAGGCGATGGATACATCCATCGAAGTCATCACCGCGGCAGAGACCGTGCGAAATGCGTTCAAAGTCATGCTGGTGCGCCGCCGCATAGAGCACAGCGCCGATGGTAAACTGCATCCGCCAGAAGAGCTCGGGCAGCGGCGTGCCGGGCAGGGCTTGGGTCAGGACGTGGGTGTAGCGGGTTACCAGCGGATCAAACTCGCGGGCCATTTCATCAAGCATGAACGGTTGCGGGTCCGTCAGATCACGGCTGATCAGACGTAGAAAGGACATTCCACCCAGCGCGCTGTCGGCGGCACGACGGAGAAGCGGACGGATGAAGGTGTCGAGAACGGAGCGAAGCGGCACGGGTTGGTCACCAGCCAGCTGCTCCGCCTGGGTCAGGAGGTTGAGCCGTTCCTCATTCACGGGGCGGACGCGCCGGAACAACATCTGTTTGTACAGATCCTCTTTTGATCCGAAATAATAGTTAACCGCCGCCAAATTCACTCCAGCCTCATCGGTAATCTGCCTAAGGGACGCGCAGGAAAAGCCATGCTGACCGAACAAATGTTCAGCGGCTTTCAATATATGCTCGCGGGTGGCTTGTGATACGACGGACACGGTATAAACAGGTGATTTAAACAAATGTTTAAAACAAATATGTCAAGAATTAATCCAATCTGCTTCATCCGGAACGATTGACGGTTAATGTGCGTATCTTACGGTCCTTGTTGTGCGTATTGAAGCACTTGAGGGACTGCAGAAATTGATGTTACCGGATCGCTGGCAGGCCGAGGCTATTCAGACGCTGAAAGCCGGGCGCGACGTGGTCATCGATGCCCCGACAGGAGCAGGGAAAACCTACGTTTTCGAACGGTGGCTGGAGCAGACGAACTTCAGTCGTCGATCCCTTTTCACCGTGCCAACCCGGGCCCTGGCGAACGACAAGTTCGCCGAATGGCGCACCCGCGGCTGGCAGGTGGGCATCATGACCGGTGATATCACCTTCGCGCCTGACGCGCCGGTGGTCGTGGCAACCTTGGAGGCGGTACAGGGCTGCTTCCAAGAAGAAGGGATGCGACCCCGGAGTGTCCTCGAGACACCACCACCCGCCGGGAATTTCCCAAGGACAGGTTCCCCCTTCCAACTACTGGTCGTGGACGAATACCAGTGGCTGGCCGATCCGGACCGGGGCAACCACTATGAAGGCGTGATCCTCTCATTGCCGCCGGCGGTGCAACTGCTCCTGCTCAGCGGCAACGTCGCCAATCCCGAGGAAGTCGCCGGGTGGTTGCGCCGGCTCGGACGCGAGGTCGACATCATTCAACATCGGGAGCGTCCGGTGCTGTTGGAGGAGGTGGACATCGACGACCTGATCCACGGTTTGCCGCGCGGTATCGAGGGCTTCTGGAGCCGGCGCGTGGCCGGCGCGCTGCGGGAAGGCCTTGGTCCAGTGCTCGTGTTTGCGCCCCATCGGCAGGATGCCGAGCGACTCGCCCGGCAGTTTGCCCGCGAACTTCCGCTGGCCGATCCGCTGCCGCTCACGCCGGAGCAGGAAAACCTGCTGGGGCCGGGGCTCACGAAGCTGGTGAGGCGGCGGGTGGCCTACCATCACAGTGGTCTGACATATACGCAACGCGCGGGGGTCATCGAGCCGCTTGCCAAGGCCGGCCAGCTGCGCGCCGTTGTCGCCACGCTGGGCCTGAGCGCGGGCATCAACTTTTCGTTGCGCTCAGTGCTTATCACGGCCTCGAGCTACCGGTTCAACCAGCTGGAGCACGACATCGAGCCGCACGAGCTGTTGCAGATGATCGGCCGCGCGGGCCGCCGCGGCCTGGATGAGACGGGCTTTGTGCTGTGCAGCGGGAGCACGCCGCGATTGCGGCGCGCCCAGCCGCTGCGGCTCAAACGCGCCGCCCCCCTGCCTTGGGCCTTCATTCTGCGCCAGCTCCGTGCCGGCCGCGGGGCCGCGGAGGTCGCGCACACGGCCGCGGACCGTTTTTTTGCCGCGGAACCGCTCATCCTCGGTGTTGAGACGACCGTCCGCCGCGATCAAGCCGAGCTGCCTTGCGGCCAGCGCACCGACACCGGCCGCGCCCGGCTCGTGCGGCGGCGGAATAATCCGCTGCCCGCCTGCCACGCCTGCGCGCTGCGGGCGGAGTGCCTCGCCCTGAATCCGCAGCCCACGCTCCTCTGGCAATGGCAGAAACTCGGCCTGCTCGACCGCACCTTGCGCCTTACCCCGCGGGGCGAGATCATTTCGTTTTTCCTCGGACCCGAAGGGCTCGCGCTCGCCGCCGCGCTCGAGGATGTGCGCTATCCGCTGGACGATCTCGTTTTCGACTGCGCCAATCTCTTTGCGGGCGATCGCTTTGCCGACACCAATCCGCGCACGCTGGGCCGCCTGGCGCGCGTGTGCGAGCAGACCTACCACCGGTTCACGGTCGAAGGCTGGCTCGACCACGGCCTGCCGCCGCAGTACGGCTTTGGCGCGGCGGAGGTGATCCGTGCGCTGGTTGAGCAGAAAGCCCGCCGCGGCGAACTCGCCGCCGCGAGTGAGTTCGCCGGTCGCGGGGACATCGACCGCCTGCTCACCGAGTGGCGCAGCCTGCTGCGGCTGGTGGTCAACGCCCCTGCGCGGGACATGGCGAACACCCCGGCCCCGGGGGCGGCCGGGCTCGCCGTCCGCTGGGACGATTTCCGCGCGTTATGCCGGACGCAGCTGGGCGCGAACAAGGCTGGCGCACCTCCGGAGCTGCCGCTGCTCACCGTGGAACAGCGCCGGCCGGTGAATCACCGGTTCTTCAGGGCCCCGGCGCCGGCCGGCCGCTAGGCATGCGGGCAACGTTCGGAGCCGACGCCGCCGGGTGCGCTGTCCCCACTTTTAGCTCGGCATTGCTCCGGCGTTCTGGAATGGGTGGGGCTCTTTTCCTCCTCCACCCACCATGCCAAATTGGGAATACAAGGTCATCACCAGCGGTTCGCTGGGCTTCGCCTCGCTGCAGCTGCTCGAACAGCATTTGAATCAACTGGGCAAGGAAGAGTGGGAGGTCATCCATTTTCAAACCCGCCTCGACAATCCGCTCGCCTTCCATGGCCTCGCCCGCCGGCCGGTCATGCGCGACTGGGTCATGGAAACGGCTCCCCCGGCGGGGTTCCCGGCTTCGAAATCCGGCGCCATTCCGACGCCGCCGGCGGAGAAACCCGACGACGCGCCGAGTGTGGAGGAGTTGCGTGCCGAAGCCGGGGAGCGCCGCGAATCGCTGCTCGCCCGCGAAGAGTCCCTGCGGCCACTGCACGGCGTCGCCGCCGCCGAGGAGGGAAAGGACGCGGCCGATTTCGAAGCGTTCGGGGACGACGAGGACCTGCCGACCTTTTTTGAGGCGATCCGCCCGCACATGCGTCGCAACCAGAAGGGGGCCGGCATGGCGGTGGGTATCGAGTATCTTGCGAAAAAATTCGAACAGACCCAGGCGGATTTGATCGAGGCGCTGAAAGAATGCGGCTTCACAATTCCGACGGGCGCGAAGGATGAGCCGGCGTACCTCGAACATGATGGCGATCTCTACTGGCTGAACGTCAACAACCGCGGCCAGCTCTGGATCAACACGCGGGAGAAGCTGCGGCCGGTCTTCAAGCCGGTGGCGGGAAGAAAGGTGGCGGCGGAAGAGATTTCGGAAACCGGCCTGCCCACCGAAGCCTCGGCGCAAACGGAAGACCGGATACCGGAGAAAACACGCAGGCAGAAGGAACGCGAAGAACAATCCCCCAGGCCATCGGGTATCCGGCATCCACAATCCGCAATGGCAGCGGTGGAGCCGCTGTCCGAGGGTCCGGCGCTGCTCGACCGGCTGCGGCCGATGATGCGCCGCAACCGCCGCGGAGCCGGGCTTTCAGGCAGCGTCAGCTATCTCGCGCGGGCGTTGAAAACGGAGCCGCCGACGCTGGTGGCGGCCTTCGGTGCGCTCGGCCTCGTGCCGCCGCCGCAGGCGAACGACAAACCGGTCTTCGTCGAGATCGGCGCCTTCGTCTACTGGCTTAACCAGGACAAAAGCGGCCAGATCTGGATCAACACCCGCGAGCGGGACCGGAGACCGGAAAGCCCGCAGGCCGAACTCGCGCTGGCTGCAGACGCAAAACCGAAAACTCAAACCCCGGAATCACCTGCCGGCGCCTCGCCGCTCGCCGCCGTGCGCCTCTTGCTCAAGGAGACCAAGCGCGGTGGGGTGGCGGCTGAGGTTGGACGGATCGCGGACCAACTGGGCAAGAGCACCGGGGAACTGCTGGCGGCGCTTGTCGGCGCCGGCTTGAAGGTGCCCGAAAAACCCCGCGAGAAGCCGGTGTTTGCCGCACATGCCGGAGAAATCTTCTGGCTCAACCGGAACGCCCGGGGTGAATTATGGCTGAACGCCAGGGCCACAAAGTTCACCGAAGAGAAAGACGGCGGGGAAGTCTCCAGTGGGTCTCCTGCCGGGGAAGAGACACCGACCGGGAGGAAACCGCACCGCCCGCACCGGAAGAAGACGGAGACGGAATAAGCCCGCCGAACGCCTGCTCCATGGCCACGGCCGGCGATCCCCAATTGGTGCTCGACGCTAGGGCCCAGCTCGGCGAAGGCGCGATCTGGAATGACGCGCGACAGCGGCTCCATTGGATCGACATCAACGGGTGGCGGGTTTTCACCTACGATCCCGCCACCGGAGAGAACCACCCCGGCAATGTCGGCCAGACGGTGGGCACGGTCGTGCCGCGGGCCGGCGGCGGCCTGATGCTCGCGCTGCACGAGGGCTTCGCGCGCTTTGATCCCGACACCGGCCGCGTCACGCTGTTGCCGCGCCCGCCGGAGCACGACCCGGCCCTCGTGCGTTTCAACGACGGCAAATGCGATCCGGCCGGGCGTTTTTGGGCCGGCACGATGGCGCTGGTGAAAGGGCCGAAACCGCTGGGCCGGCTCCACCGCCTCGACGCCGACGGCACGATGCACGTGATGCTCCGCGACGTCGGCACCTCCAACGGCATCGCGTGGAGCCTCGACCGCCGCACGATGTACTACATCGACACGCCCCTGCTGCGCGTCGATGCGTTTGATTATGACGACGCCACCGGCGCCATCGGCAACCGCCGCACGGTCATCACCATTCCGCCGGACATCGGCCGCCCCGACGGTTCGACCCTCGATGCCGAGGGCATGCTCTGGATCGCCATGTACAATGGCTGGAGCGTGACCCGCTGGAATCCGCTCACGGGCGAACGGCTGCAGACCATCCGCCTGCCGGTGGCGCGGGTGACCTCATGCGCCTTTGGCGGACCGGACCTCGACACCCTCTACCTCACTTCCGCCCGCACCGGCCTCACCGACGAACAACTCGCCGCGCAACCGCTGGCGGGAGGCCTTTTCCAGGTGAAGCCCGGCGTGCGCGGCGTGCGCGCCCCCGCGTATCAGGGCTGACCCGGCCGGTGCGCGGCGCGTTTACGGTTGCAGCCGGAGCGTATGCGCCGTCGGTCCGGGCAGGAAGGGCGTGGCTTCGCCCCGCGCCCACGCCTCGTGCCCGGCGCGGTAGAAGGGCGAGAGCGGGTTGCCGCTCTGGCCGCCCGGCAGGTGGCAGATGCCCTCCTCCTCATGACCGGGTGACACGACGAAACGCTCCGAGGCGCCGAACGTCGGGCTTTGCACGCGGGGCATGTCGTTGTCACCGGGCAGCGGTTCGGCGGGCATGTCCAGCAGGCGCGCGAGGGGCGGGGGGAGAAAACGGCTGAAGGGATGCTGGATGCGCGCGGTGTTGCGTGCGCCCCAGGTGAGTCGCGCGAGCGGTCGGTTCTGCCGGTCCGCCCAGCGCAGCACGTCGTCAGCTGCGGCAAGGAGCAGGTCGTCCCAAGTCAGGTAATCGGCGGTGAGCAGATGGGGCGGCCGTTCCTGCACGAGCCGCCAGAGCGGCTCCTCGTAGTTGAGTTTGCGGAAATCGAACGCCTCGTAGACCTCCGTGCATGGTTCGCAGATCGGTCCGAGGGCGCGGTCGGCCACGAAGTCGCGCCAGCGGCGCACGAGGTGGTGGGCGACGGAGTCGATGGAGGCGTGACCGCTCCATTGTTCGACGAGGTGGCGCAGCCCGGCCCGGTCTTTTTTCGCCGCCACGGCCTCGGGGGTGAGCATGGCGAGGAGCAGTTGCTGCCAGCGTTCAAGAAACCGGGCGCGGTCGTCGAGCTGCACGGCGAGCAGCGCGCGCGGCGTGGCGGGCGTGGTGATCGCCGTGAGGTCGTCACGGATCTGGCGCGCGCGGGCGGCGGCCGCGTAGCCGCCATCGCCGAGTCGGGCGTAGTCGGCGCCGCTGACGGGACGGTTGTTGGCGGACCACAGCTGGCCTGACACCGGAGAAATGATGCGCGGATACTCCTCCGGCGGAAGATAGCCGTCCCACCGGCGGTCGCCGTAGGCCCAGAGGGAGGGCAGGCGGCCGTCGTAACCCACGCGGCGCGGCAGACGGCCGGCGATGGTCCAGCCGATGGCGCCGGCCCGGTCGGCCACAAGCAGGTTCTGGGTGGGCAGACCGAAGCCGGGGGCCAGGGTGAGCGCCGTGGACACATTGGGGGCGGTCTCGAGCGCCATGAGGTTGAGATTGAGCGCGGCGGGATCATGGAACACCCAGCGCAGCGCCAGCGAGCGGTTGCGTTCGCCCTCGCCAATCACGGGTCCCCAAATGGTCCAATGGGCGGTCACTTCGACCGGGTCGCCGCCCTTGACGCGGATCGTTTCGTGGCGTTCCTCCATTTCGAGGGTGTCATTGCCGTTCTTATAGAAATGCGGATCAATGCGGCTCGGTTCGACGATCACTATGTCGGTCGTGTCGGCGCAGCTGTTCGTGAAGCCCCACGCGATGCGGCCGTTGCTGCCGGCGATGACGAGGGGCGCGCCGGGGATCGTGACTCCCGTCACGCGGTGCGCATCACCGGGTTTTTGGTTCTGGGTTCCGGGTTCCGGGTTCGGAGTCTCTTCGCTCCAGACGAGCGAGGCGCGGTACCAGATGTTGGGCACACCGAGGTGCAGGTGCATGTCGTTCGCCAGCAAGGCGGAGCCGTTGGCGGTGCGGCGGCCCGCGAGGGCGAAGGCATTGGAGCCGGACGCGGATTCGTCGGATGCGGACGGTTGGCGGGCCGGACGCAACCCGGGCAGCGCGGCCGCCAACGCCCCGGGTTGCCGTCTGCGCAGGTCGATGATTTCCGGCCCGGGCAGCGGCAGCGACGGGAACGTGCCGCCATCGAGCGCCGCATCGAACCCGGTGCCACGTGGCGCGAGGAAATCGAGCATGGCGCGGCCGTAGCGGTTCTGGATGGCGGCGAGCATGAGTTCGTACTTGTCCTGCACGTCCTGCAGGTCGAGGACCATGGTGTAGCCGATGAGGAGGGTGTCTTCGGCCAGCCAGGGCTGCGGCCGGACGCGCAGTACGTAATACTCGAAGGGCCGGGCCCGCAGCGCGGCGAGACCGGCGTTGACGCCGGCCGTGTAGGCGTCGACCAGCACGCGCTGCCCGGGCGGCAGCAGCGCCAGCGCCCGGCGGGCTAGCGGCCGGAAGCCATGCACCCGCATTTCGCGGTCAAGCGGCACGGCCGCCTTGCCGAAGAGTTCGGACAGCTCGCCCGCGGAGCGGCGGCGCAGCAGGTCCATCTGGAAGAACCGGTCCTGGGCGTGCAGGTAACCCAGTGCGCGCGCGACGTCGGCGCGCGTGGCGCCGCGAATCGTCGGCACGCCAAGGGCGTCGCGCTCGACCGTGACTGTGGCGGAAAGGCCGGGCAGCGCCGCCTCGCCATCGAGCGGCGGCAGGCTGCGGCGCACGAGCCACCAGAAGCCGCCGGCCACGAGAAGAGCGGCCAGCAGCAACAGGCTCAGCACGCTGGCAAGCAGACGAACGCGGATGGCAACGGCGCGGGTCATGGGGATGATCTTTTCGTCCAGCTTGGAAGCTGGGCCGGCCGAGGCGAGGAATCTCCTCGCGGGGCCGGCAGTCCGTTGTCTTGAAGAATGCGTCTGACGATCTCGTCGGGCGCCAGGGTGGCGTCAATGACGAGCGCGGTCTCGGGCGCGGGCTCCTCGAGTGCCTCGAACTGGCTGCGGAGCAGGGTTGCCTTCATGTAATGGCCCCGGCGGGTCCGCAGGCGTCTGCGCAGAATGGCGAAGCTGCTCTTGAGGTAAACAAAGCGCGTGGGACCGGGAGTGTCGGCCAGTTGGCGGCGATAGCTTTCTTTCAGCGCGGAGCAGGCGAGGATGACGTGTTCGCCGCGGACGGCGCTGGCGCCGAGGTGCGCGCGGAGGGCCTCGAGCCACGGCGCGCGGGCGGCGTCATCCAGCGGCACGCCGCGGCTCATCTTGGCGATGTTGGCCGGCGGATGAAAGTGATCGGCGTCGTCAAACCGCCAGTTGCCGCCAAGCCGGGCGGCGAGTTTCTCGCCGATGGTGGTCTTGCCGGAACCGGCGACGCCGATGAGGATGATATTCATGCGCAGCGCCGGCGGGCACGCGGATGATTCAACCGAGCCACGCTTTTGTCGCCACGGGGTCGCGCCCCTCGTCATATTCAATCAGATCAAAGAAGGTCTCGATGGGTTTTCCCTCGAGTTTCGATTCCTTGATGCGGGCCTGCAGGGTCTCGGCGCCGCCGTCACGCCAGCCGCGTTTCATCATGAAGTTGTTCCAGATTTCGCATTGCTCGGTGGTGCGCTGACCGCCCTGCTCGTGGCACCAGGCGAGGATGTCGTCGTCGGTCCCGCCTTGGAGCACCCGGGCCGCGAGGTCGGGGTATTTGACGTGCAGGAAATTGCAGCAGCGGCCGTCGAAGCCGCGGGCGAGGTTGGGCTGGTATTCGGCTGGGAGTTTTCCGACGGCGTGCAGGCGGATCTTGTCGAGCATGCGGCCGAAATAGACAAGCCGGCCGACCTTGAAGTAGAGACTGCGGAGACCGGGAACGTTGGGCATGGGATGTCGGATATCGGATACCCGCCGTCGCTCTGCAAGCGCAGAGCTATGGCGGGCAGGCCGGATCCGTCGTAAAGCAAGCAAGGTCAGCCCAGCCTGCTGCCCGAAATCCGGTATCGCCAATTGGCAATTAATCCAGTCCCCCCAGCAGTCGCGGTAGAGCGCGCGGAGTTGCCACCCCGGGGAGGGCTCACCAAAGCCAGGCCTTGGCCGCCACGGGGTCGCGCCCCTCGTCGTAGTCGATCAGATCGAAGTAGGTCTCGATGGGTTTGCCCGCGAGGCCGTATTCGCGAATGCGCTCCTGCAGGACGGTCGAACGGTCGTCGCGCCAGCCGATTTTCATCATGAAGCGGTTCCACGCATTGCACTCGTCATCGGTGCGCGGCGTGCCGCGGGCGTGGCCCCAGGCGAGAAGTTCCTCGTCAGTGCCGCCCTGCAGCGTGCGCGCGGCGAGGTCGGCGTAGCTTACCCCGAGAAAGCGGCAGCTGCGGGCATCGAACAGGTTGGGCCGGGTGGCGCCGAGGTTGGCCTGGTACTCGGCCGGAAGTTTTCCGGCGGCGTGCAGGCGGATCTTGTCGAGCATGCGGCCGAAATAGACGAGCCGGCCGACCTTGACGTAGGGACTGCGGAGACCGGGGACGGATGGCATGGGATACGGGATATCAGATACCCGCCGTCGCTCTGCAAGCGCAGAGCTATGGCGGGCAGGCCGGATCCGGCGTAAAGCCAACAATGTCAGCTCAACCAGCTGTCCGAAATCCGGTATCGCCCATCCACCATCAGCTCAGTCCCGCCAGCAGTAGACCGCGGTGCAGAGCGCGGCCATGAGAATCGTCGGCACGATGATCCAGTACGGATGGATCGGCACGGCCCAGTGGTTGATGGCCCAGATGATGACGAAGCACTTGATGACGATGAGCAGCCAGCCGGCGAAGATGAGCCGCTCGACCGCGGGGTTGCGCGCCACCTGCTCCGTCACCGTCACCTCGGGGATGAACGCCCGTTCGTAATCGACGGATGACCGGGGCGAAAAAAGCCGGAGCAGGGTGGTGAGCATCCGCGATCCAAGTTATTCGTTGTGGTCAAAAGGCAAATGACCACCCAGCGGGTCACCCCGGAGGTGACGGCCAGTCGGGGTCACCGGAGGATGGGTGCGTTGACCCCGGGCGGGCGGTGCATAGCGTGCGGACATGCACTCCGCGCGTCTGGTCCTCATTCCCCTATTCGCGTTTTTGCCCACCGCCGTTACCGTGGCCCAAGTGGACCGCATCACCGGCAGATCGTTCGCCACCCGCTCTGAAGTCATTGCGCAGCACGGCATGGTTTGCACCAGCCAGCCGCTCGCGACGCAGGCCGGCCTCGACATTCTCAAGGCCGGCGGCTCGGCGGTTGACGCTGCCATCGCGGCCAACGCCGCGCTGGGCCTGATGGAGCCGGTGAGCAGCGGCGTCGGCGGTGACCTGTTTGCCATCGTCTGGGATGCGAAGTCGCACCACCTCTACGGCCTCAACGCCTCCGGGCGCGCGCCGCTCGGTCTCAGTTACGAGCAGATGAAGGTCGAGCTGGCGAAGCTCAACCGCACCACCATCCCGTCCTACGGCCTGCTGCCGGTCAGCGTGCCGGGCGCGGTCGACGGCTGGGCCGAACTCCATGCGAAGTTCGGCCGGCTGCCGCTGGCGCAGGTGCTCGCCCCCGCGATCCGTTATGCCCAGGAGGGATTTCCGCTCAGCGAGCTCATCGCCTACTACTGGGAGCGCAATGTGGCGATCCTGCGCAGCCAGCATCTGCCCGGAGCGTTCGTCGAGACGTACGCGCCCGGCGGACACGCGCCGGCCAAAGGTGAGATTTTCCGGAACCTGGCACTGGCCCGCACCTACCAGCTCATCGCGGCGCAGGGGCGCGACGTGTTCTATCGCGGCGAGATTGCGGAGAACATCGACGCCTTCATGCGCGCCAACGGCGGCTGGCTGCGCAAGGCCGACTTCGAGCAGCACACGTCGACGTGGGTCGAACCGGTGTCGGTCAACTACCGCGGCTACGACGTCTATGAGCTGCCGCCGAACGGCCAGGGCATCGCCGCGCTGCAAATGCTGAACATTCTCGAGGGCTTCGATCTGCGGGCGATGGGCTTCGAGAGCGCCGACGCGCTGCACGTGATGATCGAGGCGAAGAAGCTCGTGTTCGAGGACCGCGCGAAATTCTACGCCGACCCGGCCTTTGCGAAGGTGCCGGTCAAATGGCTGATCTCGAAGGCCTACGCCACCGAGCGCCGCCAGCTCATCGACCCGGCGCGCGCCGCCCGGACCTACGACGCCGGCCACCCGCCCGTGAATGACGGCGACACCATCTACCTCTGCACCGCCGATGCCGAGGGTAACATGGTGTCGCTCATCCAGAGCAACTATCGCGGCATGGGCAGCGGCATCGTGGTGCCCGGACTGGGCTTCGGTTTTCAGGACCGCGGCGAGATCTTCACCATGGAGCCCGGCCACGCCAACGTCTACGCGCCGGGCAAGCGGCCGTTCCACACGATTATCCCCGCGTTTGTCATGAAGGACGGCGGGCCGTGGCTCGCGTTCGGCGTGATGGGCGGCGCGATGCAGCCGCAGGGCCACGTGCAGATTCTCATCAACCTCATCGATTACGGCCTCAACCTGCAGGAGGCGGGCGACGCCGCGCGCTGGCAGCACGACGGCTCCACCGACTACGACCATCCACGCATGACCGATGGCGGCTACGTTTACCTGGAGAGCGGCATCCCGTGGGACGTGGTCGCCGAGCTCAAGCGCCGCGGGCACGACATCCGCACGGATCTCGGCGGTTTCGGCGGCTACCAGGCGATCATGTGGGACGCGAAGAACCACACCTACCTCGGCGCGAGCGAGAGCCGCAAGGACGGGCAGGCCGCGGGATGGTGAACCCTGCCGGTTTGAGCCGCCCGCCGGCGGCCGGTCGCGGCCGCGCGTGTTTTGCTTGTTGGCGGGCGTGATTCGTCCTTCCTTCTACTTGCTGATGACGATGCCGGCCTCTGCCTCCGCCCCGCTTTTCAACTGGCTCACCACGCGCGCCGCCGGCGTGCTGCTGCACCCCACGAGTCTGTCCGGCGACTTTGGCATCGGCATCTTCGATGAACATCTCGACCGGTTCCTCGAATTTCTGGAGGCCGCCGGCTGCCGCTATTGGCAGCTCTGCCCGCTCGGCCCGACGGGCTACGGCGACTCGCCCTACCAGTGCTTCTCCGCCTTCGCGGGCAATCCCTATCTTGTCAACCTGCTCGAGCTGACGCGTCACGGCCTGCTGTCGCAGGACGCGCTCGGGCCGCTGGTTTTCCTGAACGCCGACCGGGTCGACTATGGCGCGCTCCATCGCCTGGTATGGCCGCTGTTCGCCCGCGCCTGTGAGAACCTCCGCGCCGGCCGCGGCCCGGCGCCCTACGGGAATTTCGCGGCATTCCAGGAGGCGAACGCCGCCTGGCTCGAACCCTACGCGTTTTTCCGCGCGCTCAAGGATCATTACGAGGGCCGCCCCTGGTGGGAGTGGCCCGCCGAGGCGCGCGTCTTCGCCAGGGCGCAGAAATCGAAGCTCCGCGGCCAGCTCGGCGCTGCCATCGAGGCGCACGCCTTCTCCCAGTATCTCTTCTTCGGCCAGTGGCGCCGCGTACGGGCCGCCGCCGCGAAGCGCGGCGTGGACATCATCGGTGATATTCCGATTTTCGTGGCCATGGACAGCGCCGACGCGTGGTCCGCCCCGCACCTCTTCGAACTCGACGAGCAGACCGGGCGGCCGCTCGCCGTCGCCGGCGTGCCGCCCGATTATTTTTCCGCCGACGGCCAGCTCTGGGGCAATCCGCTCTACCGCTGGGACGTGCACGCCGCCGACGGCTACGCGTGGTGGCACGCCCGCCTGCGTGCCGCGTTCGAACTCTACGATGTCGTGCGCATCGACCACTTCCGGGGTCTGGCCGACTACTGGCGCATTCCTTTTCCCGCCACCACCGCCCGCAAGGGTGAGTGGCGGTCCGGTCCGGGCCTAGCGTTTTTCGAGTCGGTCCGGCGCGCCCATCCCGGCGCGAAGATCATCGCCGAGGACCTCGGCGAGCTCTCCGAAACCGCGCAGCAGCTCCGGCGCGACACCGGCCTGCCCGGCATGGCCATTCTGCAGTTCGCGTTCGGCGGCAAGAGCACGAACCTTTATCTCCCGCACAACCTCGAGGCCAACGGCGCCATCTATCCCGGCACGCATGACAACGACACCAGCCTCGGCTGGTACGCGGCCACCGACGAGCAGACGCGCGACCATGTGCGCCGCTACCTGCGCGTGACCGGCGCGGAGATCGGCTGGGACTTCGTCCGCGCCGCCTACGCCGCGGTGAGCCGGCTCGCCGTCATCCCGCTGCAGGACCTGCTCAGCCTCGGCTCCGAGGGGCGCTTCAACATTCCCGGCAGGCCCGACGGCAACTGGCAGTGGCGTTATCGTCCGGCGCAGCTCGACCGGCTCTTCGGCGGCACGACCGGCTATCTCCGCGAGCTCGCGGATTTGCACGGCCGGCTGCCGGTTTCCCCGGCCGGGGACAAACCGGCGTGAGCGGCGGTTTTCTAAAGGAGTCATTCCCATGCATCGCCTCACCCGTCACCTGTTTCTCGCCTTCGCCTTGGGCGCCGCGGCGCACGCCGCGCCGGCCGACACCACCGCGACCTTCTTTCCGCCGGCCGATCTCATGCGGGTTGGCGTCTATTATTATCCGGAGGCATGGCCGGCGGAGCAGTGGCCACGGGACATCGCCAACATCAGGAAAATGGGCCTCGAGTTCGTCCATATGGGCGAATTCGCCTGGGCCTTCATGGAGCCGCAGGAGGGCAGGTTCGATTTCGAGTGGCTGGAACGCAACGTGCAGCTCTGTGCTGACCAGGGACTCAAGGTCGTCCTTTGCACGCCTACCCCCGCGCCACCGGTCTGGCTGACGCAGGCGCATCCGGAGGTGCTAATGATCGATGCCGACGGCCGACGGATGGTGCACGGCACGCGGCAGCAGGCGTGCTGGAACGTGGACACCTACCGCCGGTACGTCGCGAAGATCGTCGACGAACTCGGCCGGCGTTATGGCCGCGACCCGCGCGTCTGGGGCTGGCAGCTCGACAACGAGCTCAGCCATTACGGCAAGGAGCCGTGCCATTGCGAGGCCTGCCAGACCGGCTTCCGCAACTGGCTGCAGAAAAAGTACGGCACCATCGGCGAACTCAATCGCGCCTGGGGCAATGCCTTCTGGTCGCAGATGTACCAGAACTTCGACCAGGTCCGCATCCCGAACCCGCCGGAGGACGTCGCGCAGTTCAATCCGCACGCCATGCTCGACGCGCAGCGCTGGTTCGCCGCGACGGCGGCCGACTACCTGCGTTTCCAGACCGAGATCCTCCGCCGGTATTGCGGCCACCATCAGTGGATCACGACCAACTTCATGCACGATTTCGGCGCCGTCGATCCCGCGCTTTCGGGCCGCGACCTCGACATCATCACGTGGACGATCTACCCGGCGCACGGCAACCTGAACGAGGGCCCGCTCGGCTTCCGCCTCGGCAGCGCCGCCACGCTCTCCTTCGCCGGCGACTTTCATCGCACCATCAACGGGCTGCACGGCATCATGGAGCTGCAGCCCGGCCAGGTGAACTGGGGCGACGTCAACCCGCAGCCAAACCCCGGCGCGGTGCATCTGTGGCTGCTGCGCGCCTTCGCCTCCGGCGCGAAATTCGTCTGCACCTACCGCTTCCGCGAACCACTCTCCGGCGCCGAACTCTACCATTACGGGCTCGTCGGATCCGACGGTGTCACCATCACCACGGGCGGCGAGCAGTATGCGCAGGCGGCCCGCGAGCTGGTGCTGCTGCGGCAGAATCTCCAGCCCGACGCCAAGGCGCCCGCGGCCTACGCCGTGCGCCGCACCGCGTTGCTCTACGGCCGGGAGGACCGCTGGGATCTCGACAACCACAAACAGAACATCCGCTGGGACACGTACGGCCACCTGCTGAAGCAGTACCGCGCGCTCAAGCGCGCCGGCGCCCCGGTCGACGTCATCACGGAGGACAAGGATTTCAACGCCTATCCCTTCCTGGTCGTACCGGCGTACCAGCTCGTGGATGACCAGCTGGTGCAGCGCTGGAAAACGTACGCGGAACAGGGTGGCCACCTGATCATCACCTGCCGCACCGGCCAGAAAGACCGCCGCGGCCACCTCTGGGAGGGACCGTGGGCCGCGCCGATCCTCGACCTCATCGGCGCGAAGATCTCGTTCTATGACACGTTGCCCGCGCCGTACACCGGCAGGGTGCGCACGCCCAACCAGACCTACGACTGGGCCTCATGGGGCGAGGTGCTCGAGCCCCGCGAGGGCACCACGGCGCTGGCCCGTTACGACGACCAGTACTACGCCGGCGGCGTGGCGGCCGTGACGCGCCCGCTCGGCCGCGGCACCGTGACCTACCTCGGGGTGGACTCGCTGGACGGCGGACTGGAGGCCCGGTTGATCCGCGACGTCTATGTGCGTGCCGGGGTGGCCGTCCAGCAGTTTGACGACGGATTTCTGGTCGACTGGCGCGACGGCTTCTGGGTCGCGACCAATTTCACCGAGAAGAACCAGACCGCGCCGATTCCGGAAGGCGCGAAGGTGCTCGTCGGCGCACGCGACGTGCCCACCGCGGGTGTCGCCGTCTGGCAGGAGTAACACCGCGTGTTTTGTCCGGCTTTATGGTCTGAGCCGGCTGATCATCGCCCGCACCCGTCGCAGCCGCTCAGCCAAGCGTGGCCACGATTTTTGAGCCGTCCTTGAGCTTTTCGACGGGTACCACGCAGCCGGCGACCTTCTGGCCGTCGACGGTGAGCGTTTGGACACCCCGGCAGACGCCGGACGGATTCTTCACCTCGATGTGCACGGTCTTGCCGCGGAAATGGCGGCGCATGGTGAAGCCCGGCCAGGCCTTCGGAATGCAGGGATCGATGCGCAGGCCTTCGACCTCCGGGCGCACACCGAGAATCCAGTGTGTGGCGGCGTAGTACGCCCAAGAGGCGGTGCCCGAAAGCCACGGGGTTCGCGCGTGGCCCTCGTTGACATTGTAGCGCGAGTAGACCGTCTGGCAGTGCACGTAAGGCTCGATCTGGCGGATCTCGGCGCGGTCGTTGTAGGCCGCCGGATTGAAGGCACGATAGTAGTCGTGGGCCGCGTCGCCGTCGCCGAGCAGGCACTCGGCGATCACCGCCCAGCTCTGGGTGTGGGAGAAGATGCCGGCGTTTTCCTTGATGCCGTTGTTGAAGAGCGTGGCCCGCATCACCTCCGGATTGGCCTTCATGAACGGCGGGGCGCACAGCATGACACCGTACGGCGTGGCGAGCTTCTCCTTCATCGTCTGCATGGCGAGGCGGGCCTGCTTGGGCGTGGCGGCGCCGCTGATCACGGCCCACACCTGCGTGTTCATGTAAACCTGGCCTTCCGCGAAGTCCTTGGTGCCGTAAATGGTGCCGTCCTCGCCGATGGCCCAGATGAACCACCGGCCATCCCAGCAGACCTTCTGGATTTTCGCCTCGAGCTTCGGCAGCTCGGCGCGCGCCCAGGCGGCCTCGGCGGGCAGGCCGAGTTTTTCCGCGATGCCGGCGTAGACCTCGAGCCCGAGCCGCACCTGGAACGCGACAAAGACACTCTCACCGCGGTAGCCGAGCCGGATGCAATCGTTCCAGTCGGCCGAGAGTCCGCAGGGCAGGCCGTTGCGGCCCGTGCGCTCAAGGTTGAACTCGAGGGCGCGGCGCAGGTGGCCGAGCACGGGGGCCTCGCCGTGGTCGGCGTAGGGCAGGATCTTCCGGTAGAAATCGATCTCGCCTGTCTCGGCGACGTAGACCGGCACGGCGTTGAAAAACCACAGGCAGTCGTCGGAGCGGTACTCCGCTTCGGGCGGCGGCGGCTCGTGGCCGGGTTGATGCGAGAACGGCTTGATGACCGGGAGGGCGCCGCCGTTGGCCAGCTGGCCGGTGAGCATGAGCTCGAGGCGCGGCTTGATCCGCTCGCGGATGAGCGGGGTGGCGCCCAGGAAATCCTGCACCGTGTCGCGGAAGCCGAGGCCGTCGCGCTCACCGTTGTAGATGAGGGAGGCGGAGCGGGACCACGCGTAGGTGATGAGTGTGTTGTAGGCGTTCCAGACGTTGACCATGTGGTCGAGGTCCGCATCGGGTGTCCGGACGGCGATGGACCCGAGGTCGGCGTGCCACGCTGCCTTGAGCCGGTGGAACTCCTCCTCGCAGCGGGCCGGGGTGCCGAAGGTCGCGACCGCGGCCTTGCCGTGCGAGGCCGGCGTGCCGAGGCCGAGGAGCACGATGACCTCGCGCGTCTCACCGGGGGCGAGGTCGAGGTGGGCCTGAAGCGCGCCGCAGACGTTGTCGCCCTCGGTGAGGAAGTTGCTGAGCGGGCCGCCCGCCGCGATCGCGGCGGGCGCGGCATAACCACCGTACGTGCCGAGGAACACCTCGCGGCGCGTTTCCCAGCCCGCCAGCGGGGCGCCGGTAAGCGCCATCCACGAGCGGCCGCAACCGGTCAGGTTTTGGCCGTCGAAGCGCTCGTTCGGGTTGTTGGCGATCCCGAGCACGCCGTCCTCCATCGAGGTCTTCGTGATGAAGAGCGAATACTGCAGGTTCACCAGGTCCTGGTACGTGTTCCAGTGGTTGGTGAATTCACAGTAGGTGGTGAGGGACAGCTCGCGACGCGCGGCGGACCGGTTGGTCACACGTAGGCGCCAGTACTCGAACGTCCGGCCGAGCGGCACGAAGTAGAGCGACTCGGTGCGGATGCCGGCGTACTCGCTCTCGATCTGCGTGTAGGCGGTGCCGTGCCGGCAGACGGACTGGCAGCGGTCGAGCGGCTTGCCTACCGGCTGCCACGAGGAGCTCCAGAAATCGCCGCTGGCGCGGTCGCGCAGGTAGAAATAGCGGCCCGGCTGGTCGAGCGGCACGGCGTTGAACCGCAGGCGCAGGAAGCGGCCGGTGGCGGCGCTCTGGTAGAACGAGTAGCCGCCGGCGTTGTTCGTGATGATGGCGCCATACTCGGTCGTGCCGAGGTAATTGGACCACGGTCGCGGGGTGTCGGGACGCGTGATGACGTACTCTTTGGCCGTGTCGTCGAAATAACCGTAGTTCATCGGGGAGACCTCAAGGTGAACCAGACGGCCGGCGCGAGGCAACACCGCCGGTGTGAGTTTCTTCGCGTGAAAATTGGCGTGGCGCCGCGCCCTTTTTGCCGCCCCGATCCGCGCATTCCGGCGGCGCCGGCCGGTTCCGCCGCCGGTCGCCGGCAAGGGATCGTCCGCCGAAGCTAATCCATGCGCAACGGCGAGCGTTGCATCTTTTTCCACGCTCGCTTAGGCAGGACTCCTTTTGCACCCGCCATGGACGCCGCGCGATTCGCCCAGCCCCACATCCTGAACCAGCCGGTCTACCAGCCGGGCAAGCCGATCGCGCAGGTTGCGCGGGAGTTCGGCCTTGATCCGGCCGGGATCGACAAACTGGCCTCCAACGAAAACCCGCTCGGTCCCTCGCCGAAGGCCCTTGCCGCCGCCGCCGCCGCGCTGCGCGGGGTGAACCTTTACCCGGACGGCAGTTGCTGGGACCTCACCGGCAAACTCGCCGCGCGCCTGCAGGTCGGGTGCGACCAGCTCGTGTTCGGCAACGGTTCCAGCGAGGTGCTGGAACTCGTGGCCCATGTTTTTTTGGGGGCCGGCACCGAGGCAGTGATGGGCGTGCACGGCTTCGTGATGTACCGGCTCATCACCCTGCTAATGGGCGCGCAGCCGGTCGAGGTGGCGATGCCCGGCTTCCGGCATGACCTGGCGGCCATGCGCGCCGCCGTCACGCCACGCACCCGCGTCATGTTCCTTGCCAGCCCGAACAATCCCACCGGCACCGCCCACACCGGGACGGAACTGGCTGACTTCGCGCGCAGCCTGCCCGAGGACGTGCTCTTCGTGCTCGACGAGGCTTACGCCGAATACCAGGAGCCCGCGCCCGACCTGCGGCCGCTCATCGCCGGCGGCCGGCCGGTGCTCTGCACGCGCACGTTTTCCAAGATCTACGGCCTCGCCGGTCTGCGGGTCGGCTACGGCTACACCCGGCCCGACATCGCGGCGCTGCTCCAGCGCGCCCGCGCGCCGTTCAACATCAACACGGTGGCGCAGGCGGCGGCGGTCGCCGCGCTCGACGACGCCGAGTTCATGCGCCGCAGTCGCGAGAACAACCGCGCCGGACTCCAGCAGCTCGCCGCGGGATTCCGCGCGCTCGGGCTCGAGTACGTACCCTCCGAGGCCAATTTCATTCTCGTACGCGTGCCGGACGGTGCGAAGGCCTTTGGTTTTCTGCAGGCGCGCGGCACCATTGTGCGGCCGTTCGGCAACCTGCCCGACCATGTGCGCATCACCGTGGGCACGTCCGGGCAGAACGAACGCTGCCTCGCCAACCTGCGCGCCTGGTTCGCCTCCCGGGCCTGAAACCGGCGGCTTGGCCTTTCATGCCGTCCTCTCCGGATTCCTCCGGCTGACGGTTGTTAAATCGTAACGGAGTGGTGGCGCGTTCGGCTTATGCAGCGGACCGCATCAGTGTTTGGCGACGTAGGGCTCGATGGGACGGAAGCCCGGGCGCGTGCAGGCGGCGTCGCGCGCCGCAGAGTCAGCGAAGAAATAAACGGCATAACCGCCGAAACCGCCGCCGCAATATTTCCAGGCGAGCGCCCCCGCTGGATCGTCCGGCAGCGGGTCCATGCCCTCGGCCCGCTGCACCGCGTACGACTGCCGTACCGCGTCGGCCAGTTGCGTGAGGTCCTGCCGCCACACCGCATC
This sequence comes from Opitutia bacterium, assembly GCA_003142615.1. Taxonomy (GTDB): domain Bacteria; phylum Verrucomicrobiota; class Verrucomicrobiia; order Opitutales; family Opitutaceae; genus Fen-1467. The sequence goes on along the minus strand of PLMW01000069.1, from coordinate 45,872 downwards.
GCGCGCGGTCCGTCCGGCGCGGGCGATGGCGGCGAAATCGCGCGGCCGCTCGGTGAGCGCCGGGGTCGAGTGCGACCGGCCGGTCCAGAGCAGTGCCAGGCGTCCGCTTAGCACGGCGCCGTCGGACTTCACCTCCAGCTCCGGCCGCCGGCCGCTGCGCCACACGCACAGGCCCGTCTCGGTAATCACCGCCGGATCCTGCCAGCCCACGCCAAGGTCGAGTTCGGACGAGACACCGTCCTTGCCGTTGAGCAGGGCCCACGCGCCGCTGCCGCCGAGGCCGGCGTTGTGCTCGTACGGCCAGGCGCGCAGCGAAACAGTGGGGGAGATCGCGCAGTTGACAATGTACCCATCCGGCCGCGCGAAGCGCGGGACGTCGAGCCAGCCGCCGGCGAAGTCCACGCGCAGCGGCGCCTCCTGCGGCGCACGGATCCAGCGGACGATCTCCGTCGTTGAGATGGGCGGAAATTGCGGCGGTGTCTTCGGCAGCACGACATAGCGCGTGCCGGTCTGCGCGCACAGCGCCTGCTTGAGCGGGGTGTACTTGTCGTCCTCCGTCACGGCGAGGATGTCCGGCCGCAGGCGCAGGAACTCCTGCTTGAAGTCGAGACCCTCCTCCAGGTCGGCGCCGACCACGACCTCGTCCACCATCCCGAGCGATGCGAGCAGGGCGCGCTTGTGCTCGTCGGGCAGCGAACTGCGGCGCTGCTCGTGCCGCCACAGCACCTCGGCCGAGGCGAAGGACACCGTGAGGTGGTCGCCCAGCGCGCGCGCCTCGCGGAAAAATTGCAGATGTCCCGCGTGCAGGATGTCGTAGCAGCCGGAAACAAAGACCCTGATCATGGCTGGGCGCTAGCACGACGCCCCGCCCCGCCGGCGTCAATCCGCGGCTGCGGCGGATCGCCGGACGGTGCCCCCGGGCCCGGTTTTTTTCCCGGCCGGATGACCTTCGACTGCGCGGGATCGATCTCCTCGATCTCCGGCTGGGGAATGCGCGTGAAGGCGATGCGCATCGGCGCGTAGCCCGTGGCCCCGTGCGCGCCGCCAAAGTAGACCGTGTTCTTGCCGTAGGCGCGGTTGAGGGAATCCACAATGTCGTGCAGCCGCCCGCGCGCCTGCTCCTGTTCATGGGTGAAAAGGTCGGGCGTGTGGCCCGGCAGTTCGACCAGATTGAACAGTACGACGCCGACCTGGAATGGCGCGCGGCCGCGCCGGCGCTCCCAGATCTGGGTGAGCGCGTGGGTGAACTGGAGGGTGTCCTGCGTTTCGTTGAAGCGCAGCTCGTCGCTCCAGCCGCGGCCCTCGCGGTGCCGCACCGAGACATGCAGCCCGCCCGCGTAGAGGCCCATGTGGCGCAGGCGCATCGCGGCCTTCTGCAGCAGGCGGTGCAGCACCGCGAGGGCGGCGGTCTCGTTGCGCAGTGGGGGCGGCAGCACGTGCGAGTGCCCGACGGTCCGGTGTTCGCGCGCCGCCAGCGGCACGTTTTCACCGCGCAGGCGCGCATGCATGCGCGCGCCCTCGATGCCGCCCCAGATGCCGCGCAGCTCCGCCTTGGTCGCGGCGTAGAGCTTCCGCACCGTGTCGATGCCGCGGGCGCGCAGGCGGCGCTCCATGTTTCTGCCGATGCCCACGAAATCGGCGAGCTCCAGTTCCAGCAGGCGCGCCGGCACGTCGGCGTCCTCCAGCACCACCAGCCCGTCGGGCTTCTGCATGTCCGAGGCGACCTTGGCCAGGAACCGGTTGGCCGCGATGCCGATGGAGCAGGTGAGGCACGCGCCGGCCTCGCGGGCGATCGCCGCCTTGATGCGGCGCGCGCGCGTCACCGCCTTCTCGCGCGGCGCGAACGTCGCGGTGAGTTCACAGGCCACCTCGTCGATCGACAGGACCTCGGTCACGTGCAGGCACGACTCGATGATCGCGATGAGCCGGCGGTGGTATTGGATGTAGAGCGCGGGGCGCGCCTCGACGATGGTGATGCCGGGGCACAGCCGCCGCGCCTCGTCCACCCGCGTGCCCACCTTCACGCCGTGCCGCCGGGCATCGTAGCTGGCCGCGATGCAGCACGAGGTCTCGGCCAGGACCGGAGCGACGCCCACGGGCCGGCCGCGCAGCGCCGGGCGCTCCTGCTGCTCGCAGGAGGCGAAGAACGAGTTGAAATCGACGATGAGCGACCGCAACGGCACGCCGGCCAGCATGGCGGGCGCCGGCGCGGGGTCAAACGGGGGCCGCCCCAGTCCGCCTTTGCCAAACGGATGAGATTCTGCTCTCTGAACTGATGCGCATCGCCGTTCTGGCCGACACGCACGACCGTTATCCGCCCGGCCTGCCGCGGCGCCTGCGCGGCGCCGATGAGATCTGGCATCTGGGCGACGTGTGCGATCCCGCGCTGCTGGCGGTGTTTGAGCAGCTCGGGCCGCCGCTGCGCGTGGTGCTCGGCAATTGCGACTGGCACCCCGGCTGGCCGCGCGAACTCCGCCTGCAACGCGACGGCGTGCGATTTGTGCTGATCCATGCGCCGCCCGCGCGGACCCCGCACGAGGCCGACGTCGTGCTGCACGGCCATACGCACGTGCCGCGCGACGAAACCGATGCGCACGGCGTGCGCTGGCTCAACCCCGGGTGCATCTCGCGTCCCCGCGGCGGCGCGCCGCCGAGCTTCGCGTGGCTGAGCATCCGGCCGGGCCGGTTCGACTGGCGCGTCGTGCCGCTGTAAACCGCCATGCGCAAGCAACTGCCCAATCTGCTCAGTCTCTTGCGGATCGTCGTGCTGGCCCCGCTGATGGTGGTGCTGGCGGGGACGACGGGTTCGCGCTCGTGGTTTCTGGCGCTGTTCGGCGCCGCGCTGGTGACGGATGCGCTGGACGGCTTTCTCGCGCGCCGGCTGGGGGCCGAGTCCGATCTGGGCCGCCGGCTCGACAGCTGGGGTGACTATGTAATGACCGCCGCGGTGGTGACGGCGATCTGGCGGTTGTGGCCGGAGGTGATGCAGAAGGAATGGCCGTGGTTCGTGACGACGCTGGTCGGGTGTTTTGCCATCGTGGCCTATGGGCTGGTCCGCTGGCGCCGCGTGCTGGGCTTCCATACATGGCTGGCCAAGGCGATGGCCATGGTCCTGCCGGCCGGGGTGGTGGTGTTGCTGGCCGGCTGGTCCGCGGTGCCGTTTCACGCCGCCGTGATCCTGCAGGTGCTGTGCGGGGTGGAGGAAATGGTGATCGCCTTTCTCCTGCCCGGCTTTTCCGGGCACATACCCAGCTTCTGGCACGCGCTGCAGCGCCGCCGGGAAGGCCCGCAAAACCGGACGTGAAAACTGCCCCGGGCCATCCGTGAAGATTGATCTTTTGTCCGGCGAAATCGTCACGGCACGACTGTCCGAGTTGGGCGGACTGCCCACCGACGCCGTGCAGAACGGCGCGTCAGTGGGTTTCGTGCTACCGCTCGCGGACGGCGAGGTGGAGGCTTACTGGCGCAAGGTGGGCGCCGAGGTGTCCGCCGGGGACAAGCTGCTTTTCGCCGCGTTCGACGAGGGCGGACGCCTCGTCGGCAGCGCGCAGCTGGCGCTCGAGCCGCGCGCCAACGGGCGGCATCGCGCCGAGGTGCAGAAGGTCATGGTGCTGGCGGCGCTCATGACGCGGGTCGAGGCCGAGGCCCGGGCACGGGGCCGTGCCCTGCTGTTTCTCGACACGAGCGTGGGGGAGGGCGGCGCCACGAAATTCTACGAACGGCTGGGCTACACGTTGGCCGGTGGCATCCCGGATTTCGCCGCCGATCCCGATGGCCGCCTGGCGCCGAACGCCATCTACTACAAGCGGCTGGCGGAACGTTGAAAGCCGTAGGCACGCTCGACGCGCGCGATCCTCACCTCGTAGGCCTCGTACCACGTCTCGCGTCCGCCGCGCTGGGCCTGCTGATGCTCGGTGTCGCGCTTCCAGGCGAGGATCGCCGCTTCGTCGCGCCAGTAGCTCACCGTGATGCCCGTGCCGTCGGCGCCACGCACGCTCTCGAGGCCGAGGAAGCCGTCGTAGCGGGAGCCCAACTCCTCCATCTTCCGCGCCATGGCGCCGTAGCCGTGGTCGCCCTCCGTGTGCCGGGAGGTGAAGATCACGGCGCAGTAGGGTGGCGCGGGAGTGCGGGCGAGGCCGGAGGGCGTACTCATGATCGGCAAGCTAACGGCTGCGGTGAACGAGGCAAATTTCCGCCCCAATCCGCCGTCGCGGAAAACTGGCGGCTGGTCTTTTTCCGGGGAAATGTTTGAGTGCGCCCGCAATCGTGGCGGAACCGACGGCATCTTTCGAGACCTCGTCCGGGGCGACGGAGCCCGAGGTCAGATTTGTCCGCAGCGCGCGTGCCCGCCATTACCGGCTCACGCTGCGGCGCGACGGCGTCGCTGTGGCCACCGTTCCGCGCCACGGCTCGGAGCGCGAGGCGCGGCGGTTCGTCGAGCAGCACCGCGCCTGGCTGGAGCGCGCTTGGGCGCGGCACCAAGCCCGGCCGCGCGCCGCCGAGGTGTGGACGCCCGGCACACCCATATTCTGGCGGGGTGAAGCGCAGCCGATCCGCGTGGCGGCGGAGGGCGGGCGGCCGATGGTTTGCCTGGGCGCCGACGTGTTCCGCGTGCCGCGGCTCGACGGCGATCTGCGGCCGGCGCTCGAGGCACAGTTCGCCCGCCGGGCGCGCATCGAGCTGCCCGCCCGCGCCTGGGAGCTGGCGGCCGAAACCGGCATCGAAATCCGCAACGTCACCATCCGCAACCAGCGCTCGCGCTGGGGCTCGTGCTCGGCTGGCGGCACGATCTCGCTCAACTGGCGGCTGGTGCAGACGCCCGACTTTGTGCGGGATTACATCATCCACCACGAGTTGATGCATCTGCGGGAGATGAACCACTCGGCGCGATTCTGGGCGCGGGTGGAGGCGGTCTGCCCCGCGTGGCGCGCCGCCGAGCGCTGGCTCAAGCGGCACGGAAGCCTGCTGGGCCTGTAAGCCGCGCGCAGGTGTCGGGGTTCACACGCGCGGCGCGGGCTTCTCCGGAATGAACGCACTGGCCAGCACGGACATGGTGAGCACGCCGCCGATGACGCCCAGCGCGACGCCGGTGGAGATGTCGATCCAAGGTTCGGTCAACATCTTCACGCCGATGAACACCAGAATGATCGCGAGCCCGAGCTTCAAGTAACGGAAGAGCTGCATGACGCCGTTGAGCGCGAAGTAAAGGGAGCGCAGGCCGAGGATCGCAAAGACGTTGGAGGTGAGCGCCACAAAGGCGTCCTTCGTGATCGCCAGCACCGCGGGCAGCGAGTCGAGCGCGAAGACCAGGTCGGTCGTTTCGACGACCAGCAGCACGATAAAAAGCGGCGTGGCCGCAAACCGGCCGGCCTCGCGCGCGAAGAAGTGCCCGCCCTCCTGCTGCGTCACCACCGGGAAGAACCGGCGGAAGACCCGCACGGCCAGATTGTGGTCGGGGTTGACGTCCACCTCCTCCCGGCGGGGCAGGGCCATCTTGATGCCCGTGTACACGAGAAACGCGCCGAAGAGGTAGAGTACCCAGTGAAAGCGCTGGATTACGCTTACGCCCGCCAGGATGAAGGTCGCGCGCATCAGCACGGCGCCGACGATGCCCCAGAACAGCACGCGATGCTGCCACTTGGGCGCGACCTTGAAGTAGGCGAAGATGACGATGAAGATGAAAACGTTGTCGACGCTCAGGCACAGCTCGACGAGATAGGCCGCGAGAAACTGGTTGCCGAACTCGGCGCCCCGCCAGCGGTAGACCAGGCCGTTGAAGACCATGGCCAGGGTGAACCAGACCCCACACCAGACGAGCGCCTCCTTCATTTTCACCTCGTGCGAGTGACGTTGAAACACGCCGAGGTCCAGCGCCAGCATGGCGGAAATAAAGGCAAAGAAACCGGCCCACGCCCACCAAGGGAGCGGGAGGAGGGGGTCGAGGACGGCGAACAAAGGCGGCATCAGACGGGGAAGCATTGCTGCCGCCGGCTGGGCAGCGCAAGCGGAACTGGTCGCGGCCGACCCGCGCAGGCTGTCGACACACCGCCACCGCAGCCGCCGTCCCTCGTGCCCCTGCCTCACGCCAATACTCCCGTTCGACAGCGGAGTGACGCGCTGGCTGCGCCGGCGCAACCCAAGGCTGACGCTGAAGAGGGCTACTTGACCGCTGTTCCGATGGCGCGATCGTACGCGGCGCGGGCCGTCAGGTGGCTCCAGCGGGCCTCGGCCAGCGAGGCCTCGGCGCTGGCCAGCGCCGTCTGGGTATCGAGCAGGTCGGTGATGAGCGCGGCGCCGGTCTGGTAGCGCTCGCGCACCACGCGCAGGCTTTCCTCGCTCGCGCGGACGCCGGTTTCATTGGCGGCGATGGCATCCCAGGCGCGTTCGAGCTCGGAGGCGGCGGCCCACACCTCCTGGCGCACCTGCAGCACCCGGCTGTCGTAGACGGCCTGCTCGCGGGCCAGCTCGGCCTTCGTGCGCGCGAGATGGTGAACGCGGCTGTCGGCGTCGAACACGGGCATGTCGACGGACAGGCCCACCTGCCACTCCCTGGTCCCCGGCAGAAAATCGGTGTCGTTCCAGCCGTAGGAACCGTCGGCGCGCAGCTTGGGGGCGCGGGCGGCGCGCGCCCCTTCCACGCCGGCGCGGGCGGCCGCGACGCGCAATTGCTCCGACTTCAGTTCGGGGCGGCTGGCGATCGCCTGGCGGACGGCGGTCTCGATGCCGGCGGTGGCGGGTGGCGGGGCGCCGGGGGCGGGCGGGGCGATGGCGAGGGCGATTTCGGCCGGGCGGCCCATGGCGGTGTTGAGCTGGCCGGCGGCCGTGCGCACGCGGCTCCGGGCGCCGATCGACTGCAGCTGCGCCGACGCCACCTCGGCCTGAACGCGCAGCACGTCGGCCTGCGGCACGGCACCGGCTTCACGACGGGCTTGCGCCAGGGCGAGATGACTTTCCGTGCGGGCGAGATTCCGCTCCGCCACGCCGAGCAGTTCCTGCGCGGCGGCGAACGCGTAGAAGGCCGACTGCACTGACAGGCGCACGTCCGCGCGGGTGGCGGTGGCGTCCGCCTGGACACTGCCGAGCCGGGCGCGGGCGGCCTCGAGACCGGCGTGGCGCTCGCCGAAGTCGAACAACGTCACGCGCGACGACAGGCCGCCGGTCCAGTCGTCGAGCGGGCCGATGATTTTCGGCATGCTCAATCCCGGCAGCGTAAGGCCGGACGGCAGGAAGGCGCGCCGCTGCCAGCGGTGATAGCCGGCGTTGAGATCGACCTGCGGCCAGTAGGGCGCGCGGGCCTCGCCCACGGCTTCGGTGGCGGCGGAGACGCCGGCCTCAGCGGCGGTGAGCAGCGGTTGATGGTCCGCGGCGAGGCGCAGGCAGTCGTCGAGCGTCAGGGCGGGGGCCGCGGGTTCGGCGGCGCAAAACGGGGCGACGGCCAGCAGGACGAGGGTGGACAACGGGCCGAAGGTTTTCATGGCAGGTTGGCGGTTGCAGGCGGGATTTATGCGAGCGTCTTGTGGAAGCGTTTGACGGCGAAGGTCAGTACGCACAGGCCGATGACGAAAAGCGCGGTCATCTGCGGCCAGAGCACGTCCGGGCCGACGCCCTTGAGGAAGATGCTGCGGATGATGACGAGGAAATGCCGCAGCGGGTTGGCGAGCGTGATCCACTGGATCACCAGGGGCATGTTGGCGACGGGATAGATGAAACCGGAAAGCAGCATCGCCGGGAAAAAGAAGAAGAACGTGGTCATCATCGCCTGCTGCTGGGTACTGCTCACGGTCGAGATGAACAGCCCGATGCCCAGGGTCGTCATGAGGAAGAGCGCCGTGCTGAACAGGAGGAGCAGCAGGCTGCCGCGGATCGGGATGTCGAACCAGAAGACGCCCACGGCGGTGACCAGCAGCACGTCGATGAAGCCGATGACGGCGAACGGCAGGCACTTGCCGAGGATGAATTCCACCGGCTGGATCGGCGTGACCATGATCTGCTCGATCGTGCCGGCCTCCTTTTCGCGCACAATGGCCATGCTGGTCAGCATGAGACTGACCAGCATCACCAGGATCGCCATGATGCCGGGCACGATATAATTGCGGCTCTCGAGATTCTCGTTGAACCAGGCGCGGTACCGCAGGTCCACGCTGCCGGTGACAAAGGTCCGGCCCGCCTGGCGCAGCGCCTGCTCGACCATCACCTGGTTGCCGTAGGCGGTGGCGATCGCCACGCTGTAGTTGAGCACGAGGCGCGCGGTGTTCGAGTCTGAGCCGTCCACCAGCAGCTGTACCGGCGCGGCGCGGCCGGCCGCGAGGTCAGCCCCGAAGCGGGCGTTGATCTGCAGGATCGCGCTGGCCTCCGCCGCGTCGATGAGCGCGCGGGCGCGGGCCTCGTCGTTGGTGTACTCGACCGCGTCGAAATAGTCCGAACCGGTGAAGCGCGTAATCAAGGCGCGGCTGGCGGGCGTGTGGTCGCGGTCGATGATGACGAGGCGGACGTGGCGCACGTCCATGGTCACGGCGTAGCCGAAGATCAGGCACTGGATGATCGGCAGGCCGAAGATCACCATCCGCATGCGCGGATCGCGGAGGACCGAACGGAACTCCTTGCGGAGCATGGTGACGATGCGTTCCCACATGATCAGGCGAGCCTCTTTTTGAAGGTGAAGATCGAAAGGGCCAGGACAACGCCCGCGAACACCGCAAGGAAGACCGCGTCGACCCAGAGCGTCTCCAGCCCCACGCCCCGCAGGTAGATGCCCTTCACCAGCGCCACGAAATAGCGGGCCGGCACGACGTAGGTGATCGCCTGCACGACCGGCGGCATGTTGGCGATGGCGAACATGAAACCGGAGAGCAGAAACGCCGGCAGAAAGGTTGAAACCATGGCGACCTGGCTGGCGAGCAGCTGCCCCCGCGCGAGCACGCTGATCAGGATGCCCTGGGCCAGCGTGCCGATGATGAAGAGCGCGGCCATGGCGAACAGCAGCGGCACACTGCCGCGCAACGGCACGTGGAACAGAAAAACCCCCATCAGTACCGCGATGAGCATGTCGACCATGCCGATGACAAAATAGGGGACGAGCTTGCCGATGATCAGCTCCGGCGCCTTCACCGGGGTGGAGATGAGCTGCTCCATCGTGCCGCGCTCCCACTCGCGGGCGATGGTCAGCGAGGTCAGCAGCGCCGCGATCAGGCCCATGATGATCGCGATGAGGCCGGGAATGATGAAGTTCTTCGACTCGAGGTCGGCGTTGAACCAGACACGCGGACGCAGCTCGAACGGCGGCGCGGCCGGCCGGCCGGTGAACCGGCGGATTTGGGCGAGCGCAATGCGCTGGTTGAACAGGGTGGTGGCCGCCTGCGCGTAGCCGAGCACGATGGCGGCGGTGTTGGAGTCGGAGCCGTCGATGATCGCCTGCACCCGGGTGGTGCGACCGGCATCGAGCTGCGCGGCGAAGTCGGGCGGGATGACCAGCGCGAGGAGCGCGTCGCGCCGGTCAATGGCGCGCGCGAGCTCGGCGTAGCGCGAGAGGGCGCCGCGGAAATCGAAGTAGCGCGAACCGGTGAACTGCGCCACGAACTCCCGGCTTTGGGTGGTGCCGCTCTGGTCCCAGACGACAAGCGGCACGTGATCCACGTCGAGGGTCAGGGCGTAGCCGAACAGGAGGATCATCAGCATGGGGATGCCGATGGCGAGGCCGAGACTGCGCGGGTCGCGGTGGATGTGAATGGATTCCTTGCGGGCGATGGCCCCGAGGCGGCGCAGGTTCATCGGTGGACCTCCGTAGGCGGCGGATTCGCGCGGTCGCGCGACTCGATGAGGGAGACGAACACGTCCTCCAGCGTCGGGGTGATGCCCTCGACTTTCGTCAGGCGGAAACCGGCGTTCGCGAGGGCCGCGCGGATGGCGGCCGTTGCGGGCCCGGCGTCCGCGGTGCGCGCGACGGCGTGCAGCCCCTTGCCGAAGAGCGCGGCCTCCTTCACTTCCGGCAGCCGCTCGATGACCTCCATCGCGTCGTAGGGCCGTTCGCACTCGATCTCGAGCACGGCCTCCAGCATGTGCCGGGCCTTCAGTTCGCGCGGCGGACCGCTGGCAATAAGCTCGCCGCGGTAGATGACGCCGAGCCGGTCGCAATACTCCGCCTCCTCCATGTAGTGTGTGGTCACGAACACCGTGACGCCATGCCCGGAGAGTTCGTAGATGAGGTCCCAGAACTGCCGGCGGCTGTTGGGATCGACGCCGGAGGTCGGCTCGTCGAGAAACAGGATCGGCGGCTCGTGGAGCACGGCGCAGCCGAGGGCGAGGCGCTGCTTCCAGCCGCCCGAGAGCACGGCGGTGCGCGTGCGGCGGTGGTCGCGCAAACCGGCCATGGTCAGCACCCATTCCTTGCGCCCGGCCTTCTTTGCCTTCGGCAGGCGGTAGATGCCGCTGTAGAAGTCGATATTTTCCTCCACGGTCAGCTCATCGTAGAGGGAGAACTTCTGGCTCATGTAGCCGATGCGCGTCTTGATCCGCTCGGTCTCACGCACGATATCGAAACCGGCCACGCGGCCCGAGCCGGCGGTGGGCGCGAGCAGGCCGCAAAGCATGCGGATGGTGGTGGACTTGCCCGCGCCGTTCGGCCCGAGAAAACCGAAGATCTCGCCGCGCCGCACGGCAAACGAGATGCCGGCGACGGCCTTGAACGTCCCGAAGTGTTTCTCGAGGTTATGCACTTCGACGACGGTTTCCGCGGATGGGGCGGGTTCGGCGCGCATGAGGGAAAGGCTCAGGGATTGTCGCCGTCGTGGGGCGGGCCGTCGTGCTGGTCGGGTTCGGTCGCGACCAGGATGACGAGCAGGATAAGTACGATGAGCGCGGGGATCATGGCAGGGCCGGCTGGTTGGACAAAACGGCGACGAACACGTCCTCGAGCGACGGCGCGATCGGGTGGAGGGAGAGCAGTTCGAAGCCGGCGGAGGCGACGAGCTCGCGGATCGCCGCCTCGGTCGCGGCGGTGTCGCGCGTGGCCACGTGCACGCGGTCGCCGAACAGGCCGACGGAGGCCGCGGCGAGGTGCTCCCGCAGCAGGGCGGCGGTGCGCCGCGGGGCCGGGGTGCGCACCTCGAGCAGCGCGCCCGGCATCATGGCCTTGACCTCGTCGGGGGTGCCGAGGCCGAGCAGCCGGCCCTGGTGCAGCAGGGCGAGCCGGGTGCAGCGCTCGGCTTCGTCGAGGTAGGCGGTGGAGACGAAAATCGTCACGCGCTCGCGCACGAGCTGGTAGAGGATGCGCCAGAAATCGCGGCGGGAGACGGGATCGACGCCATTGGTCGGTTCGTCGAGAAACAACACGCGCGGCGTGTGGATGAGCGCGCAGGCGAGGCCGAGCTTCTGCTTCATGCCCCCGGAGAGGTTGCCGGCGAGGCGCTGCCTGAAGGGGGTGAGATTGCTGAAACCGAGGAGCCGGTCGATTTTTTCGGCGCGGCCGCGGACGGGCACGCCATAAATGTCGGCGTAGAATCCGATGTTCTCCATCACAGTGAGGTCCGGATAAAGGCCGAAGCGCTGGCTCATGTAGCCGATGTGCTCCTTGAGGCGCTCGGTGTGGCGCACGACGTCGAAGCCCGCCACCTCCGCGCCGCCGCCGCTGGGTTTGAGCAGACCGGTGAGCATGCGCATGGTGGTCGTCTTGCCGGCGCCGTCGGGGCCGACGAGGCCGAAGATCTCGCCTTCGGCGATGTCGAGATTGAGCCCCTCGACGGCCACGAAGTCGTCGAAGGTGCGCCGCAGGCTGTTGGCACGGATGGCGGACATGAAGAGGAAGGGGAGGGACGGACCGGCTCGCGATGCCGGGAAATGGCGCCGACCGGCTCCGGGAGGGTCAGTCGGCCCGGAGGATCGCGTCGGCGGGCATGCCGGGTTTCAGTTCGTCCTTCGGGTTCGCAATGTCGACCTTGATGCGGAACACGAGCTTCACGCGCTCCTTGGTGGTCTGGACTGTTTTGGGCGTGAACTCGGCTTCGGAGGCGATGAAGCCGACCATGCCCTCGTAGGCTTTGTCGGGGAAGGTGTCGGTGCGCACCTCGACCTTCTGGCCGAGGTGGACGCGGCCGAGATCAGTCTGGTTGACATAGGCGCGGACCCATACGTGCGCGGTGTCGGCGACGGTCACCACCGGAGTGCCGGCGGACACAAACTCGCCGGGTTCGATGTTATGCGAGAGCACGACGCCCGTCAGCGGGGCGACGAGCCGGGTGTTGTCCAGCTGGGTTTCGGCGAGGGCCAGCGAGGCGCGGACCTGTTCGACGTGGGCGCGCGCCTGGGCGATGTCCTCGGCGCGGGGACCCTCCTTGACGAGCTTGAGGCGTTCGGCGGCCTCGGCGGTGCGGGCCTCGGCAACCTTGAGCTGGGCCTGTGACGCCTCGAGTTCGCGCTCGGCGATGGCGTCCTTGGCGCGCAGCTCCTGCTGGCGGGCGAAATCAAGCCGGGCCCGGTCGTGGTCCGCCTCGGTGCTGCGGAGCGTGGCCTCGGCGGCGGCGATCTCCTGCGGCCGCGAGCCGGCCACGAGCCCGGCCAGCGCCGCCTCGGCACCAGCCAGTTCGGCCCGGCGGAGGGCCAGCTGCTCCCGTTGCTCGACATCGTCGAGCCGGGCGACGAGCTGGCCGGCCTGGATGCGATCACCCTCGGACACGAGGCGCTCGGCCACGCGGCCGGGCACCTTGAAGCCCAGCTGGGCGTCGATGACCTCGATGTTGCCGGAGAGAACCAGGTCGCCGGCGCGGGTGCCGTTGCCACGCGAGCAGGCGGCCAGCAGCAATGCGACCGCGGCCAAGGCGGTGGTGAGCGCGCCGCGTGCGGGATGATCAGGAAGCAGCATGTTTTTCACAGGAAACGATGTGGTGTTCATAGTCTTTGCGGCCGGCGGGCGTGAGGAGTCCGTTGAAGAAAAGATGGATGCCTTTTTCGAGGGTTTGCTTGGGCGTGAGCTGGGTGCGGTCGAGGATGTCGGGCTGGACGAGGCCGCGGATGGCCTGCAGCCAGAATTCAGCGGCGAAGGCGGGATCGATCTCCGGTCGCACCATGCCCTCGGCGATGCCGGTGCGGATGAGGCTGCCAATGACAAACGGGACGTTTTTCTTCCGGACCTCCTCGATCTTCTGGTAGAGGTGCGGCGCGTTGCGCTGCAAGTCGCGAAAAGTCGCCGGGCTGACCTTGCCGAGGACCGAGCCGACGACGTCGATGACTCCGCAGAGTTTCTGCGCGAACGAGAGCTTCGGGTGGGAGAGCACCGCTTCCAACTGGGCCCGGATGGACTTCCCGAGGCCGTCAAGGATGGCCTCGGCAAGGGCGTCCTTGCTCGGAAAATGGACGTAGAGGGTCTTTTTGCTCATGCCGAGCTCGCGCGCGAGGTCGTCCATCGTCAGGGCGTTAAAGCCGTAGGCGAGGAAAAGGGTGCGGGCCACTTCAAGGATGCGGGTGCGGGAGAGCGCGGCAGCAGGCGAAGACGGTGTGGAGTGGGGGGGAGTCATTGGAATCTTAGGAAACTAAAAACGTTTCTTAAGTTTCCATGCAAGCTTTTTCTTCCCCCGCCCTGGCGCCGGGATGACGGCCGCCAGCGGTGCCGCCCAGGAAACTCCCCAGCAAAAAAGGCCGGGCGGTCAGCCCGGCCTGAGGGGAACAATGAGGGAGATGGCCTACCGGCGGAAACCGCCGCGGTCGCCACCACGACGGTCACCGCGGTCGCCGCCGCCCCGGTGGCCGCCGCCGCCAAAGCCGCCCCGGCGCTCACCGCCCTCGAACTGGCGGGGCGGACGCTCCTCCTTCGGGCGCGCCTCGTTGACGGTAAGGTTGCGGCCTTCCATGGCGAAGCCGTGGTATTTCTGGATCGCCGCCTGGGCCTCCTCGGGGGTGGCCATGGAGACAAACGCGAACCCGCGCGATTGGCCCGTGAATTTGTCGAAGATCAGGTCGACGCTGGCGACGGTGCCAGCCTGGCTGAACAGATTCTGAAGGTCTTGTGCGGTGGCGGCAAAGGGCAGATTGCCCACGTACAGTTTGGTGCTCATATGTAGGTATCTATCAAACACTGCTTGGCCTAATCTTCTGCCCGTTCCCGACCATCGAGTTTCGAATCACCACTGAACCAGCGTTCACCTGACAATCCACCAAGCAGACGACTCAAACAACAAGCGGGAGGCAGGCTTGAAAACGGGATGGTCGAAAGCAAGTAAAAATCTGGCCGGACCCGGCCGGCCGGCCCATTGGATCCGCCCGGGCCTCCATCGTAGTTCTTGTGCTGGTCCGGCGCCGGCTCCACCATCAACGGAGACCTCCTTTCACTGAACCCTCCACTGCCTGCTCCTGTCTTCATGCCAGTATTTCTCCACACCCGCATCCGCGTCGGCGACCTCGAGCGCACGATCGCCTGGTACAAGGAACTGGGCTTCGAATGCGTGCGCCGCATTCCGCAATCACCGCAGGGCAACCAGCTCGCCTTCCTGCAGATTCCCGGCAGCGACCACGTGCTCGAGCTCTGCTATCAGCCGGGCTATCCGCTCGTCGTGCCGGAGGATCTCATGCACACGGCGGTCGGCTATCCCGATCTCATCGCCCAATGCGACGAGCTGGAAAAGAAGGGCTACCGGATCTGGCCCGATCACTGGCGCCAGACGTTCCCAGCCGGCCGGCGCATGGCGTTCGTGACCGATCCTGATGGCTACGAAGTTGAACTGTTGGAGCAGAAATGACCTCGCGACGCGGCCGCGCCGTTCAGGGACGCGAAAACCGGACGACCGTCTGCCTCCCGGCGGATGGCGCGTTACTTGACGTGCCGGCGGTGCGTCATTTCCCTGTGTGAACCCGGCCTTGCATATGGTTGCCATCATCCAACGCCTGATCTTCCCGCTCCTGGGCATGGTGCCGCTGGTCCTGCCCGTGCAGGCGGGTTCCAATCTGCTGGAGAATTCGCCCTTCCTCCCGCCCAATCTCTCCGCCGCCGGCGCGGCACAGGAAGCCGCGCCGCTCGAATTGCGCAGTGTGCTCAAGGCCGGGGGCGAATATGAGTTCAGCCTCTACGATCCTGCCAAAAAGCAGAGCACCTGGGCCCGGCTGAACGAACCCGGTCATGATTTTGTCGTCAAGGCATACGACCCTGAAAAGGACACGGTCACGGTCGAGCTGCGGAATCGCACCTTCAAGCTCACGCTGAAGGAGGCGAAGATCACCCAGCTGAGCACAGCCCCCGGCCAGCCGCCTGCGGCGGTTGCGGCGGGGCCGCAACCTGTGGCCGGCCGCGGCCAGCCCGGCCCGACCCCGCCGGGGCGCGACCAGTCCGGGGCGGCTCCGGCGTTGACTCCGGAACAGCTTCGCAACCTCCAGGCCGATATCAACCGCCGGCGGGAATTGCGTCGTCAGGCGACCGCCTCGCCCGGACCGGCGACCCCGGCCCAGCCGCCAGCGCCGGGCCAATCGCGTTGAGGCGTGCCCTGCTGGCCGATCCGCGCCTGCTCATTCTCGATGAGGCCACCAGCTCAATCGACGCGCTCACCGAGGCGCGCATCCAGCGGGTGCTCGCGACGCTGCCGCACGGCCGCACGAGTTTCGGCGTCGCGCACCGCCTGCGCACCATCCGTCATGCCGACCTCGTGCGGGCGTTCGACTTAGGACGCATCATCGATGCGCGGCACGCCTGCAGAGCTGCTGACGTTGCGCGGCCACTACGCGGCACTCCACCGCCAGTTCGGGCAGGTGGACGAGCACGTCCGCGTGAGGGTGAAACCCGCTGCCGACGCAAGCTGAAAATCATCGGACCTCAGGGTGTTTTTCCCTCTGAAAAACGCGCGATTTACCTCTAGAATTACGTTGCGTTGCAGGGGAACGGTACTATGAAGAAGTTCACTATGGCTAAGAAATCCGCACGCATTCCGAACGCTAAGTTCATGGCCCCGGTCACGCCGGACGCCCTCCTCGCCGCTGTCGTTGGCAGCAATCCGCTGCCCCGCACCGAACTCACCAAGAAACTCTGGGCTTACATCAAGAAGAATGGGCTTCAGGACAAGAAGGTCCGAACCCAGATCAATGCTGATGACAAGCTGAAGGCCGTGTTTGGCGGCAAGACCAAGGTCAGCATGTTTGAAATGACCAAGCTGGTCTCGGGACACGTTAAGAGCTAAGACTTTCCTTTCCCCTTCAGACGCCGCCGCCGGATACCCCGCGGCGGCGTCTGCTTTTTAGGAAAAAAATCAGGCAGCCTTCCGGGCTGGCCGGAGAGGTCCCACGCAAGGCACGGGTGCGAGCGATATGGCGCCCGGCAGATTGCGCTTGACTGGACAGATATTGAAATGATATCACATTAATATCCCCAATGAATTTATTCTCCGGTCCCTTAATGATGCGTACGACCTCGACGAAGTTGCCCGTCAAGACAGCCGTGGGCCTGCTGGTGGCCGGCGGTCTCCTGCTGGCGGGCATCGGCTGGAGCGGACTTGAACAAGTCGCACCCGCCTCAACCGCGGTGGAACACCTGGGCCCGGTGATGCCGCTTTTGCCGCTGACGGCCATTCATTTGCTCAATCTCCTGCCATGAATACATCAGAAAATCCTGTTCATACCCGCAATCGCGAACTCCCGGTGCGCGCAGCCGATGGCTGGCTGTCGCTTTTAATCACGATCGTCCTCTACCTTGCCGCCATCGGAGGTTTCATCGCCGGACTCATGGCGGTCACGGCCCGGCATGAAGGCGGTGGCTGGTTGCTGGCTGGTGCCGGCGTCCTGATGGTCTTGGCCATCACCGGCAGCAACGGCTTCTTCACCCTGCAGCCCAACGAGGCCGCTGTGTTGATCTTGTTTGGGGCCTATAAAGGCACCGTGCGCGACAGCGGTTTCTTCTGGACCAATCCCTTCAACCAGAAGGTCAAGATCTCGCTCCGCGCCCGGAACCTCAACGGCGAGAAACTCAAGGTCAACGACAAGCGCGGCAACCCCATCGAAATCGCCGCAGTCGTCGTCTGGCGCGTGCAGGACACCGCGCAGGCCTGCTTCGATGTCGACAACTACGAGCACTACGTGGCCGTGCAGAGTGAATCAGCCGTGCGTCATCTCGCGAGCGGCTACGCCTATGACGATGGCGAGCAGGATGAACTCACGCTGCGTGGCGGGAGTGACGCCGTTTCCGTCGCCCTGCGTGAGGAGTTGCATCAACGGCTCGAAAAGGCCGGCGTGCAGGTGGAGGAGGCGCGACTCACACATCTCGCCTACGCGCCGGAGATCGCGCAGGCGATGCTGCGCCGCCAGCAGGCCGAGGCCATCATCGCCGCGCGCCAGAAGATTGTGCATGGCGCGGTGAGCATGGTCGACATGGCGCTCAAGGAGTTGGCCGAGAAACACGTCGTCAACCTCGACGAGGAGCGCAAGGCCGCCATGGTCAGCAATCTGCTGGTCGTCCTCTGCGGCGAGGCGGAGGTCCATCCCGTCGTTAACACCGGCACGCTCTACAACTGAACCGCGTTCGTGGCTCATCCTGAGCGCAGCGAAGGATCCATCCTTAACCCAGCACTTCCCATGCAATATCGCGTCATTTGTGTTAGCAATTCGGGCTTCAGCTTGACGGACTTTCCCAAACGCGCGCTCGAACGCCTCACCAAGGAAGTTAACGAGGCCATCGCTCAAGGCTGGGAGCCGCTGGGGGGCGTCAGCGTCTACGATGCGCAGTTCATGCAGGCCATGATCAAGCGCCGCTGAGGGTGTCATTGCATGCCTCCGGCCCGTTTCATTCCCGACGCCGAGTTCGCGCCTGCCTCCGTCGGCACCCGCGTACGGATGATGACGTTGCTGTCCATCGTGTCCGCCGTCGTCATTACCGCGGTTGTTCCGGTGCTGATGCTGCAGGAGCGCCGCCCGCCGCCGTGGCCGGTGTTTCTCATGACCGGGATCGCACCGGCGGTCGTCGCCGCCATCTGGTTCACCGCGCGCATCCAGCGTTACCGCGTGGTTGAGGCGGAACTGCAGGTTGAATTGCCGTTCCGGACTGTACGCTTCCCGCTGGAGGGACTGAAAGACGTGACGCCCGATCGCGAAGCCCTCCGCGGCGCCCGCAAGATTATCGGCAATGATGGCCTCCGTGCGATCAGCGGACGCTTTCGCAGCAAACGGCTGGGATGGTTCCGCGCCTACGTGACCGACGGAGAGCGAGCCGTCATCCTGCGCTGGCCGGACCGCTGTGTTGTCATTTCGCCCGACCAGCACTCCTTGTTCGTTGAAACCGTGCGCAAGCGCGCCGGACTCTCTCGCTGACTCTGATGCCCTCCGAAGACCGCAAAGCCTTTCTCCTCCGCATCGACTCCAAGCTCTGGGCCGAGCTCGAGGCGTGGGCCGGCGACGAGCTGCGCAGCGTGAACGGCCAGATCGAGTTTTTGCTCCGTCAGGCCGTCCAGCAGCGCCGCAAAAAGCAGCTCGACGGGGGCTCCCCGCAGGCGCCCGCCCGCGACCGCTGATGGATTTTTCCTACCGGCCGCCTCTCAGGAGCATCCGGCCGGCGGGGATTCGTGAATTGCGAATCCGCGGGGAAATGATTCAGGGATTGCACCACCGGGGTCCGGCGCGATGATGGGCGCGGTTTAAACCGCACCCATCATGCCAATATCCGCCCGCCGCCGCACGCTGCTTCTGGTCTGGACGCTGGTTGCCGTGGCCGGAGTAGCGGCGGGCTGGTGGCAGGCGACGCGGATGCGTTCCCGGCTCCTGCGCGAACTGCTCGACAATGCGCAGCGCTGCGCAGTGGCGTTCCATCCCGATGAAATGCGCGTGCTGGTCGGCGGGCCCGCGGACTTTGCCAATCCCGTTTACCTCTCGATCAAAGCGCGTCTCGCCAGGCTTCGGCAGGTCAATCCCGGTGTCCGGTCTGTTTGCGTCTTCCGTTACGTACCCCTGACGGGAAGGACCATTCTGCTCGCCGACTCTGAGCCGCCCGACTCCAAGAAGATCTCCAATCCCGGCGATGAGTATGCCGGCGCCGACCGGTTGCCAGGACTGCAGACGATCCTTCGCGGCAGCCTTCCCGCCTTTGAGGGACCACTGGCCGACTCATCCGGAACGGGGCTTACCGGCTATGCGGGCATCGGCGATCGCCCGCCGGGCGGCGATCCGGCCCAGCCGGAGGAAATCCTTGCGTTCGATGTGGCCGCGGACCACTGGCGCCGCGACCTGCTCGCCGCCGGCCTGCAGGCCGCCGTTCATGTGTGGTTGTTGCTTGGCCTGCCGGTCGCCGGCTTCCAGGCGTTCCGCCGTCAGTGCGAGCAAAGCGATTTCGTCGGCAAGCTCTCCCAAGCCGTCGAACAGAGCCGCTCCGCCCTCGTCATCACCGGTGCCGACCGCCGCATCGAATTTGTAAACGCCGGGCTTTGTGCCATCACCGGCTGGCGCCGGGAGGAAATGATCGGCCAACCCGTGCGCATGCTCGCCTCCAGCGAAACGCCGGACGAACAATTTCAGGAAATCATCGATGTCATCCGCACCGGCCGCACCTGGCAGGGGGAAACGGTCAATCGCCGGAGGGACGGCAGCACCTATCCGGCGCGCGCCGTCGCCTCGCCGGTGTACGGCCGGTCGGGCCGCCTCACGCACATCATCGCGGTGATCGAGGAGGTCACCGAGCGCAAGCACGCCGAGGCGGCGCTTTCCTACGCCCGGGAGCGGGCCGAGGCCGGCGAGCGCGCCAAGGGACAGTTTCTCGCGATGATGGGGCACGAGATCCGCACGCCGCTCAACAGTATCATCGGTTTCGCGAATCTTCTTCTCGACACGGCGCTCACCCCCGAGCAGCGCGAATGCGTCAAGACTATCTACGACGGCGGAGAGTCGCTGCTGCAGCTCACCAGCGATGTGCTCGATTATTCGAAGATCGACGCGGGCCGTCTGAGCCTGGAGCCGCAGCCGTGCAATCCGCTGGAATGCATCGAATCCGCCTTCGAGATGCTCGCGGCGCGCGCCACCGGGAAACACCTCGAACTGCTTCATTCTGTCGACCGCGGCGTGCCGGCGGCGGTGCTGGCCGACGCGGGCCGCCTGCGCCAGGTGCTCGTCAACCTGGTGGGCAATGCCATCAAGTTCACCCCGGCCGGCGAGATCGACGTGACTGTGCAGGCGGAGCCGCTGCCGGTGGGCCCGGACGCGGCGCCCGGGCATCCTCCGGCTCGCCGGTGGCAGTTGACCTTTACGGTGCGCGACACCGGCATCGGCATCGCTCCCGAGGAGTGCGGCAAGCTTTTCAAGCCCTTCAGCCAGATTGATTCCACTTCCACCCGCAAATACGGCGGCGCGGGCCTCGGCCTCGCGATCAGCCACGGCCTCGTGCAGATGATGGGGGGCGATATTTCCGTCAAGAGCGAGGTGGGGCGGGGTACCACCTTTGCTTTCACCATCGTGGCCGGCGGGGTGCCGGTTGAAACCAGTCCCGCCGAGTCGCCGGATCTTTCCCGCCTCAAGGACCGCCCGCTCGCCGTGGTCTGCGCCTCGGCTCCGCTCCGCCGCGAACTCGTCCGGCTCGCGGCATCCTGGGGCGCGCGCGTCATCGAATGTTCGCGCGCCCAGCTGGCCGCCGAGGCGTGGGATTCGGCGGTGATCGATCTCGTCCCCGCCGAGGCGGAGGACTGGCGGCAGATGTTGCTGCAGCGTCCGGAACTGTCGTCGCGATCGCTGGTGGCGTTGATCCCGGTCGACTTCCCGGCGGCGGCGCGTGAGATTTTGCGCGGGTCTTTCCGGACCATCCTGCGCAAGCCGGCGCGTCACGAAGCCTTGCGCTCCCTGCTCGCCGCGGGTCTTCAGCCCGTGGCACCCGCCGCCCCGGTGTCCGGCCCCGCCAGCGGGCTCGACCTGCGCGTACTGCTGGTGGAGGACAATCCGGTCAACCAGCGGCTCATCCAGAAGATTCTCGAGAATCTGGGCTGTCACTGGGATCTCGCCGAGAGCGGCTCGCTGGCCCTCGCCCGGCTCGATCGCGGGAGCTACGATCTGGTGCTGCTCGACCTGTATGTACCCGAGACCGACGGCCGGGCGGTCATCGAACAGATCCGGCGCGGCGCGGCGGGGGCCCGCAACCAGGGCATCTGGATCATCGCCTGCACGGACGACGCGCAGGAATCGCAACACCTGCGGGGGATCACCGGCGGGATCAACGACTGTCTCATCAAGCCTTTCAAGCCCGTCGACCTTGAGGCCGCCTTGCGGCGCAGCCTGGGGTACACGTCCGCCCGCGCCTGACGGTCCCCGGTGCGGGGCTGCCCCGCCAGTTTGCATTCGCCGGCTCCGGCGGTGCCGGCGTAGATTGGATGTTCCCATCATTATGCCCACGCCGTCGTCCGCCTCGCAGCATGTCCGGACCGTGCTCATGCTGCTGCTCGCCAACGTATTTTGGGGATTGAGTTTTCCTCTCATCAAGGCGATCGCGTTCGCGCACCAGCAATTGCTGCCGGCGAGCGGCAGCTGGCTCATCACCACCTGCACGATTGCGCCGCGCTTCATCCTGGCCGCCGCGATCCTGGCGGTGTGGCAGCGCGGCGCGCTGCTGCGGCTCACCCGGAGCGAGATCCGGCAGAGCGCGGGGCTCGCGCTGTTCGCCTCGGCGGGCATGCTGTTCCAGAACGACGGCCTGCAGTTCACGTCGGCCTCGACCTCGGCGTTTCTCACCCAGCTCTACGCCATCATGATTCCGGTCTGGGTGGCGCTGCGCGCGCGGCGGCTGCCGCCTGCGGTCGTGTGGGCGAGCTGCGGGCTGGTGCTGGCGGGAGTGGCGGTGCTCGGGCGCTTTGACTGGCGCGAACTGCGTCTTGGCCGGGGCGAACTGGAGACGCTGATCAGCTCGCTGTTCTTCATGGGCCAGATCCTCTGGCTCGAGCGCCGGGAGTTCGCGGGCAACCGGCCGATGCCGGTGACGTTTGTGATGTTTATCCTGGAAGCGGCGGTGTTCACAGCCCTGGCGGGAGCCCTGCTGGCCGGGGGCGCGCCGCGCGCGGCAGAGGTGCCGGTGCTCTTCACGTCGGCGCCGTGGCTCGGTTTCACGCTCGCGCTGACGCTCTTCTGCACCGTGGGTGCGTTCAGCCTCATGAATACCTGGCAGCCAAAGATCACGGCGACCGAGGCCGGCCTGATCTACTGCCTTGAGCCCGTGTTCGCCTCGCTCATGGCGCTCTTCCTGCCCGGCCTGTTTTCCCGCTGGGCGGGCTTCGCTTATCCCAACGAGACCCTGACCCTGAACCTGCTGGTCGGCGGCGGACTCATCACCGCGGCCAACGTGCTCATCCAATTGAAGCCGCTGCCGAAGCCGTAGGGGGCGCGTTATTCGGAAAACCGGCCGGTGCGCAGGAAGGCGAGCACCTGCGCTGCGGTGGCCTCGTGCCAGAGCATCAGGGTGTGCGAATACGGCACGACGATGAAGTCACGGGCGCCGGCGAGGCGGGCTGAGTCCACGCTCACGACGCCGTCGTTGGCCCCGTTTTGCCAGCGGGAGAAGACCGGATTGATGCTCGTGTTGCCGGCGATAATGCCGACCTCGTAATCGAGCGGGGCCAGCTTCGGCGCGAGCGCGTCGGAGGTCGAGGTGCCGAGGCGCGAGAGATTCGGACCAATGAGCCAGCGGCACAGCACGGAGCGGCTGAGTCTGTCGGCCACCAGGCTGCCGGCGTTGGGTGGCGCGAGCAGCACGACGCGGCCCAGGTTGGCCGGTTTGTGCTCCTGCAGGTAGAGACGGACGACGAGTCCGCCCATCGAGTGCGCCACGAAGTGTAGGCGCGGCGCGACGTCCGCGCCGCGGGTGTGCAGTTGGGCCGGCAGATAGTCGCGGGCGAGTTGCTCGATGGTGAGCGAGCGGGAGGGATAGGGCAGGTTGATCACGCGGTAGCCGGCGGCGGCGAGCACCGCGGCGACATGGTGCATCTCGATCGCAGGCATGGCGACACCATGCAGCAGGACGACGGTTTCGGATGCGGGAGGCGGCTGGGCCGGCAGCGACGCGCGGCCGCCCAGAACCCGCAGGCCGCCGGCTGCGATCTTGCGGAAAATAGCCATGCGAAATCAGACCGCCGCGGGCGGAGGCATCGGCGCCGCCGGGACCGCGCGGAGACTATGCAGCGCACGCAACGTCGCGGCGGTGAGGACAATCACGCCGCCCACCAGCGGCAGCGGACCCGGACGCTCGCCCAGCGCTAGGAGCACCCACACGGGGTTGAGAATGGGTTCGATCACGGGGATAAGCACCGCCTCCAT
Source organism: Opitutia bacterium (assembly GCA_003142615.1). Classification (GTDB taxonomy): domain Bacteria; phylum Verrucomicrobiota; class Verrucomicrobiia; order Opitutales; family Opitutaceae; genus Fen-1467. The sequence goes on along the minus strand of PLMW01000069.1, from coordinate 22,640 downwards.
CGCCGTCACATGGCGGATGGCCCGGGCGTAGAGCAGATAGGAGAGTCCGAGCTGCACGATGCCGAGCAGTCCGAGCGCGACCCAGCTTCCGGCATTCGGCAGGAGGCCGCTTCTGAGTATGAACGGCAGGCCGGCCGCGCCTGCCAGCAGGTTGCCGAGGAAGATCGATTCCACGGCCGAGGTGTCCTTCTGCTTGCGCAGCAGCAGCGTCATCGCCGCGAAGGCCACGCCGCTGGCCAGGGCGGTGAGGTTGCCGGCAAAGCCGGCGAACTGCAGATCGCCGCAGAAAAACAGCGCCATGCCGCCGAACACGGCCGCGATGGTGAGCCAGTCGACGCGCGTCGCCCGCTCGCCGAGGAACCACGCGCCGAGCAGCGCGATCCACACCGGCGCGGTGTACTGGAGCAGGATGGCGTTGGCCGCGGTGGTGAGCTTGTTGGCCGTGACGAACAGGATGGTCGTGGCGGCGTAGGCCACCGCGCCGCCGATCTGCGCCGCCGACCACGTGAAACGGAAGCGCGGGGCGAACACCGCGAGAAACGCCGCCGCGATGAAGCCGCGCCCGCCGGCCACGGCTAGCGGCGGCCAAGCGACCGATTTGATCAGCAGGCCGCCGAGGCTCCAGCAAAGCGCCGCGGCGGCCATCAGGCCCACGGCGCGTGCATGCTCCGCATTTCTCATGGCCCGCAGGATTGCCGGAAGCCCTGTTCCGACGCACGACAAATTCGCGGGGGAGTGATACAGCAGGCCCCGGCCCCGGGGCGTACAGTGTTCAGGCGCGTTACTTGCATCCCGGCGGAGACGGTTTAACTTGGCTGCGACCATGACCTGCAGAATCATCGGCTTCCTCCTGATCATGCTTCCCGGCCTCGTGGCAGCGCAGGCCGAGCCGGTTTCCCGGCGCGAAGTGCTCGCCGCCATCGCGGTGCTCGAGAAGGATGTCACGAGCGCCGACGCCCTCAAGGCGGCGGCCATCGTCACGCGTTTCGGGAAGGAGAGCGAGGCGGTGCTCCTCACCGTGGGGCCGGAGACGCTGCCTTGGGTGCAGGCGGATGTGCCCGGGCCCGAGGCCACGGTCCGCGCGATGCTGATGGCGGCCTACTTTGCGGGGGACATCAAATCGCAGTTGGAAAAACGCCGGGCCGAGGATGATCCCTACCGCGGCTGGCTGGCCGTCATCAAGGCCTACCGCCAGATTCGCCAGAAGCAGCCCGAGGTCGTGATTCCCGAGGTCGAGGAACTGGTCAAAAAGGAGCAGGCCGGCTCGCTCGAGCAGGAGGCGGAGGAGCTGCGCCAGCAGCAGGACCAGGAGGAGCAGCGCGAGCGGCGGCCGAAGAACGTGGTCTGACGTCCGGGCGGGGCCGTCGGGGGGGTGCGGCCAGAGGTTGAGCCGGCGGGAAAGTAGGGGCGATTACAGCAACGTGGCACTTCAAGGACCTCCCTTCCAATGACCTGCGATGCGCAGGCTCCATCTTGCAATTAAACAGGCGTCATATACCTTTATGCAGGCAAGGAAACCGCGGTGTTGCCAGCGGCGTATCAAAAAATACGGCACTGCGCAGCGCTTTCCGGGGTCTCATCCTGCACCCACTTTGAAAACCATGAAAACGAACCCATTCTTTGCTGCGGTCGTTCTCTCGACCGCGTTTCTCGCCACGGGCGCTGTCGCGCAAACATCCGACCAGACGACACCGCCAGCCGCCACAGCAACGGTCGTTAGCCCGACGCCGGCCCCGAATGCGATCATCTACATCCCCCAGCTTCCCAACCCGACGGAACTGGCGAATGCCGCCGCGGCCCAGGGGCTTGCCATTGAAAAGATCGTCCAGACAAGCGCCCAGATAATCGTCGTATACAAATACGCCAACGGACAGACCAGCACGGTCGCCTACCAGCTGCTCCCGTCGGCCGGAGCCACGCCTGTCGCGCCCGCCACCACGACCACGGTCGTTCCAGCCGCCACGACCACCATGGTCTACGCATCGCCGGAGCCGGCGTACTACTACGATCCTTACTATTACCCATGGTCCTGGTTCGCGCCCGTGGCCTTCAACGTTGGCATCGGTTACGGTTACCATGGCGGCTACGGTTTCCGCGGCGGCTACGGTTTCCATGGCGGCTACGGTTTCCGTGGTGGCTACGGTTTCCGCGGTGGCCACGGTTTCCGCCATCACTAGCGGCAAACCGCGGGGACGATCCAAACTGAAGTCAACTTGCCTGCAGCCATGCGTCAGCAGAGCACATTAATATTTGCCCTGGTGTTGTCCGCTCTCAGTGCCGGCTGTGTGGGCACGGGACCCAATACCCAGCAGGGAGCCGTGACTGGCGGCGCTCTCGGTGCCCTCGCCGGCGGCATCATTGGCAACAACAGCGGCCACCAGACTTGGGAGGGCGCGGCCATCGGCGCCGTTGCCGGCGCCATCGCGGGCGGCACGATCGGCAACAGTGTCGACAATCAAAACGGGACCCTCTACGGCCCGCCGCGGCCGGCCGCCGCCAACATGGTGGTCCGCCAAATACCGGCCATGCCGCCGCCACCGCCAACGGCCGAGGCCATCACGCCGCCGCCCTCATCTTCTGCGGTCTGGATCCCCGGCTATTGGGCCTACGATGGCTACCGCTATGTGTGGGTCGCCGGGCACTGGGAGATTCCACCTCCGAACTGCCGTACCTACGTCGCCCCGTACTGGGTATATCAGGGAGGCGCCTACACATTCGTCCCGGGTTCCTGGCGCTGAGCGTTGGCCATCCACAGTCGGAGAAGAGTCGGTCTCTGCAATGTCTGACGATCACGCAGATGGCTCGAAAAGTTGAGGTCGGTCACATTACCGGTGTCAGGTGCCGGCCATTTGATTCTCGCGGGCGCGAATTCGGCTGGCCAGAGGGCGGAGATGATTCAGATTTTCAGACCTGATGAGAATCCTCGCGGTCATCCTGGCTTTGCTGGCGGGCGGGCAACCCGGCCAGGCCGCCTTGGAGTGGAAGATCACTGACCTTCAACTCAAGACTGAGGTGGGGCAGGAACAGGCGGTGGCGGTCTTCCCGTTCCGCAACCGCGGTGACAAGCCGGTACGCATCATCTCAGTCGACTCAAGCTGCAGCTGCATGGCGGCCGAGCCCGGGAAGGAGGTCTATGCCCCGGGCGAAACTGGCGAGATCCGCGTCGAGGTCGCCCTCACCGGCTACGTCGGCCGTCTGCGGCGGAGCGTCGCCGTGGAGACGGATGATGCCACCGGCAGGTTCGCGGAGCTGACCCTGACAGTGGATATACCCGAGCCGGTCATCATCAATCCGCGATTCCTGTTTTGGCGGGTGGGGGACCAGCCGGAGGAGAAAAACCTGGAGATCGTCGTGACCGAGCCGAAAAAAACGGTGCTCGGTGAAATCGAGTGCAGCAGTCCGCTCTTCCATGCTCGGCTGCTGCCCCAGCCGGCCGGCGGCTATCGCTTGGCTGTCGAGCCGGCGGACCTGCGGCAGCCTGCCGAAGCGATCATTCGTTTGCCTGTGACCATCGGCGGCCGGCTGCAGGTGCGCCTCGTTTATGTGGCGGTGAAATGACCGCTCCAGACAAAATGAACGCGGCACGAGCATTTTTTTTCCGCGCCTTCCGACAGGCCGGGGTGCTTCTGCTGGCCGCGCTGATTCCCGCGCTGCTCGCCGGCGCGTTTCATCCCCGGCGCCCGTCGTGGTCGAGGGATCAAACCATGATCCCCGAGGTGGCCTGGAGCACGGTCCGGGAATGGCCGGGTTTGAGACTGCTGGTCGACGCCCGCAGCGAGGAGGCCTTCCGGCGACAGCACATTCCCGGGGCCCTTCCGCTCAGTGAGGTGCAGTGGGAGGAGCGGCTGCCGGCCTTCATCAAGGCGTGGCAGCCCGGCGCCCGGGTGGCGGTGTATTGCGACAACGCCGGCTGCCAGGCGAGTCAGGCCGTGGCCCGCCGGTTGCGGCGTGAACTGGGCATCAACGATGTGTTCGTGCTGAAAGGAGGCTGGGGCGCATGGCTGGAAGCGCAAAAATAGAGGCCATGATCACGTCGGCAGGGCGCATCGTTCTGGCCGCCGTCTTTCTTTATGCCGGAGGCCTCAAGGCCCTCGATCCGGCCGGCTTCGCCCTGTCTATCGACAACTATCGGCTCCTGCCCTATCCGGCCGCCGCCGCGCTGGCGTTGTATCTTCCGTGGCTGGAACTCGGGTGCGGCCTCGCCGTGCTCTGGCTGAGAATCCGGCCAGGGGCGCTGGTCGTGCTGCTCGGCCTGGGGCTCGTTTTCAGCGGGGTGATCGCCTCCGCCTGGCTGCGCAGCCTCGACATCGGCTGCGGATGTTTTGGCGGCGACGCGCATGGCCGTTCCGCGCTGGCCGTGAGCCTGGTACGCAGTGTCTTTCTGGTGCTCCTTTGCGGGTGGTTGCTGGGGCGGGAGTGGGAACAGCACAGTGCGGACGGCGCAGGCCGAAGCGGGTGAGGGCCTCCACATTTGCGCTCCCGGGGGACCTCCGGTTGGAACCTCGCAGGCCGCGTGATCGTCGTTCACTTCGCCGCCGCCTGCGCCAGCGCGTCGAGCACGATGTCGGGAGTAAGCAGTTCCGGTAAAAGGATCGGATCGGCGCGGCCGGGTGCGTAGATGAGATCGAACGGCACCGCGCTGCGATGAAACGCCGCCAGCTCCTCGGTGATCTGCGCATCGCGGCTGGTCCAGTCGGCCTTGAGCAGCACCACGCCGTGCGCGCGCAGCGCGTCGCGCACCTTCTGCGACGAGAACACCACCGCCTTGTTGCTCTGGCAGGTGGCGCACCAGCGCGCGGTGAAGTCGACGTAGAGCGTCTTCCCCTCGGCGCGCAGTTTGGCGACGGTCTCGGGGCTCCACTTCTCCCACGTGAAATCCGACGGACGCGGCCAGCCCACGGTCACGCCCGCGGCGAGCAGCACCACAGCCAGCGCGACCCCGAAGCGCCGGCGCGCCGCGGTGCCGCCGTGCTGCGTCCACCGTCCGTACGCCCACGCGGCCATGGCCACGAGCACGAGGCCGAAGAGCACCTTGAGCAGGCCGGTGTCCGGCGTCTGCCCGGCGAGCACCCACACGAGGAAGCCCACCGTGGCGTAGAGCGGGAAGGCCATGAGCTGCTTGAACGTCTCCATCCACGCGCCGGGCCGCGGCAGGAATTTCACCGCGGCCGGGAAGGCGGACAGCAGCAGGTAGGGCACCGCCAGCCCGAGCGCGATGGCCGTGAAGACGGCGAGCGATTCGACGGCCGACAGCGCCAGCGCCGCGCCAAGCGCGGGCGCGAGAAACGGCGCCGAGCACGGCGTGGCCACGACGGTGGCGAGCACGCCGGTGAAGAACGAGCCGGAGTAACCGGACTGCCTTTGCAGTTGCGCGCCGACACCCGTGGCCGACAGGCCGACCTCGAACAAGCCGCTCAGGTTGAGCGCAAACACCAGCAGCAGCGCCGCCAGCACGAACACGAAGCCCGGCTCCTGCAGTTGAAACCCCCAGCCAAGTTCCCGCCCGCCCGCCCGCAGGGCGAGGAGCGCGCCGGCCAGCACCCAGAACGAGACCAGCACGCCAAGCGCGAACACGAGGCCGTGCAGCGTGACCTTGCGGCGGTCCGCGCCCGCCTGGTTGACGAAGCCGAGGATCTTGATGCCGAGCACCGGAAACACGCACGGCATGAGGTTGAGGATCAGTCCGCCGAGCAAGGCGAGCACCAGCGTGCCGGGCAGGCCGCCGGCGACCGCGGGCGAAGGGCGAAGGGCGGAAGTCGAAGGTGGGGTGCTGAAGGGAAGATCGACCCGGATGCCGGGCACATCGCCTTTGGCCAGCGCAAGCACGCCGAAGAGGCGGGTTGGATTCTTCGGACCCGCGGGATCAATGGGAAGAGTCAGGACGAGGGCGCCGTTGCCTCCGGTGCGGATGGACTGCGGCTGGTCGTAAGCGATGAGTCCGTCATCGGCGAAGAAATGGAAGTCGGCCAGTGTGAACGTCGCTCCGGCCGGTGCCTGCACGGTGAGCGTCACGATCTGGCCGTCTCGCGCGGCGGCGAGCTGCCAGCCGTCGGGGACGTGCGGCAGCTGTCCGCGCGCCGCGGCCAGTTGCGCGCCCCAGCGCGGATGGGGCGCGGGCGGTCCGGCGTCGACGGGCAGCGTGAGTTCGAGCGCCGCTTCGCCGGGCTCGCAGACCTCCTTGCACATGAGCCAGTCGACGGCGGCCTTGAACGTGACGCTCATGCCGTCCGACAGGTCGGCCGGCGGAACCAGCGTGACAAGGAGGTACACCTCGCCGTCATAACCGTTGCCCGTGATGGTGCCGTGGGCATCCGTCAGCACGTGCGGCACGGGCCACTGGATGGCACCGGCCTGCCAGCCGGGCGGCAGCGTCCATTTGATCGAAGTGGGATAGCCGGTGCCCGAGTTGATCCAGTAGGTGTGCCAGTGCGGGTCGTGTGCGAGGCGCAGGGCGACGTCGAACGCGTGACCCGGCTGCACGCTGGTCACGGCCGGCACGAGCTCGGCCTCGACCGCGCCTTTGCGGACGGGCCGGGCGTGGGCGGCGGTCAGCAGGGCCAGGCAGAGCAGGCAGGCGGGTGTGGCGCGAAGCAGGGCCGGATACTTCATGGCGAGGAGCCTAATGGCGATTGTAGGAGGTGCAACCCGTGAAGGTTGTTCCCGGACGGGCGGTTTGCAGAACCTGGATTGTAACAGATCGGATGGCTGCGGCCCGGCGCGGCGGCTTAGGCACTGCCGCGTTGCGGCCAGGGCGAAGCCAGGCCACAGCTTCAGGCGATGAAAACGCGCATCTTGGGCCGCACGGGCTTCGCGGCGGGCGAGGTTGGATTGGGCACGTGGCAGCTCGGAGCCGACTGGGGCGACGTGACCGAGGACGCCGCTCTCGCCACGCTTCGCGCCGCGCACGAGGCGGGCACCAATTTCTTCGACACAGCGGACGTCTATGGCGCCGGCCGCAGCGAACGGCTGATCGGCCGCTTCCTCAAGGAAACGCACGCGAGGATCTTCATTGCCACCAAGCTCGGACGCTTCAGCGATCCCGGCTGGCCGGCCAACTTCACCCGCGCCGCGGTGCGCCGTCATACCGAGGCTTCCTTGCAGCGACTGGGCGTCGACGCGCTCGATCTCACGCAGTTCCATTGTGTGCCGTTCGAGGTGCTCAAACGCGGCGAGCTGTTCGGGTGGCTGCGCGAGCTGCAGACCGAGGGCAAGATCCGGGCCTATGGCGCCAGCGTCGAGTCGATGGACGAGGCGTTCTGGTGCGTCGAGCAGGAGGGCTGCGCCTCGCTTCAAATCATCTTCAACATCTTCCGGCAAAAGCCGATCGCCGCGCTCTTCGCCGCGGCCCGGGCACGACGGGTGGCCCTCATCGTGCGGCTGCCGCTTGCCAGCGGGCTGCTCGCCGGCAAGTTCAGCAAGACGACGCGCTTTCCCGCCAGCGATCACCGCAACTACAACCGCGACGGGGGCAGTTTCAATGTCGGCGAGACGTTTGCGGGCCTGCCGTTCGAGAAGGGCGTTGAACTGGCCGACGCGCTCAAGCCGCTGGTGCCTCCCGGCTTCACGATGGCGGAGATGGCGCTGCGGTGGTGTCTCGATTTCGAGGCGGTGAGCGTGATCATTCCGGGCGCGAAGCATCCGGAGCAGGCGAGGGCCAATGCCCGTGCGTCCTCACTGCCGCCGCTGACGCGCGAACTCCACGCCCGGCTGACGGACTTCTACCAGCGCGAGGTGCACGCGCACATCCGCGGGCCGTACTGAACCGGTCTCGTCGCCGTGCGCCGCGGCGTTTCGACCAGGCGCGACCAAGATGCGATGTCAACTATTAGTTGACATTGCGGTTGAGGCGGACGCACCCGGAAAAACCGTCTGGCGTGGTCCGCCGGGGGCGGCGCGATGCGGGAGGCGAGACGGAGACCTCAGACCGCGGCCGCCGCCGCGGGCGGCCGGTGCGCCGTCGCCCGGGCCAGACGCGCCGCGAGCAGCACGGCAGCGCAGGCGAGTCCCGCGGCGAGCCCGACCCAGATGCCGATCGCGCCGAGTTGGGCTTTGAAGCCGAGCAAGTAGGCGCCGGGCAGCGCCACGAGCCAGTAAGCGATGAAGGTGATGAAGGTTGGGATTCTCACGTCGGTCAGTCCACGGAGCGCGCCAACGCCGACCACCTGCCCGCCGTCGAAGATCTGGAAGATGGCCGCCACGAGCAGCAGCCGGGCCGCGAGGGCGGCGACGTCGGGATCGGCGGTGAAACCGCGGACGACCCAGCCGCCGGCCAAGACGAAGACCAGCGCGAACGTGCCCATCACCGCCGTGCTCAGGCCGAGCGCGCCAAAACCGATCGGCCGCAGGGCCTCGCGCTGCTTCCGGCCCACGGCCTGGCTCATGCGGATGCCCACCGCCATCGACAGTCCCAGCGGAAACATAAAGGTAAAGGCGGCGCAACTGAGGGCAATCTGGTGGGCCGCGAGCGACACCGTGCCGAGCCAGCCCATCATCAATGCGGCGGTGGAAAATGCACCGACCTCAAACAGCAGTTGTCCGGTGACCGGCAGGCCGATGCGAAACATCTCGCGGAGGTGGGCGCGGGACAGCGCCAGCAGATCGCCGGGTCGGGGCAGCAGCGGGCGGAAGTCGGGCTGACGGCGCAGCCAGATCCAGAGGACGATCACGCTGGACACCCGCGCCAGCAGGGTGGAACAACCGGAACCGGTCAACCCGAGCGCCGGCGCACCCAGATGCCCGAAGATGAACACCCAGTTGAGCAAAGCGTTCAGCCCGACGCTGGAAAACAGGATGGTCATGGGCTGCCAGGGGCGGCCGAGCGCCTCGCTGGTCTGTCGCAGCACCTGGAACAGGAAGGTCGGAACGAGCGACACCCCGATGATGACGAAAAACGGGTTGACCGCCGCGACCACTTCCGCGGGCTGGCCGAGGCGCCGGAGTTGCGTTGCCAGCACCGACGTCACCAGCGCCTCGAACACACCGACCGCCAGCGCCACCGCGAGTCCGTGCCGCAGCCACTGGCCGCACTCATCGGGCCGGCCGGCGCCGTGGGCGCGCGCCACCAGCACCGACACCGGCACGAGCAGACCCGTGCCCACGATGAAAAACAGTCCGAAGACGCTGCCGGCAAAAGCCGCGGCCGCCAGCGGCACCTTGCCCACGTGGCCGACCATCGCGCTGTCCGTCAGGCCCATCAAAATCTGACTTACCTGCCCGACGGTGATGGGCAGGGCCAGCGCCAGCGTCGGGCGCAGTTCCGCGAGCGACTGTTTGAAAACGGACATGAGCGGAGGTGGCGGGTGACTAGCGCAGGGCTTTGGCGCGAGCGAAACAACGACAATTGCCGGGGATCGTCACCCGTTTTTTTGGTGTTGGGAGGAAGGTATGGTGCCGGTCGATGAACTGGCGCAGGCTCTGGCTGTGGCTGGCGCTGCGGGCGGTGTTTGTCGCAGCGCTCTGGTGGCAGTCGCAGAAACGCCGGTCATATTCCGCGCTGGCGCCCGGCACCGCGCAAATCGTCGCCCGGGTCCAAAACCGCCGCGGCGCGTTAAGTAGAACGTGCTCTACCAGGCTGCTGGAGCGGCTTCAGACCGCGATCCGACAGCTCATCGCGTCTCGCGGACTTGGATGGTGTATTTGCGGGCCAGGTTGTTCGTCGAGGTGAACTTGACCGCCTCGGTGACATTTTCCGCGAGGGTAAGACTCCGGACCGACGTCATATCGCCCGTGGAGACGCCCTGCTCGTCCTTGAACACGCAGTTGATCTGAACCTGGAGGCGGTGCTTCTCGCGATTCTTCACGTTGGCCACGACTTCAAGGCGGCCGTCGGGCAGGATGCGCTCCTGCAGACCGGTGCACGTGACAGACCCTTGGGCAGCCTGTTCGAGCAGCACGAATTTGTCCGTGCTTTCGATGGTGTACTTGGTGGTGTCCAGGGGCTCGTCGGGTCCCGGGGTGGTCTGGCAGCCGGCGAAGAACGCAACGGCCGGCGCGAGGAGGAAGAGCGGTTTCCATTGGTGTTTCATAGGTCGCGGGGAGGTCGGTCGGGGTTCGCTATTTCGACAGCTGGCTCAGGAAGACCACGGTGTCAGTGTCTTGAACGGCGGCGGTGATTGTCACTTTTCGGGGAGTGAGGGCAACATCCGTCCGCAGGGGCAAAAAATCGCGGTGGGACGCATCCCGGAGGCGTCTGGGGCGACGGGCGTGAAGATCCAGCGCACAGAGAGGCCGGGGCGGCGGCCCTGAGCAAGGGGTTGTTAAAGGACGCAGGAACGAAACGCGGTGGCAGCAACCCGACCTTCCCGCGTCGGCGGATCTGCAAACGCGCGGGCAACGGCGCCGGTCCCGCGAAGGCAAGGAAAGGATGTGCGTTCATGGCTGCTAGTCGGCTCAAGGGGAGACACGATGCTCCTCACAAGGTTTCATCCAACCCTCAAGACGCACCCGGTCCGGTGCGGCCAGGCCCCGTCAGTCACGTTTACTTCGCTGCAACCTCGCTGCCGCCAGTCACTACCGGGGCGGGTTGCGCCCGGTGCCGGCGCAGCCACACCGTGAAATGCTCCATGTAGATGTAGATGACCGGCGTGATGTAGAGCGTCAGCATCTGCGAGACCACCAGACCGCCGACTACCGCGAGCCCGAGCGGACGGCGCGACTCGGCGCCAGCGCCGAGTCCCAGGGCGATGGGGATGGCGCTGGCGAGCGCCGCAAACGAGGTCATCATGATCGGCCGGAAGCGCACCAGGCAGGCTTGGAAGATCGCCTTCTCCGCCGACGTTTCGCCCTGCGCGCGCGTGGCGAGGGCGAAGTCGATCATCATGATCGCGTTCTTCTTCACGATGCCGACCAGCAGGATGATGCCCACGTAGCCCATGATGTTGAGTTCCTGCCGGAACGCCCAGAGCGTGAACAGCGCGCCGAAGCTCGCGGCCGGCAGGCCCGAAAGAATGGTGAGCGGATGGATGAAATCCTCGTAGAGGATGCCGAGCACGATATAGATCACGAGCACCGCCATGATCAGCAGGAGGGTGAGGCCCTGGGTCGACGACGCGAACGCCTGGGCCGCGCCGACAAAGCTGTAGCTGATCGTCGGCGGAAGGTCGCGGCGCGCGATTTCATTGATGGCCGCGGTCGCCTCGCTGAGCGCCACGCCGGGCCGCAGATTGAAGGAGAGCGTCACCGCCGGCACCTGGCCGAGGTGGTTGAGGGAGAGCGGCCCCACATCGGGCCGCAGCATCGCCACCGTGTCGAGCGGCACGAGCCGGCCGTTGCGCGCCGGCAGGTAGATGAGCGAAAGCGCCGACGAGTCGCGCTGGAATTGCGGCGCCACCTCCATGATCACATAGTACTGGTTGGTCGGCGTGTAGATGGTCGAGACCTGGCGCGTGCCGAACGCGCTGTAGAGGGCCTCCTCGATCTGCTCGGGCGTGATGCCGAGCGTGGCCGCCCGGTCGCGCTGGATGTCCACCCGCACCTGCGGACTCGTGATCTGGAGGTCGGTGTTCACGTCCACGAGCTGCGGCAGCGTACGGAACTTCGCCTCCACGTCGCGGGCCACGCGGTAAAGCTCGGCGAGGTCCGAGCCGAACAGTGAGAACTGATACAGCGCCTTCGTCTGCTGGCCGCCGATGCGGATGGTCGGCGGCTGCTGCGGATAGACCAGCAGGCCGGGAATGACGGCCAGCTGCTGGCGGAGCTGCTGCACCACCACCGGGGCCGGCGCCCGCTGCCCCCGGGGCTTCAGGCGCACGATCATGCGGCCATTGTTGAGCGTGGAGCTGCCGCCGCCGCTGCCGATGGCCGACATGAAGGCATCCACCGCGGGATTCTTCGCGAGGATGGCCGCAGCCGCCTGCTGGTGGCGCGCCATCTCGTCGAAGGAGACGTCCTGGGCGGCCTCGGTAAAGACGGTGAGCAGGCCCGTGTCGTCGGTCGGGATGAAGCCCTGCGGCAGGATGCGCGCCACGAGCACGGTCAGCACCACCATGAGCCCGGCCACACTGACCGTGGCCCCGCGGTGGTGCAGGCAGTAACGCAGCGAGCGCTCATAGGCCGACCGCATCGCCTCGAAGCCGCGCTCCGAAAGCTGGAACAGCCGCCCGTGCAGCTCGGTGCCGTCGGCCGCCCGATGCGGATGCAGAAACCGGCTGCACAGCATCGGCGTGAGCGTGAGCGACACCAGGCCCGAGACCAGGATGGCCGCGGTGATCGTCACCGCGAACTCGTGCAGCAGCCGGCCGAGGATGCCGCCCATGAACAGCACCGGGATGAACACCGCGACGAGCGAGAGCGTCATTGACAGGATCGTGAAGCCGATCTCGCCCGAGCCCTTGAACGCTGCCTCCCGCACCGGCAGCCCCCGCTCGATGTGACGCACGATGTTCTCGAGCATGACAATGGCGTCATCCACCACGAAGCCGACCGAGAGCGTGAGCGCGAGCAGCGAGAGGTTGTCGATCGTGTAGCCGCAGAAAAACATCACCACGAAGGTGCCGAGCAGCGCCATGGGGATGGCGATGCCGGGAATGACCGTCGCCGGGATGGTGCGCAGGAAGAGAAAGATCACCATCACCACGAGCGCGATGGCCAGGATGAGCGTGAACCGCACGTCGGCGACCGATTCGCGCACGGCCGCCGACTGGTCGCGCAGCACGTCGAGGTACACCGATTCGGGCAGCTGTTTCTGAAAAGCGGGGAGGAGCGCGCGCACCCGGTCCACCACCTCCACGGTGTTGGTGCCGGGCTGCTTCTGGATGGCGAGCACGATGGCGCGGGCGCTCCGGCCGCCTTCGTAGTACCAGCTCGCCACGCGGTTGGCCTGCACGCTGTCGATGACCTCGGCGAGCTCGCCCAGCCGCACCGGCGCCCCGTTGCGGTAGGTGACGACAATATTGCGGAATTCGTTGACGTCGGCCAGCTGGCCGTTGGCCACCACCGTCAGTGCCTGGTGCGGGCCGTCGAGCAGGCCGGTCGGCAGGTTGACATTGTGCGCGTCGAGCGCCGCCTGCACCTCGCTGATGGCGATGCCGCGGCTGGCCAGCAGGCGCGGATCGAGCCGCACGCGCAGGGCGTATTTCTGCGCGCCGTAGACCTGCACCTGGGACACACCGTCCACCATGGAAATTCGCTGCGTGAGCATCGTCTCGGCATATTCGTCCACGTCCGACAGCGGCAGCGTGGGCGAACTCAGCGCGAGAAAAAGCACGGGCTGGTCGGCGGGGTTCGTCTTGCGGTAGGACGGCGGCGCCGGCATGTCGGTGGGCAGGCGGCGCTGCACCGCGGCGATGGCGGCCTGGACGTCCTGCGCCGCGGCATCGATGTTGCGTTCGAGCGTGAACTGCAGCGTGATCTGGGTGGAGCCGATCGTGCTCGTCGAGGTCATTGAATCGATGCCCGCGATGGTGGAGAACTGCTGCTCGAGCACCGTGGCGACGGCGGACGCCATCGTCTCCGGCGTGGCGCCAGGCAGGCTGGCGGAAACGACGATGGTCGGAAAATCGACGTTGGGCAGGTCGCTCACCGGCAGCAGCCGGTAGGCCATCATGCCGAACACGCACAGCGCCGCGCTCAGCAGCGTGGTCATGACCGGCCGGCGGATGCAAAGCTCGGGAAGATTCATGACCGGCGCGATCAGGAGCCCGCTTTCGGTGCGCCCGCCTCCGTTGTGGCGGCCACGCCGTCGCCCGGCACCACCAGCAGCCTGGGTTCGACCCGCGCGCCGGGCACGAGGCGCAACTGGCCGTCGGTCACCACGATCTCGTCCGCCTTCACCCCGGCGCGGATCACGGTCAGCCCGTTGGCCGAGCGGCCGGTCTGCACCTCGCGCAGCTCGACCGTGTGGTCCGGCTTCACGACAAAGACCTGGCTGCCGCGCTGGCCGGTCTGCACGGCGGCGGCCGGCACGAGCACGGCGTTGGTCTCCTCGCCCAGCCGCGTGACGATGTCGACGAACTGGCCGGGCCAGAGGGCGCGGTCGGCGTTGGCGAAGACAGCCTTGAGCAAAATCGTGCCGGTGGTGGCATCCACGGCGTTGTCGATGAAATCGAGCCGGCCTTCAACCGGCTTGCCGACACCGTCATGCGGACTCGCCGTGACGGTGACCACGCCCGCCGCCAGCGCGGCCTGCAGGCTGGCCAGCGACGCCTCAGGCACGGCATAGGCCACCGCAATGGGCGAGAGCTGGTTGATGGTGATGAGGGTGAAGCCGGCATCGTTGGCCTTGACGAGCGCGCCCTCGTGCAGGTTGAGCTGGCCGGTGCGGCCGGCGATGGGGGCGCGGATCTCCGTATATCCGAGTTGGAGCTCGGCATTGGCCACGGCGGCCTCCCTGGCCTGCACCTGCGCCTTCGTGGTTTCCACGTCGGTGAGCAGCTGCGAAAGCTGCTCCTTGGAAATGGCCTGCTGCTGGTCGAGCTGCTGGTAGCGCACGGCCTCGACGCCGGCATGTTCGGCCTGGGCGCGGGCGTTGGCGAGATCGGCGCGCGCGCTGCGCAGGTTGTTTTCAAAGGGCCGGCGGTCGAGCGTGATGAGCAGATCGCCCGCCTGCACCTCGTCGCCCTCGCGAAAATGAATCTGGGCAATCACGCCGTCCACCTGCGACTTGACCGCCACCGTGCGCAGGGTCTGCACGGCGCCGATGGCGCTTTGCGTGATGGGCAGCGTCTGGAGCTTGGCGCGTCCGATCTGCACCGGCACGGCGGGTCCGCCCTGGCCGGCGGAGGTTCGGGCGCGGCCGCACCCGGCGGCCAGCAGCGCGGCCGCCAGTGCGATCAAAGCCGCGGCGCGAACGGCGCCCGGCCGGTCAGTGGGTGGGTGGGATTTCCTGATGGATGACATGATTGGGAGGCTGGCCTCCGGTCCGGACCCGGCTGGCGAGGAGATTGCGTTGGATGATCTGCAGATCATCGATCAACGCCTCGCGGCGTTCCGGGGAAAGGCCGGCGAAATATTCATCGCGCAATGCTACCGTAAGGCGTTTCAGCCGCGCCAGCGTATTCCGCGCCTTCGGCTGCAGGTGCAGCCGGTAGGCGCGCCCGTCCCACACATCGTCCCGGCGCTCCAGCCAGCCCGCCGCCACCAGCCGCTCGACATGGCGGCCGACCGTGGAGGTCTCGATCCGCAGGGCCTCCGCCAGCTCGCGCTGCAGGCAGCCCTCGTGCTCCGAGACCTGCCGGAGAATGAGCCATTGGGCGCGCGTCAGACCGAGACCCTCCTGCTGCACCCGCCGGTCGTACTCGTGCCGGAGCAAACGCCCCAGATTACTCAGGAGAAACCCCAGGCCCGGTTCGTGATTGTCGGCGGTGGAAGGCATGGAAGAAGAAACTAAGCTGGCTTACCAGTCTGGCAAGTGACGCTCCCGCGGCACGGCCGGTTTCCGCGTGCGCCGGTGCTTGCCCGCACCGTCGAGATGCGCCTGACTCCGGCCATGCCCTCCTTCGTGCTCGCCCTCGACCAGGGCACGACGTCGTCGCGCGCCATGGTTTTCGACCGTCGCGGCCGGGCCCGGGCGATTGTCCAGCAGGAGTTTCCGCAGTTCTATCCGCGGCCCGGCTGGGTTGAACACCGCCCCGCCGACCTGTGGGAAAGCACCCGCCGCGTGGCGCTGGCCGCCGTGGCCGAGGCCAACCTCACCGGCGCCGACCTCGCCGCCATTGGCGTCACCAACCAGCGCGAAACCACGCTGCTCTGGGAGCGCCGCACCGGCCGGCCCGTTGCGCCGGCCATCGTGTGGCAGGATCGCCGCACCGCCGACGCCTGCCGCCGGCTCCGGTCCCGCGGGCTGGAGCCGCTCTTTCGCCGCCGGACCGGCCTGCTGCTCGATCCTTACTTCAGCGGCACGAAGCTCGCCTGGCTGCTCGACCGCCTGCCGGGCGTGCGGCGGCGCGCGGAACGCGGCGAGCTGGCCTTCGGCACGGTCGACACCTGGCTCCTCTGGCAGCTCACCGGCGGTCGCGTGCATGCCACCGACGTTTCCAACGCCTCGCGCACTCTGCTGCTCAACCTCCGCACCGGCGACTGGGACGACGAGTTGCTCCGCGTTCTGCGGATTCCGCGCGAGGTCCTGCCGGAGGTGCGCGCGAGCAGCGAGGTCTACGGCGAGGTCACCACGCTGCCCGCGTTGCGCGGCGTGCCCATCGCCGGCGTGGCGGGCGACCAGCAGGCCGCCCTGTTCGGCCAGGCCTGCTTCCGCCCCGGCATGGCCAAGAACACCTATGGCACGGGCTGCTTCCTGCTGCTGCACACCGGCGTCCGGCCGGTCGTGTCGCACCACCAGCTGCTCACTACCGTCGCCTGGAAACTCGATGGCCGCCTCGAGTACGCGCTCGAGGGCAGCGTCTTCATCGGCGGCGCGGCCGTGCAATGGCTGCGCGACGGCCTCGGGCTCATCGCCCGCTCCGCCGACGTCGAGGCGCTCGCCGCCCGCGTGCCGGACAGCGGCGGCGTCTACTTCGTGCCGGCCTTCACCGGGCTCGGCGCGCCGCACTGGGATGCCGCCGCGCGCGGCGCCATCGTCGGCCTCACGCGCGGCAGCACCGGCGCGCATCTCGCCCGCGCCGCGCTCGACAGCATCGCCTTCCAGACGGCCGACCTCCTCGCCGCGATGGAGGCCGACGCGCAGCTCCGGCTCCGCGAACTCCGCGTCGACGGCGGCGCGACGGTGAACAACGGCCTCATGCAGTTCCAGGCCGATCTGCTGCGCGTGCCGGTGGTGCGCCCGCGCACGACGGAGACGACCGCGCTCGGCGCCGCCTACCTCGCGGGTCTGGCGGTCGGCTTCTGGAAGAACCGCGACGAGATCGCCGCGTTGTGGCGGGCGGAGCGCACCTTCCGGTTCCGCGCTTCAGCCGGCGCCATGAAACGGCTCCAGGCCGACTGGCGCCGCGCGGTGGAACGCACGAAAGCCTGGGCGCGGTAGACCATCGCAAAGAAAGCATCAGTGGCCCGATGATCCGCGCGTCCCGGCCTGAAGACCGGGAGCCGGGGCTGTTTATCTAGGGTGTTTCCCTCTGCCGGTCGCGCCGGTCCTCTATTGCCACACTTGCGAAAAATCGCAGCATGGCGGCCGGCTTACCAGCTTCCCCATGAAACCACGCCTGCTTGTCCGCGCCGCGACCGGCGCCCTGGTGTCTGTTTTTCTCATGCTGAGTTCCGCCCTCCGCGCGGCCGATGCCGACCTCGCGGCCGTTCGCGCCAAGGCGGAAAAGGGCAACGCCGTTGCCCAGTACAACCTCGGGCTCCTTTATGCCGAGGGCCGGGTGGTCCCGAAAGATCCCGTCGAGGCCTACGTCTGGCTCAGCCTCGCCGCCGAAAACGGCACCACCGGCAAGGCGCTCGGCGTGCTCACGGGTGAAATGTCCGCCGGCCAGCTCCAGGCCGGAAAAATCCGGCTGGACGAACGGCGCACCGCCAATCCCGCCGTCATTTCCCTGCGTCCGCCCGCGCCGGCGCGCGGTGCCGTCGCCGCCGCGCCCGCCACCCCGCCGCCGGAGACCGCGCCCGCCGCCCCGGCCGCGCCCGCCGCGAGTGAAACGCCACCCGCGGCACCGGCGGCTTCCCCGCCGGCCGAGGATCGCAGCGCGGCACTGGAAAAGGAACTCGCCACCCTCAACGCGGACAAAACGAAACTCAGCGAGGAGGTTGCTTCCGCCTGGAAGGAGGCGGACAGCGCGAAAGCCACGGCCGCGGCCGCCGAACAGCACGCCACGCAGGCCGAGGCCGCCCTCAGCCAGCGCGCGAAGGACATCATTATTCTCCAGACCGAACGCAGCCAGCTCCGCCAGCAGCTCGCCGCGGCACCGACCGCCGCCGCCGTCGTCGCATTGCAACAGGACCGCGACAAGCTGGCCGGGCGGCTCGCCCTCGCCAACGCCGACATGCAGTCGCTGCGCGAGCGCCTGGCCCGGTTCGAGGCGGAGAACGAAAAATTTTTGCAGGCCGCCAGCACCGTGCCGACCGCGGCCAGCATGGCCGACCTCCACCGCGAGCGCGACGAGCAGGCCAGGGCACTCGCCGCCGCCCAGGCCGGCATGGCTGAATTGACCGCCCAGCTCGAGGCGGTCCGCAAGGATCTGACCTCGTCCCAGAGCGCAAACACGGACCTTACCGCCCAGATGAAGGCACTGACCGGGGAGAAAGCGGCTCTGGCCGAGGCCCGGCAGCAACAGCAGTTGCTCGAGACCGAGTTGGCCAAGGAGGGCCGCCAGATCGTCGAACTGGAGAAGGAGCGCGACCAGCTCCGCACCCGGCTCGCGTCAGCGGATGAAGCGGAGTCCGTTGCCGCGCAGCAGTTCGA
The DNA here is from genome assembly GCA_003142615.1 of Opitutia bacterium. Classification (GTDB taxonomy): domain Bacteria; phylum Verrucomicrobiota; class Verrucomicrobiia; order Opitutales; family Opitutaceae; genus Fen-1467. The sequence goes on along the minus strand of PLMW01000069.1, from coordinate 4,348 downwards.
CGAGTCCGCCCGCCTGAAGACCGCCCTGACCGCCGCCGAGCAGCGCGCCACGCAGGCCGAGACCGCCCTCGACCAGCGCGGCAAGGATTTCACCGCCGTGCAGGCCGAGCTGGAGAACGCCCGCCACACGCTCGGCGAACTCACCGCTGCCCAATCCGCGGCGGCGCAGGCCGCCACGACCGCCGGGCAGGACCGCCGCGAACGCGACGACCTGCGCCAGCAACTTGAATCCGCGCGCCAGGAGCTCGCCGCGGCGAAGGATGCCGGAGAAAAGTCGGCCGCGGCGCTGGCGCAGGCCGGGGAACACCGGCAGACGGCGGAGGCGAAATTGTCCGAACAGTCCGCCCAGCTCGCCGCGCTCACCGCCGAGCGCGATCAGTTACACCAGCAATTGGCCTCAGCCGCTGGCGCCGCGAAGACCGACGTCTCCCGCCTGCAGGATCAGGCGGCCACTTTGACCCAGCAGCTGGAATCCACCCGCCAGGAACTGGCCTCGGCGAAGGAGGCCGGCGCCGACCTTGCCGCGCAGGTGAAGAAGCTGGCCGGGGAAAAGGACACTCTCAACCGCCAGCTCGCCGAGCGGAGCGAGGCGTCGCAACGTCTGGCGGCGGTCACGGGCCGGCTCGAGGATGCGCGCAAGGAACTGCTCGTGCTCAAGAACGACAACGCCGAGCTCAACGACAATCTTCGGGGGACCACCAAGGAGCGCGACCGGTTGCGCGGCCAGGCCGCGGCGGCGGATGCCGTGAAGACCGAGGCCGCCCGGTTGCAGGATCAGGTGACGGCGCTTACCCGCCAGCTCGACGCCGCGCGCAAGGACCTCGCGTCGGCCCAGAGCGCCGGAACCGGCCGCGCCGAGGAAAGCACCCGCCAGCTCGCCGACCTCAATACCCGGCTCGAGCAAACGAAGCAGGAGCTTGAGCAGGCGCACACGCAGAACGCGTCGCTCGCGGAGGCCAACCAGCGCCTGGAGCGCCAGGGCCGCGGCGGCGACGAAGCCGCGCACCGGCTGCAGGAGGCGCAGGCCTCCATCGCGGGCCTGCAGAAGGAGAACGACGATTTGAAATCCGAGCATGCCTCACTGACCGCCCGGCTGGCCCAGGCCGCCAGCGCCGCCTCCGCCTCGGCCGGCTCGGCCGACGAGGTCGCCCGCCTGAAGGACGAACTCGGCAAAGCCAACTTCAAGGTCGAGATGACGGTGCGCAGCTTTGCGCTAACCCAGCAGGAGAACGAGAAGCTCAAGAAGCAGATCGAGCAATCCGGCGGCGAGCGCACGACCTCCGCCACCCAAACGCAGGATGCCGGCAAGCGCGCCGCGGACGCCGAGGCCGCGCTGACGAAGGCGCAGCAGGAGCTGGCCGCGCTGCGCGAGACCGCGGATCACGATGCCAGTGAGGCGGCCACGCTCCGGACGCAGCTGGCCGGCGTCACGCAAAGCAGCGAAGGCACCGGCGCCGAAGTCACCCGCCTCAACGGCGAGCTGGCCGCGGCGCGCGACGCCGCGAACAAGGCCGCGACGGAGAACGCCTCGCTGCGCGAATTCCTGCGGCAGACGCAAAACTCGGGCGCGAGCCTCGCCGCCGAGAATGCGCGCCTGAGAACCGCGCTGGCCGTGGCCGGCCGCGCGACCGCGGCGGCGACGTCGCAACCCACGCGACCGGCTCCGGTCACCGTAGCGGCGTCCGCGCCCGCCGCGCCGGCTCCTGCCGCCCCGCCGCCCGCGCCGCGCACGTATCGCGTGGCCTCGGGCGACACGCTATCGAGGATCAGCAGCCGGTATTACGGCACGGCCTCGCGCTGGCAGGACATCTACAACGCCAACCGCGACAAGCTCCGCAGCCCCGACGTGCTGCCCCTCGGCGTGGAGCTGAAGATCCCGTGAGGCGTTTATTCAAGGCGCGAGCACTGATCAAAAGACCAACGGACTGACTCCATTTGGCTCCCAATGAAAAACTATTCAGCTCCAGTTTCGACATCTGCCACAGCGAAGAGTCACCGAAATGTAATTGTGAGTTTATTGTTCGGCGTTTCTGTGGGCTTGGTGGCGAGTTTGATGTATGCCTGCTCGTCGCATCATATCGACCCGACTGGAATCGTACGCGATTCGGCGATGATTATTCGGTGCGAATTAGTTAATAGTAATGAAAGTACCTACCGGCTGGCGGAGATTATGAAAGACGATGGCCGCGTTGTTCTTAAACACGCACAAGGAGATGTCGTGCATCTTCGCGCTCTAGTAGAAAAACGTGGTGATGAAGTACTGGCTAGTGAAACGATAATACTTATAGGCAGGCCCGATCCGAGAATTCAAGTGATCGAGTACCGGACATATACCGAATTGTACGTGATTGACGGTAGAATACCGGGATTGGGAGGAATAAACGTTGCGGGATTGAGGACGTTGATCTCGCGGACGAAAAGCTGAATTAGACTAATACCCTGCTGGGGATGAAGAGGTCGGTCCTCTAGATGTTTAATTGATCCGTCGTCGGCTTGACTTGGATCAAGGACGGCAGGCTGGTTGCCTGAGTCGGGCCAAGGACGACGGATGGCGTCAACGCGCCGGGCTCTGCTGGCCAGCAGCGCGCCAAGATCAGCGAACCAGCTTGGCGGGGAAACGGGCGGGATCGGCGGATTCGCCACTGAGTCCGTCCGCCTCGAGGCGCGTGCAGCCGGCGGCGTCGAGCGCGTGGCGATAGTAATCGGGGCGGTGCTGGCCCCAGACCACCCGGCAGTCGCGGAACGTCACGTCGTCCGCGTTGCGCAGAATGAAGCCGCTGACCGGGATGGCGGGGAATTCCTCAAGATAAGTCGGGCGGAAATCCTGGTGGCCGCCGTCCCACTCGGTGGTTTTCTCGATGGTGAGGGTGACGCGGTCGAAATGGATGCCGGAGAGGACGCCCGGGCGGTGGGCGCACACCACTGCGCCGTTTTCGCCGCGGCAGACTAGGTTGGAAAAACGGACATCCCGGATCGAGCCGCCCTCGAAGCGCGCCAGCCACGGGTTGACCATCACGCAGATCGGCTCCGCACGGCCCCACCAGGCGGAGTCGTACAGCCGGGTCTCGATGACCATGTTGGAAAACAGGACGTGCTCGACCGTGCTGCGCATGGCGTTGCGGACCGCCACCCCGCGGTGGGACTCCTTGATGACGCAGGAATCGAAGACGACGTCGCGGATGATGCCATCGATGTCGGCGCCGATCACGAGGCCGGCCGAATGCGAGGTGATCGTGCAACCGGTGACGACGATGTTTTCGCAAGGCCGGGTGATGCCGCCGTTCGGCTGTGAGGTGTGGAGGGAGATGCCGTCATCGCCCGCGACAATCTGGCAGTTGGCAATGCGGACGTTCGACGACCAGTCGATGTCAATGCCGTCGTTGTTGGGCATCTTGAGGTCGTTGAGAATCCGGATGCCGTCGATCAGCACATCGTCGCTCCCGAAAAGGCGGATGGTCCAGAAGGCGGCCTCGCGCACCGTAACGTCGCGCATCGTCACGTGGCGGCAGTTCCGAAAGACGATCGTGTAGGGGCGTTCGCGCGGGCACCGGTAAATGTACGGCGTATCCTCGAGGACGTAGGCGCGGCCATTTCCGTCGATCACGCCCGGGCCCGTGATGGCGACATCCTCGGCGTCATCGGCGAAGAGCATCACGCCGATGGGGATGTCCGGTGCGGCAGGATCGAGTTGTACCGGGTAGGGGATGGTGGCCGCGTAGTCTTGATGGTGGGGGCTGCCCTTCAACACGGCGCCGCGTTCGAGATAGAGCTCCACGTGACTGCGCAACCGGACGGATCCCACCGTGATCGTCGCCCCGGCGGGCACGACGACGCGACCACCGCCGCCGGCGGCGCAGGCGTCGATGGCCCGCTGCGTCGCTTCGGTGTCGCGCCTCACGTCGGTGCCGGTGACGCCGAACCGGCGAAGGTCAAAGGGAGGAGTATTCGCGTCGGCACCGAGGGAGGGCTGTGCATTCATTAGTAAAACAAAAGATCCAAGCATGAGAGTGGCTGCACCCGACAGACCCCAAGTCAGCCTCCGGAAAAGGAGTATCGGGCGGGGTTGGCAGCGGGAAGGGGTTTCCCTCATGAGGGACCGATGGATAGGCGGATTCGTGGCGGACGTCGAATCGATTGGGAACGGCGTCTCAGCGCAAGGGCTTTTCAAAACTTGCTCGACGCGCGGCCTCGAAGGCGGGCTCGCCGAGGCGGCCCGCACCGTGATAGCTTCGGCCAATTAAATTGATTTAACCTCCTGTCAGATTCCTCTCCCATGTCAAAATCCACGCTGTTCGATCCCGCGCAAACGGGCGTCATTCACCTCGCCGAGGCCACGCAGTTTTCCGAC
>PLMW01000005.1 GCA_003142615.1 Opitutia bacterium | reverse complement strand
CGCCTTGCGGTTGTTGTCCGAGACGCCCCATTCCGCCTTGATCCAGCCCTGTTCCTCCAGGCGGTAGAGGGCGGGGTAGAGCGAGCCCTGCTCCACCTGCAGCACCTCGTCCGACATCTGCCGGATGCGGACCGAGATGCCGAAGCCGTGCATCGGTTCGAGCTGGAGCGATTTCAGGATGAGCATGTCCAGCGTGCCTTGCAGCAAATCCGTTTTGTCTTCTTTAGGCATGGTAGTCTCCTAGATATTCTACAGGAGACGGGCATGAAGCCTCTCCTGTAGAACGTCAAGGGGAGAGGCGCATCCATCGGCAGAGAGCAACGCAGCTAATCGCCGCGGGAAGATTTCTTCTGGAGTTACCCAGGAATCGGAACCCACGGATGGACACAGATAGACACGAATGAGAGAGACCAGCGCGGATTCTGTTGCTCCGCGGCTGTGCGGTCGGCGCAGCGCATACCGTCCGCGCCGGGAGCGTCCGATTGCTTTGAAATATCGGTGTCCATCCGTGTTAATCCGTGATTCCTTTGTCTTCATAATCCATGGACTGCCGACCCGCATGTGGAGCTTGCTGCATAGCTCCATCCATAAGCTCACCGATTCCCGGCATGCCGCATGGCAAGCCGGCGGGCGTCCCGTGCGTGCAACTCCTGCCCGATTATCGCTGCACGCTCTTCGGCAAACCCGAGCGGCCGGCCGTGTGCGTGAGCCTGCGGCCGACCGAAGAGATGTGCGGAATCACCCGCGACGAGGCGCTGGCGCACCTCACGCGGTTGGAGCTGGCGACACGGCCGCGGTGACCGGCACGAATCGAGCAAAGAACTCCGGGCCGAGACCGGAGGCCATCCCTGAAGCGGTTATTCGTCCGCAGCGTGCGTCGCCTTGAACGCCAGCGCCGCCGCGCCGCCGCCGAGGAGGTCGGCCACGAGGTAAACGCCGAGTTGATGGAGTTTCTCGAGGCCCATGATGAACACGCCCAGGCCGACCGCCGGATTGAAGGCGCCACCCGAGACGCCGCCCACCGCGACCACGCCGGCCAGCACCGTGAAGCCAATGGCCAGTCCGTAGAAGGAATTGCCCGCCGTGCCCCTGGCCGTGGCGGTGTTCAGCACCACCCACGCAAGAGCGAAGGTGAAAAGGAACTCGACTACCAGCGAGGCCTTCGTCGGGTGCAGCGCCGCGCCGAGCAGGGGCCTGCCGAAGATGGCGACAACGATGAGGGCCGCCACCACACCGGCGGCCAGCTGGGCGATCCAGTAGGGCACCACGTCTTTGGCGTCGCATTTTCCGCGCAGCCAGACCGCCAGCGTCACGGCGGGATTGAAGTGGCCGCCGGAGACATGGCCGCCGGCGAAGATCATCACCATGAGGGCGGCGCCGATGGCGACCGGCGCAAGAGAGGCGCCGGAGCGGACGGCGGCACCAACGGTGAACACGAGGAAGAACGTGCCGATGAATTCAACGAGGTATTTTTTCATGGGGTGGAGGAATGGGACGATCTTGTGCACAGGCCAGCGTTTCTCAAACTTTTGTAAGAATCGCCCCGCCCCGTTGCCTCGCATCGCGGGTTCCCCTAGTGACACGCCATGCACGATCAGATTGCCGTGGTCCAGGGCGACATCACCACGCTGGCCGTTGACGCCATCGTCAACGCAGCCAACGAATCGCTGCTCGGCGGCGGCGGCGTGGACGGCGCCATTCATCGCGCGGCGGGGCCCGGGCTCCTCGCCGAATGCCGCAAGCTGGGCGGCTGCCCCACCGGTCAGGCCAAGCTCACCCGCGGCTACCAGCTGCCGGCGAAACATGTCATCCACACGGTCGGCCCCGTCTGGCGCGGCGGCGCGGCCGGCGAGCCCGATCTGCTGGCCTCGTGCTATCGCAGCTCCCTCCAACTGGCGGCGGGAAAGGGGCTCGCGACCGTGGCGTTCCCGTCGATCAGCACCGGCATCTACGGCTATCCCATCGCGCTGGCGTGCCGCATCGCGTTGCGCACCACCAAGGCTTTCCTCGAACACCACACGCAGCCGCGTCTCGTGACGTTCGTCTGTTTCACGGCCCACGACCTCGACGAATACAAGCTCGCTCTGGCGGAGATGGTGAACGGGGGCGCCCGCCTGCATCCCGTCGTGTGAGCAAAGCCGGGCGGCCCGGCGGGCGGGAGTCGGGGAAGACGAGTTCCCCTTGCGGGAATGCCAAACATGGTTTCCGTCTCTCACGTACCATGAAACCCATTGTCCTGCTGCTGGCCGCGCTGGCACTCGCCGGTGCGACCGCCATCGCGTCCGAGGAGAAGAAACCCATGGAAACCAAAACTGAATTTGCAGTGCTCGGCGGCGGGTGCTTCTGGTGCATGGAGGCCGTGTATGAGCACGTGCCCGGAGTGAAGGCGGTCGTCAGCGGCTACGCCGGCGGCCACACGCGGAGTCCGACGTACCCAGAGGTCTGCACCGGCACGACCGGCCACGCGGAGGTGGTGCGCATCGAGTTCGATCCGGCGGTGGTCGGCTACGGGCAGCTGCTTGACGTGTTCTGGAATGCACACGACCCGACCACGCCCGACCGCCAGGGCGCCGACGAGGGCACCCAGTACCGTTCGATCATCCTCTTTGCGGACGAGGCGCAGAAGACCGCGGCTGAGAAATCCAAGGCCGCCGCCCAAGCCAGGTATGCCGATCCCCTGGTCACCGAGATCGTGCCGTTGACGGAGTTCTATCCAGCCGAGGAACACCACCAGCATTATTTTGCGAAAAATCCCACCGCGGGCTACTGCCGGCTCGTGATCAGGCCCAAGGTCTCCAAGCTCCAGAAGGAGGGCGTGATTTCAAAGTAGCCCGGCGGCGAAGGGCACGGCACGACTCTGAAAAGCTTCGTGCGCTTCGCGAACTTCGCGGTTAATCCGAAGCCATGCTCCAGGTTTCGGTCTTGCTACCCGTTTACAACGCCGCCGGGACGCTGGCGCAAGCGGTGGAGAGCGTCGGGGCGCGGGTTCGCTAAAGCGAGCGGGTGAGGATTTCCGCGAGTTCGTCGCGGGTGAGCGGCAGCGGGTTGGCCTTCATGCTGCTGGCCTGCGCGGCCTTCTCGACGAGCAGGGAGACATGGTCGGAAGTGACACCGTAAGTGCGCAATCCGGGGATCTGCAGTTCGTCGACCAGCGCGCGCACCCAGCGCACGCCATCCTCAGCGGTGGCGGTGGCATCTCCGGTGAGCAGCCGTGCCAGCTCGGCGTAGCGCCGCAATGTCTCCCCGCCGGGTTGTCGCGTGCGCGCCGCCTGCAGGTTGATCGCCATGACGTGGGACAGCAGGGCGGCGCACACGGCGCCGTGCGGTGCGGGAAACATGCCGCCGACGGGCGCGGCGAAGCCGTGCACCGCGCCCAGGCCGGCGTTGGCGAGGGCAAGCCCGCCGAAGAGACTGGCCAGCGCCATATCCTCGCGGGCGGCGGCGTTGCCACCGTCGTGGAAGGCCGGGCGCAGCGCCCGCGCCGCGCGCCGGATGCCCTCGGCGCAGATTCCGTCGGTGAGCGGATTGGCCCGGCANNGGGTCAATTCTGGATCTACCAAGGCGAGCCTCGGCAGCAGGAGCGGGCTGCGCAGGCTCACCTTGAGCCGGTGCGCGGGCGAGGCGAGGACCGCATTGCGCGTGACCTCGGCGCCGGTGCCGGCGGTCGTGGGAATGGCGAGACACGGCGCGGCGGGCTGCGTCAGCGGTTGTGCCCGGCCGATGACCTCGAGGTAATCGGAAAGTTCGCCGGGATTGGTGAGCAGCGCGGAGACGGCCTTGGCCGCATCGAGCGGACTGCCGCCGCCAAAGCCGATGACGAGATCGCAGCCGGCGGCGCGGGCCTGCGCGACGGCGGCGGTCACGGCCCCGGTGGTTGGCTCGCCGGCAAAGGAGCATATCGTGGCGGCAACACCCTCGGCCGCCAGCCGATCGAGCAGCGGCTCCGCCCGGCGCGGCGCGCGGCCCGTCACCACTAAGGCATGGCGGCCGAACTGCCGGGCAGCGCTGCCGGCCTCGCGCAGCGCGCCGGGACCAAAGAGGATGCGGGGGGCGGTGGCGAATTCGAAGCGCATGATGACGCTCACCAGTCGGCGTCCTCGGGAAATACGCTGGCGAACTTCACGCTCGTGCGCGCCTCGGCCATCATCGGCTCGACCGTGTCGCGCCAGACCTGATAATGCGGGGTCTCCTTGTGTGCGGCGGGAGCGGCGGCCGAGCGGTAGACTTCGATGAGGACGAAACGCGTGAGATCGTCGGCCTGCTGGGCGACATCAAAACGGGCGACGCCGGGCTCGCGCACACTGTGGCGGGCATTCGCGAGACTCGCGGCGGTGAAGGCCTCGACGCACCCGGGTTTTACGTGGACGTGGACATGGACGACAAGCATGGGGAAACGGGTTGTTGCCATCAGCGATAATCCTGCTGATGGCCCCTGTCCAAACTGTTATGTCCCTTCGGGGCCGTCCGCCGGAGCGCGGCAGACTTGACCTGCGGCACGCCGGTCGCAGCATGGGCGGCGCGTTTGCGGCGAAGACCGCAGCGTTGCTTGAACCCCTTAACTCCCATGCACTGGAAAATCGAGATTCTGGAGAACCACAGCGGGGAAATTGGTGAAGCCGTGCCGCACGCCGATCACCTGTTCGAGTCGGAGGAATACCACTACGATCAGGGACAGACACTGGAAGTCGCCGTGCACAAAACGGATGATCGGCACTGGCATATCTTCACCGACCTCGACTCCGGCCACCGCTTCAAAATCCCGCCGGAGAAATACCGCAAGGTAGACTGAGACTCTCCAGAATCCCGGCCCGGCCGCGCGCCGGCCCCTTAGGGGCAACGCTGCCGGAGGCAGGAGCATGGCACAAAGCACGGCAAGCTTTGCGCCGGTAGCTAGCGCGGATTCATGACCACGAGCAGACGGCGGCAACCGATCGCCGCAGGGAAGTCACAACCCGCCCAGCAACGGCGGCACCCGCCTTCGCACCGCGCAGGAGCTGCGGCGCGGTCATCCGATCATCGGGTGGGGTGGTGAGCGCGAGGGTGGCCGAACAAGCAGCTCAGAGTTCGCTCAGCAACGGCGGCATCGGGCAGCCGAGCGAATCGGCGAACGCCCGGAGCAACTCGCCCTCCTCGGCGCGGATCTGGTTGTCGTGACTGACCGTTTGGGCGCAGGCGAGGAGCAGACGCTGCTTGATGGGGAAGGAGGCGCCGGCGAGTTTGTCGAGCACAGCTTCGACCTGGGCGAATTCACACGCACCGGGATTGAGCAGCGAGAGCTTCGCCGCGATGAGCTGGAGCTGGCCGGCGCCATCCCGGAAGGCCGCCGCGGCGGCCTGCGGGTCGGCCTCGACGGAACCGTCGGCCTGTTCGGGGCCCTGCATCGCCCCGGCCCAGGCCAGCGCGGAGAGGAGCACGGCGATCTCGTCCACCACGGCGTTGAACGAGTAAAATTGCGTCACGGTCGCGGACGGCTCGCTGGCGACCGTGAGATGGCGGAGCAGCACCCTTTGGAGCGCAAACTCAAGATAGGAAAGCTTCTGGTCGGCTTCGATGAGTGCCTGGCAGGTGGCGGCAAAAGCGGAAAGCCCGCCCGGGGGAAGCTGGCGCAGGGCGGGCAGGGCGAGTTGCGCGAGCGGAAGCCTGGCGTCGACGGCGAGCCGGTCGAAGTGTGGCAGCAACTCGCGCACCAGGCGGACCGTCTCCTCGCCGGCGTGTGAGGCGATGAGCGCGGCCTGCTTCTCACCCACTTCACCACGCTGCTCGATCAGCAATCCGTAAACGAGCGCCGGGGCCTCGCGGGTGACCCGGGCGGCCTCGCGCAAACGCACCGGGATGGCCTCGAGCACATTCCGGGCATGCTCGACGTGCTGTGGAGTGACCGTGCCGATGGCGGCCACCGCGGCCACAGCCGACAGGGTAACCGGGATGGCGGCGGTGTCCGGCTTCGGTCGGGCGAGGCCGGCCTGCACAAACGATTGGCGTTCCACATCCACCGGCTCCGGCGGCTGGTAGAACTTGCCGTCCCATTGCGGGTCAACGGCGTGGATGCGCGCATCGAGCGGCGGGTGGGTGGCCCAGAGGCCGCCGAACAAAGAGGTATCCGAGCCCTCCGCGAAAAAGAAGTGGCCGATCTCCGCGGCCTTGTGGGTGGCGAGGTGCGAGCCGAGCGCGTAGCCGCCGATCTTGCGCAACGCGCCGGCGATGCCGCCGGGGTTACGCGTGAACTGCACGGCCGAGGCGTCGGCGAGGAATTCGCGCTGGCGCGAAACCGCGGCCTGGATGAGCCGGCCGAAGAAATAGCCGACGTAGCCGACGATCATGAGCGCGAGGCCGATGGCGAGGATGGCGGCCACGCCGCCGCCGCCCTTGCCGCGGCCGCTCACCCGGCCCCGCCCGAGGCCGCGCAGAATCCCGCGGCCGATGAGGCCGATCACGAGGATGCCGAACACGATGGCGGCGAGNNCCCTGCAATTCGTCGCGGTTAAGCTTTTCGAGCGTGCCGCGGGTGACGGTCACGACGGCGTCGCTCGTGGTGAGGCCGGCGGCGAAGGCGTTGAGGCTGGGTTCGTCATCGAGCACGTAGACGGCCGGGATCGGCACCCCCGCGGCGATGGCCATCTCCTCGACGACATTGAGCAGGCGGCGCTCGTTGAGATCGGTGCTACGCGGGTCCACCCGTCGGGCGCCGACGCCCTCGGCCACGGCGGAGCCGCCGGCGCGGTACTGGTACCATTTGTAGAGCGAACCGAAGCCGACGACAGCCAGTGTCCCAAGGGCGACGCCGGCGAAAATCCGGGAATTCCACCACGGGTAGCTGATCCTGTCGTCGGGCCAGACCGCGGTATGTTGATATTGCCAGTAGCTTCGCTCGACATGCCGGGCGCGGGGCGAGATCTGCTGGAAAACCAGGATCGCGGCCGCGTAGCTGGCGAGAATGGTTCCGATGACCGCGAGGCCGAACAGCACGGTGAGCCGCGTGGTGCGCCTGCGGGCGTGTTCCTGGGCCTCGAAGAAGTCCATGACGGCTGGCCGAAGGCCGAAGGGTGGAAGTCGAAGGCGTCAGATCCTGGCTTTCGCCCCTCGTCATCCGACCTTCGACTCAACTGAAGCTGACCTTGGGCGCCGCGCGCTCGGTGGCGTTCTCGATCTGGAAGAGCTCCGCGGCGAGGAAGCCGAACATGCCGGCGAAGACCACGCTGGGGAAGGTCTCGCGGGTGGTGTTGTAGGTCATGACGGAGTCGTTGTAGGACTGGCGGGCGAAGGAAACCTTGTTCTCGGTCGAGGTGATCTCCTCGGTGAGCTGCATCATGTTCTGGTTGGCCTTGAGGTCGGGATATTGCTCGGCGACGACCATCAGGCGGCTGAGCGCGCCCGCCAGTCCGGTCTCGGCGGAACCGAGGCTCTTGATGGCGGCGGCATCGGCGGGATTGGCGGCGGCGGCCTGCGAGGCGGCCAAGGCGATGTTGCGGGCCTTGATGACGTCCTCGAGCGTACTGTGCTCGTGCTTGAGGTAACCCTTGGCGACCTCGACGAGGTTCGGGATCAGGTCATAGCGGCGCTTGAGCTGGACATCGATCTGCGCGAAGGCGTTCTTGAAGCGGTTGCGGAGGGCGACAAGCCGGTTGTAGATGCCGACCACGAACAGGGCCAGCATCGCGACGGCGGCGAGGAGGAGGAGGAGGACAATGAGGACAAGGCTCATGGTGGTGGAGAGGGGAAGAGGTGAACTTTCGCCGGCGATTAAGGTCGAAGGCGGCGGCTGATGCGAGCCTTAACCCGTTACAGCACTCCGCCTTATTTATAGGCTCGGGCGGGCTTGCCACACCGCACCGCGCATCGCAACCTCCCCGAAACGCATGCATCGCCTGATGTCGAATCCGCTGTTTGCCGCGCTGGCCGGGTGGGCTTTGATCGCGGGAGTGGCGCGCGGCCAGAGCGTGACACCGCCGGACATGGCGGCACCGGCGGACCGCGCATCGGTGACGCCGCTGGTCCAGCCGGGTGAAACCAGGCCCGCGCCCGGTGGCTGGATCTTGCGCGAAAATGCGGCCGGGCGCGCGCTGCAGCTCGGTTTCTCGCCGGCGGCGGAGGCGCTGCTGCAGGAATTGCTGGAGTCGCCCGAAACACCCGGCGTGGAAAAAAACCATCTCGTGCTGGAGCTGACGGCGGCGCTGCTCGACCAGGGGAGGCTGGAGGACGCCGAGAAGGCGCTGAGCCGCTTTGCGGGGATGCGGACGCCGGCCTATCATCTCCGCGCGGGGTTGATTGCGGCCCACCGGCGCCAGCTCGACGCGGCGCGCGCGGCGGCGGCCCAGGTGCGCGCGGAGGATCTGGTGCCGGCGGAGCGCGGCTGGGCCCATTTTCTCCGGGGAATGATCGCCGAGCTGACCGGTGATCTGAAACGCAGCAGCGCGGCCTATGAAGAGGCGGTGAAAAGCGCAGTCTCCGAACTCCAGCGCGCCCGCTTTCAGCTGGAACAGCTGCGGGTGCGGCTGCTGTCGAGCCCGGCCACCGAGCAGGAGGCCGCCAATCTGAAGCTGAACATGGAGCGGCTCCAAGGCCAGAAGACCGGTTACACCTATGCCAGATATTATGCCGTGGCCCTCGACGTTTTGGGGCACAAGTCCGAAGCGGTGACGCTTTTGCAGCGGCAGTTGCAGCTCCTGCCAGGGGAAGAGCGGCAGGAACTCGACGACATGCGGCTGCTGCTGGGTCTCATTGCGGGCGCGCAGAACGGGGTGGGGCGCAACGCGCTGTTCGGGCTGCTCGACGGGGCGGTGAGCAGCGAGCCGCAGCGCATGGCGCTGCAGCTGCTCGCGCGCGCCAGCGGCAACGGCGCGGCCCGCGCGGAGTTTCGCGCCAAACTCGACCGGTTGATCACGGCATCCACGCCGTCTTCACCGCATCCGATCATCGAGGATCTGCGGGCGTTCCGGGCGCAGGTGGCGCTGGCCGAGAAAAACTACGATCAGGCGGAGGAGGATGCGAAGTGGCTGCTCGACAACCGTCCGGGTTCGCAATTGAAGCCGCAGGCGCTCGGCGTGCTCACCAGCGCGGCGTGGGAGTTGCGGCGGTATCGCACGGCGGCCGACTATGCGACGCAGCTGCGGGCCGAGCTGCCGGCTGGCGACGCACGGGCGCAGCTCGGCGTGCTCGTGGCCGACGCCTATTTTCGCGCCGGGGACTACAAAAATGCCGCCGACGCCTACGGCTCGGCCCTGCGCGAGCCGCCGGCGGCCGTGGCGCCGGGCGTGCTGCTGTTCCAGCGTTCGCTCGCAGAAATCAACGCCGGCCGGCTTGACGACGCGCAGACGCTGCTCGACGAGGCGGCGGGAACCGCCGGCATCGACGCGGTGAGCCGCTGGCAGGCCGAATGGAACCTGGCGCGGGCGCTCCAGATCGACGGCCAGACGGCGCAGGCACTCAAACGCGTGACGCGGCTGGTCAACGAACCCGGCGCGGCGGCGCTGCCGTCGGAGCTGCTGGTGCGCATGGCCTGGCTGCAGGCGCGCCTGGCGTTCGAGTCCGGCTCGCCGGCGGAGGCGATCCGGCTCGTGGATGCGCTGCTGGCACGCCTGGAGGCGCCGGCTTCCACGACGCTGCCGGCTGCGCTCAAGACGGACGTCGCGAGCATCAGCGTACTGTTGAAGGCGCAGGCCCTGCTTGCTTCGGGAAAGGCGCGGGCGACGGCGCCGCAGGAGGGCCTCGACCTGCTGACGAAACTGCGCAAGAACTATCCGAAGACCGATGCGGCGGTCTATTCATACATTGCGGAGGCGGACTATCATTCGACGCGCAACGAGATTGTCGCGGCGCAGACCCTGTTCACCAGCCTCGCGGACGACAACCCCGACAGCAACTATGCGCCATTTGCCCTCTACGAAGCCGCGCTCACCGTTGAGCGGCGCGGCCAGGACAATTATTACGAGGAGGCCTACCGGCTCCTCGAACGCCTCGTCACCACCTATCCGAAGAGTGATCTGGTCTTCTATGCGCGACTGAAGCAGGGCGACCTGCTGCGCAAGTTGAACCAATTCGGAGCCGCGCAGCAGGCGTACCAATTGCTCGTGGACAATTTTCCCGAGCCCGAGCATCAGGAGGACGTCCTGCTGGCCCAGCTGGCCCTCGCCGACTGCCACTATGCGCAGGCGGCCAGCGACCCTTCGCATTGGGAAAGCGCGGCGGCCATCTGCGAGCGGTTGCAGGATTTGCCGACGGCCCCCGTGGACCTGCGGGTGGAGGCGGGCTTCAAGCATGGCTACGCCCAGGTCAGGCGCGGCAGCCCGGCCCAGGCCGAGCGGGCGTGGTGGCTGGCGGTGAACACGTTTCTCCTCGACCCCGGCAAGGCGGCCGAGCTGGGCGCGAAGGGGCGCTATTGGATGGCGCGCGTGCTGCTCGAATTGGGGGATCTTTATGAAAAGGAGGCCAAGCTGGAGCAGGCGCGCCGGGCCTACGAATTATTGCTTCAACAGAAACTGCCGGGTGAGACGCTGGCCCAGCAGCGACTGGCGCGGTTCAGGACGGGAAAAAGCGGGGGCGAGACGAAGCTGGAGTAAGCCATGAGCAAACCCCAAGCCAGCGAAGACTGCAGACGGGCCGCCAGAGGCGGGCCGGGAGCGGGCCTTTCTTTGGCGTTTACGGTCCGGGCAGGAACAAGGCATAGTCACGCAGAACCATGACGGGTCTGGATTTCAGTCTATTCACCGAGGGCGGGCCGATGATGTGGGTGCTGCTCGCAATGGGCATCGCCGGCACGTTGATCTTCATTGAGCGGCTGCTCTACCTGCATCGCGGACAGATCCGCTCCACGGCGTTCGTGGGCGGCATCAAGAACATCCTCGCCAAGCGACGGCTCATGGAGGCGCTCACAGTCTGCGAGGAAACGCCCGGTCCCGTGGCGGCGGTCGTGAAGTCGGCGTTGCTGCATGCGGACGACGACGAGCAGAAAATGCGCTTGGCCGTGCAGGAGGCGGCGCTGATCGAGGTTCCCGTACTGGAGCGGCGGCTGGGCTCGATCGCGGCCATCGCCCAAGTGGCGCCCCTCGTCGGTCTGCTGGGAACGCTGCTCGGCATGATCACGACTTTTCACGCTTTCATGCAAGGGGGCAACTATGCCACGGCCAACGCGCTGGCGACCGGCATGTGGCAGGCGCTCATCAGCACCGCCGGCAGTCTCGTCGTCGCCATCCCGGGGCATCTGGCCTATCATTTCCTGAGCGGACGCGTGCGGGCGATCGTGCGCGACGTGGAGTGGGCGGGCAACGAGATCATGAAGTATCTGCTGGTGGAGTATCCCCACCTGCCGGCAAACAGCGAAGGCGGCGAGGGAGCCGGGCAGAAGGACGGACCATGATCATCCATCCGTTGGATCTCGCGGCGAAACTGCGGCCGCCCCCGCGGAATTTTGATGTGCTGTTTCTGGTGAACGGCGCGCTGATCGTGGTGTTTTTCCTCCTGTTCGGTTCGCGTTTTGTGCTCGCGCCCGGGCTGGGCATCAATTTCAGACTGCCCGAGATGGCGGGAGCGATCGAGGGTGCGGCCCCGGCAACCGTTGTCATCAGCGTGCCGCGCTCAGACATGGTGTTGGTGGAGGACGGCATGTTCAACTATACGCAGCTGCGCGGCTGGCTGCAGCAACGTGCCCGCAAGGAAAAGGGCCTGGTGCTGCTCGTGCGCGCCGACCGGCGTGTTCCATCGGAGGACATGGGGGTCATCGCCGACATGGCGGTGCAGGCCGGCTTTGCGGGGGTGCAGTGGGCCATGGAGCCCGTGCGCGGCGGGCCGGGCGAAACGCTGAGACCCGGAAGGTGACGGACATGCCGACGCCAACAAAGCGACGCCGGGCCGGATGGTGGGTGGCGGGCCTGACGGTGGTTATCGCCCTGATGGCATTGGTCGTGCTGTTTCGGCCGCTGGGCAAAAACGAGAGCGCGACACGACCGGCCGCCGCCCCGAGGGTCAACGTCGGCCCGGGTGACCGACGGCTGCGGGAGCAGGCCACGCTTTTCGATCCGACCCCGCTTTTTTTGCCGACCGAGTGGAATACCAACCAGCGACCCCTGCCGACGGCGGTGCAGCGCCAGCCCGGGCAAGTGTTCGGCACGTTCGCCCCGAATCCCGTTTATGGCGAAGCGGAGCTGGCCTTGCCCGTGGGGCCCGAGCGATCCCTGCCGAAGAGTCCGGTGGAACTGCTCAAGGATCCCACCCATGATCCGTTTCTGGGATTTGATCGTGAGGATGTGCCGTTGACACCGCTGAGCCCGCGGCCCGGCCTCGTGGAGGTGCGGAAAGTGGCCACGGGCGAAATGGTCTTTGTCCGCAACCTTGAGACAGACGCCATCCTGCCTGCCGGCCGGACAGACTGGCAACCGACGGAATTTCTGGTCGCCGTGACCGCCGCCGGCCTGCTCGGGCGGCCGGTGCAGGGGCGGCCGGTGGACACGGCCAACTCCGACATTGAAGAGGTGGATGCGTTCTTCCGCGATTATCTGGTGAAAACCCTCCATCTCGGGGAGCGGCTGCCTCCCGGNNCTGGTCAGCCTGTTTTTCGCACGTGTCATGGCCGCCGAGGAACTGCCGCCCCCCGAGGCCACCGAACAGTGGACGCCCGTGCCAGCGGTGATCGCCGCACCCACCGGAAGCGTGCCGTCCGATGCCATCGTGCTCTTCGACGGCAGAAATCTCGACGCTTGGGAACCGGTGAGGTCCGGTGAACCCGGCTGGAAAATCAAGGACGGGGCGATGGTCATCGTCCCCAATCCCAAGCCCTGCGACCAGCGGACAAAGATCGCGCTCGGCGACATTCAGCTCCACTTGGAATTCCGTACGCCCGCGAAGATCGAGGGATCCGGTCAGGGCCGGGGCAACAGCGGGATCTATTTCATGGGACTCTACGAATTGCAGATCCTCGATTCCTGGCACAACGAGACCTACGTGAATGGTCAGGCGGCGTCCATCTACAAGCAACAGCCGCCGCTGGTGAACGTTAGCCGGCCCCCGGGTGAATGGCAGACCTACGACGTCGTGTTCATCGCGCCGCGTTTCGTCGCCGATGGCAGGCTGACAAGTCCCGCGTGCATGACGGCATTCCACAACGGCGTGCTGGTGCAATATGGCGCCGCGCTGTGCGGCCCCACGGTTTTCCGCGGGGTGCCCTGTTACGCACCGCATGCCGCCAAGCTGCCGCTTGTGCTGCAGGACCACCGCAATCCGGTCGCTTTTCGCAACATCTGGGTGCGGGAACTCACGTTGCCGGAAGCAAAGCCCTGAACTGCGCCGTGGGCCGTCAGGGCCGCGGGTTCACTGGCCGGCGAATTCCGCGGGAATCGCCGCGATCGGCCGGATTTCGATGTCGCGGTAATAGACCTCCGCGCCCTCCGTCTGCAGGCTGATTTGTCCGGACGTGAGCGGCGCGGGCGTGGTCCCATCGAGACGCTGCGCATCGTGGAGCCGCATCACGACCTTGCCGTTGACGATGTGGACGCTGGTGCCGTCGAGGCAGACAAGATCAAGCGTATTCCATTCGCCAAGGGGTTTCCCGGCGTCCGCCAGCTTCACGCAGCGATTGCCAACCGGCGGCTTCTGCACGAACAGGGTTGGCGCGCCCTTGGGGTCGTAAAGCCACAGTTTCCCTTCCGGGCGGGCCGGCACGGTGATCTGCGCACCCAGCGCGAAAAGATCGCCCATGTCATGCTCCTGAATCTGGAACTCGATCGATCGCGGCCACGTCTCGTGATCAAACCCCGGTTCGCCATGACAGAAGTAGAGCAGCCCGCAATCGCGCGGGGCATGCAGCTTGGCACCCCACTTTTTCCCGCCCCATTTGACCTGGAGACGGAAATGGAAATTAGTGAACGTCTCGACCGTCGTGATCACGCCGAAACCCTGGCCCGAGACATGGATCGCCGGGCGGCCGTCGACATTTTCGACCACAAAGACCTTCAATGGGTCGCGATTCTTGCCGATCGGTTCGAGGTAGTTGCCCTGTTCGTCGCGCTTCAGGCCGGGCACGTTCCAAGTCCGGTCCGGCTTGGTCATGAACATTTCCCAGCCGGTGAGATCCCGGCCATTGAAAAGCGGTCGCCACGCCTCCGCCGCGTACTGGGAGGTGGCGCCCGCCAGACCAAACAGTATGTAACTTAATGATAATCTGATTGATGGGAGATATAAATTACGGGAAGAAAGGGGATGGAGACGGCTCATTTCTAGATGTTTTCGGACTGCAGGGTTGAAAAGAAGCTATCGGTACCAATCGGCGGTCATTTTGACCGCCGAGTTTTCAGCCAGATTGGAGCCGCACCACAGCCATCACGCAAGGGCACCAATCAATGCCAAACCCTGGAAACTGCAAAGATTACAGTTGACGGCTAAAAACCGGTTGTTCACGTTCTACCCTTCTTCCCTTTCTGGCCTAGGCTTGGTCTGCCCAGATAGCTCAGTTGGCAGAGCACGTCCTTGGTAAGGACGGGGTCGCCGGTTCAAATCCGGTTCTGGGCTCCAGGTCAACGCCGGCGGCTTCTCCAATCCTTCACCAGAGGTCAACCATCTAACCCAAACGTCTCTCTCACATGGCTAAAGGTATATTCGAACGGACAAAACCGCACGTGAATGTCGGCACGATCGGCCACATTGATCACGGTAAAACGACGTTGACGGCCGCGATCCTCGTCGTCCAAGCGAAAAAAGGGTTGGCCGAAGTCAAATCCTATGCGGACATCGCCAAAGGCGGCACGGTGCGCGACGCCACCAAGACCGTCACGATTGCGGTGTCTCACGTGGAATACCAGACGGAGAAGCGCCACTATGCGCACGTCGACTGTCCGGGACACGCCGACTTCATAAAGAACATGATCACCGGCGCGGCCCAGATGGACGGCGCGATCCTCGTGGTGAGCGCGGCGGATGGGCCGATGCCCCAGACGCGCGAACACATCCTGCTCGCCGGCCAGATTGGCGTGCCGAAGATCGTCGTGTTTCTCAACAAGATCGACCTGCTTGAGGACAAGGAGCTGCTCGACCTCGTCGAGATGGAAATCCGCGAGCTCCTGACCAAGTACCAGTTCGACGGCGAGAAGGCCGTCATCATACGCGGCTCGGCGACGGCGGCCCTTGAGGGCAAACCCGAAGGGATTGCGGCGATCAACGCGCTCATGAACGCGATCGACACCGAGATTCCCGAACCGACGCGCGAGATCGACAAGCCTTTCCTTATGTCCGTCGAGGACGTGTTCTCGATCACCGGCCGCGGCACCGTCGCCACGGGGCGCATCGAGCGCGGCAAGTGCAAGGTCGGCGACACCGTTGAGATCGTCGGCCTGCGCGACACCTCCACCACCGTCGTCACCGGCGTCGAGATGTTCCGCAAGATGCTCGACAGCGGTCAGGCGGGTGACAACGTCGGCGTGCTCCTGCGCGGCGTTGAGAAGGATGGCATCGAGCGCGGCCAGGTAGTCGCGGCGCCGAAATCGATCACGCCGCACAAGAAGGCCAAGGCCGAGGTTTACGTGCTCAGCAAGGAAGAGGGCGGCCGGCACACGCCGTTCTTCAACGGCTACCGTCCGCAGTTCTACTTCCGCACCACCGACGTCACGGGCGTCATCCAGCTCCCGCAGGGCGTGGAGATGATCATGCCGGGTGACAACATCAACCTCGTCCTCGAGCTGATCGCCCCCATCGCCATGGAGAAGACGCAGAAATTCGCGATCCGCGAAGGCGGTCGCACCATCGGATCGGGACGCATCACTGAGATCCTCGAATAAACCCTCACCAACGCTTTACGGCGTGCGCCGAGGCTCCGTCACAGGGGCCTCGGCGGCGTCGTCTAAGAGAGAAAGATCATTACCACGGAGGGCAGTAGCTCAATTGGTAGAGCAACGGTCTCCAAAACCGTCGGTTAGGGGTTCGAGTCCCTTCTGCCCTGCCAACCCAAGTTTCGCATGAAAAACCCGTTCCGCTCCACCCGCATCTTCGTCGGCGAAATGTACACCGAGCTGCAGAAGGCCTCCTGGCCCACGCGCCAGGAACTGTGGGATTCGACCGTGGTCGTGATCGTGGCGTCCCTGCTGCTCGGTCTGTTTACGAGCATCACCGACTTTTCCCTCTATCAGTTCATTGACCTCTTCACGAAGCTGGCCGGCTAATCCCCCACCGCATGCCCACCCAGACGTCAGCGCCGCCCGGCGCCCAGTGGTTCGCCTTGCACACGCTTTCGGGTCAGGAACCGAAGGTGAAGGCCTATATTGAGAAATTCAAAGCCGCCGAGGAACTCGACGACTACGTCCTCGAGGTCATGCTGCCCACCGAAACCGTCTCCGAGGTCAAGGGCGGCAAGAAATCCAGCAAGGTCCGCAAGCTTTATCCCGGCTACGTGTTCATTCAAATGCGCCTCTATGACGAGGAGGGCCGCGTGATGAACAAGCCATGGTACTTCGTGAAAGAGGCCGCGGGCGTGATCGGCTTCGTGGGCGGCGACCATCCCGCGGCGCTGCGCCAGACCGAGATCGACGAGATCAAATCCCGCATCGAGGCCGCCACCGGCAAGGAGGTGCCCAAGGTACAGTACGAGGTCGGCGAGGAGGTCAAGATCACCGACGGCCCCTTCTTGAACCTCAACGGCCGCATCGACGAAATCGATCCCACCCGCGGCAAGCTCAAGATTTCCGTCTCCATTTTCGGCCGGTTCACCCCGGTCGAGCTCGAATACTGGCAGGTGCAGCGCGTCACCGACTGACGCGCGCCTCTCTGCTCCCGCCGCCACCACGCCACCGTCATCCATTTCGCTAGACCACCATGGCCAAGAAAATCCACGGCTACATCCGCCTCCAGCTCCCGGCTGGCGCCGCCAATCCGGCGCCGCCCGTCGGCCCCGCGCTCGGCGCACAAGGCGTCAACATCATGGCGTTCTGCAAGGAATTCAACGCCAAGACCAAGGACCAGGCCGGCATGATCCTGCCGACCGTCATCACCGTCTACTCCGACAAGAGCTTCAGCTTCATCCTCAAGTCGCCGCCGGCCGCCGTGCTGCTCAAGAAGGCGGCCAACATCGCCAGCGGCTCGGCCAAGCCCAACCAGGACAAGGTCGGCAAGGTCACCCGCAAACAACTCGCCGAGATCTACCGGATCAAGGCCAAGGACCTGAACGCCAAGAGCGAGGAGGCGGGCATCCGCACCATCGCCGGCACCGCCCGCAACATGGGCATCGAGGTCGTCGACTGAATTTCGTCCGCCAACCGAACGAACCACCCACTCACCGCGGGAGTCCCGCCCGGGACGTTCGCACCGCAAGGAGCCATTGATGGAAAAAAAGAGCAAACGCTACCGCAGCGCCCTGCAGGCCGCTGACCTCACCAAGGAGTATCCGCTGAAAGACGCGGTGGAGATCCTCGCCAAATTTCCCAAGGCCAAGTTCGACGAGACTGTCGAGCTGGCCTTCCGTCTCGGCGTCGACCCCTCGCAGGGCGACCAGATGGTGCGCGGCACCACGCCGCTGCCCAACGGCACGGGCAAGAAGGTCCGCGTGCTTGTCTTCACCGACAACCCGAAGGCGGCCTTGGACGCCGGCGCCGACTTTGCCGGCCTGCAGGACCTGATGCAGAAAATCCAGGAGGGCTGGGTCGATTTCGACGTCGCGATCGCCACCACCGAGGCGATGAAGACCGTCCGCACCATCGCGCGGGTCCTGGGCCCCAAGGGGCTCATGCCCAACCCGAAGTCGGGGACCGTCACCGACGACATTTCCGCCGGCATCAAAGCCGTGAAGGCGGGCCGCGTGGAGTTCAAGATGGACAAGGGCGCCAACGTCGGCGTGGGCATCGGCAAATGCTCGTTCACCCCCGGCCAGATTCTCGAAAACGCCGCCGTCGTCCTCGAGGCTGTCGGCAAGGCCAAGCCCGCGGCCTTCAAGGGCCGCTACATCCTTACCATGGCGCTTTCCTCAACCCAAAGCCCCGGCATCCGCATCGCGGGCAATGAATACAGCAAATACTGAACCGGAGCGCCTCCCATGAGAGTTGAGAAAAAATACCTGATCGAGGAGGTGGCCGGCCACCTCAGGAAATCCGACTACGTCATCCTGGCGAACTTCGACAAGATGACCGTCGCCGACGTGTCCGAGCTCCGCCAACGGCTCACCGCCCACAAGGCCGAGTTCCACGTCGTCAAGAACAGTTCGCTGCGGGTGGCCGCGCAGGCGTTGAACCTGCCCAGTTTCGAAAGCGCGCTCACCGGCCCGACCGCCATCATCGTCGGCGGCAAAAACTCGCCCGGTGCCGCCAAGGTCCTCCGCGACTTCATCAAGGAGAAACAGAAGATCGTGGTGAAGGTCGGCGTCCTCGGCAACAAGCTGATTTCCGCGAAGGACATTGAGAAGCTGGCTGAACTGCCGTCGCTTGACGCGCTGCGCGCGCAGCTGCTCGGCCTGCTCAGCCAGCCCGCCAGCATGTTTGTGCGCGTGCTCAACGCCGTCCCGCAGGGGGTCGTCAACGTCCTGCAGGCGAAGGTCCGCGCCGCGGAGGGGAATAAATAATCAACCATCACCACTTTCCAGACACTGGCGGCGCGGGCCGCCGTCCACGGGAAAACAACATCCATCGCCGCAGGCTAGGGGATACGTCTCTTAAACGCATTTCCGGTTCGAAGGCGCTAGTCCGCGACAGGAGATCACCATGAGCAACATCACCAAGGAACAAGTCATCGAGTGGCTTTCGAGCCAGTCGGTTCTCGAAATCGCCGGCCTCGTGAAAGACCTCGAGACCAAGTGGGGCGTTTCCGCCGCCGCCCCCGTCGCCGTGGCCGCCGCGCCCGCCGCCGCTGCCGCCGCCGCCCCGGTCGAGGAGAAGACCGAGTTCACCGTCGTCCTCGTCGAGGCTGGCGCGAACAAGATCGGCGCCATCAAGGAAGTCCGCGCCATCACCGGGCTCGGACTCAAGGAGGCCAAGGACCTCGTCGAGGCCGCGCCCAAGTCCGTCAAGGAGGGTGCTTCCAAGCAGGAGGCGGAGGAGATCAAGAAGAAGCTCGAGGCCGCTGGCGCGAAGGTCGAGCTCAAGTAACCAACGCTTGGCGATTCGCACCGCACAGCATCCATTCATTTCAGGGCAGGCCGTGTTCACCCGCGGCCTGGCCCTCGCCTTTTGCTCGTTCCGTTCTTTTTTGCCGCGGCGGGTCCCCACGCGCCGCTGCGTCCGCACTTTGTCCTCATTCAGTTAACCGGGAGTATCCATGGCCGACCGCAATCACACCGAACGCATTAACTTCGGTAAGCTCAAAGAAGTCATCCAGCCGCCGAATCTCATCGAGATTCAGATCAATTCCTATCTCGACTTCCTGCAGAAGGGCGTGCCCGACAAGCAGCGGAAACCCCAGGGCCTCGAGGCCGTGTTCCGCGAGGTCTTCCCGATCGAGTCCTACGATGGACGCCTGGTCCTCGAATACGTCTCTTACAGCATCGGCGACCCGAAGCATTCCGAGATCGAGTGCATCCGCGAAGGCATCACCTACGCCGTGCCGCTGTATGTGAAACTCCGCCTGCGCGAGGAGGACTTCATCAAGGACGAGGAGATCTACATGGGCGACATCCCCATGGTGACCGAGCGCGGCTCGTTCATCATCAACGGAGCGGAACGCGTCGTCGTCTCCCAACTCCACCGCTCACCCGGCATCTGCTTCGAGAAGGATTTCCACGCCAGCGGCAAGGAGCTTTTCGCCTTCCGCATCATCCCCGACCGCGGCACCTGGCTCGAGGTGCAGTTCGACAACAACGACCTGCTCTACGTCTACCTCGATCGTCGCCGCCGCCGCCGCAAGTTTCTCATCACGACCCTGCTCCGCTCCATCGGCTACTCGAGCGATCTCGACATCCTCAATCTCTTCTACGAGATCAAGGACCTCAAGGTCGCCAAGGCCCTCGACATGGAGAATGTGAGCACGCTCGTGCTCGTCGAGGACGCCATCGACGCCCAGAAGGGCGTCGTCCTCGCGCGCGCCTTTGAGCCGCTCACCAAGCAGATCGTGCGCACCTTCGAGAAGCACGGCATCAGCGCCATCCGGGTCATCGACACCGCGGTGGACGACGGGGCGACCATCCGCGCGCTCAAGAAGGATCCCACCCGCAACGAGGAGGAGGCCCTCAAGGAAATCTACAAGCGCCTGCGTCCCGGCGAGCCCCCCACAACCGCCAACGCCAAGGCCCTGCTCAAGCGGCTCTTCTTCGATCCCAAGCGCTACGATCTCAGCCGCGTCGGCCGCTACAAGATCAACCAGAAGCTCGGCCTCAAGGCCGACCTCGAGAACCGCATCCTCGCCGCCGAGGATATCATTGTGGCGACCAAATACCTCGTCCGCCTCAAGCGCGGCGACGGCGTCGTCGACGACATCGACCACCTCGGCAGCCGCCGCGTCCGCACGGTCGGCGAACTGCTGGCCAACCAGTGCCGCGTGGGCCTCTCCCGCACCGAGCGCCTCGTGCGCGAGCGCATGACCCTCTACGATCAGAGCGTCGATTCCATCACTCCGCAGAAGCTCATCAACCCGAAGGCGCTGACGACGGTCATCCGCGACTTCTTCGCGCGCAGCCAGCTCTCGCAGTTCATGGACCAGATCAATCCGCTCGCGGAAGTCACGCACAAGCGCCGGCTCTCCGCGCTCGGGCCCGGCGGCCTCAACCGCGAACGC
Source organism: Opitutia bacterium (assembly GCA_003142615.1). Lineage (GTDB taxonomy): Bacteria > Verrucomicrobiota > Verrucomicrobiia > Opitutales > Opitutaceae > Fen-1467. The sequence continues at coordinate 56,617 of PLMW01000005.1, read as the reverse complement.
GCCGGCTTCGAGGTCCGCGACGTGCATCCCTCCCATTACGGCCGCATCTGTCCCATCGAGACGCCGGAAGGTCCCAACATCGGCCTCATCAACTCGCTCACCGTGTTTTCGCGGGTGAACGAGTTCGGGTTTATCGAGACGCCCTACCGCATCTGCAAAGACGGCCGCGCCAGCGAAAAGATCGATTACCTCACCGCCGATCAGGAGGAGGGCAAGGTCATCGCCCAGGCCAACTCCGAACTCGACGACAAGGGCCACTTCATTGGCAAGGTCACGGTGCGCCGCGACGGCGAGTTCCTCGAGGTCGACTCCAAACAGGTCGACTACATGGACGTCTCGCCCAAGCAGATCATCTCCGTCGCCGCGGGCATGATCCCGTTCCTTGAGCACGACGATGCCAACCGCGCGCTCATGGGTTCGAACATGCAGCGCCAGGGCGTGCCGCTGCTCCAGAATGAAGCGCCGTTCGTCGGCACCGGGCTGGAGGAGCGCGTCGCGCGCGATTCCAAGATCGTCGTGGTCGCCGCGGAGAGCGGTATCGTCGCCTCCGTCGACGCCCGGCGCATCGTCGTCACCAAGGACGGCGAGCTGCCCCGCAACTTCGACCGCAATCCCAAGGGTGACCCGAAGGGCGGTGCTTACGTCTACGAGCTGCGCAAGTTCATGCGCTCAAACGCCGGCACCTGTTTCAACCAGAAGCCCATCGTGAAGCGGGGCCAGAAGGTCAAGGCCGGCGACGTCATTGCCGACGGTCCTTCCACCGACCACGGCGAGATGGCGCTCGGCCGCAACGTGCTCGTCGCGTTCATGCCCTGGAACGGCTACAACTTTGAGGACGCCATCCTCATTTCCGAGAAGGCCCTCAAGGACGACATCTTCACCTCCATTCACATCCAGGAGTTCGAGGTCACCGCCCGCGACACGAAGCTGGGGCCCGAGGAGATCACCCGCGACATTCCGAACGTCGGCGAGGAGGCCCTCAAGAACCTCGACCACAATGGCGTCATCCGCATCGGCGCCGAGGTGAAGCCCGGCGACATCCTGGTCGGCAAGATCACGCCGAAGTCCGAGACCGAACTCGCGCCGGAGGAGAAACTGCTTCGTGCGATCTTTGGTGAGAAGGCCGCCGATGTGAAGGACACCTCACTGGTGGTGCCCTCCGGCTCGGCCGGCATCATCATGGACGTCAAGGTGTCCAGCAGCCGCATCGACGAGCAGGCCCGGCTTTCGCCCTCCGACCGCCGCCGGCAGATCAAGCAGATCCAGGAGGATTACAAGACGCAGATGGACAAGTTGCGCGAAGGCCTCACCGAGGCGCTTTCCAACATCCTCCTTGGCGAAAAAATCCCCCTCGACGTGATCAACGGCCAGACCGGGGAGATCATCATCCCGGCCAACCGCAAGATCACCAAGACCCTGCTCCGCAAGCTGGCCGCCGTCTCCAAGCACGTTGAGATCGATCCCTCGCCCGTGAAGATCAAGATCATGGAGATCATCGGCTCCTATCAGGGGAAGTTCGATGAACTCGAGGGCGACCGCGAGCGCAAGATCGCCTCGATCGAATCCGGCGATGACACCGGTTCCGGCGTCATCAAGCAGGTCAAGGTTTACGTCGCCACCAAGCATAAGCTCGAGGTCGGCGACAAGATGGCCGGCCGCCACGGCAACAAGGGCGTGGTGGCGAAGATCGTGCCCGCGGAAGACATGCCCTTCCTGCCTGACGGCACGCCGATCGAAATCTGCCTCAATCCGCTGGGTGTGCCCTCGCGCATGAACGTCGGCCAGGTGCTCGAGACGCACCTCGGCTGGGCGTGCAAGAAGCTCGGCCTCAAGGTCGCCACCCCCGTCTTTGACGGCATCAACGAGAAGAAGGTGCGCGATTACCTCAAGCAGGCCGGCCTGCCCACCTCGGGCAAGAGCGTCCTCTACGACGGCCGCACCGGCGAGAAACTCGATCAGGAGGTCGTCGTCGGCTACATCTACATGATGAAGCTCAACCACCTCGTGTCGCACAAGATCCATGCGCGCGCGGTGGGTCCGTATTCGCTCGTCACGCAGCAGCCGCTGGGCGGCAAAGCCCAGTACGGCGGCCAGCGCTTCGGCGAGATGGAGGTGTGGGCGCTCGAAGCCTACGGTGCCGCGCACACCCTGCAGGAGCTGCTCACCGTCAAGTCCGACGACGTCAACGGCCGCACCAAGATCTACGAATCGCTCGTCAAGGGCGACAACACGCTGTCGGCCGGCACGCCCGAGTCGTTCAACGTGTTGATCAAGGAAATCCAGTCCCTCGGCCTCGACATCCGCCTGCAGAAGCGCAACGCGCTCAACCTCAGTTCCGCCACCGGCTCGTGATGCCGCGCGTCCCCGCCACCCTTAACGACAACCTGGGAGATATTTCATGAGTACTGAACAAGCAGCCGCCGCCCGCGAAGAGGCCCGCTCCGTCTTGGGCATCGACGAGAATCCGTTCGACTGCGTTTCCATCACGGTCGCCGCCCCCGACAGCATCCGGTCGTGGTCGCGCGGCGAGGTCAAGAATCCTGAGACGATCAACTACCGCACCTTCAAGCCCGAACCGGGCGGCCTTTTCTGCCAGAAGATCTTCGGCCCGGTGCGCGACTACGAATGCGCCTGCGGAAAATACAAGCGCATCAAGTACAAGGATGTCGTCTGCGACCGTTGCGGCGTCGAGGTGACCATCGCCCGCGTGCGCCGCGAGCGCATGGGTCACATCGAGCTCGCCGTGCCCGTCGCCCACATCTGGTTTCTCAAGAGCATGCCGAGCCGCCTCGGCCTGCTGCTCGACATGACCGCCCGTTCCCTCGAACGCGTCATCTACTACGAGAATTTCATGGTGGTCGACCCCGGCAAGACGCCGCTCGAGTTGAAGCAGCTCCTCACCGACAATGAGTACCGCCAGGCAATCGACGAGTACGGGGATGACGCCTTCACCGCCAAGATGGGCGCCGAGGCCGTGCGCGATGTGCTGAAGGGCATGGACCTCGCGGCCACGGTCGCCGAGCTGCAGGAGCAGATGCGCGCCACGCGCTCCAAGCAGATCAAGAAGAAGCTCTCCAAGCGCCTGAAGGTCATCCAGGGTTTCATACACTCCAAGGCCCGCCCGGAGTGGATGGTGCTCGAGGTGCTGCCCGTCATTCCGCCGGACCTGCGCCCGCTGGTCCCGCTCGAGGGCGGCCGCTTCGCCACCTCCGATCTCAACGACCTCTATCGTCGGGTCATCAACCGCAACAACCGCCTCAAGAACCTGCTGCAGCTCAAGACGCCCGACGTCATCATCCACAACGAAAAGCGGATGCTGCAGGAGGCGGTCGACGCGCTCTTCGACAACGGCCGCCACGGCCGCCCCGTGACCGGGGCCGGCAACCGCCCGCTCAAGTCCCTTAGCGACATGCTCAAGGGCAAGCAGGGCCGTTTCCGCCAGAACCTGCTCGGCAAACGCGTCGATTACTCGGGCCGCTCCGTCATCGTCATCGGTCCCGAGCTCAAGCTCCACCAGTGCGGCCTGCCCAAGAAGATGGCGCTCGTGCTCTTCGAGCCGTTCATCATCCGGCGCCTCAAGGAACTCGGCTTCGTGCACACGGTGCGCGGAGCCCGCAAGATGATCGAGAAAAAGTCGCCCGAGGTGTGGGACATTCTCGAGGAGGTCACCAAGGGGCATCCGGTGCTGCTCAACCGCGCGCCTACGCTGCACCGCCTCTCGATCCAGGCGTTCGAGCCCGTGCTCATTGAGGGCGAGGCCATCCGCGTCCACCCGCTCGTCTGCACCGCCTACAACGCCGATTTCGATGGCGACCAGATGGCCGTGCACGTGCCGCTCTCCCTCGAGGCCATCATGGAGTGCAAGCTCCTGATGATGTCCACGCTCAACATCTTCTCGCCCTCGAGCGGCAAGCCCATCCTCACGCCGTCGCAGGACATCGTGCTCGGCGCCTATTATCTCACCATCGAGCCGCGCAAGAAACCCGCCAAGGATCAGCGCGTGCCGCTGCTTTCCGGCCTGCACGAGGTGCTCTACGCCGAGTTCGACGGGGCGCTGCGCAAGCACGACTGGGTGGAGATTCCCAACCCCGACTACCGCCGCGACACGGTCTACGGCAACAAGGACCGCAAGATCCTCCGCACCACGGTCGGCCGGGTGATTTTCAACCAGATCTGGCCGGCCAGCCTTGGCTTTGTGAACTTCGCGGTCGCCAAGTCCAAGCTCGGCGACCTCATCCTCAATACCTACAAGTCCGCCGGCGATGTCGCCACCGTCGAGACCCTCGACAAACTCAAGGAGCTCGGCTTTCAGACCGCGTTCAAGGCCGGCATCTCCATCGGCATCGACGACATGATCATCCCGGAGACGAAAAAGGACATTGTCGCCGACGCCCGGAAGAAGATCGCCGAAGTCGAGAGCCAGTTCAACAAGGGCATCATCACCTCCGGCGAGCGCTACAACAAGATCATCGACATCTGGACCAACGCCACCGACCGCATCGCCAAGGAGGTCTTCGCCAAACTCGAGGCCAACGAGGGTAAGAACGAGGTCAACCCGGTCTACATCATGATGGACTCGGGCGCCCGCGGCAACCGGCAGCAGGTCCGCCAGCTCTGCGGCACCCGCGGCCTCATGGCCAAACCTTCCGGCGAAATCATCGAGCGCCCGATTCTCTCGTCCTTCCGCGAGGGGCTCACGGTGCTCGAATACTTCATCTCCACGCACGGCGCCCGCAAGGGCCTGGCCGACACCGCCCTCAAGACCGCCGACGCCGGCTACCTTACCCGCAAGCTCTGCGACGTCGCCATGGACGTCATTATTGCCGAGGACGACTGCGGCACGCGCGACGGCATCTGGAAGAAGGCCATTTACGAGGGTGACGACGAGATCGTATCGCTGCGCGAGCGCATCGTCGGCCGTTGCGCGAGCGACGACCTCGCCAACCCGCTCAACCCGTCCGAACTGCTCGTGGGCTCCGGCGAACTCATCACCGAGGAGACCGCCCGCAAGGTCGAAGACGCGGGCATCGAGCGCGTGAAGGTCATGTCGCCGCTCACCTCGACCAGCCAGTATGGCATTGATGCGAAGTCCTACGGCATCAACCCCGCCGCGAACAAGCTGGCCAAGATCGGCGATTCCGTCGGCATCATCGCCGCCCAGTCAATCGGCGAACCGGGCACGCAGCTCACCATGCGGACCTTCCACATCGGTGGCGTGGCGAGCGCCGGCTTCAAGCAGCCCGAAATCCGCGTCCGCTCCGCCGGCATCGTGCGCTACCGCGGCCTCCGCCTCGTGCAGACGGCCGATGGCGCCAGCATCGTGCTCAACAAGACCGGCACCATCCAGATCATCGACGAGGAGGACAAGGAACTCGAAACCTACAACATCGTCATCGGCTCGGTCGTCACCGCGGCCGACGGCCAGAAGATCGACAAGGGCCAGGTGCTCGCGTTGTGGGATCCTTACAACGTCCCCGTGCTTTCCGAGAAGGGCGGGGCGCTCGCCTTCAAGGACACGATCCCCGGGGTCACCGTGAAGCGTGAACTTGACGAGGCGACCGGACGCATCGCGACGGTGGTCATCGAGCACAAGGAGGACCTCAATCCGCAGATCGAGGTGCGCGACAATGCCGGCAAGCCCATCGCCGCTTATTCGATCCCGGTGGGCGCCCAGATCGTGGTCAACGAGGGTGACATCATCTCCCCCGGGGCGCTGCTCGCCAAGACGCCGCGACAGGCCTCCAAGACCAAGGACATCACCGGCGGCCTTCCGCGCGTGGCCGAGCTGTTCGAGGCCCGCCGTCCGAAGGACGCGGCCGAGATGGCTCGCATCGACGGCGTCGTGAACTTCGAGGGCTCCATCCGCGGCAAGCGCCGCCTCATCGTGAAGAACGAGGAGACCGCCCAGGAGGAGGAGCATCTCATCCCGCACGGCAAGCACATCATTGTGCAGCCCGGCGATGTGGTGCACAAGGGCCAGCACCTCACTGACGGCGCCGCTGACCCGCACGAGATCCTCGAGATCCTCGGGCCTACGTCGCTCTATGATTTCCTCATCTCCCAGGTGCAGGAGGTCTACCGGCTGCAGGGCGTGACGATCAACGACAAGCACATCGAGATCATCATCCGGCAGATGCTCCGCAAGGTGCGCATCACGGATCCGGGCGACAGTGAATGGTTCTGGGGCGAACAGGTGGATCGCGGGTCGTTCCTCCGCGAGAATCAGCGCCTCGAGGAGGCGGGCGGCAAACCCGCCGAGGCCGAGCCGATCCTGCTCGGCATCACCAAGGCCTCGCTCGAGACGGAGAGCTTCATTTCCGCCGCTTCCTTCCAGGAGACCACGCGCGTGCTCACCGATGCCGCCACGCTCGGCAAGGTGGACCTGCTCAAGGGCTTCAAGGAAAACGTCATCATGGGCCACCTCATTCCGGCCGGCACGGGCCTGCCGAAATACAAGAATCTGCGCATCACGCTGCCCTTCGGCGCCGAGCTACCGCCCATCGAGGAGGCCAAGACTGCCAGCGAAGCCGGCTGATGTACCGTTCGGAGACGACGGGACACTCTCGCGACACAGGCGAAGCCGCGGCCATAAGGTCGCGGCTTCATTTTATCTGCCGGCCGCACGCTGGATCAGCAGCAACCGGCCAGTAAACCTTTCGCCACACGTCGAGCCACCGATGGGATTTTCGCCGATGTACAGTTCGCGGGGCAGGGAGGGATAGCAGGGCTGGTCGGCGGTCAACACAGTCCGGCCGTCCATGGTCACCACCACCTTCCGCCCGCGGGAAAGGGGCGGTTGGTCCGCGGATGGCGCATCCGGATAAGATCAGCCAAGGTTCAAGCCTAAATGGATGCGGCTAGGGTCGCCGGGTGGTATCAAACCAGGCAGGGCCCGGAAACGGAAATCGCCGCAGGGGCGGCTTTCACAATGCAGGGATTTTGACCACTGGAATTCCGCCGCCGCCGACAAAAAAATCTTGTAATCCGGCTTGGGCTTACCGACTCTAGTGTCCCTCCCGCCAAAATGACATCAGTTGAGCTTAGCTCCTGGTGTCATGCGCCCGGCCTCCTCCGAGGCCGGGCGTTTTTTGGGGGAATCGGCGTGACGCCTCGTTCGATCGGGAGGAGGTGTCCTAAAAACGTTCACCGCACGTCGATCCCCCGATGGGATTCTCGCTGACATAAATCTGACCGGGGGTGGCGGGATGACAGGGAGAGACTCCCGCCAAAGCAGGAACCCCGTCGAGTGTCACCGACACCGACCGCTGGCGATCATGCGCCTCGTCGTGGCGGCGCGGCAGGTGGGATTCGGTGTTTTCTGTCTCCGGCAAGGCCACGGTGACATGGGTTCAGTCATTCCTGAGCGACCGGGGTACCTGGCGGCCTCCGGCGTCGTCGGCGTCGTACACTGCCTCCTGATATTCGGCATCAGTGTTGACGTTCCAGAGGTTGTAACGGTCACCCTGCAGGTTCTTGACCGCGAGCATCGCCGTCATCATCGAGTGGTCTTGGTTGTTGTACTTGTGCATACCGTTGCGTCCGACCACCTGGAGATTCGCAATTTTCGCGAGTTCGGCGCGGATGACTTGGACGTTTTCTTGATAACCGGGGTCATAGATCGGATAGGCCTTCTCCATCCTCACCACGATGCCGTCTTTGACCTGCTCGGGACGCGCCAGGCCAAGCTGCGCAAGCTCCCGTTTTCCGAGTTCGATGAGATCCTTGTCAGGCATGGTCCAAAGGTCGTCGCCCGCGAAGCAGAAATACTCCAGCCCGAGGCAGGTAATGCCCGGGCGGGCGACCATGGCAGTGCTCCAGTTTTTGAAATTCTGTATCCGGCCCAGCCGCACGGTGGGCTCATGAATGTAGATCCAGTTGTCGGGGAAAGGATTTTCCCCCTCAAGAACGAGCACCACCGTGAGAAAATCACGGTAGCCGAGCTTCCGGGCGGCGGCTTCGACTGCGGGGGGCAGGGCGGGATCGAGCGCCTGCACGGTCTCCTGCAGCGGCATGGAGACAATGAAGTGGTCAGCCTCGAATCGCCGGCGCGCGCCGCCGGCAGGGACGGCTTCGACCGCGATCACCCGATGATTGTGCTGCGCGAGTTTGATGGCCTGCATGCCCAGATGAAGCTGGCCGCCCGCCGCCTGGAAGTCGGCGGCCACCTTTTCCCACATCTGGCCCGGGCCGAAGCGCGGGTAGTCAAAAGTGTCGATCAACGTCTTGATGACGGCAGAGCCTCGGGCCTTCGGAGCACCACGGAAGGCATTGAGGATGGCCTTGAAAAGCGAAAGTCCTTGGATGCGCTGTGCTGCCCAGTCGGCGCTGATTTGTGAACAGGGGAGGCCCCAGACCTTCACGGTGTAAGTCTTGAAAAAGATATTGAACAGGCGCCGGCCAAAACGGTTGGAGACCCAGTCCTCGAACGACCGTTCCGGTTTGCGGGGGAGTAGTTGCGCCCAAACGTAACTCAGAACACACGCGGTGCTCGTGAGGAGGCCGAGATTGCAGAGGGCGTTCCAAGGTTTGAGCGGGTAGTCGAAAAACTTTCCATGGTAGTATATGCGTGACATGCGCCGCACCTGAATGAAGTCATCGGGCAGACGCTCTTTCCACCACCGCATGATTTCGTCGCTCTTGCTGAAAAAACGGTGACCGCCGATGTCGAAGCGGTTGCCTTGGTGTCGCACGGTGCGCGAGATGCCGCCGACATAGACGGGATCTTTCTCCAGCACTATCACGTCGAAACCACTGCGTTGAGCCTCAAACGCGGCAGTCAGACCGGCCGGGCCGGCACCAATAACAACTAGCCGTCGCGGGGGGGTTGCCATCAGGGTTGGGAATGGAGCGCCAGCAAAGAAGACTATCACTTCTGCGTAAACGTTTTTCCCGTGCCAAGTCATCGCTCGATGCCGGGGAGGATCTGTTCAGCCAGAATCCAACTCCACCGGCGGGCAACGATGCCCGAGAGCGACCTGGTGACAAATGCTTATGTTTCGTTAAGCGGACAATATGCCGCTCGGGATCCGGGGAAAGGGAGATCGTAACTTTGGCCTTGCGTTGCAGCGCGCGGACATGATTTCCTGACCCTCCTTTTCTCTCTCAGCGCAGCGCGTTTTCAGCTCCTGCTGAAGAACGCTTTTTGGACCGCGAATTTGGGGGCCGAATCCCAGATTTCGCGGGTTGTCTTTTTTTCGCGAAAAACGCTTGCCGAAGGTAACCCCTCTGGTAGCGTTCGCGACTTTTCCCTCCATATCAGCCGTCACTCTCAAGTCTCTCTATGCCAACCATCAACCAACTCGTGAGGAATGGCCGCCGCCAGGTCCGCGCCAAATCCAAGGCGCCGGCCTTGCAGGGCAACCCGTTCCGTCGCGGCGTCTGCGTGCAGGTCATGACCCGTACGCCCAAGAAGCCCAACTCGGCCATCCGCAAGGTGGCCAAGGTGCGCCTCACGAACGGTTATGAAGTCATTGCTTATATCCCCGATGAAGGCCACAACCTGCAGGAACACTCCATCGTGCTGGTCCGCGGGGGCCGCGTGAAGGACCTGCCGGGCGTCCGCTATCACATTGTCCGCGGCACGCTCGACGCGACTGGTGTCGAGAAACGCCGGCGCAGCCGCTCCAAGTACGGGGTCAAACGTCCCAAAGCCGGGGCCAAACCCGCGGCGGCTGCACCCGCTCCGGCTGCCCCCGCGGCGGCTCCGACCCCCACCGTCTGAGGAGACCCCTGAGCCATGTCACGCCGTCACAGAGCAGAGAAGCGGAAGACCATTCCGGACATCCGTTACAGCAGCCCGCTGGTCGCGCATTTGATCAACGTCATCATGGAGCGCGGCAAGAAGAGCCTCGCCCAGCGCATTGTTTACGGCGCGTTTGAGCGCGTGAGCGAGAAGCTCGGCAAGGGCGATCCCGTCGACCTGATGATCGGCGCGCTGGAGAACGCCCGGCCGCGCCTGGAAGTGAAGAGCCGGCGGGTCGGCGGGGCGACCTATCAGGTGCCCGTCGAGATTTCCTACGAACGCCAGGAGAGCCTCGCGCTCCGGTGGATTGTGGCAGCGGCGGGCGCCCGCAAGGGCACGCCCATGTCGGACGCCCTCGCCGCCGAGATAGTCGACGCCTACAACAACACCGGGACTGTCGTCAAAAAGAAGGAAGACACCCACAAGATGGCCCAGGCCAACCGCGCCTTCGCCCACCTCCGCTGGTAGCAGCTTCCCTGCGCATGTCCGTTACTCTCCAGATCGTCACCGACAAGGCCAAGCTGTCGCCAGCTAACGCGCCGCAGCGCCCCTCGCCCATGGAGTGGACGCGCAACATTGGCATCGCGGCCCACATTGACGCCGGCAAAACCACCACGACGGAGCGCATTCTCTATTACTCCGGCGCCGTCCACAAAATGGGCGAGGTGCACGAGGGCACCACGGTCACCGACTGGATGGAGCAGGAGCGCGAACGCGGCATCACCATCACCGCTGCCGCCATTTCCTGCGCGTGGATCCCCTCCATCGGACCGTTCGCGCCGATCAAGCATCGCATCAACATCATTGACACGCCCGGTCACGTTGACTTCACCGCCGAGGTGGAGCGTTCGCTCCGCGTGCTCGACGGGGCCGTCGCCGTCTTCTGCGCAGTTGGCCGCGTGCAGCCGCAGTCCGAGACCGTGTGGCGCCAGGCCAACAAGTACCGTGTGCCGCGGCTGGCCTTCGTCAACAAGATGGACCGTGTCGGGGCCAACTTCTACGCCTGCGTCGAGGAGATGCGCAAGAAACTCGCGGCCAACGCGCATCCGCTTTTCCTGCCGATCGGCGCCGAGGAGCATTTCCAAGGCTTGGTCGACCTCGTGCAGATGAAGGCCTATTATTTCGAGGAGGATCCCACGGATCTCCTCGGCCTTACGCCCAAGCTGGGAGCCATCCCGGCCGACCTGCTCGCCAGCGCCAAGAAGTACCGCGAGAAGCTCATTGAGGCCGTGGCCGATTGCGACGACGAGATCGCCCACAAGTATCTCGAGGGCGCCGAAATCGGCGTCAACGAACTGATGATCGGCATCCGCAAGGCGACGGTCTCCCTTAAGTTTTGCGGAGTCATTCCCGGTTCCGCCTTCAAGAAAAAAGGGGTCCAGCGGCTGCTCGACTGTGTCGTCAACTATCTGCCCAACCCGCTCGACCTTCCGCCCACCAGGGGTCAAAACAGCGACGGCCAGGAAGTCTTTGCCAAGGCCGACGACCGCGCGAAGACCGTGACGCTTGCCTTCAAGCTGTGGAGCGACCCCTTCGTCGGCCGCCTGGTCTTCGCCCGCGTTTACCAGGGAAAACTTACCAGGGGCCAGTCCGTCTTCAATCCGCGCACCCGCCGCCGCGAGCGCATTTCCCGCCTGCTGCTCATGCGCGCGATGGACAAGGAGGAGATCGACGTCGCCTATGCCGGCGACATCTGCGCGGTGATCGGGGTCAAGGACGTCATCACGGGTGACACCCTGTGCAATGACGAAGCCGATATCCGGCTCGAGCCGCCCACCTTCCCCGAACCCGTCATTTCCATGTCCATCGAGCCGAAGTCGAAGGCCGACCAGGACAAGATGGGCAAAGCCCTCCAGCGCCTTTCGGCCGAGGATCCGACCTTCCGGACCTTTACCGACACCGATACGGGTCAGACCATCATCGCCGGCATGGGCGAATTACACCTTGAAATCATTCGCGACCGCATGTTCCGCGAGTTCAAGGTCGAGGCCGACGCCGGCAAGCCGCAGATCGCCTACCGGGAGAGCATCACCGCCCACGCCGACGGCGAGGGCAAATTCATCCGCCAGTCCGGCGGTCGCGGCCAGTACGGCCACGCCTGCATCAAGATTGAGCCCAACCCCAAAGGGAAGGGCATCGAGGTCATCAATGAGATCGTGGGCGGCGCCATCCCGAAGGAGTACATCAAGCCCGTCACCGAGGGCATCCTCGAAGCCGCCAACAATGGCGTCGTGGCCGGCTATCCGGTGATCGATTTCAAGGCCCGCCTGGTCGACGGTTCATTCCACGAGGTCGATTCCTCGGAACTCGCCTTCCGCATGGCCGGCATTTTCGCTTTCAAGCATGCGATGGCCAAGGCCAAGCCCATCCTCCTCGAGCCGATTATGAAGGTCGAGGTCACCGTTCCCGAGGAGTTTCAGGGCGACATCATGGGCGACATCAACCGCCGCCGCGGCCACATCCATGGCATGGAGCAGCGCGAAGGGGCCTGCATCATCAACGCCTTGGTCCCGCTCGAGACGATGTTCGGTTACGCCACGGACATCCGCTCGCTATCGAAGGGCCGCGCCTCCTACTCGATGGAGCCCTCGCACTTTGACCAGGTGCCGGCGCAGCTCCTCACCAAGATTGTCGAAACGTCCACCAAGGCTCCGGCCCGCACCTAAACCCCGTTCTTTGCACCGCCATGAAAGGCCAGCGCATTCGCATCAAGCTTCAAGGTTTTGACTATCGCGTCATCGACCAGTCGGCCTCGGAAATCGTCGAGACTGCCAAGCGCTCCGGCGCCCGCGTCTCCGGCCCAATCCCGCTGCCGACCAGCATCGAGAAACTCTCGGTCAACCGCTCCCCACACGTGGACAAGAAATCCATGGAGCAGTTCGAGACGCGCACCCACAAACGCCTCATCGACATCATTGAGCCCACCGCCCAGACCGTCGATGAACTCAAAAAACTGAACCTCCCGTCCGGCGTCGACATCACCATCAACGTTTAACGCACACTTTCTGACAGACAGTTAGCAGCCAGCCAGCGGGCTCACCGCCGGCAATTGCTAATGTAGGTCTCACGAAACGGAACCCTCCACCTACCGCTTAGCCCATGATCGTTACACTTTTAGGCAAGAAGATCGGGATGACGCAGATCTATGACGCGCAAAACGTCTTGGTCCCCGTCACCGTGGTCGAAGCCGGCCCCTGCCCCGTGGTGCAGGTGAAGACCGCTGAGAGTGACGGCTACAACGCCATTCAGCTCGGCTTCGCCAAAAAGAAGGTCAAGAACACCAGCAAGGCCGAACTCAACCACGCCAAGAAAGCCGGCCTCGCCGAGGCCCCGCGCGTTCTGAGTGAGGTGCGCCTGGCCGAGCCGCCTGCCGTGAAACCGGGTGAGGTCGTCACGGTCGCCGCCTTCAAAGAAGGCCAGCTCGTCGACGTCATCGGCATCTCGAAAGGCAAGGGCTTTCAGGGAGTCGTGCGTCGCTTCCGCGTCGCCGGCGGCCCCGCGGCCCACGGCTCGATGTTCCATCGCCGCATCGGCTCCATCGGCATGCGCCAGACACCTGGCCGCTCGTGGAAAAATCAGGCGATGCCCGGGCACCTCGGTTCCGAGCACTGCACCATGCAGAACCTGCATGTCGTGAAGGTGCTCCCTGAGAAAAACCTGCTCCTCGTGAAGGGCGCCATCCCCGGGGCGAATGGCGACGATGTCATCGTCCGCACCGCCATCAAGGGCCGGCTCAAGGCCGCGAAATAACGAACCGGAGATTCCGCAGCCATGAAGTTCAAAATTTACAGTCCCGACGGCGCCCAAAACCGCGAAGCTGATTTCAGCATTCCCACGTTCGAAGGCGAGAAGGGGGTGCAGGCCGTCAAGGAAGTCGTCGTGGCCCATCAGGCCAACGCCCGCCTCGGCACGCATTCCACCAAGAAGCGCGGCGAGGTCCGCGGCGGTGGCAGGAAACCCTGGCGGCAGAAGGGCACCGGCCGCGCCCGCGCAGGCTCCATCCGCTCGCCTCTCTGGGGCGGTGGCGGCGTCGTGTTCGGCCCCAAGCCGCGCGACTACTCCAAGAAGATCAACGCCAAGGTGAAAGCGCTTGCCTTCAGCCGCGCCCTCTTTGATCGCGCCATGGCCGGTGACATCGACGTCATTGAGAAATTCGAGGTCAGCCCGGTGAAGACCAAGGTCATTGATCAGATCCTCACCCGCATCGCCCCCAAGGGGAAGGTGCTCATCGTCGATGATCCGTTCGCGCCCGAGATGCGCCGCGCCGCCCGCAACCTCGGGCGCATCACCCTGCAGGAGGCCGTCAAGCTCAACACCCTCGATCTCTGCCAGTACCGGAAGATCGTCATGTCGACCAAGGCCCTCGAAAAGATCATCGCCCGCGCGACCAACGGAGGCAACGGATGATAAACGCCGACCAAGTGCTCAAGCACATGCGCCTGACGGAGAAGTCCAACAAGCTCTCCGCCAACTACAGCCAGTACACCTTTGAGGTCGCGCTGGCCGCCACCAAGTACACCGTGCGCGAGGCCGTCGAACAGACTTTCAAGGTCACCGTCACACGCGTGAACATCCAGAATGTCCGCGGCAAGAACAAGCGCAGCCGCCAGGGCCGGCCGAGCCGCACCTCGGATTACAAGAAGGCCATCGTGACCCTCAAGGAGGGCGACAAGATCGAGCTCGTCTGAACCGCACCGACCGTGCTGTCGAAAGGAGACCACCATCATGCCACTCAAAATCTTCCATCCGATCACCCCGAGCCTCCGTTTCACCGAGCTGAACCGCCCGGAGGGGATCACCGACAAGCGCCCGGAGCGCGGTCTGACCGAGCACAAGCACAAGACCGGCGGCCGCAATTGCTACGGCCGGCTCACCTCGCGCCGCCGCGGTGGCGGGCACAAGCAGCTTTACCGCATCATCGATTTCAAGCGCGCCAAGCTCGCGGCGCGCGCCCAGGTGCAGGCGATCGAATACGATCCCAATCGCACCGCCCTCATCGCCCTCATCGCCTATGGCGACGGCACGAAAAACTACATTCTCGCGCCCAAGGGCCTCAAGGTCGGTGACACCGTGATCAGCGCCAGCAAGTGCGAGAACAACGAGTACCGCCCCGGTGACGCCTATCCGCTCGAGACCATCCCGCCCGCCACCCGCGTGCACGCCGTCGAGCTCGTTCCGGGCCGCGGCGCCCAACTCGCCCGCTCGGCCGGCGCCGGCCTCGAACTCATCACCATCGAGAACGGCAACGCCCAGCTTAAGCTGCCCTCGGGCGAAATGCGCCTCGTCAATGCGAAGTGTCGCGCGACCATTGGCGAGGTCGGCAATGCCGACCACATCAACGAGTCGCTCGGCAAGGCCGGCCGCAACCGCTGGCTCGGACGCCGTCCGCGCGTGCGCGGCATGGCGATGAATCCGGTCGACCACCCCAACGGCGGCGGCCAGGGCAAGTCCAAGGGCGGTGGCGGCCGCCAGCAGGTCGTCTCTCCGTGGGGCCAGCTCGCGAAGGGTTTCCCGACGCGCCGCCGCTCCCGGCCCTCCAATAGCCTCATTCTCATCCGCCACAACGGCCGTCCGCCGCGTGGCAAGAAGTAAACCCGCCCGGCGTCCCACGCTCATCATCCATCGCCCCTTCCCACCATGGCCCGTTCAATCAAGAAAGGTTACTTCGTCGATCCGCACCTGATGGCGAAGATCGAGAAGGCCGGCAAGGCCAGCTCGCGCAAACCCATCCAGACCTGGTCCCGCCGCTCGACGATCACCCCCGACTTCGTCGGCCATACCTTCAACGTCCACAACGGCAAGGCGTTTATCGCAGTGTACGTGACCGAGAACATGGTCGGCCACAAACTCGGCGAGTTCGCCCCGACCCGCATCTTCAAGGCCCACGGCGGCATGACCCGCAAGGAGATCTGAACGCGCTCCGCCGCCCAACCGCCCGACCCACCATGGAAGTCCAAGCCCTTACCCGCAACGCGCGCATGTCGCCGAAGAAAGTGCGCGAAGTCACCCGCCAGATCCAGGGACACAAGGTCCCCGATGCGGTCGACCTGCTCTCGCTCATCCCGCGCAAGTCCGCGCGCCTGGTGCTCAAGACGCTCAAGAGCGCCATTGCCAACGCGGAGAACAACCCGAAGGTCAACCTCACGGCGGACCAGCTGGTTGTCTACCGCGCCCTCGTGGAAAACGGTCCGGTGCTCCGCCGCTTCAAGGCCGGTCCCCGTGGCACCGCCATGCCGCGCCGCAAGAAGATGTCCCACATCCGCATCGTCCTCACCGACGAGGCGAAGAAAAACTAACCCCCGCCCAACCCCGCCCGCCTCGGCCAACCTCCGCTCCCATGGGTCAGAAGACACATCCCGTCGGTTTCCGCCTCGCCCTCACTCGCAACTGGCTGTCCCGCTGGTATGCGAGCAAGAAGGACTTTCCCGGCCTCCTCTACGAGGACCAGATCATCCGCCAGAAGCTCATGGAGAAGCTCAAACAGGCCTCCGTGCCGCGCATCTTCATCGAGCGCGCCTCCAACCGGGTCCGCGTGAAGATCTTCACGGCGCGCCCCGGCATCGTCATCGGCCGCAAGGGTCAGGAAATCGAGAAGATCAAGGACGAACTCGCCAAGCTCACCGGCAAGGAGATCCTCCTCGACATCCAGGAGGTCAAAAAACCGGAGATCGAGGCCCAGCTCGTCGCGGAGAACATCGCGCTCCAGCTCGAGCGCCGCATCGCCTTCCGCCGGGCCATGAAGAAGGCCATCGAGATGGCCATGACGCTCGGGGCCGAGGGCATCAAGATCCAGTGTTCCGGCCGCCTCGGCGGCTCCGAAATCGCCCGCCGCGAATGGCAGCGCAAGGGCCGCGTCCCGCTCCACACGCTCCGGGAGAACATCGACTACGGTTTTGCCGAGGCTCACACCCTCTACGGCAAGATCGGGGTCAAATGCTGGATCTGCAAAAAAGACGCCGACATGACCAACTGAGCCGAAACCTTCGACTCCCGACCACCGACTCTCGACCCTTTTTAAGCCATGGCTCTCTCTCCCGCCCGCAGCAAATACCGCAAGATGCAAAAAGGCAGCCTCGCCGGCAAAGCCAAGCGTGGTAACACGCTCGCCTTCGGCGAATTCGGCCTGCAGTCCCTGACACGCGGCCCCATGACCGGCGCACAGATCGAGGCCGCGCGCGTGGCCATCACCCGCCATCTCAAGCGCAAGGGCAAACTCTGGATCCGCGTGTTCCCGCACAAGCCCGTCACCAAGAAGCCCGCCGAAACCCGCATGGGTCACGGCAAGGGCCCGGTGGAGTACTACGTGGCGCGGATCAAACCCGGCGTGGTGCTCTTCGAACTCGGCGGCATTCCCGCCAAGGTCGCCAAGGAGGCCTTCCGCCTCGCCGACACCAAACTGCCGTTCAAGTGCCGCTTCATCGCCCGCGAAGGCGCGGTGGTGTGAGCCCGGTCATAATCACCAACCTCGTCCCTCCGCCTCCACCATGACGTCGAAAGAGATTCGCGAGCTTTCCACCACGGAGCTTGCCACCAAGCTGCGCGAGACCCGCGAACAGCTGCTCCAGCTCCGGCTGCGCAAACAAACCGGCCAGGTCGAGAAGCCGCATCTTCTGCACGTACACCGCAAGGACATCGCCCGCCTCGAAACCATCCTGCATGCCAAGAAGCAGGCTCCTCCTACCACGGCCGCCTGACGCGCACTTCCAACCGATTTCCCACATGTCCGCTCTCACCCGCAGCAAGCGCAAGACTTTCATCGGCTTCGTCACCAGCCGCATGGGCGCCAAGTCCGTCAAGGTCACCGTCCCTTATCGGATCCCGCATCCGCGTTACCAGAAGGTCATCAACCGCCAGACCGTCGTGCACGCGCATGACGAGAAGAACGAGGCCAAGGTCGGCGACAAGGTCGAAGTCATGGAGACCCGCCCGCTCAGCCGGCTGAAGCGCTGGCGGGTCATTCGCGTGGTCGAGGCCGCCAAGACCGGCATCGCCCAGGCCATCTCCGAGCAGGACGTGGCCCAGACCGTTCCCACCAAGCTCACGCCCGCCCCGGCTCCGGCCGCCAGTCACGCCGCAACCCCGGCGGCGGCGGGCGCACCGTCGGCCTGAACCCGCAACCCTGAACGCCGCCAACCCGGAGGCCCGCCATGATTCAACTGCGCTCCATTCTCGAAATCGCCGACAACACCGGCGCCCGCAGGGCGGCGCTGATCCAGCGCATGGGTCAGACCACGCCTTACGCCCACGTCGGTGACATTGTCACCGTCCACATCAAGGAAAGCTCCACCGACGCCACGGTGAAGAAGGGCGAGGTGGTGAAGGCCGTGGTGGTCCGCACCAAGGCGCCCATCCGCCGGAATGACGGCAGCTATCTTCGCTTCGACAGCAACGCGATCGTCATCATCGACCCCGACGGCAACCCGCGGGGCACGCGCATCTTCGGCCCGGTGGCCCGCGAACTGCGCGCGAAAAACTTCATGAAGATCATCTCGCTCGCCCCGGAGGTTCTCTGACCATGCAGAAGTTTCACATCAAACGCGGCGACACGGTCGTCGTCATCGCCGGCGCCCACCGGGGCAAGCAGGGCAAGGTGCTTGAGATCCTGGCCGACAAGCAGCGGGCGCGCGTGGAGGGAGTGGCCATGGTCAAGCGCCACCTCAAGAAATCGCAGGAGCATCCGCAGGGCACCATCGCCGAGCGCGAGGGCTCCGTCCACGTCTCCAACCTCATGGCTCTCGCCCGCTGGGAGCAGAGCAAGGCGGCCAAGAAAGAGGCTGCCGCCAAGACCTGAAGGGCGGGGGCCGCCGCCGTCCCGCTGCCCTTTGCCGATCCACTTCTCTTTTCCCATCAACACTCAATCCGCCTCCGGCTCGGAAACCCGGTCGCATCACCATGAGTTACACTCCCTCCCTTAGGAAACAATACCTCGAGCACGTCGTGCCCGAGCTGATGAAGCTGCGCGGCTACACGAACAAGCACGAGGTGCCCCGCCTGCAGAAGATCACCATCAACACCGGCATCGACGCCGAGGCGGACAAGAACGCGATCGCCGATGTTCAGCGCGATGTCGCCACCCTGGCCGGCCAGAAGCCCGTGCTGGCGAAGTCGCGGAAGGCCATCGCCAACTTCAAGCTCAAGCAGGGCCAGATCGTCGGCTGCCACGTCACGCTCCGCGGCTCCAGCATGTGGGAGTTTCTCCTCCGCCTCATCGCCGTGGCGCTGCCGACCATCCGCGACTTCCGCGGCATGTCCCCCAAGCTCGACGGCCAGGGCAACTACACCATCGGCATCACCGACCACACCATCTTTCCCGAGATCACCGTCGACAACGTGAAGAAGCATATCGGCCTCGACATCACCATTGTCACGAGCGCCAACACCGACGACGAGGCGCGCGAACTCCTGCGGCTGCTCGGCATGCCTTTCCGCCGAGTCGAGGGCCCCGCCAAACCCACCGCCACCAAGGCCGCCTGACCTTCCAACCATCTCCGACCATGCCCAAGACCTCCGCCATCGAGCGCAACAAGAAACGCCGGCGCCTCGTCGAAAAGTACAAGGCCAAGCGCGCCGAACTGAAGGCCATCCTCGCCAACCCGAAGACCACGGACGTGGAATTCTTTGCCGCGCAGAAGAAGATCGCCAAGCTCCCGCGCAACTCCTCGGCCGTACGCATCCGCAACCGCTGCTCCCTCAGCGGCCGCCCGCGCGGCTACATCGGCAAATTCGGTGTCTCGCGCATCACCTTCCGCGAGCTGGCCCTCGCCGGCAAGATTCCCGGCGTGATCAAATCCTCCTGGTGACCACTTTTGCTGGCGGGAGTGGGATATGACCCGCCCGGCGCCAATCCAACAACATCCAACATGACCGACCCGATCAGTGATTTCCTGACCCGCCTGCGCAACGCCAGCAAGGCCCGTCGCGAAGAGTGCGCCGCCCCGTACTCGAAACTCAAGGAAGGCCTCGCCGCCATCCTCAAGGCCGAGGGCTATGTCGCCGACTATTCAACCGGCGCCGACGAACTGGGCCACAAGACCCTCGTGGTGAAGCTCAAATATGTCGACAGCGCGCCCGCCATCACCGGCATCCGCCGCATGAGCACGCCCGGCCGCCGGCTCTATTGCCGGTCCGGCGAGATTTCGCTCGTCCTCAACGGCCTCGGCATCTCGATTCTTTCCACTTCCAAGGGTCTCTTGAAGGACCAGGACTGCCGCCGCCACAAGCTTGGCGGCGAACTCATCTGCAACGTTTGGTAAGGAGACCCTCCGCCATGAGCCGCATCGGCAAACAACCCGTTCCCATTCCCGACAAGGTCAAGGTCGACGTGCAGGATCACTCCATTCTCGTGGAGGGCCCGAAGGGCAAGGTCAGCAAAACCTTCGCCGACGTCGTCAAGCTGTCGGTTAACGACAAGCACCAGATCATCGTCACACCACTGGGGGAGAGCCGCTTCGCCAAGGCCATGTACGGCACCGCCCGCTCGGTCATCAACGGCATGGTCAAGGGCGTCACCGCGGGCTTCTCCAAGGACCTTGAAATCCAAGGCGTCGGTTTCAAGGCTGCCCTCAAGGGCAAGCAGCTCGATCTCACGCTCGGCTTTTCGCACCCGATCCTCTTCGACATCCCCGAGGGCATCAAGGTGACCGTCACCGACAACACCAAGCTCAAGGTTGAAGGAGCTGACAAGCAGATGGTCGGCGCCGTCACCGCCGAGATTCGCAGCTTCTATCCGCCCGAGCCTTACAAGGGCAAGGGCGTGCGCATCGTCGGCGAGCGCGTCCGCCGCAAGGAAGGCAAGACCGTCGCGTAACGACTCCCGTTACCAATTTTCACCGGGTCGCACCAGCTATGAACACCATTCACAAAGCCCAGCTGCTGCAGAAGCGCAAGTGGCGCATCCGCCAGAAGATCGCCGGCACCGCCGCGCGGCCGCGCCTCAGCGTCAAGTTTTCGGGCAAGCACATCTACGCCCAGGCGATCAACGACGACAACGCCACCACGGTTGTCTTTCTCTCCAGCGTCGATCCCGAACTCCGCAAACAGAACCTCAAGGCCAACCTGGCCGGCGCCAAGACGCTCGGAGCGGCCTTCGGTGCCAAGGCCCGGGCCGCCGGGCTCAGCCAGGTGGTCTTCGACCGCAACGGCCGGCCCTACCACGGCAAGGTAAAGAATTTTGCCGAAGCCGCGCGCGCCGCCGGCCTTGTTTTTTAACCAACGCCCATGAGCATCCCATTCAGAAATTCCACTGCCTCGCGAACCCCCGAGACCGCCTCCGGCGCGCCCGAGATGATCGAGAAGGTCGTCTTCATCAACCGTTGCGCCAAGGTCGTCAAGGGCGGCCGCCGTTTCAGCTTCTCCGCACTCGCGGTTGTCGGCGATCAGAAGGGCAGGGTCGGCATCGGTTACGGCAAGGCCAACGAGGTGCCCGACGCGATCAAGAAGAGCACCGAGCATGCCCGCAAAAGCATGGTCTTGGTGAAACTCAAGGGCGACACCATTCCGCATGCGGTTCTCGGCAAATTCGACGGCGGCAAGGTGTTCCTCCGCCCCGCCAGCCCCGGCACCGGCATCATCGCCGGCGGCGGCGTCCGCGCCGTCCTCGAGGCCGCGGGCATCCGCAACATCCTTTCCAAATCGATGGGTTCGAATAACCACATCGCCGTCGTCCACGCCACGCTCAACGGCCTGCGCCAGCTCCGCCTCGCCGCGGACGTCCACGCCCTCCGCAGCCATGGTTGAAACCTCATCCTGCAGGCGGGGTCGCCGACCCCGCTCCGGTCCCCGCAACGCCGGTCACCATTCCAGACGCCCATGAAACTCCACGAACTTAAGAACGTCCCCGGTGCGGTCCACCGCCGCAAGCGTGTCGGCTGCGGCGAAGGCGGCGGCCATGGCAAGACCTCCGGTCGTGGCGGCAAGGGCCAGACGGCCCGCAGCGGTGGCTCCATCCGTCCTGGCTTTGAGGGCGGCCAGATGCCGCTTTACCGCAAGCTCCCGCAGCGCGGCTTCAACCGGGCCCGCTTCCGCGTCGCGTACGAAGTCGTCAACGTCGGCGATCTCGCCCGGCTCGACGCCGCTGTCACCGAGGTGACGCCCGCCGTACTCGCCGCCGGTGGCTTGGTTCGCAGGGGCGTGCCGGTCAAGGTGCTGGGCGAAGGCGAGCTCAACCGTGCCCTCAAGATCACCGCCAGCAAGTTCTCCGGCACCGCCAAGGCCAAGATCGAGAAGGCCGGCGGGCAGGCCATTGTCGCCGCGTAACGCCCGAATGTGGGGCGCGCCCCCCGCGCCCGTCCTCGTCCCCCGGTTTTCGACCTTTCAACCTCCCATGCTCTCCGCCTTCACCAACTCGATGAAAATCCCCGAGCTGCGCTCGCGGATTCTCTATACGCTGGCGTTGCTGTTCGTTTCGCGCGTGGGCGCACACATTCCGCTGCCCGGCCTCGATCCGAAACCGTTGCAGGACTTTTTCACGTCGCAGGTGGGCAGCACCGGCGGCGCGTTGATGGGTCTCTATAACATGTTCACGGGCGGCGCGCTCGTGAAAGGCGCCGTCTGCGCGCTGGGCATCATGCCGTATATCAGCGCCTCGATCATCTTTCAGCTGATGACCGCCGTGGTGCCCACCCTCAGCCGCCTGCAGCAGGAGGGCGACGTCGGCCGGCAGAAGCTCACCCAGTACACGCGCTACGCCACGGTGCTCATCTGCGTCATCCAGGGCGCGCTGCTGATCCTGGCGCTCGAAAATCCCGGCCGCCTCTTCAGCGGCTACGATGTCAATGTCTATGGCGACATCATCCTCATCAACCGGAGCTGGTTCCTGGCGACCTCGGTCGTCTTCATGACCGCCGGCACGCTGATGCTCATGTGGCTCGGCGAGCAGATCACCCAGCGCGGCATCGGCAACGGCGTCTCGCTCCTCATTACCATCGGCATTCTCGCCGACATCCCCGGTGCGGCGCAGACGCTCAAGACGCTGATTCTCGCCCCCGTTGGCGTGCAGGCCATCAGCATGCCGCAGCTCCTCATGATGCTCGTGCTGTTCGTCATCGTCATCGCGGGCATCATCATGATCACCCAGGGACAGCGGAAGATCCCCGTGCAATACGCCAAGCGGGTGGTCGGCCAGAAGGTCTACGGCGGCCAGAGCTCCTTCCTGCCGCTCAAGGTCAACTACTCGGGCGTCATGCCGGTGATCTTCGCCGCGGCCATCCTGCTCTTCCCGACGCAAATCCTCTCCCAACTCGGCGCGGCATTTAATCTAAAGTTCCTCAACGAGTTCGCCGGCAATCTCCTGCGCGGCCACTGGATGTACTACTCCGGCTACTCGATTCTCATCCTTTTTTTCAGCTACTTCTGGGTGTCGGTCATGTTCAAGCCGATCCAGATCGCCGACGATCTCAAGAAGTACGGCGGTTACATCCCGGGCGTGCGCCCGGGCGAGCCCACCGCGCAGTTCCTCGACTTCATCATGACCCGGCTCACCCTGGCCGGCGCGATTTTCCTGACCGTCATCGCCGTCATGCCCGACTTTCTGCTGTTCGAATTCAAGGTGCCGCAGCGCATCGCCTATTTCTTCGGCGGCACCGGCATGCTCATCGTCGTGGGTGTGCTGCTCGACACGATGCGGCAGCTCGAGACTTTCCTGCTCCAGCGGCACTACGACGGCTTCCTCCGCAAGGGGCGCATCCGCGCCCGCAGCACCGCCATCGCCTCGGCCATCGGCGAGGCCGCCGACCTCAAGACCGTCGGCCGGCTCTGGCTCATTCTGGGGCTTATTTTCCTGACTGGCATGGTCTTTTGGTTCATCCGTCACTTTGTTCTTTAAGGCTTTACTTCCCGGGAGATGCGTGTCATTCCCCACACCTTTTCGCTGTCCGGCAGCCTTTGCGGCCGGGGTGAAACTACTGTACTTCGGTGCCGCCAGCCCGCTGCCTGCGGGCTTGGCCGCCGAGGCCCGTTCTTTGAAGATAGAGCACGTCTCTCCTGAAGCGCTTGTGCATCAGGAGATTTGCCGTCGCACGCCGCTTGGCCGGCAGGCCTTGCAGGCGCGCCAGCACGGCGCCGCCGTGCCCGACCAGACCCTGCTCGCGATCCTGCGCAAGTGGTTCTGGGCGCGCAAACCTGATGCGGGATTCCTGTTGGAAGGATTCCCGGCTACGCTGCTCCATGCCCGCCTGTTCGATGAATGGCTTGAAGCCCGCGAGGAAGCCCTGACCGGCTGCCTCTGGGCCGGGCCCGCTGCCAATCCGGCGGTGCTCGAACATTACCGCACGTTGGGACTCCTACTGGAGCCCGACCCAGTCCGATGATCCCCATCAAAGACCGGGAAGCCATCGTGCGCATGCGCGAGTCGTGTGCCATCGCCGCCGCGGTGCTGCACCGTCTCAAGGCGCTCGTACAGCTGGGCATCAGCACCTATGACCTCGACCAGGCCGGTCGCGACCTGATCGCCGGTTACGGCGCGCGCAGCGCGGATTATGGTTATCAGATCGGTTCGCGCCGTTTTCCCGCCCACACCTGCCTCTCGGTCAACGAGGAGGTCGTCCACGGCATCGGCTCCCTCAAGCGCATCCTTCGCGAAGGCGACATCATCTCGCTCGATATCACCGTCGAATACCACGGATACATCGGCGACAATGCCATCACCATGCCGGTCGGCGTCATCGCGCCGCGGGTCGCCGAGCTTCTCCAGACCACCGAGGAGGCCCTCCAGGTCGGCATCAAGCAGGCGCAGGTCGGCCATCGCATCGGCGACATCTCCCATGCCATCCAGACCCTTGTCGAGGCGCGCGGTTTCGGGGTCGTCCGCGACTTGGTCGGTCATGGCGTCGGCCGTTCGATGCACGAGGAGCCGCAGATTCCAAACTTCGGCCGCCGCGGCACGGGGGAAAAAATAAAACCCGGCATGACCCTCGCCATCGAGCCCATGGTCAATCTCGGAACCTGCCACGTGAAGACGCTCGCCGACGGCTGGACGGTCGTGACCGCCGATGGCCAGCCCTCCGCTCACTTCGAACACACCGTGCTCACCGCCGAGAAAGGCCCCGAGATTCTCACGATCCCGCGCCCGCTCCCGCCGCCCGTTTTTCCGCCTTCGTCCGTTCCCGCTCCCTCCACTCACAATTAACCACCCTCATATTTTCCCATGCCACGTCTGCTTGGTGTCGACATCCCTCCGAAGAAGAAGATCGCCTTCTCTCTTTGTTACATCTACGGCATCGGTCCCACGCGGGCCCGCCTCGTCGTCAAGGACGCCGGCCTTGACCCCAACATGCGCGCTGCGGACCTCACCGAGGAGCAGCTCAACAAGATTCTCCACGTCATCACGGACCGGAAGTGGAACGTCGAAGGCGACCTCCGTCGTGACATCACCGCCAATCTCAAGCGCCTCCAGGCCATCAACTGCTACCGCGGCGTGCGCCATCGCAAGGGCCTGCCCGTCCGCGGCCAGCGCACCAGCACGAACGCACGCACCCGCAAGGGCCCGCGCAAGACCGTCGGTGTCACCAAGCAAAAAGCTGAAACTCCCGTCTGATCCCCGCCATGGCTGAAGAAAAATCCACCCCCGCCCCGAAAAAGGAGAAGGCCCCGAAAAAGGAGGCTGCGCCCGCGCCTGCCGAGGCTCCCGCCAAGGCGGAGGCCGTCGAAAAGAAACCCGCCAGGGAGAAGGCCCCCAAGGCCTCCGCCAGTGGCGAGCACGGTCGCGCCACCGGCGACAAGGGTGCGAAAAAGGACGCCCCCGCCGCGCCCGCGACGGAAGGCGCCGCGCCCGCGGCCGCCCCGGCTGACAAGCCGGTGGAGATGGTGGGTGGCGTGGCCAAGCAGCCCACCGCCGAGGAGCTGCTCAAGGAGGAGCTGGGCGAGATCAAGGTTCGCAAGGCCAAGGGGGCGAAAAACATCATCACCGGCCTCGCGAACATCCTCGCCACGTTCAACAACACCGTTGTCACCATCACCGATCTCAAGGGCAACGTCATCGCCTGGTCCAGCGCCGGCAAATGCAACTTCCGCGGTTCGCGCAAGTCGACCGCCTACGCCGCCCAGATCGTCGCCCAGGACGCGGCGCGCAATGCCATGGCGCACGGACTCAAGGACGTGCAGATCCGCGTCAGCGGCCCCGGTCTGGGCCGTGACTCCGCCATCCGCGCCCTTCAGGCCATCGGCCTCGAAGTCACCTCCCTCGTTGACGTGACCCCCGTGCCGCACAACGGCTGCCGTC
The DNA here is from genome assembly GCA_003142615.1 of Opitutia bacterium. Classification (GTDB taxonomy): domain Bacteria; phylum Verrucomicrobiota; class Verrucomicrobiia; order Opitutales; family Opitutaceae; genus Fen-1467. The sequence goes on along the minus strand of PLMW01000005.1, from coordinate 30,659 downwards.
CGCGCAAGCGCCGCCGCGTGTAAGTCGCGCCCCGACCATCGACCCTTTTTCACCATGGCCCGCTACATCGGTCCCAAAACCCGCATCAGCCGCCGCTTCGGCCAGTACATCCTTGGCTCCGGCAAGGCGTTTGAACGCCGCAACTTCCCGCCCGGCCAGCATGGCCCCAAGTCGCGCCGCAAAATGTCGGAGTATGCCGTCGGCCTTTCCGAGAAACAGAAGGCCCGCTACATCTACGGCCTGCTGGAACGGCAGTTCCGCCGCGTTTTCGCGGTCGCCAAGAAGGAACGCGGCGTCACCGGCGAGCGGTTCCTGCAGCTCCTCGAGACGCGCCTTGACAGTGTCGTTTATCACCTCGGTTTCACCAAGACGCGCGCCGCCGCGCGCCAGTTCGTCAACCACGGCCACATCCGGGTGAACGGCCGCAAGGTCGACATCCCCAGTTACAACGTGAAGCCAGGCGACGAGATCGAGGTGAAGCCCGCCGCCTCCTCGCGCCAGATCGCCACGCGCGGCCTGGAGGAGAACCGCCTCCGCAATGTTCCCGGCTGGCTCTCGCTCAACGCCGAGGCCCTCAAGGCCACCGTCGTCCGCCTGCCCGTCCGCGACGAGATGGAGCCCACCATCAACGAGCAGCTCATCGTCGAGTACTACAGCCGTTTCTAACCCTGCCTGCTTCCCATTTTGCGACTTAACCCTTAAACCTGTCTCCGCCATGCCCAAACGCCTCGGAAAGTTCGAACTGCCCAACAAACTCACCAAGGTTGAGGAAGGCTCCAGCCCGACTTACGCCAAGTTCATCGCCGAGCCCTTCGAGGCCGGTTACGGTCACACCGTCGGCAATTCCCTCCGCCGCGTGCTCCTGAGCTCCATCGAGGGCGCCGCCATCAGCTCGATCAAGATCGAGAGCGTGCAGCATGAGTTCCAAAGCATCGACGGCGTGGTCGAGGATGTCACGGACATCGTCCTCAATCTCAAGAAGGTCCTGATCATTTCCCAGAAGCGGGAACCGGTGCGGCTTATCATCAAGGCCAGCCGCGAGGGTCCCGTCACCGCCGCCGACATCCAGCCCGATCCGGCCATCCAGATCGTCAATCCCGACCAGCTGATCTGCACGCTCGACAAGAACCGCCCGGTCGAGGCCGAGATCGAGATCAAAACCGGCCGCGGCTACTGCCCGGGCGAGAGCAACAAGAAGGAAGACCAGCCCATCGGCGTCATCCCGATCGATTCGCTCTTCAGCCCGGTGCGCCTCGTCCGTTACACGGTCGAAAACACCCGCGTCGGCCAGATCACCGACTATGACAAGCTCATCCTCGAGATCTGGACCGACGGCCGCATCACGCCCGATGACGCCCTCAAGCAGTCCGCCTCGATCCTCAAGCACCACCTCGACGTGTTCGACCGCGTCAGCGAGGAGCATTATGAGTTCGAGAGCCAGCAGAGCACCGTCAGCGAGGAGGAGAACAAGCTCCGCAAGCTGCTCAACATGTCGGTCAACGAGATCGAGCTCTCCGTGCGTGCGGCCAACTGCCTGAACAACGCGAACATCACCACGGTCGGCGAACTCGCCATGAAGACCGAGCAGGAGATGCTCAAGTACCGCAATTTCGGCAAGAAATCGCTCAACGAGATCAAGGAGAAGCTCGAGGCCCTCGGCCTCTCGCTCGGCATGAAGTTCGACGAGCGCCTCCTCGACACCAAGAAGGAAATCTAAGCATACCGGATCCCGGACACCGGATCGGCGGCGCTCCGCCCGCGGTCTTCTCCCCCATCCGGCATCCGCCATCGTTCATCTGGATTTCAGCAATGCGTCACCTCAAACATCGCCAATCCCTCGGCGTCACCCGCGAGCATCGCGCGGCCATGCTTTCCAATCTGGCGGCGTCACTCATCCGCCATGGTCGCATCGAGACTACGCTGGTGAAGGCCCAGGTCCTGCGTCCCTTCATCGAGAAGATCATCACCAAGGCCAAGAAGGCCGCGGCCGCCCCGGAGAAGAAGGACGCCATCCATCTCCGGCGCCACGCGCTGCGCAAGGTGCGCGACGAGGATGCCATCACCCTCCTCTTCAACGAGAAGGCCGCCCAGTTTGCCAAGCGTTCCGGCGGTTACACCCGCATCTACAAGCTGGCCCCGCGCCGCGTCAGCGACGCCGCCGAGATGGCCCTCATCGAGTTCGTCGGCGCCGAGGACCCCGGCTACAAGAAACGCGGCAAGCGCGGTCCGGCCAAAAAGGCCGAGAAGACCGAAGCGGCCGCGCCCGCCGCCCCCGAGACCCCGGGCAAGGCGGAAGAAGAGAAGAAAACCTGAAGCCGGCCCCGTCGCCGGGCATTTTTCCACGCACGCCGGCCCCATCCGGCGTGTTTTGTTTTCTCCCTTGGCGCCAGCATGCCTTTGCGTGAGATTGCATCCGCGTTCCGCCCCTGTCTGCTGTCACCCTGCTTCCATGGACCTCGCCCTCGGTGCCGTCGCCTACTGCCTGCTCGCCCTCGGTTTTTTCTTCGGGGTCTGGCTCTATTACGACCGTCGTGATCACGCGCTTTACGACACGGAGCGCCGCAAGGTTACCTTCCATTGCATCCGCTGCGGCCAGCTCTACACCGCGAAGGCCGGCACCGAGACCGCTGCCTGCCCCCGCTGCGGCCACACCAACGCCCGTTTGAAATTCTAGGGCCCCGTCCGGCCGGTTGGGTCAACGATGTGGAAACGCCGCCCGCTGCCGCACCCGGGCGAGATTATCCCGCGCCTCGACATAACCGGGTTTGATTTGCAGCGCCTGCTCGTAAGGGGTGACGGCTTCCCGCGTTGACTCGATGTTTATTCGGTGTTGCTTCGCCGCGAACCCTGCCTGCATAACTTCACATGGCACAGACGATCGCCGTCCTCGATTTCGGGTCCCAATACACGCAGGTCATCGCGCGCCGCATCCGCGAGTGCCAGGTTTACTCAAAGATCTACCACTATACGACGCCCGCGGCGCAGCTCAGACAGGATGGCGTCATCGGCATCATTCTTTCCGGCGGGCCGAGCAGTGTCTTCGCGAAAAGCGCCCCGCTGCCCGACCGGGGCATCTTTGAACTCGGTGTGCCGGTGCTGGGCATCTGCTACGGCATCCAGCTCTTCGGCCATCTGCTCGGCGGCAAGACCGCCAAAAGCGACCACCGCGAATACGGCCACGGCTTTCTCACCGTCAAGAAACCCGGTCGGCTCTTCGCCGGCCTGCCGCGCCGGTTCCGGGTCTGGAATTCGCACGGCGACAAGGTCATCAAGCTTCCGCCCGGTTTCAAGGCGATCGGTGTCACCGAGAATTCGCCCTTTGCCGCCATTGAGGACCTGCAGCGGAATTTCTACGGCATCCAGTTTCACCCCGAGGTGTTTCACACCGAGCGCGGCGTCGAGGTGATCCGCAACTTCCTGGTCGGCGTCTGCCGCGCGCGGCAGGACTGGTCGATGAAGAACTTCATCGACCGCACGGTGCGGGACATCCGGACCGCGGTCGGCCGGGGACGCGTGATCCTCGGCCTCAGCGGCGGCGTCGATTCGTCCGTGGCCGCCACCCTCATCCACAAGGCTGTCGGCCGCCAGCTCACCTGCGTGTTCGTCGACAACGGTCTGCTGCGCAAGGAAGAGCGCAAAACCGTCGTCGATCTCTACAAGAAGCATTTCCACATCGACCTGCGCGTCGTCGATGCCGCCGAGCTGTTCCTCCGCCGCCTCCGCGGCGTGGCCGATCCGGAACAGAAGCGCAAAATCATCGGTCGCACGTTCATCAAGGTGTTCGAGCAATCCCTGCAGTCGATCGGGCATGCCGATTTTCTCGCCCAGGGCACGCTCTACCCGGATGTCATCGAGAGCGTGGCCATCGGCAACAATCCCGCCGCGCTGATCAAGAGCCACCATAACGTCGGCGGCCTGCCCGCGCGCATGAAGCTCCGGCTGATCGAGCCGTTGCGCGAACTCTTCAAGGACGAGGTGCGCGCCGTTGGCGCCCGCCTGGGGCTGCCGCGCGCGGTGGTCTGGCGCCAGCCGTTTCCCGGTCCCGGGCTCGGCGTGCGCGTGCTCGGCGCAATCACCCGCGACCGGCTCGACGTTCTCCGCGACGCCGATGCCATCCTGCAGGAGGAAATGATGCGCACCGGCTGGTACTGGAAGGTCTGGCAGTCCTTCTGCGTCTTTCTGCCGGTGAAGTCGGTCGGGGTGGTTGGCGATGAGCGCAACTACGCCTGGGTGATCGCCCTGCGGGTCGTCGAGAGCATCGACGCGATGACGGCCGACTGGACCCGCCTGCCCTACGATCTGCTGCAGCACATCTCGAGCCGCATCACCAACGAGGTGCGCGGGGTGAGCCGGGTGGTCTTCGACGTCAGTTCTAAGCCGCCGGCCACCATCGAATGGGAATAGGAGATTTTCCCGTTGCGAACCTTTTGCCCGCCGGCAAGTCTTACTTGTTTGCGCGAACTGTCATGATCAGATCTGCGACATTGATTCGTTTTCTCATGGCCGTGGCCGGTTTGCTGGGCGCCGGCGCCCCCGCCCGGGCGCAGACCGCCGAGCAGATCATCGCCAAGGCCCGTGCGTACTACGGCAACGAGGGCAAGCTCAGCGCGATCAGGTCGGTGCATTTCGTCGGCACCATGGAGACCCGGCAGTTTACGGCGGAGGGCCCCAAACCCGTCAGCTTCGCCATCGAGATCATCTTTCAGAAGCCCAGCCAGCAGCGCATCATCCGGACCGCGGCGAACGCCATCCAGGTCACCGGACTGGATGAATACGAAGGCTGGCAGCGCCTGCAGGACGTGAAAAATGAGAGCCGCTGGCAGCTCACCCTGCTTGAGCCGGCGATCATCAAGCAACTCCGTGCCAACACTTGGGAAAACCTGAATTTCTTCAAGGGCCTCGAGCAGCACGGCGGCAGCGTGAAGGTCATCGGGCCGGCCACTGTCGACGGTACCGCGACCGTCAAGGTCGCCTTCATCCATGAGCCCGGCATCATCTTCTACCGCTACTTCGATGCGACCACCGGCCGGCTCGTGCTCACGGAAACGGGCCTGGGTGACCGCATCAAGGAGGAAGGCGAGATCATGGTCGATGGCCTGCGCTTCCCGCAGAAGGTGACATCCATCAGCAAGGTCACCGATGCGAAAGGGCAGATCGTCGAGAATCCGACGGTCATCGCCTTCGACAAGATCACGCTCAACGAGACGTTTCCCGGCAGTTACTTCGCAGTGCCGCCGTTGAATCCGCCGGGCCCACCATCGCCCGCGCCTCCTCCAGGCGGTGCGCATTGAGGAGCGTGTCGCCCGGGAGCGGGCACCACGGGATGGTCTCAGTCCCCGCCGGGGCGCCCGAGAATCCTCATCAAGGCCGGCGAGGATGCCCCGCCAAACGTTTTGACGCAGGGCGGGAGACCGCATAGCGGTTTCCCTTTCATGCGCACGCTCCGCCACGGTTCCCGCAACTTTCGCTCCCAGCTGGCCGCCTTCTGCCGGGGGGCGGCGCCGTCGCGGCAGATGCAGGCGGCGGTCGCCGCCATCCTTGACGATATCCGCGCGCGCGGCGACACCGCCATTGTCCACCATGCCGCGCGCATCGATGGCGCCAGGCTCACACCCGCCCGGTTCCGGGTGAAACCATCCGAACTGGCCCGCGCCGCGAAGATGCTGCCGCCCCGCGACCGCATTGCCCTCGAGGTCGCCCGCGCCAGCGTTCAAGCCTACAACCGGCTGACCCTCCCGCGCGACTGGATGGGAAGCAACCGCCAGCATGCCCGGGTGGGGGAGAAGTACGACCCGATCCGTCGCATCGGCATCAACATCCCCGGCGGGCAGGTGCCGCTGGTCTCAACGGTGGTGATGACCGTCACGCTCGCCCAGATCGCACAGGTGCCCGAGATCGCCATCTTCACACCCTGCAATCGCGAGGGGCGTGTGGCCGACGGCCTCCTCGCCACGCTGCATCTCTGCGGGGTCACCGAGGTCTACCGCATCGGCGGGATTTACGGCGTGGGCGCGATGGCCTACGGCACCCGGACCATCCCGGCGGTCGACAAAATTTTTGGCCCCAGCAACGCCTATGTTTGCGAAGCCATGCGCCAGGTCTTCGGCACCGTCGGCGTGGGCGGCCTGCCCGGGCCGAGCGAACTCATGGTCATCGCGGACGGCACCGCGCGTCCCGATTACGCCGCCGCCGACCTGCTGGCCCAGGCCGAGCATGGCTCGGGCCGGGAGAAGATCTATCTCGTGGCCACAGCACCGCGCGTCCTGGCCGCTGTCGCCGCCGAAATCAAGGCCCAGCTTAAACTCATTACCCGGGCCGGGATTGTGCGCCGGGTGCTCGCCAGCGGGTTTCTCGCCATCGAGGTGAAAACCCTCGATCAGGCTGCCGAGGTGGCCAACTACGTCGCGCCGGAACACCTTGAACTGCTCGTAACCGCGCGCGCGGTCCCCCGGCTGAGCGAAAAAATCACCACCGCCGGCGCCATCATGATCGGCAACGACACCCCCACCGCGCTGGGCGATTTCATCGCCGGACCCAGTCATGTGCTGCCCACCGGCCGGAGCGGCCGTTTTTCCAGCGGCCTGCGCGTGACGGACTTCATGCGCCGCACGAGCCTGATGCACTACCATCGCACCAGTCTGCGCCGGGCCGCGCCGGTGGTGGCCGCCTTTGCCGCCATGGAGCAGCTCGACGCCCACGGCCGATCGGTGGAGATCCGAAACCGGTAGGAAGCCGGCTGGCGGGCGTTCTGCTGTACAGCAGAACCGGTCGCCCGCGACTTTCCTGCATTGTTGCTCGATGCCCTCCCGAAATCCAAAATCCAAGATCCAAGATCTGGCGCTGCCCCATGTGGCGGCGTTGCATGCCTACACGCCCGGCCTCCAGCCCGGCGAACCGGGCTGGATCAAACTCAACACCAACGAAAGTCCGTACCCGCCCAGTCCACGGGTCGTGGAGGCGTTGCGCCGCGAAATCGGCGAAGACGGGGCCTCCTTGCGCCTTTACCCGAATCCCGCGAGTGCGGCCCTGCGCGAGGCTGTCGCCCGCCTGCACGGGCTCGGGGCAGACCAGGTGTTCATCGGCAACGGCGCCGACGACGTCCTCAACCTCCTCGTGCGCTGTTTCTGTGCGCCAGCGTCTGCGGCGGGCTTCACCCTGCCGAGCTATTCGCTCTATCCGGTGCTGGTCGGCATTCAGGACGGGCGCGCCGTCTCGCTGGATTTCGACCGTTCGATGAAGCTGCCGGTGGACGCCATTGCCGCGTCGGCCGCGAAGGTTTTCTTTCTCACGTCGCCCAACGCGCCGACCGGGGTCGGTTTCCGCACGGCGGATATCGAGGCGATCCTGCGCCGTTTCCACGGATTGCTGGTGGTGGACGAGACGTATGCGGCTTTTGCCGAGGAGAACGCCGCCGGTCTCCTGCCCCAGCATCCCACGCTCTGCATCGTCCGCACGCTCTCCAAGTCGCATTGCCTGGCCGGCATGCGCGTGGGGTATGCGCTGGCGCGCCCCGAGGTGATCGGCCTGCTCGACCGTGTGAAGGACAGCTACAACGTCAGCCGCCTCGCCCAGGCCGGGGCCTTGGCAGCCTTGGGGGATCCCGATTACTACGCGGCGCTGGTCCGGAAGATCAAGGCGACGCGCGATCGCGTCCACGGGCAGTGGACGACCAAGCTCGGTTGGTTCACCCAGCCTTCACAGGCCAACTTCCTCTTTACCGAGCCGCGGGACCGCGCCGGTCGCACCGGCCCGGAGGTGGCCCGGGGGCTTTATGACTTCCTTTATGCCCGCAAAATCCTTGTCCGGCACTTCGGGAGCCACGCCTTGACCTCCTCCTTCCTCCGCATCAGCGTCGGCACCGACGGGGCAATGCTCGTCCTGCAGGAGAACCTCGAGGCATGGCTAAAACACGCGTAGCAACTCTCTCGCGCAAGACCGCCGAGACCGACATCACCGTGAAGCTCACGGTGGACGGCAAGGGCATGTCGAAAATCGACACGGGCATCCCGTTCTTCGACCACATGCTCACGCTGTTTGCCAAGCACGGGCTGTTCGACCTCGAGCTGAAGGCCCGCGGCGACGTGGCCGTCGACTACCACCACACCGTCGAGGACGTCGGCATCGTGCTGGGCGAGGCTTTCAAGGCCGCGCTGGGCGACAAGATCGGCCTCAAGCGCTACGGCTTTTTCATCCTGCCGATGGACGAGGCGCTGGCCCGCGTGGTCATCGATCTTGGCGGCCGGCCCCACCTCGTCTACGACGTCAGCGCGCCGACGATGTTTGTGCGCGATTTCAACCTTGCGCTGGTGAAGGAATTTTTCCGCGCGTTCACCAACACGGTCGGGGCCAACGTGCACGTGAGGCTCGTCTACGGCGAGGAGCCGCATCACGTGGTCGAGGCCGTTTTCAAGAGTTTCGCCCGCGCGCTTGACGTCGCCTCGCAGATCGAGCCCCGCGCGGCGGACCGGCTGCCGTCGACCAAGGGGAAGCTCTGATCAAGTTTTGAGCTTTGCGTTTTGAGTTTTGGGTGGCGACCCCCCATCAACTCGGCACTGGCGCAACGCAAAACCCACAACCCAAAACCATGAGTTTGGCCCCGCCCGTGCTCGCCGTCATCGACAACGGCATCTGCAATCTCCGCAGCGTCACCAAGGCCGTCGAGGCCGTGGGGGGCGTCGTGCGCGTCGTGCGCACGCCGGCGGAGATGGCCGCGGCGCGCGCCGCCGGTCTCATCCTGCCGGGCGTGGGGGCGCTGCGCGATTGCGTGGCCGCGCTGCAGGCGACCGGTCTCGACGCCACGGTGCGCGACTGGATCGCCGCCGACCGGCCCTTCCTCGGCGTGTGCCTCGGGATGCAGGCGTTGTTCGAGCACTCGGAGGAAGGCGGCGGTGTGACCGGACTCGGCATTTTCCCGGGGCGGGTGGTGCGTTTCCAGCGTCCGCCGGAGTTCAAGGTGCCGCACATGGGCTGGAACACCGTGCGCTTCGTCCGGCGGGGGACGCCGCTCCAAACCGGCCTGCGCGACGAAGGCGAGGCCTTCTATTTTGTGCACAGCTATTATGTCGTGCCTGCGGAACGCGCGCTCGTGCTGGCGGAATGCGATTATGGCGGCCCGTTTGTGGCGGCCATTGTCCGGGGTTATTGCTACGGGACGCAATTCCACCCTGAAAAGAGCCAGGCCCGGGGGTTGCAGATCTACCGGAACTTCGTTGCGCTCGCCGCCACCCGCCGGGCTTGAGGGGCCGGGCCTGCCGGGGCCGGCGCCGGCGAGGGACGGGAACCTGGCGCGAACATTGGTTGCATCGTAAAAATAATTGGCTCTTTATTATTCCATGCTTCCGCAAGCCACCCTCAAGCTCGACAACAAGGACTATGATCTTCCCGTCATCACCGGCACGGAGGGCGAGAAGGCGGTCGACTTCCGCAACCTGCGCAACGACTCCGGTTATGTCTCCTTTGACGAGGGCTACGGCAACACCGGCTCCTGCCTGAGCGCCGTCACCTTCATCGACGGCGAGGCGGGCATTCTCCGCTACCGCGGCTATCCCATCGAGCAGCTCGCCGAGTATTCCTCCTTCATCGAGACGGCCTACCTCATCATCAACGGGGAGCTGCCGATCCCGGCGCAGCGCAAGCGGTTCTCCCAACTGCTTACGGAGAATTCGCCCATCCACTCGGGCATGGAGCACCTCTTCGAGGGTTTCCCGGCCGACGCCCATCCCATGGCGATCCTTTCGGCGATGCTGAACTCGCTGGGGTCCTACTATCCGCATCTCGCCACCAACGACCACCAGCACGACCTGGAAAACTTTGAGGAGACCTCGGCCATCATCATCTCCAAGGTGCGCACGATCGCCGCCTACTCGTATCGCGCCAGCCGCGGCCTGCCTTACATTCATCCGCGCCGCGACCTGCCCTATTGCGAGAACTTCCTGCACATGATGTTCTCGACCCCCTACGAGCCCTATATCGCGCTCCCGGAGGTCGCCCAGGCCCTCAATCTTTTCCTGCTGCTGCACGCCGACCACGAGCAGAATTGCAGCACTTCGACCGTGCGCATGGTTGCCTCCAGCGGCGCCAACCTGTTCGCCTCCACCGCGGCCGGGGTCTGCGCCCTCTGGGGCCCGCTGCATGGCGGCGCCAACATGGCGGTGATCGAGATGCTCAAGAGCATTCACGCCGAGGGCGACGACGGCACCAAGTTCATCGAGCAGGCCAAGCTGGGCAAGGCGGACAAGCGCCTCATGGGCTTCGGGCACCGCGTCTACAAGCACTACGACCCCCGCGCGAAGATCATCAAGGAGAGCTTCTACAGCGCCCTGGCCAGCCTCGGCATCAAGGACGACCCGCTCCTCAACATCGCCAAGCGCCTCGAGGAGGCCGCCCTCAGGGACGACTACTTCCTCTCGCGCAAGCTGTATCCGAACGTCGACTTCTACTCCGGCCTGATCATGCGGGCCATCGGCATCCCGGAAAACATGTTCACCGTCATGTTTGCCATCGGCCGCATGCCCGGTTGGATCGCCAATTGGAAGGAGGTCGCCGCCAACCCCAAGGGCCGCATCTACCGCCCGCGCCAGATCTACGTCGGCCCGCAGCAGCGCGACTACGTGCCGCCGCACAAGCGGAAGTAGGCACGACCCGGCGGACGACAAAACGCTCCGCGGCGGAGCCGCCGCCCGACGACGGTTGTTCAGCCAGCCTTCTTTTCCGGCGGGGCGCGGAAGATGTCGTCCAGCTCCAGCCCGGTCAGGGCTTTGATGCCATGCAGCAGCCGCCAGAGCACCAGCATCATCATCGCCATGCTCGGCAGCACGATCACCGGCCAGCTCACCAGATGCATCTTTGCCAGCTCGCCGTTGAACGCCGCGGTGCCCGGCTGACTCCTGATGAGATGGCGGGCCAGAAAAAAGTTCAGGACCGCGCTTACAAAAAACGACAGCGAGAGCAGACCGGTGGCTCGTCGCAACAAGCCGGTGAACTCGGTCTGCGTGCCGCGTGCCGTCAGTTCCGCATCCACTTTTTCCACGTCGATCACCTGCGGATTGTAGAGCAGCTCGTTCACCAGCGGGGTCTTCGCCCGCATCGAGGCCAGCACGGCGAGACCGATGATGCCGGGGATGGCGGCGTCCTTTACCGCAAACCAGAATCCCCCCACCTTCATCAGGCCGAACCCGCCGGAGATGAGCACGCTCGCAAAGCCGATGATCGAGATGAAGTTCCAGCGCCGCCGGGCGGCAAAATCATGGAGGCCGTAGCCGGCGGGAAATCCGAGGGCGATGACCAGCCCCCATTTGGGACCAAGCCATTTCTCGCCACTGAATCCTGCAAGGATCACCGTCGGGATGACGACGTTGCAGACCAGATTGAACAGCAGGTTTTCAGGCTTGGGCCGCGGGGTGGTCACGGAAGGATTGAATTCGAAGGGCACGAAGCCAGCAAGCATGCGCCGGCGACGGCAATGATATTTTCGTGGTTTCCTGGCTCCTGAATTTATGCCAGCATCCCCTTTCGCCCCATGATCCTCCTCGGCGTCAACATCGACCACTGTGCCACGCTCCGCCAGGCGCGCTACCGCGAAAGCGGCCGCACCACTGGCGGCAATGTGGAACCCGATCCCGTCACGCTTGCCGTCCTCGCCGAGCGCGCCGGCGCCGATGGCATCACTGTGCACTTGCGCGAGGACCACCGCCACATCCAGGAGCGCGACGTCTGGCGGCTGCGCGAAGCCATCGCGACCCGCCTCAATCTCGAGATGGCCTGCACGCCGGCCATGACGGAGTTTGCCCTCAAGCTGAAGCCCGACTCGGTCTGCCTTGTGCCCGAAAACCGCAAGGAGATTACCACCGAGGGCGGGCTTGATGTCGTGGGCAACGAGGACCGCGTCCGCGCCGTGGTCGCGGCGATGCGCGCCGCGGGCATCGTCACCAGCCTTTTCATCAGTCCCGACGAGACGCAGATCGAACTTTCCGCCCGGCTCGGCAGCGCGTGGATCGAGCTGCACACCGGGGCCTATGCCGAGGCTAATCACACCCCGCGCCGCCCGGCGGAGCTGGAGCGCCTCCGCCGTGGGGCGGCGCTGGCCCACCAGCTGGGACTGGTGGTGAACGCCGGCCACGGCATCAACTACGTCAACATCGCCGAAATCCGCACGCTGCCCCACCTGCACGAGCTGAACATCGGCCACAGCATCATCAGCCGCGCCCTCTTCACCGGCGTCGAGGAGGCCGTGCGCGAAATGAAAACGCGGATGAACGGGGGCAAGTAGCGAGTATCGAGTAGCGAGCATTGAGCATCTTGCCGTCGTTGTCTCCCTTCTACTCACTACCCGCTACTCACTCCTTCCTCATGAACCTCACTCTGCCTCCCGGCGGGATCCTGCTCGGCCTCGGCTGCGACGTCATCGAGGTCGAGCGCGTCCGCGGCGTGCTCGACCGGCAGGGCGAGCGCTTCCTTCAGCGCGTGTTTACCGACGAGGAGCGCGCCTACTGCTTCGACCGTAAATTCCCCCACCGGCACCTGGCGGCGCGCTTCGCCGCCAAGGAGGCCGTGTCGAAGGCTTTCACCACCGGCATCGGCGCCGAGCTGGGCTGGAAATCGGTCTCCATCTACCACGGTGCGCGCAACGAGCCGCTTGTGCGCCTCGACGAGCAGGGCCGGGCGCTGCTCGCCCAGGTCGGCGCCACGCACCTGCACGTCTCGCTTTCACACACCGATACACTCGCGATGGCCGTCGCCGCGCTGATGCGGCAGCCTCCGGCCTGAGAAGGAGGATTCCTGCCGCCATGAACTCCGCCTGGTCCGATCCCATCCTCCCCTGCGCCGAGGCGAAGGCGCTGGAGGCGCGGCTGTTTGGCGGCGAGGAGGCACGGGAATGGCCGGCGATGCAGCAGGCCGGCACCGCCGTGGGCCGGGCGGCGCTCGAGGATTTCAAAGAGATCGGCGGCTTTCCCGCCGCCGGCCGCGTGCTCGTGCTGGCCGGCAAGGGCCACAATGGCGGCGATGCCCTGCTCGCGGCGAAAACCATCCTTGAACAGCATCCGGCGGCGCAGGCGGCCGTGCTGTTCGTCGGCGGCGAACGGGCCCTCCGGCCGCTGGCCTGGCGTGCCTGGCGTGAGCTGCTGCGCATCGCCCCCGGACGGGTGACGAAATTGCCTCCGAAAAAGGGGAATCCGGAAGGCCGGGGGGAATACGACCTCTGCCTCGATGGCATCTTCGGCTTCCAGTTTCGTCCGCCTGTGGATGCCGCCACGGCCGAGGTGCTCCGCCGCGTCAACGCGCATCCCGGCATCCGTCTGCGGGCGGCCGTCGATCTGCCCAGCGGGGTGGGCGGGGAGGCGGGCGACATCACCTTCCGCGCCGACTTCACTTATGCCACGGGCAGCGTGAAGACGCCGTTGCTTGCGGAGCGCCATCGCGACGTGGTGGGGCGGCTGCGTTACCTTGATCTCGGATTTTTTGAGGCGGAAAACAATATCGCGGGTGCGGTCGATCGGGTGCTCAAACCCTCGGTACTCGCTCCACTTGCCGCGTTGCGCGCGCCCCAGTCGGACAAGCGCACCTTCGGACACCTTTTCGTGATCGGCGGGTCCCGCCACTACCCCGGTGCCGTGTTGATGTGCGTGCAGGCCGCGCTGCGCAGCGGGGTGGGGCTGGTCACCGCCTTTGTGCCGGAATCACTTGCGGCCGCCTACGCGGCGCGCGCCCCGGAGGCCATCTGGGTGGGCTGGCCGGAGACCCCCGCGGGCAGTCTCGCGCCCGAGGGTCTGCCGTTGTTCCGTGCGCAACTCGATCGGGCCACCGCGCTGGTCATGGGTCCCGGACTCGGCCCGGAGCGCGGCGCGCACGCCCTGGCCGGCGAAATCGTCAAGCTGACCGATCTGCCGGTCGTGCTCGACGCCGATGCGCTGCAGCCCGCGGTGCTCGCCGCCGTCCGGGGCGAGCGCGTCGTCTGTCTGCCGCATGCCGGCGAATTCCAGCGGCTCGCCGGCGGGCGCGAGGCGAATTCCGCCGTGTTGCGCGCCGTCGCGCACGAGACGGGTGCGACCGTCGTCCTCAAAGGCCCGGTCACGCGCATCGCCGATGGCGATCGCGTCTACCACAGTTTCTTTGGAGGACCGGTGCTGGCGCGCGGCGGCAGCGGCGATCTGCTGGCGGGCCTGGTCGGCGGGCTGCTCGCCCAGTCGACGTGCGAGCCGGTGCCGGCGGCGTGCCGCGGGGTGGTGTGGCATGGTCTTGCCGCCGATTTGCTCGCGCGGGACCGCGGCCAGGTGGCGGTGCAGGCGACCCAGTTGCTCGATTATCTTCCCGCCGCCCTTCGGCTCGCATCCGATGCCTGCTGAACTCACAGAACAGCAGGCGTTCCTGGTGCTGAACGCGCTGCCCAACATCGGCCCGATCACGACCAACCGTCTTCTCGAGGAGCTGGGCGGCGATCCCCGGGCGATTTTTGCCGTCAGCGGGAACCGGCTGGGGGCCGTGAAGGGTGTCGGTCCGGCCATCAGCCGGACCCTCGCGCAGTGGGGCGAACATTTCGACCTTGCCCGTGAGGAAAAAAAGCTCGCCGACACGGGCGCGACCTTCATCACCACGCGCGATGACGCCTACCCCAAGCTGCTGCGCCAGATCCACGATCCGCCCATCGGTCTCTACCGCAAGGGCGCCTACGCCTTCGAACATCCGTGCATCGCGATCGTCGGCAGCCGCCGGACCACGCTTTATGGGCAGGCGGTCGCCCGCAAGCTCGGCGCCGAGCTGGCCGAACGCGGGTTCTGCGTGGTGAGCGGACTGGCGCGCGGCATCGACACCGCCGCGCATGAGGGCGCGCTGTCGGTCGGCGGCCGGACGGCCGCGGTGCTCGGCACCGGCCTCGACCTCATCTACCCGCCGGAAAACCTCGACCTTTACCGGCGGATCGCCGAGACGGGCGCGATCCTGTCGGAGTTTCCCTTCGGCCGGCGGGCCGACCGGCAGTCATTCGCCATGCGCAACCGCATCGTCGCCGGCATCTGCGAGGCGGTCGTGGTGACCGAGAGCGACGTCGATGGCGGCGCGATGATCACGGCGCGTTTTGCCGGCGAACAGGGCCGGCTCATCTTCGCCGTGCCGGGCCGGATCGACCAGCCCTCCAGCCACGGCTGCCACCAGCTCATTCGCGACGGCGCCACACTCCTCACCAGCGTGGACGACATCCTCGCCGAGTTGAACTACCTCGACGGCCTGCGACCGGCGCCGATCCCCGCGGGCGCGGCGGACAGCGCCATGGTGGGTGGACTGAGTGAGACGGAGCAACGCGTCTTCGAATGCTTCCGCGGCGGCTCCATTCTAAACATCGACGCCCTCGTCGGTCTCACGCAGATGCCGGCCCACGAGCTGGGTGCCACGCTCATGCTGCTCGAGTTGAAGCGGCTCGTGGTCAAGCGCGTCGACGGCGCCTTTGAGGCGCGCAGCAGCGCGTAGCGTCAATTCAAGAGGGAAGATTCAAGATTAGGACGGTGCAGGCGGATCGATCTTCGATCTTCCATCTTAAATCTTGAATCGGCGTAAGCTGCTCAGCCCGGCGGCCAGTTCATCTGGCGTCCGGCCAGCAGGTGCACATGCAGGTGCGGCACGCTTTCGCAGGCGTCGGGGCCGTTGTTGATCACAAGGCGGTAGCCGCCGGCGAGGCCGAGTTTCCTCGCGATCATGCCTGCGGTGACAATCAGGTGGCCGAGGATGGCCTCGTCGTAGGCGATGGCGTCACCGGCGCGCGCGATGACTTTCTTCGGGATGATGAGCAGGTGCACCGGCGCCTGCGGCTGGATGTCATGGATGACAATGCAGTGTTCGTCCTCGTACTCGATCCGGGCGGGAATCTCGTGCTCGATGATGCGCTGGAAGACGGTTTTGCTCATCGCAGAATCATTTCACCACTGATCACCCTGATGAACACGGATGAATTGATCTGTGTCCATCCGTGAAATCAGTGGTCAAAGAAACAGCAAGTTCAGGCTGGCGCTGCGGCGGCTGCGGGCCGCGGCGAGATCGCGGATGAGCGCGAGCGACTCGCGGTATTCGCGCTGGCGCCGGCCGGTCCAGCGGCGGTGCGGCGGACAGTGCGCCGGCCGGAGATTGGTGACGAGCAGGGTGGATTCGCGATAGCGCGCCAGGCGCCGGAGGCCCGCCAGGACGTGCTCGCGGGCGAAGAGCGGCGTGGCGGCGGCGGCGGACTCCGCTGCATCCCAGTGGAAAAAGCCGTGATCCTGCCGGCCGTCGCACAGACGCTCGAGGAGGCGCGCGGCGGCGGCGGCGAAAGCCGGGTCGCTGGGTTCGGCCGGCTCCCCTCCGGGGGGCGGCTGTTCGGCCGGCCGGCCGCGCGCCTCGGACAGGCTGGTGGTGATGGCCGTCTGAATCTGCTGCGCGAGGTAAAGGTCGTGGCCGGTGAGGCCCGCAAAAAGCGCGTTGATGAAGTGAAGACGGCGCAGATGGTCGCTGCTGGTCATTGCTTCGGCTCTTCGGGATGGCTGATCTCATCCATGAAATCGGAAAGGTCGCGGAATTCCTTATAGACGCTGGCGAAGCGCACGTAAGCCACCTGGTCGATGCGGCGCAGATGGCGCATCACCTCGTCGCCGATGGCCCGGCTGGGAATCTCGCTTTCGTACTGGGCCTCCAGCGCGTCGATGACGTCGTCGACGATCATGGTGATCTGCTCGAGGTCAACTGGACGCTTGTGGCAGGCGGCGCGGATGGCGTGAAGGAGTTTTTCCCGGTCGAACTCCTCGCGGCGTCCGTCGCGCTTGGTGACCATGATGCCATCCCGCACCAGGGTTTCGATGGTGGTATAGCGGTGGCCGCATTCTAGGCACTCGCGGCGGCGGCGGATGGTGTTGCCCTCCTTGCTGATGCGGGAGTCAATCACTTTGTCCGCGATGGAAGTGCATTTGGGGCAGCGCATGAGCGGGGTAGGCGATGGGAGCTGTCAGGGGGGCGGGCGGCTCAATTGAGCGACAGGAAGTTTTGCAGAATGTTCATTCCGTGCTCGGTGGCGATGGACTCGGGGTGAAACTGCACTCCCCAGACGGGCAGCGTCTGGTGGCGCAGCCCCATGATTTCGCCCTCGGCGGTCTCGGCGGTGACTTCAAGGCAGTCGGGCAGGGTGGCGCGCTCGACGAGCAGCGAATGATAACGCGTGGCGCGGAAGGGCGAGGGCAGACCGCGAAACACGTCGGTGCCGCGGTGCAGGATGGGCGAGAGCTTGCCATGCATGAGGCGGCCGGCCCGCACCACGCGCCCGCCGAAGTAGTGGCCGATGGCTTGGTGCCCGAGGCAGACGCCGAGGATGGGTTTCCGGCCGGCGAAGGCCTTGATGATGTCCAGGGTGACGCCGGCCTCGCGCGGCGAGCAGGGGCCGGGGGAGAGCAGCACGCGGTCGGGGTTGAGGGCCAGCGCCTGCTCCGGCGTGATCTCGTTGTTGCGGAAAACGCGCTGCGCCACGCCCAACTGGCCGAAGTATTGGACCAGGTTGAACGTGAAGGAATCGAAGTTGTCGATGACAAGCAGCACAGGGCACTCTACTCCCAGGAGGGAGGAAGGGTCAAGTGCCGGGGCTGGCTGGTACTGGGTCCTTTTGAATGAGACCAAAAGAAAATAGTCTTGTGTTGGTGGAATGGGAAGACTCGGCGGGGTGTTCCAATCGGTGGGAGCCTATGACTGGCTGCAAACCCAAGCCGGCAATCGCTCAATCTGTTGGCTGGCTTGTTTCCCAAAATGCCAAAGCAATTTTGGTTGTTCCACACATCGTCGATGCCTACGGTGAAAAACAAGGCTGTGGGGATATGACGATCCCCACAGCCTGTATCCGAAGGATAACGCTACTTACTCATCAGCGTTTCCGGTCCCGAGCCTGAGTAAGTGCAGATGCCGCCGCACTCTTGGCAGCCTTGGATGAATGCGGATTACGAAGAACCGCAGACGCCTTGGTCGCCACTCGTTTTGACGTGTATTCGTGTTTAGCCATTTACCTCACCTCCTTTCACACTGCTTTTTCAATTGCGCAATCCAACAGCGAAATAATTTCCTCCAATTCCCAAACATGGTCAGTAACGCCCGCCTGCATGGCTGGGGTGACGCGTAGGGATTGGTGGATCCGGCAAAAGTTGTAATGCATCGCGAACAAGGCGAAGGCGTGTTTGTGGTTTTCGATCTTCTTGCTGTGTGCGTTGGTCAACCGGGTGAATCGCCTATTGCCCATGCGAATCGACAGATTCAACCTTTCAACGTGGCTGGTTGAAACATGCCTGAAATCCGGATTGCCGGTGATAGCCGCCTTGCGCGTCCCCATGCATTGCGCAGGCGAGTACCGCGTCTCTGGCGTGTTCGGCGTAGGACCGTAGATTTTGACCAGTTGGGCAAAGTCGATCTCAGAACCAAAAGTGGATTCGACGGCGGCGAGATATGGCTTGTGACCATCGCTGGTTAGTTGGACGCGGTGCGCCAGCCGCCCGGCAACGTCATGCATGAAGTGATAGGCCGCTCCGGCGTCCCGCGTGCCGATGAACCAGCAGAAGAGCAATTTTGAATCCGGGCAGATTGCGGTCCATGTCCACAAGGCCCCCCAACCCCGCTCTTTTTGTTTTGGGCCGGCGATCTTATCGCGGCAACCGCACATCGCCCAGATTTCATCGCATTGGACGCGCTTGCAGGTCAGATCGCGAAACACGCGGTCTTGGTATTCGGAGCATGCCCGGCCAATCCAAACGAGCAGACGGGACACCGTATTCTTGGTCACTCCGCAGAGGCGGGCAGTAGCTCGAACGCCATTTCCTTCGCACAGACAGGCGATGATCTGGGAGCGTTTTTCCTTGCTGATAAAGTTGGCCATGGTAGGGTGTGGCAGTTCTTTTTCCCACCGCCACCGGGGATGTGCTCTGGCAAGCCCGGTGGGATTCCAACCCACACCCTTTCCCTTACGAGGGGGATGCTCTATGCGTTAAGCTACGGGCTCCTTCACCGCCCCCGGCACGTTACAGCGTGTTCGGGGGCAATTCTTTTAATGAACAAGGGGGAGTAAGAGGGTTTTTGGGCTGGATGCAAGCCCTAACTGACATTTCTGCTCTAAATGTTGCGTTTAGCCCTTGACGACGAAACAGGGTTATGATCCACTTCCCGGCATGAGCACCACAGAACCAAAGAAACCGGAGACGAAGACTAAGCCTGAAACCGATAAGCCGAAACGTGGCCGCAGTCCGGGTTATCCTTCCATCACGCTTGCCGCAGCCATCGAAAAGGCGCGTAAGCTATGGGACTCCCAACGCAAGCACGAGGCGCACATTGACGCCTCTCTAAAGAGCCTAGGGTACACAACCCAGTCAGGCGATGCCTTAAGGACAATAGCCGCAATGAAGCACTATGGGCTCATTGAGGATTCTGGGTCAGGCGATGACCGCAAGATTAAGCTATCAGAAAGCGCCCAAGACATCTTACTCCTACCCGAAAACGACCCACGGAAACAGAGGGCCCTAGAAGTGGCGGCAAGGGCACCTGCGATTCACGCCACACTTTGGGAGCGGTATGGCGCTCACCTGCCGGATGATGCGGCCATGATTCCGTTTCTAGTAAGAGACAAAGGGTTTAATGAGTCAGTTGTTGGAGATGTCCTAGGGAACTACCGTTCAGCTTTTGCACTTGCCAAATTGGATAAAAACGCCGATTCTAGCCCTGATAATGAACAAGAAAACACTCGGCAGGAAACAAAGCCTGAGGGACTTGAGGGTAAGCAACTCGATGCTAGATCAGCATTTACTCCTATGAACCCAGACGCCGCTATCCAAGAAATGCCCGTCTTGGTTGGTCCGGGCAAAGTCGCAAGGATTCCATTCCCGATGACCGAAGAAGATTTCGATCTCTTCATCGGTACTCTCAACCTCTGGAAAAAGAAACTGGTTAAGAAGCCCGACCAGCCCACGCCCAAGGTTGAAGGCTTGCCGGAACTTTAACGGGCGCGCCTTGGCGCTGCACCCGTCGCCTGTTGAACCGCGGCAAACGCGATCTGTGCGAAATCCTTGCGCGCACACTTTAGCTTAACCGATTTGGTCGCGCGCTTGGGCGTTCGTTTCTTGGGCATGCCGACAGCCTGCCAATTGCTCAGCCGGCTGCAATCCGCATTTCAAAAAGACCCAGTGCCGGCTGGCTAGGGGGCCGGCCCGCGCGGCAGCTTGCTTTTATCCCATTGTTCGGCCAAAGCCGCCACAGGAATGGACGCACGCCTCAGTCACACTCCGCCCTTCGCCGGGGGCGGACGATGGTTGGTCATGCCCGCGCAATGGCGGGAATGGCTGGGAGCCTACAACCGGCTACCCATGATCGCCGCCTGGGCCGGGGAGGCGCTGCCGGAACAATGGACCGCCGTGTGGCGCGCACAGACCGTGTCGGTGCTCCTCGAAACCGGCAAACTGGGGCGATACACGGTATTGGGAAATGACATCCGCGTACGCCTGAGCGGGGAAGCGGAAGGCGCGGGGGTCTGGCGGCGGCCGGGCGACGGCTCCGGCGAACGGGTGGCGGAGCGCCGCCCGGGGCGGCCCATGGCGGTGCTGCATGCCTGGCTGGCGGAGCGGCGGGCGCCGCCGGTGGCGGGCGCGCCGCCGTTTTACGGCGGACTCGTTGGCTACCTCGCCTACGATGCCGGGGAGACCCTCGAGGCGTTGCGGCTGCCCGACCGGCCTGCGCTGGCCTACCCTTGGTACGTTTGGGCGGAAGTGGACGAAGGCTGGGTATTCGACCACGAAACGTGCGCGCTGTTTTGCTTCAGCCTGCATTCTGCGGACGACATCGAGGCGGCGGCGGGCGCGCTGGAGGTCGCTTTTGCGCGGGCGCAAAAGAAGGTGCTCGGCTTGCGCAACCAATGGAACCACTGGCGGACGCAAGCCGTGCCGCCTCCGCCGCCAGAAACGCCGGCAGCCCTGCCGCCGGACTATTTTTCCCTTCCTGAGATGAACCTGTCGCCGGGGCGCGAGACTTTCATCGCCGCGGTGCGCACCGTGCAGGAGCGAATCGCCGCCGGAGAGACCTACCAGGTGAATCTTTCGGTCCGGCAAAGCCGCCCGCTGCCGGCCCCGCCGGAGCGCATCTACGAAGCGCTGCGGCGGCTCAACCCCTCGCCGTACATGGCGCTGCTGCGTTTTCCCGAGGTGACGGTCGTCTCGGGTTCGCCGGAGTTGCTGCTGAGTGTGGCGGATGGCCGGCTGGAGACACACCCGATCGCGGCCACGCGACCGCGCGGCGCCACGCCAGAGACCGATGCCGCCCTGGCGGCGGAGTTGATCGCCAGTCCCAAGGAGCGCGCCGAACATCTCATGCTGGTCGACCTCCTGCGCAACGACATCGGCCGTGTGGCCGGCTATGGTTCGGTGCACGTCGCGGATTTCATGGCCATCGAGCGCTACTCGCACGTGATGCATCTGGTGTCACGGGTCGTAGGCGAACTGGCGGCGGGGCGCACCGTCTGCGACGCCATCGCCGCGCTGTTTCCCGGCGGCACCATCACCGGCGCGCCCAAGGTGCGCACGATGGAGATCATCGGCGAACTGGAACCGCTGCGCCGCGGCATCTACACCGGCGCCATCGGCTGGCTGGGCTACAATGACAATGTGAAGCTGAACATCGCCATCCGCACGCTGGTGGCCGTCGGCGGGGAGGCGCAGGTGCAGTCCGGCGCCGGGATCGTGGCCGACTCCGATCCCGGGCACGAGTTCGAGGAATCGCTTAACAAGGCCCGGGCCCTGTGGCTGGCCGTGAAGCGCGCGGCGGAGGAGGGTGGGACAAATGACTGACGGTATTATTTGGTTCAATGGCACATTCGTGCCCGCCGCCACGGCGCAATTGCCGGTGCTCGACCACGCCGTGCAGTTCGGCGCCGGTCTTTTTGAAACCTTCCGCACTTGGGGCGGCCGGGCGCCGCTGCTGCCGCGCCATCTGGCGCGGCTGCGGGCGGGGTGCCGGCGCTACCGCATCGAGTTCCCTGCGTCGGCGCTGCTGCCGCGGGCGGAGACGGAACTGCCGCGCATCCTGCAGGAGTTGCTCGCGCGCAACGGATGCGAGGATGCGGTCTTTCGCTACACGGTGACGGCGGGCGTGGCCCCGTCCGGCCTGCCGTCCGGGCCTTACCGCCACCCGTCGGAACTCGTGACCCTGCGCGAACTCCCGGCGCCGCCCACGGGCGGACGCAGTTTGCACGTGCTCGCAACGCGCCGCCTCGCACCGGAGTTTTTGCCGCGACCAAAGTCACTGCAATATGCCAACGCGCTTGTGGCGCGGTGGGAGATACTGGATCGCGGTCTGCCGGCCGGCGCCGAGGGACTGATGCTCACACCGGAGGGCTGGATCGCCGAAGGCGTGACCACCAATCTCTTTTTCGCCGCCCGCAGCAGACTGTGCACGCCGGCCCTCACCCTCGGTGTGCTGCCCGGCGTGGTGCGCGCGGTGGTGCTGGAACTGGCGCAGACGGAAGGGATCGCCGTCCACGAAGGAATTTTTCCGCCGACAGCACTCGCGGAGGCAGGGATGGTTTTTCTGACAAGCGGCACGCTTGGGCTGGCACCGGTGGCGCGAGTTCTCGACGAAACCGGCCGCCCGCTGGCGGAACCCGCGACAGTCGAGCATCCATGGTTCCGCCGGCTGGAGGCGCGTTTCCAGGTCATGTGCATGCCGGAGATGACGCGGCGGGACACATGAAGAGGGTTGCCTCGTCGCTCCACCTCCACCTACTACAGGATCCGATGCAGTCCGCCGTCTGGCAAAGCCCGCATGGCCGCCCGCTGCCAGTGCCGGGCGGTCGCACACTCGTCATGGGCGTGTTGAACCTCACCCCCGATTCCTTTTCCGACGGGGGACAGTTGCCCTCCGTCCAGGCGGTCGTGGATCGGGCCAGTGGAATGCTGGCGGCCGGCGCCGATGTGCTTGACGTGGGCGGCGAATCGACGCGGCCGGGCGCGGCGCCGGTGAGTGCGGCCGAGGAATGTGACCGCGTGCTGCCGGCGCTGGCCGCGCTGCGTCGAACCTTCCCGGACGCGGCCATTTCCATCGACACCTACAAGGCGGCGGTGGCGGACGCCGCGGTGCGGACTGGCGCGGATATCGTCAACGACATCTGGGGTTGCCTGCACGGATTTACGGCGGAGGAGCGGCGGCGCGGAATCGAGGCCCTGCAAAGCGGAGCCCCCGCACCGCCCCTGCCGCGTTCGCCCATGGCGGCGGCGGTGGCCGCGCTCCGCTGTCCGGTCATCCTCATGCACAACCGGCCCGACCGGGCCTACGGCGACTTCTGGGCCGACCTGCTGCTCGACCTGCGGCTGAGCCTTGCCGTGGCGCAGGCGGCGGGGGTGCCGGCGCACCAGCTCTGGCTCGACCCGGGCTTTGGCTTCGCGAAGGAACCGGCGCACAATCTCGAGGTGCTCAAACACCTCGACTGGATCGGCGCGCTCGGCCACCCGGTCCTGCTCGGCACGTCGCGGAAGTCGACCATCGGCCTCGTGCTCGGCGCGCCGGTGGACGACCGGCTTGACGGCACGGGCGCCACGCTCGTGTGGGGCATCCGGCAGGGCTGCCAGATGGTGCGCGTGCATGACGTGGCGCCGATGTTGCGCTTCGTGCGGATGGCCGATGCAATCAGGGCCGGTCTCACCTGGAAACCATGACTCCCGACACGCTCACCCTTTCCCGCATGCATTTCTTCGGCCGCCACGGCGTGCTGCCCGAGGAGACGGCCCACGGCCAGGATTTCGAGGTCACCGTGCAGCTGGAACTGCCGCTGGCCGAGGCCGGCCGGACCGATGATCTCACCCGCACCGTCGACTACCGGGCGGTGCACGAAGCGGTACGCACAGTCATGGAAGGACCGCCCTGCAAGC
Organism: Opitutia bacterium; assembly: GCA_003142615.1. Lineage (GTDB taxonomy): Bacteria > Verrucomicrobiota > Verrucomicrobiia > Opitutales > Opitutaceae > Fen-1467. Next base: position 6,771 of record PLMW01000005.1, on the reverse strand, counting down.
TCGCCGAGGCGCTGGCGGAGGCCGTGGCGGCGGAACTGCTGCGCGCGTTTCCCCTCGTGCGGGCGGTCGAGGTTGAGGTAATCAAATCAAAGCCGCCGGTGGATTTCATCTGCGCCGGTCTGGCGGTGCGGGTGTGCCGGACCCGCCCGGCCGCGTGATTGATGGTAGAACCAATGCGACAGGCCTTCATTGGGGTGGGTGCCAATCTCGGTGACCGTTGGACCACGATGCGCTGCGCCTTGGCGGCGCTGGCGCACGAACCCGGCATCAAGGCCGTGGCGGAGTCGGCCGTCTACGAGACGGCGCCCGTCGGCGTGCTCGATCAGCCGGAGTTCCTCAACCTCGTGCTGGGCGTCGAGACGACGCTCACGCCCGAGGCGCTGCTGGCCGTCCTGCACCAGCTGGAAAAGGCCGCGGGCCGCCGGCGCGAGCAGGAGGTGCGCTGGGGCCCACGCCCGCTCGACCTCGACCTGCTGCTCTATGAAGGCGAGACGCGGGCCGGGCCGGAACTGATCCTGCCGCATCCGCGGATGTGGGAGCGGGCGTTCGTCACCGTGCCCTTGCGCGAACTGCTCACCCGCGTGCCATGGTTGGACCGGCCCGAATGGACCGAGGCGCGTGCCCGGCTGGCCGCGGCACCGCCGGCAACCGGCGTGACGCGCTGGACGCCTCCACCGGCGTGAAACCGGTTGCGTTCACCAGCACCACATTCGAAGCTGCGCGCTTTGATGTCTGCGCACTTTACGCTGCTCAAGACCGATCCGGTCACGGCCGCCCGTCGCGGCCGCCTCACCACCCGTCACGGCGTGGTGGAGACGCCCGTCTTCATGCCGGTGGGCACCCAGGGAACGGTGAAGGCCGTCACACCGGCGCACCTGCGCGAGATCGGCGCCCAGATCATCCTCGGCAACACTTATCATCTCAACTTGCGGCCGGGCTCCGAACTCATCCGCGACCTCGGCGGCTTGCATGCCTTCATGGGCTGGGAGGGCTCCATCCTCACCGACAGCGGTGGTTTCCAGGTCTTTAGTCTCGCCAAGCTGCGCCGCGTGCGCGACGAGGGCATCACCTTCCAGTCGCACCTTGACGGTGCGACCATCTTCCTCGGTCCGCGCGAGGTGATGACCATCCAGCAAAACCTCGGCTCCGACATCGCCATGGTGCTGGACGAATGCCCGCCCTGGCCGGGCGAGCGCGAGGTCTGCCAGCGCGCGGTCGAACGCAGCCATCGCTGGGCGCGCGAATGTCTGGCGGCGGCGCGCGACCTCGGGATGCCGGTTGCCGGCCAGCTGGTGTTTGCCATCGTGCAGGGCTCCATCTTTGACGACCTGCGGCGCGAGGCGGCGGCGGCGCTGACCGCGCTCGATTTTCCGGGATATGCGATCGGCGGCGTGAGCGTGGGCGAACCCGAGCCGGAGATGTTCCGGCAGGTGGCTGCCACCACGCCGCACCTTCCGGCTGACAAGCCCCGTTACACGATGGGCCTCGGCTCGCCACCGCAGTTGTTGAAGATGATCGCGCTGGGCGTCGACATGTTCGACTGCGTGCTGCCGACGCGCTGCGCCCGCAACGGCCAGGTGTTTACCCCGGATGGGCCGATGAACCTGCGGAATGAACAGTATCGCGCCGACCCGCGGCCGGTCGTCGAGGGACTCGACAACTACACGTGCCGCCACTTTTCGCGCGCCTACCTGCGGCACCTGTCGCTCGCCAACGAGATGCTGGCCGGAACGCTGCTCACCATCCACAACCTGCACTTCTATCTCGATCTCATGGTGCAGGCGCGCGCCCACATCGAGGCGGGCGATTTTGGCCCCTGGCATCGCGCGTGGATCGAGCGCTACGAGCGGAGCCGGGACAAGCCTTGATTCTCGATTTTTGGTTTTAGATTTTCGCCAAGCCTGCCACGCTGTGGCCGTTCATCCTCGCTTTTGCCCTGCCGGAAGAAATCACCAATCGGAACTCCCAAACCAAAAACATGAGAATCCTCGTCACCGGCGGCGCCGGCTTTCTGGGCAGTCACCTCTGCGATCGGCTCATCAGCGACGGGCATGAGGTCATCTGCCTCGACAACCTGTTCACCGGCCGGAAGGAGAACGTCGTCCACCTGCTCTCCAACCCGCGCTTTGAATTTCTGCGGCACGACGTGGTCGATCCCTTCAAGGTCGAGGTCGACCAGATCTACAACCTCGCCTGCCCGGCCTCGCCGCCGCACTACCAGTACAATCCCATCAAGACGGTGAAGACGTCGGTGATGGGCGCCATCAACTGCCTGGGCCTGGCCAAGCGGGTGAAGGCGCGCGTGCTGCAGGCCTCCACCTCCGAGGTCTACGGCGACCCGCAGGTGCATCCGCAGCCCGAAACCTACTGGGGGTATGTCAATCCGGTGGGCCGCCGCTCGTGCTACGACGAAGGCAAGCGCTGCGCCGAGACGCTCTTTTTCGACTACCACCGGGAGAACCGCGTCGACATCCGGGTTGCGCGCATCTTCAACACCTATGGCCCCCGCATGCTGCCCGACGACGGCCGGGTGGTCTCCAACTTCATCGTGCAGGCGCTGAAGGGCGAGCCGCTCACGGTCTACGGCGACGGCACCCAGACGCGCTCGTTTTGTTTCGTCGACGACCTCATCGAAGGCCTCGTGCGTTTTATGAAGCAGACGGAGACCGTCGGTCCGCTCAACCTCGGCAATCCCGACGAGTTCACCATGCTCCGACTCGCCGAGCTCACGCTCAAACTTGTCGGCGGTAAATCGAAAATCGTGCACCAATCGCTCCCGGCCGATGACCCAAAGCAGCGCCGGCCCGACGTCACCCAGGCCCGGCGCGTCCTGAAGTGGAAGCCGGCCGTCGCACTCGAGGAAGGCCTGAAGCGCACCATCGCCTATTTCCGCGGGCGCGTGTGAAGGGGCTCCCGCCGGACACTGCCTGCCGGTTGCAAGCGGGAAGGGGACTGGCATTTGCCGTTTGCCAAGCCTCTCCGGGCCGATTTAGCTTCACCCTCTTTTCATGATTTCCTGGCTCCTGAAGAAGTTTTCTGGCCGTCACTACCGCAAATTCCTTGATCGATGCCGGCCTATCGTCATTCGTATCAACGAATTAGAGCACTCCTGTCAGTCGCTGACCGACGACCAGCTTCGGGCGAAGACCGGCGAGTTCCGTGACCGTTTCAAAGCCGGCGAAACTCTCGACCAGCTTCTGCCCGAGGCCTTTGCCGTCGTCAAAAACACCGCCCGCCGCCTCTACGGCCGCAAGATCACCGTGTGCGAGCACGAGCTCACGTGGGACATGGTGCACTACGACGTGCAGCTCATCGGCGGCGTCGCGCTCCACGAAGGCAAGATCGCCGAGATGGCCACTGGCGAGGGCAAGACCCTCGTCGCCACGCTCCCGCTCTACCTCAACGCCCTCTCCGGCCGCAACGCGCAGCTCGTCACCGCCAACGACTATCTCGCCCGTCGCGACGCCGAGTGGATGGGCTACATCTACAATTTCCTCGGCGTTTCCGTCGGCTGCATCCAGCAGCTCATGCCCAACGATCTCCGGCGCGAGATGTACAACCGCGACATCACCTACGGCACCGCCTCGGAGTTCGGCTTCGACTACCTGCGCGACAACGGCATGGCCACGCGCAAGGAGGACCAGGTGCAGCGCGACCACTACTACTGCATCGTCGACGAGGTCGACTCGATCCTCGTCGACGAGGCCCGCACGCCGCTCATCATCTCCGGTCCCGCGCCCATCGAGCGCGAGCAGCCGTTCACGCGCATCAAGCCCACGGTCGAGCAGCTCGTCAGCGACCAGACGCGCCTCTGCAACCGATTCATCACCGAGTCCCGGGAGCTCCTCGAAAAAAAGGACGCGACCGCGGACGACCGGCAGCTCGCCCTCCGGCGCATGCTGCAGGTCAAGATGGGCCATCCCAAGAACAAGCAGCTCCTCCGGCTCATGGAGACGTCCGAATGGCGCAAGCTGCTCGACAAGGTCGAGACGGAGATGAACTCCGACCTCAACAAAGACGAACTCTTCCACCTCAAGGAGGAACTCTATTACGTCATCGATGAGCGCCAGCACCAGGCTGACCTCACCGAGATCGGTCGCACCAAGCTCCATCCGGAAAACCCCGATGCGTTCGTGATGCCGGACCTCGCCACCGAGTTCAGCGACCTCGAGAAAAATCACGACCTCACCCCCGAGGAAAAGGAGAAGCGGCGGAGCGAGGCCCAGCAGAGATTCGAAACCATCAGCGAGGACATTCACGCCATCAGCCAGCTCCTGCGCGCCTACTCGCTGTATGACCGCGACGTCGAGTATGTCGTGCAGGAGGGCAAGGTGATGATCGTCGATGAGAACACCGGCCGTGTCATGCCTGGCCGCCGCTGGTCCGACGGCCTGCACCAGGCTGTCGAGGCCAAGGAGAACGTCATCATCGAGCGCGAGACGCGCACCTACGCCACCATCACGATCCAGAACTACTTCCGCATGTACGAGAAGCTGGCGGGCATGACCGGCACCGCCGAGACGGAGGCCACCGAGTTCAACGAAATCTACCGCCTCATCGTCGTGGTCATTCCGACCAACAAGCCGTGCGTCCGGATCGACAAGAACGATTCCATTTTCAAGACCCGCCGGGACAAGTACAATGCGGTCGTCAAGGAGATCCAGGCCGCCAACGAGCGCGGCCAGCCGGTCCTCGTCGGCACGGTGTCGGTCGAGGCGTCCGAGGTGCTCAGCCGCATGCTGCGCCGGGCCAACATCACGCACTCCGTCCTTAACGCCAAGTTCCACCAGCAGGAGGCCGAGATCATCTCGCGCGCGGGCCAGCGCGGCTCCGTCACCATCGCCACCAACATGGCCGGCCGCGGCACCGACATCAAACTCGGCGAGGGCATCCCCGGTCTCGGCGGCCTCTACGTCATCGGCACCGAGCGCCACGAGTCGCGCCGCATCGACCGCCAGCTGCGCGGCCGCTGCGCGCGCCAGGGCGACCCGGGCATGAGCAAGTTCTTCCTCTCGCTCGAGGACGAGCTGCTGCGCATCTTCCTCCAGGGCAACATCGCCTCCCGGCTCATGGAGGGCACGATGAAGGAGGGCGAGGAGCTCGAGCACCCGTGGCTCAACCGTTCCATCGAGAGCGCCCAGAAGAAGGTCGAGCAGCAGAACTTCTCCATCCGCAAGCGCCTGCTCCAGTACGACGACGTCCTCAACAAGCAGCGCGAGGTCATTTACGGCATCCGCAACGGCGCCATCCACAACGAGCGCACCAAGGACACCATCTACGACATGGTCGAGGAGGAGATCGCCGAGCGACTGGAGGCCGCCGGTTTTGACACCAAGACCGGTCCGGTGCCGGCCGCCGTCGAGAGCTTCGTCGGCTGGGTCAATTCGCATTTTCCCATCACGCTCAAGCTCGACGAGCTCAGCGGCCTGGCGGGCCGGGCCGCCATGACGCTGGTGGTCGAGCGCGTCAAGAAGGCCTATGCCGTGAAGGAGTCGGTCGAGGTGCCCGAGGCGCTCGGCGCGCTCGAACGCTACGTCGTCATCAATGCCATCGATCACCACTGGCAGGAGCATCTCACCGAGATGGAGGAACTGCGCCGCTCCATCGGCCTGCGGAGCTACGGCCAGAGGGATCCCCTGCAGGAATACAAGGCCGAGGCCTACCATTATTTCGAGGAGTTGATGAACAACGTGCGCCTGCAGATCTGCACCGGCCTCTTCCGCTCCACCACGAACCTGCAGGCGTTCGAGAACATGCTGGCGATCCTGTCACGCAGCGCCCGGCTGCAGGGCCCGGAGGACGCACCGCCGAACGGGAGTGCGGCCCGCCCGCGTCCGGCGTCGGCCCCGACCGCCCCGCCCCGGCGCCTCGGCGGCGTGGACATGCCCGTTCCCGACGTGGAGACGGACGCGGCGCCGGCCAGCAACGAGGTGCAGCTCCCCCGGGTCACCATCCGCCGCGAGACGCCCAAGGTCGGCCGCAACGACCCGTGCCCCTGCGGCAGCGGCAAGAAGTACAAGCATTGCCACGGCAAGTGAGCGACCGGCCAGCCAACGCCGTTTCCGATCCTTATGTTCAGCTGCCGCCGTGGTGGCAGCGGCATGCCGACTGGGTGTGGGCGGCCGGCGTCGGCGCGCTGACGGTGCTGCTGACCGTCATCTCGTTTCCGCCGGTTGACATCCCGGAGTTCGCCTACGGTTTTGCCGTGCCGGCGATCTACTGGGCCTATCGCCGTCCGTCCTTCCGGCTCTACGCCGGCACGCTGTGCGCGGCGCAGGCGGTGGCGTGGACGGCGCTGCTCTGGTGGCTGCACCCCGTCACGTGGGCCGGCCTCTTCCTGATCGGTCCGTTCATCGGCGCTTGGGTCGGCCTGTGGTATCTCGCCGTGTGGTGGGCGATGCCGCGACTGGCGGGCCGGCCGGTCCTGCTGCGGATTGTCGGACTGTTTGGCCTGGCGGGCGGGTGGGTGATTCTCGAGTGGCTGCGCACGTGGTTCCTGAGCGGCTTTCCCTGGCTGCCGCTCGCCGCCAGCCAGTGGCAGCGCACGGCGCTGCTGCAGATTGCGGCGTTCACCGGTGCCTACGGCGTCTCCTTCATCCTTATCTTCTTCAACCTCGGCTTCGCCACCTCCGCCTGGAGGCTGTACACCAGCACCGCGCGGGGCCTGCTGCGCCGCAGCCCGGAATTCAGCGTGGCGCTCCTCGTGCTCGGCTTCGGCACCATGCTGCCGATGACGGAGGCCTTCAACCGCGCGCCGTTCAGCCGCAAGCT
>PLMW01000036.1 GCA_003142615.1 Opitutia bacterium | reverse complement strand
TTTCTCCCTACTCGACGGCTGGCGCGGGCCTCGCCACCACTTGGATCTACGGCCCGGTGCCGCTTTACCTCCTGTGGCCCGCCGGCTGGGCCCGCACCGCGGCAGGCGCCATCGAAGTCTCCGGGGCGCTGAACCTAGGACTAATCATCCTCACCATTGCCATGGCCTGCGCATACTACAGCAGAGGCTGGCAGGGGCACCTACACGCCGGGCTAACGGTCGTGCTCATCTGGCCATACTACTCGCTGAACATGTTCTCGGCGGAGCACGTCCTGATCCTGTTCGGGATGGCCGGGATGGTCTTCATCGAAAGGGGCAGGCTGTGGCCCGCCGCGCTCTGCGCCGCGCTGGCGGTGTGGAGCAAGCAGACGGCGGTCGGCGTCGCGCTGGCCCAGCTTCTCTGGCTGTGGGCCAACGGGGGGCTCCCTGCCGCGCTCAGGCACCTCGGGCGCCAAGCGCTATTCGGGGCTGTCCTCGGCTGCGCGTTCGTCGCGGCCTTCGGCGCGGGGGGCCTATGGCACAGCATGTTCGTCGTGCCGGGCGGCCTGCGCTGGACCCCAAACCTCAGGTGGCAGCTCGTGGACGACGGCCCCCACCTCCTCGCGGCGGTGGCGCTCGCCGTGGGCGCGGCCCTGACCTGCCGCCGGGGCCGCCGGCTGGCGCTCCCCGCGCTGACCTACCTGTGCCTGTTCCCGCCGGCGGCGGCCAACTTCTTCAAGATCGGCGGGGGATACGGCGCCTTCGACGTCGCGTTCCTCTGGCTGGCCCCGGCGCTCGCCGTCGGGGTGGAAAAGCTGCCGGGCCGCCGGACGGCCCTCGTCCTGTCCATGGCCGTGGCAGGCTTGGGATTCGCGCGCCTAGCCACGAGTTCCCTGGCCGTGAAGCCGGAAGTCGAGCACTACCGCGAGGCCGTCTACCTCGCCAAGGGCGGCCACGCCTGGTTCCCACTCAACCCGCTCGTCACCCTCTACAGCGAGGGCAGGTACTACCCCGACGAGGACGGGCTCTACGAGCGGCAGATGAGCGGCCACCCCATCCCGCGCGCCCGCCTGCTGGCCAGCCTCCCCGGGGACCTCCGGCGCGTCGTCTACCCCTGGGGTGCAAACACGTGGGGGATCGCCCAGCGCGAGACGGGCAACGTCGGGCGACGCTACGGCCTGCTCTGGTTCGTGGTCAGCCGCTAGCTGATCTTGATCATGTCCGTCGCGAGATGCGGACGCGGTTGCTCAAGAATGCCAGCCGCTGGCGTCGGCCGGTCAGGATGGCCGTGGTTTGCCTCGTCGTCGTGCTCGTCTGACGGTTGCGGCTCCAGTTCGGCGCGACGACGGGGCGGCGGGACGACCGCGTGCTGCGAAAGCCGTTCGCCGTGCGGGAATTAAACACTGCAGTGTCGGAACTGCTGGCCAATGCCGACGGGTGGCAACGCTGCACCGGTTCGTCGGCTTAGCCTGCATGGCATGGTTTTGATTTGCCGGCGGCGGTGCGCCCCTCAAGCATGTCCCCGTCCAGCGCGAACAAGCTCGCGACCGGACGCTCAACCTGAACCCACGTCCTCGGACCTTAGGCCTGATCGCCATGCGACAAGCACTCCAGTCCCCCCGCAGCCGCCTGTAGGTTTTCGGTGACGAAAACCCTTCGCAAGCGGGATGAAGAGCCTCCTCGATTTCGCCCGGGCAAAGCGGGAAGGGCGGCCCATCGTCCTGGTGGCGGCCTACGACGCGCTCATGGCGCGCCTTCTGGCCGCTTCGGAAGCCGACGCCATCCTGGTCGGCGACAGCGTGGCCATGGTCGTGCACGGCCACCCCTCCACGGTGTACGCGACGATGGAGATGATGTGTGCGCACACGGCGGCCGTACGGCGGGGGGCGCCGGACTCCTTCGTCATCGCCGATATGCCGTTTTTGAGCGTTCGGCGGGGAGTGCCCCTGGCGGTGGAGGCGGCGGGCGCGCTCATGCAGGCCGGTGCGTCCGCGGTCAAAATCGAGGGCGTGACCGGCCACGAGGACGTTGTTTCGCGGCTCGTCGGCAGCGGCATACCGGTGATGGGACACCTCGGGCTGACGCCGCAGTCCGTGCACCAGTTCGGTGGGTACCGGGTGCAGGGCCGCAGCCCGGGCGAAGCGGTCCGCCTGCAGGCCGATGCGCGTCAACTCGAGAGCCTCGGAGCCTTCGCCGTCGTGCTGGAGTGCGTGCCCGCGGAGCTGGCGGCGGCGCTCACNNGGCCGCACACGTCGGGCCAGGTGCTGGTGTTGTCTGATCTTCTGGGCCTCGATCCGGATTTCCGACCGCGCTTTGCCCGGCGCTATCTGGAGGGCCACGCGAACGTCGTCGCGGCGGTCAACGCGTTCGCCCGCGACGTGCGGGCGGCGCAATTCCCCGTCGGGGAGGAGGTTCTGGCCTGATGCACGCTTCGGCCCGGCTCATCCCGCGGCGAGCTGCGTCGCATCTGGCTGGCGACGCTTGGAACAATTGCACCTGAGCAACCATGGCCTCCAACCTTCTTTTCGTTTTGACGGGCTCCATTGCCGGCTACAAAGCCTGCGCGGTGATTTCGCAGCTGGTACAGCGCGGGCACCGGGTGCGCGCTGTGGCCACGGAGGCGGCGCTGCGTTTTGTGGGGCCGGCCACGCTCGAAGGCCTCACCGGCAGTCCCGTGCTCACTGACCTGTTCGCCCCGGGAGCCGCCTTGGAACACATCAACCTGACGCGCTGGGCGGATGCGGTCGTCGTTTGTCCGGCGACCGCAAATACCATCAACCGTCTTGCCGCGGGCCTGGCGGGTGACCTCGCGGGCGCGCTGTTTTTGGCGCACGACCGAACGAAGCCGTTCCTCGTTTTCCCGGCCATGAATCCCGCCATGTGGCGGCATCCGGCCACGGCGGCCGCGGTGGCCCGCCTCGACGCCTGGGGCGTCCGGGTGTTGCCGCCGGACGAAGGACGGACTGCATGCGGCGAGGAGGGGGTGGGGCGCCTGGCCGAACCGGAGGCGATCCTGGCCGCCATCGAGGCTGAAATCGGGACTGCGCCCACGCCCCCGGGGCGGCGGCTGCGCGTCCTGGTGACCAGCGGCGGCACGGCGGAGCCGGTAGACGCGGTGCGCGTGCTCACGAACACCAGCACGGGAGCGACGGGGGCGACCCTGGCGGCGCAGCTGGCGCGCGGCGGCCACGAGGTGGTCCTGCTCCGCGCCCGGCAGGCGGTGGGCGCAACGGCACCGTGCCGGGAGGAGATATTCCAATCCTATGCCGACCTCGACGCCGCGCTGACGCGGTTGCTCGGCGGCGAACATTTCGACGCCGTGATCCACTCTGCGGCCGTGAGCGACTTCGGGATCGAAGCGGTAATCGTGGAGGGCGAGGCCCGGCCGCCCGGCCTGGCGAAACTCGATTCTGCCGCGGCCCCGGTGCTGCGCCTGCGCCGCCAACCCAAGCTGGTGGACACACTGCGGGCGCGCAGCCGCAACCCGGCGTTGCGCGTGGTCGCGTTCAAGCTCACCCAGAGCGCGTCCCCGGAGGAGGTTCGCGGCGCCGTGACCGAGCTGTGCGCCCGTTCCGGCGCGGACTTGGTCGTCAGCAACGACCTCGCCGCGCGGGGTTCCTCGCCGGACGCCTTTCCCGCGGACGTGCACACGCCAGACGGCACGGTGGCGGTCCACTGCGCCACCCGGCACGAGCTGGCGCTCGCGCTCGAACGACTTCTGTCCACCGCACCCGGCTGATCCTCCTGTCCCATGCTCCTCTGTCTCGACATCGGCAACACTCAGATTCACGGCGGCGTCTTCGACGGCGAAAGCCTGCGCGGCCAGTTCCGCAAATCGACGCATCCGCTCGGTTCGTCCGACGAACTCGGCATCTTTTTCATCACGGTCCTGCGCGAAAGCGGCTTGGACCCCCGGTCAGTCGACCGAGTGGCCCTCTGCTCGGTCGTGCCGCCGGCCCTGCACGCCCTGCGCAGCGCCGTCCAGAGGTATTTCCACCACGAACCCTTCGTGCTGCAGGCCGGAGTAAAGACCGGGTTGCGGATACGCTACCGCAATCCTCTGGAGGTCGGCGCCGACCGGATTGCCAACGCCATCGCGGCCATCCACCGGCATCCCCGAAGCGACCTGCTCGTGGTCGACTGCGGCACGGCCACGACCTTTGACGTGGTGACAGCCGCGGGCGACTACCTGGGCGGCGCCATCCTGCCCGGCGTGGGCATCTCGGCGGAGACCTTGGCACAGCGCACCGCCCGGCTGCCGGCCGTGGAGATCGTGCGACCCGAATCCGCGCTGGGCCGCACGACGGTCGAGAGCATCCTCTCCGGACTCTACCACGGGCATATCGGCGCGATCCGACAACTCACGGCTGTGCTGGCCCGGGAGGCATTCGCGGAGGGGCGGCCCCATGTCATCGGCACGGGCGGGTTTGCCCGCATGTTCGAGCGGGAGGGCCTGTTCGATGAGATCGTGCCGGAACTCGTTTTGTGGGGAATCAAACGCGCTGAGGAGATCAACCGCGAGGACGCGCTGCCCCCGGCGTGATCGTGTTACCATGCGCCTCACCCTCCTGAAATCCAAGCTGCACGGCGCCACCGTCACGGGCTCGGCGTTGCACTACGAAGGATCCATCGCCCTCGGACCGGAGCTCTGCCGCCTGGCCCGCCTGCAGGAGTTCGAGCGCGTCGAGGTCTACAACTGCCATAACGGCGCCCGGTTTGCGACCTACGTGATCCTGGGCTCCCAACCGGGCGAGGTGATGGTCAATGGCGCCGCGGCGCGGCTGGTCCAGCCGGGCGACCGGATCATCGTGGCCGCCTACGCGCAGTTCACGCCCGCGGAGGCGCGCCGGCACCGGCCGGCGATCGTGCTGCTCGACGCGCACAACGGGGGAAAGCGGAAGCCGGAACCGCGCGGGCGGACCCCTCGGGCCGCCCGCTCTCCGCACACGGGCGGGCGCCGGTGAACGTGGGATGAAACAGGCCGGAATGCCGCCATGAACTCCACCACCCGCGGGATTGAAGCCGAGACCGAACGTCTGCTGCGTGCCCTGATGCACGTCGACTGCGAACCCGGCCGGCGGTGGAACTACGCCTCCTGCCGCGTCATCGCCCCGTTGACCCTCGAAATCAACCGGCTCAAGCGCGAGCGGCGGGCCGTCATTCTCGCGCATTCCTATGTGGAGCCGGAAATCATCTACGGCGT
>PLMW01000037.1 GCA_003142615.1 Opitutia bacterium | reverse complement strand
TCCCCGTGGGGACGCCAGCCTTCGCTTTCGAAGCCCGAAATGGTGATGGAGGGGAAAGTTTTGAAAGACGGGGGGAAAAGTCTTGAAAAGAGCTTTTTCAAAATTCAACGGACCGCCTTCTTTCCAGTTCTTCGCCAAGACGGTATGGGACATACCTGAGGGCTGGCCTCGCTCGATCCGCCGGCGCTGAGCGCTGCGCTCAATCGCACGGTTGGGGAACGGCGAACCCCAGCCGCCGGGCCGCCTCATAATGCGCGGTCGCCTCGCCGTGCCGGCCGGCGCTCTCCAAGGCCATCGCTAGGTTCATGTGCACCTGAGCTAGGTTCGGATCCAGCCGTAGCGCCCACTCGAATTGGGCGATCGCCTCCTCCGTGCGCCCCACCATGAGCAGGGAGATGCCCAGATTGTTGTGAACTTCGGGCACTTCGGGATAGAGGCGCAGCGCCTGTTCGTATTGGGCGATCGCCTCCGGCAGGCGGTCCGCCTCGCGCAACGCGTTGCCCAGATTGTTGTGGGCGGCGGCGTAATCCGGCTTGAGCCGCAGCGCCTGCTCGTAGTGCGCGATCGCCTCGTCGCCCCGGCCGGCCGCCCGCAACGCGTTGCCCAGGTTGTTGTGCACGTCAGACAGGGCGGGATTGAGTTGCAGCGCCTGTTCGTATTGGGCGATGGCCTCCGGCAGCCGTCCCGCCCGGGCCAACGCCAGGCCTAGGTCGTTGTGGGCGTCGGTGAAGTTCGGGTCGAGACGCAACGCCTGCTCGTAGTGCGCGATCGCCTCGTCCTCCCGGCCGGCGTCCTCCAGCGCGACCCCGAGCGCGGCCTGCGCGTCCGGCATGTTGGGGTTGGCCTGCAGCGCCTGCTCGTAATGCGCGATCGCTTCCGGAAGGCGGCCGAGCCGCGTCAAGGCATTGCCGACGTTGTAATAGGCCTCGGCGTCACCCGGCTTGAGCCGGATCGCCTCCTCGTATTGCGCCAGGGCCTCCCCGGGCTGGCCGGCCAGGCTCAGGACGTTGCCGTAATTATTGCGTGCGGCGACGTTGCCCGGTCTCTTGGCCACCGTGTCGCGCCAGATCGTGGCGTCGCTGCGGTAGATGGTGTTGCGCTGGACGGTCAGCCAGCCCAGGCCAACGGCCGCAGCCGCCAATACGAACCGGCCACGACGGCCCAGCCATGCGTACAACGCCAGAACCATCAGCACAATCACCGGCGCCAGGGAAAGGTACATGCGATGCTCGGCCAACGTCTGGCGAGTCCCGGGAACCAGGGAAGTCGGGGCAAGGATCGCGAAGAACGAGGCTCCAAGGAACCCGAGCGCCGGCCGGCGGACGAACGCCACCGACGTGGCGGCGACCAGCAGGGCGACTCCCGCGGCATAGGGCGCCACGTCCCCGACCGACGCCATCCACCGCACTCCGTAATCAATGATCAGGGGATGCGGCCAGGCCGACAGCCAGAGATAATGCGACAACGCTTGGAATTGAGTCGCGGCGTAGGACCAGAAGCTCACGCTGACGCCGAAGCCTGCCGTTCCCCCGCGATTCGCGGCGTGTAGCACCAATCCCGTCAGCGGGATCCACGTGGCCGCCAGCGCGAGATGGAACCGCCCGCGCCAGCGCCAGGCCGTGCGGAAACTGCCGGCCAGGAAGGTGTGGTCATAGAGCAGCACGATGAGCGGAGCCGAGACCATGACCTCCTTGGTGGCCATGCCCAGCAGGCAGGAAATGAAGGAAAGGGCGAACCACCAGCCGGATCGGCTGGGGGCGCCGCCAGACGACCGCGCCCCCTGATCGCCCGGTCCGGCCGTGGAGGGCGGGATCTCCCGATCCCGCCCGTAATGGCTGAGCTCCGCGCCGCGGATGAAATAATAGAGCGTCAGCAGATAGAACAGGCCCATCAGCGACTCGGCTCGCTGCACGATGTACGTCACTGATTCGGTCTGCAGCGGATGCAGCGTCCAGAGCAAGGCCACGGCATAGGCGACGAACATCGCTTCGCTCTGGGGGAGCAGAAAGGAGGGAGCAACCGGCTTTCGGCTGCTTGCTCCCGGCCCGGCTAGCGTGCGCCGGACGATCCCAAACAGGGTCAATCCCGCCAGCAGATGGATCAAAAGATTCAGCGCGTGATAGCTCCAGACGTGGTCGCCGCTGAGCGCATAGTTGAGCGCGAAGGACAGATTCAGCAACGGCCGGCCCGTGACCGTCAGGCCACCGCCGGGCGGCACGAGCGACGTGAGTAAACTGCGGATGGTCCGGTTCTGGGGAATCGACAGCAGGTCGTCGAAGATGAACGGCCCGGAAAAGCTGTTGGCGTAGACGGCGAACGCGGCAAGGACAAGGCCGGCGCCGGCGAAGACGGTTGTCCGGCGGGAGGCGCGAGCGGAAGGAGCGGCGGCCGACGAAGCCATGGAGATTAAGCGGAAAGGGGAACCTAGAGTCAGTTCGATCCAGAGGGAAGACTGGACGCAACGTGGCGGTTCGCTGTGTTGCCACCCGGCAAATCGGGCGTTATGGCGCCGCATTCAGCCCCATCGACCATGATTCTTCGATGGAGGTGGGCCTGCAGCCGGCTCCACAAATCGAATCGAGCACTTTCAGATTGGGTTCCCGACGAACCGAAGGAAATGGGGTGAGGCGGGGTTTATCCCCGGCGATTGGAAAATTATGCCAGCGTAATATAGGGTGGAATCGCGGTTTTTGTTGAAGTTGACGAGCACAACGAGATGGGCTGAACGTCCACGCCATGAGAATGCTCCTGTTCGCCTGGCTGGCGTTGCCCCTCGGTCTGCTCGCAGTGACCTGCCGTGCCGACACGAACCCCGAAATCGTACCGCTCGGCCACGACACCTATGCCTTGACTCGCTGGGCGGAAACTGGATTCGCGCGCAATAACGAGAAACTGAAAGCGCAAGCACTCGAGGATGCCGCCGCGTATTGTGCCAAATTGCACAAGGAGCTGAAGATTGTCAGCACGACGACGGCAAGGCCGTTCATCCCACTCACCGGGTTCGCCAACGCCAAAGTTGTATTCAAGGCGCTCGACGCGAACGATCCGGAGCTTCATGCCCCGGTAGCGGAGTCAGCATCAAGCGCCGCGATGCCGGTGGCGGTCGAAAACGCGACTCCACGAACCGAAACAGATGTGCTCTACAGAGACCTGACGGAGTTGGATGATCTGCGAAAACGCGGACTTCTGACCGAGGAGGAATTTCAGGCGAAAAGGAAGAAGTTAGTGGAAAAATCCAACTAGGTTTGCACGGTCGGTGCCTGCATTCTCGATCGGAGATTGGCAGGAGTGATGTTTTTTGGGGTTGGGTGTTCTTCTCGTATCGACCGAGCGCGGTCTGTGAGAGCTCTGGATTTGGTTGCGGGCCGCAGGACGTATTTCACAGTGAAGCGCATGAGCGAGAGGAGTTGGCCCAGCGGTTCCTTCTCACTTATGCATCCTTTCATAGTCCGCCTCAATGATCCTTTGAACGAAAGCCGGATTGGGACGAACGGACAAACGCTGATGCTCTCCGTAGAGGCCGTTCGGTCTCGCCGCTTAACGAAAGGCGGATTCTACAATTTCAACCGCATCCGCAGGACTACGTCCTACACTTTGGTGGGGTCTGTAGCACTCTTTGCATCTTGGGGAATCCAGTCCCACCTCCTGTCGAACCCTCCGGCGTGTTGAGCCCTCGTGGCCTCGGGTTTGGTCCAACTGCGCGACCGATCAACGATTTCGATTCCCAACGAAATATTTTCGCTATTTTCACCGGTGGGAACCGGGCCATCCGGGGTTATACGCGCTTGGTGCAATTCCACAAAACGCGTGAAAAGTCTATTCCTCGCCCTACTGTTCGTTCCCGACGCACTGTTCGGCCAACGCCTGATCCCGCTGGAGGCATTGAAGTTCCTGTGCGGCGTGGCGCCCGGCCCACGGATAGAGTCATGCCGGTGGCCGCCACCGGGTCGATGTACCCGTTTCTGGACGAAAACTGTCTGACGCTGGTTCGACGGATACACGGGGAAAAGATTCAGACTGGGGACATCATCGTTTACGAGCAGAACGGGGCCCTCATTGGCCACAGGGTGGTGCGTCGACGCAGGGACCTGTCGGTCATCACGCAGGGTGATCACAATTCGCAAGTAGACTTTCCGGTCAACGCAGCGTCGATCCGCGGCGTCGTGGTGGCCATGGCCGCCTTTGACCCCAACTCCCCCAAGGTGCCGTACGCCCTGATCGGGTTCGAGGCGACTAACCGCGAACTCAAACGGCTTCCCATCGAAAATCCCTTCACCCTGTCTCAGGCTCAAGAGACTGTCCGTAAGCTGCTCACCCCCGACGAACGGATGATCACCGTGCAAACCACCCAGGACAGCAAGCGACGCTCTGAACAATCCGTTTTGGTGGTGCGGAATACCACCGGAAACATCCAGCCCGGCGACTTGGTCACCCTCACCCTGCCGCCGCTCTCCAGGCTAGTCAGGGCCTTCAGCCGCCAGAAGGACACCACGGCCCGCCGGGTCGAATCGATCACAGACACAGTGGCAGTGGTATACAAAGAGGGGCAGCCCAACGAATGTGTCACCGTTTCTCGAAAGAGCATACAGGGTCTTGTCGTTGGATGCGTGTTCTTCGCCGAACGGGACGCCAACCCGGGAGAAAGCATCTACCTCGAATAAGGAACCCCTCATCCCTTCGAAACGAAGCAGGACTTAAGCACCTCCTCCGCAATAAACCTCACATCAGGCTGCCGTCCCGGAGGGCTTCTCCTTGTGTTCCATACCAACGAGGGAGAAGGCCGCAGGGAGGATGCCAGGGGCGTCGTGTAGTCGTTCCCGCGGCGTTTAAGGCCGGCTGCTGCCCCGTGCTAGGCCCTTAAAGGAATAGGCCCAGGCAGAGCGGGCGAAGGCAGGGAAGGCGTGACGCAGGAGTTCGAGTTCCTTGAACCAATCGATCAGTTGGTTCCAACTCGCCACTGTTAGGGACGCCACCTTTCAAAATTGCTTTGAATAACAGCAGGATGGCGGGTTCCTGAGGGCAACTTTACCCTACGGCCTACGCAGTATTCACGGTGGCGAATCGAGGGTAGTTTTCTTCGCACGCGCGTTCGATGGCCGAGGAACTCAATGGTCCGGTGGCGGCAGCTTCCGTGGCGCCGGGCCAGCAGAGGAAGCCCGGAATGGCGGCCCGGTCACCCTGCGGTCGGCGCGCCGTTCGGAAATTTGACAGTAAAAAAAGGCCGGCAGCGAACTGCCGGTCCTCGGTAAGGGAAGAGGGCTTCAATTCTTCCTGGTTTTCTTCCCGGCCTTGCTCTCGAAGAATTCGCGGAGGATCTCCATGCGCTTGCGCAGGCGGTCGTCCTGCTCAATCTCCTCGACACTCCGCTGGGCCTCATTCCGGGCCATGAGCTTGCGGATTTTCCTGAGGGCCAGGTACTGGAGTTGCCGCACCCGCTCCCGGGTGACTTTGAATTTCTTGCCGACTTCCTCGAGAGTCTGCTCGTCGTGGCCGTCGAGGCCGAAGCGCATGCGCAGGATGTCGGCCTCGCGCTTGTGGAGCGAGCTGATCATGCGGTTGAGGTCGGACTTGAGGTTGTCCTCCCGGAGGTTCTCGTAGGGACTCACGGCATTCTCGTCGCCGACGATTTCGCCGAAGGTGGCCGAGTCGCCGTCCTCGCCGATGGGCGCATCGAGCGAGGTCGGGCGGATGCTGACGGACTTGAGGTGCGCGACCTTGTTGACGGGGAGGTTGAGCTCCATCGCCACCTCCTCGTCGGTCGGCTCGCGCCCGAACTCATCGGCGAGCTTCATGGCGGCCCGGCGCATCTTGGAGATCTTGTCAATGAGGTGGACGGGCAGGCGGATGGTCTTCGACTGGTTGGCCAGCGCGCGCTTGATGGACTGCTTGATCCACCACGCGGCATAGGTGCTGAGCTTTCCGCCTTTGCGTGGGTCGAAACGCACGACGGCCTTGATGAGCCCGATGTTGCCTTCGCTGATCAGGTCGAGCAGGGGCAGGCCAAAATCCTTGTAGTCCAACGCGATTTTGACGACCAGGCGCAGGTTGGCCTTGATCATGTGATCGCGCGCCGCCTGGTCGCCCCGGCGGATGCGGCGGGCAAGGGTCACCTCCTCGGCGATGGTGAGGAGCGGCGTCTTGGCAATTTCCTGGAGATAGAGCTGCAGGCCGCTGCGCTCCAAGGGATAGGGATCGGGCGCAACCACTGTCGGCTCCGGTTTGTCGAGAAAGGATGGCGGAGCGTCAGGCGCAGGCGGTGCGGGATAGGAAAAGTCAGGCATGTGATCAGGCTTGCTTACAAAAATCGGGGAGCGCAGGGGGGCGCTCACCCCGTCGCGGGCGTGGATTCTCGCCGCGCGAGCGACGACGGTTGTCCCCATGAGCCGGTGAAAACGAACTGACTGGTTGGCTTGCGCTGTCTCGGCGCCTGGTCACGCTCCCGCAAGTCATCCGGCAATGCGTCAGCGTTCGCCTTGTATCCGATGGCCATCGCTGTCCACGCTTCGGAATGCTCCGGAATCTGGCAAAGCTCACGCGCCCTGTCCGGGAGGATGCCGATCATCTGATGGACCGAGAGGCCGCGCGACGTCGCCTCCATCACCAGATTGGCGGAGGCCAGACCGAGGTCGTGAACGGCGGCCCGATTGTCTTTGTTGGTCCGCGAAAACCTCAGACTGACGACACCCAAAACAAGCACCGGTGCGGCCTTCGCCCATGCCTGATTCGCGGGAACGAGACAGGACAGAAGTCGCTCGAATTCCCCCGGGTCCTTCCTTGTCGCAACGAAATAAGTCCAGGGCTGTTCGTTATACGAGGAGGCTGCCCATCGAGCCGCCTCAAACAACGAACTGAGGTCGGCCTCCGGGACCGGTCGGTCGGCAAAGCCGTAGGGGCTCCACCGTTCTGCGAGGACCTTTTGGATTGGATAGTCCGGCGATGCGTTCTTGGCGGGCGTGGAGGCGAGGGCGGGGGTGGTCATGATTTTGAATAGGAATTTGCGTGATACGGAACGCTTACCTTTTGATTATGTGCAACTGCCGGTATGGCGTTCGCACCAAAGGGCCTGATCGTACCGAAGGCCGCTATTTCATCATGGCTGTGATGCGCTTCAAATGCTCGTCCACAACCGGAATGGATTTATCCACGAAGCTTTTGATATCTGCGTCTTTCGTTTCGGCAGATTCGGTTTTGAATTCCTTGGCATCCATTTTGTGGTCCTCGATCATGCCGGCGATATAGGCATCGTCGAATTCCGAACCCGTCAGGGCCGCCATTTTATCCACCATCCCTTGATGTTTTACATCCAGGCTGTCGGGCAAAGTCACGCCCTTTTGCGCGGCCAACGCTTTCAGGTCGTCATTGATGGCCGTATGGTCCTTCACCATCGTCTGACCGAACGCCTTGACATCGTCGCGCAGCCCCTTCTGGGCAGCCAGTTCGCCCAGTTTCACCTCGGTCATGCCACCTTGGGTGGCCGCGAGGATGAAGTCGTTGTCCGCCGTGGAAAGCTTCGTTTCCGTCTTGGCGCATGAAACTGCGAAAAGGAGTCCCCCCGCCACCAGGGCCATGCCCAGTCTGGCGGCGGCTGAGCTGACGATGAGTTGGGGAAACCGCGCATGGTCTTGTTTCACCGCGTGCTTTGATTCTGTATTGGTATTCATAAGTGATTGCTGGGTTAATGTTGGCGGGGTTTTGGTTTTGGTGCGGGAATCTGCGTCGCTCACGACACAAAGGTTTTTAATTGGTTTTCTTCCGGCCGGAGCCGCTCTTTTTGCCGCCGCCGGTGAGTTTGTTTACGGTGGACCAAGCCCGTGCTTCCGCGGTTCTTGTGCTGAACCCCTTTTTCTCGTAGCCGGCTTCGATGTGTTCCGCCTGACGCTTCTGTTTGTCAGTGTAGCTGGATTTATCGCCTTGAGGCATTGGGGGTTCTTTATTTCGGGCGGGACGCCATGGGTTCAGTTCGCCACGCCTCCTCGCCTTTTTTCTCATAATCGTCGAAGGCTTTGACCAAGCCGGTGAGCACTTCAGCCGAAGTCTCGAATAGCGCCTGGGCCTTCGGCTCCGTGACTTTTCCAATGTCTTCGCGCAGATGATCAATGAGCTGACCCAGCTGAGCTTTGATTTTCTGCGTGTGGTGAACAGGGCTGTTCTCGGGAAGGGGTTTCATATAAGTGGGCATTCCTCTAGGCACCGGTGCTCGTTACTTGGTTTCGATGATTTTTTTACCCGAAGGCTCTTTAGGGAGAGGCACGTTGATGTCCAGGGCAGCGCTCAAATCAATTTCATGCTCCTGCTCCTGTATGATGATCGCGCGCAAGGTCTCGCTTAACGCGAATTCCCCCATCGCCTCGGCCTGCCGGATGCGCTCGCGATAACGCCCCACCGTTTCCCGTTCGTTCTCCAGATCTGCGCGCAGCATTGCGACCGGGTCATTTGAGGTTTTGACCGGCTTGGGCAGCACAGCCGGCATGCCGCCCAGATAATCAATCTGTTTGGCGATTTTTATGGCATGCGCCAGTTCTTCCCCGGCATGCGCTTCCAACTCCCGCGCGATGTCCGTGTAGGCGGCACCCTTCAGCACCTGGCTGTACACGGTATAGGCAATGATCGCCTGGTATTCCCCCGCCAGATCCTCGTTCAGCAGTTGGATCATCTGGGCGCGAGTGATATTCAATTCAGTGGTGGTGTTTTCCTTAGTCATAAAGATTTAAAATCAGTCTGCAGATTTCCCTGTCCGGCTGCGCGCAGGCTTCCGCGGAGAATCCGACTTTGATGGTCACCTGCCAGTGAAGTTCGGACTCGATGCGCCGGCGTATCGAGCATAGGCCAGCCATCGGGCCGGCGCCATGGGGTGAAACCCGACCAGAGCGTTCAACGGCCGGAAATCAGCGCGGCCTTCCCAGCTTGGTCCTGGATCCTGTCAGTTGCTGGGGATGGCAAGACCAGCGCTGATCATTGGACCAGACCCCGGGGCGTCGCGCTCCGCTCGTGGGGACGCCAAAATCAGCCATCGCGCAAGTGATTTTGCTGATGGACTTGGTCAGCGGCAAGACGCCGCTGCGTGGCGCATAAAATACACCGGGTTTCTGTCGGCACTGGAGAAATGGCCTGGTTGAAATGCAGCGAATGAATTTTGAGATCGTCCGGACATTCCCCTTCAATGATGATCTTTCGGTCCCGCCCGAATGAAGCGATTACCACCCATGAGACGCTTAATCACCTCGATCACCATCCTTTGCCCTGCCTTTGCTTTGATGGGCAACGACACCCCCGGCCAGAAGTACAAGGACTCCAATCTTCCCGTCGAAACGCGCGTCGAGGATCTGCTGCAACAAATGACGCTGCAGGAGAAGATCACCCTGTTGGGCGGCGACGAGACGGGCTTCAACACCTGCGGCGTGGGGCGCCTCGGCATTCCGCCCATCCGCATGACGGACGGACCCGTCGGCGTGCGCACCGGCGCGGCCACGGCTTTCCCGGTCTCCATCAACATGGCGGCCTCGTGGGACACCGGGCTGATCCATCGTTACGGCGTGGCGCTCGGGGAGGAAACGAAAGCCAAGGGGAGAAACTGCATCCTGGGTCCCTGTGTGGGAATCCACCGCTTTCCCCTCAACGGACGCAATTTCGAGAGTTTCGGGGAGGACCCGTTTCTGTCCTCCCGCATGGCGGTGAGTGTCGTCCAGGGCGTGCAGAGTCAGGGCGTGATCGCCACCGTGAAACATTTCGCCTGCAACGACCAGGAGTGGGAGCGCAACCACTACGATGTGCAGGTTGACGAACGCACCCTGCGCGAGATCCACCTGCCCGCCTTTGAAGCGGCCGTCAAAGAGGGCCAGGCGCTGGCGGTGATGTCGGCCTACAACATCGTCAACGGTGCGCACTGCAGCGAAAACCGGCACCTGTTGACGGACATCCTGAAAAGCGACTGGGGCTTTCCAGGTATCGTCATGTCCGACTGGGTCTCCGTGTATAGCGCGGACAAGGCGGCCAACGCCGGGCTGGATCTGGAGATGCCCCATCCAGTCTGGTTCAAGGATCGCCTGCTGGCGGCGGTGCAGGACGGCCAGGTGTCCGAGGCCGTGATCGACGACAAGGTGCGCCGCCTGTTGCGGGTGCGTTTTCTGGCCGGCCTCTTCGACCATCCCGCGCCCGCCGAGGACGACAGCATTATTCGCAGCGAGTCCCACCGGAACCTGGCCCTCGAGATGGCCCGGAAGAGCATCGTGCTCCTGAAAAACGACGGTTTACTGCCCCTGGCCAGGGAGCGGATCAAGACGATCGCCCTCATCGGACCCCATGCCAAAACCGCCCGCACCGGCGGCGGCGGCAGTTCCATGGTCCAGCCGTGGGAGACGGTCAGCCCCTGCGAGGGCGTGGCGGCCCTGCTCGGAAACCAAGTGAAGATCGCCTATGCCGAGGGCACGCACATCGACCCGGTCCGGCCGGTGCCGCTTCCCTCCAAGTATCTGCGCACGCCGGACGGCCGGAGTGAGGGTCTTCTCGGAGAATACTTCGCCAATTCGCGCTTCGAAGGCCCGCCGGTCTTCACCCGGATCGATCCGCTGATCGATTTTGACTTTTCCGCCGGCGGCGCCGATCCCCGCCTCAGCCTCACCGACTTTGCGGTCCGCTGGACGGGCAAATTCCTCCCGCCGGTCACGCGCCGTTACCGCCTTGCCATCAGCAGCGATGACGGCTCGCGTCTCACCATCAACGGCCGGCTGATGGTGGACAACTGGGGCCAGCACGGCGAAGTGATCCGGTCCTGCGATGTGCCCATGGAGGCCGGGAAGGAGTATGATATTCAAATCGACTACAACCAAGTCGGCGGCGACGCCTCGATGCGCCTGGGGTGGCAGAATCCAGATGACATCACCCCGGACCCCACGATTGCCGAGGCCGTGCAGGTCGCCAGACAGGCGGACGCGGTCATTCTTTGCGTGGGCAACGCCGCATTTCTGGAATCCGAGGGCGCGGACGTGGGCGACTTCAAGATGTCGGGCGACCAGGACGAGCTGGTCCAAGCCGTGGCGGAGGCCAATCCCCGCACCGTGGTGGTGGTCTACGGCGGGGTGCCGGTTCTGATGCAACACTGGCTCGGCAAGGTGAAGGCAGTCATTGCGGCCCTGTACCCCGGCCAGGAGGGTGGCACCGCCCTCGCCCAAATCCTCTTCGGCGAGGTCAATCCCTCTGGCAAGCTGCCCTTCTCCTACCTGCAGGACCGCAGCCAGTCGCCGGCCTTTAATGGCTACATGGATTCGGGCCTGAAGGTTCATTATGACGAAGGCGTGTTCGTCGGCTACCGTTACTACGACCGGCACAAGATCGACCCGCTTTTTCCCTTCGGCTACGGCCGTTCCTATACTACCTTCGAGTATGGCAACCTCCGGGTCGAGCAGACCGGCGGGCACGCTTGGGTGGTCAAGGCGGACATCAAGAACACCGGCCAGATGGCAGGTGAAGAAGTGGTCGAGTTGTATATGGGCCCAGGGCACTGCTCCGTGCCGCGCCCGCTCAAGGAACTCAAGGGCTTCAGCAAGGTTTCGCTGGCGCCCGGTGAGATGGGAACCGTGAACATTCCCCTGAACGAGCGGGCCCTTCAGTTCTATGATCCGGAGAAGAAACAATGGACGCTCGAACCCGGCGTGTTCGAAGTGTTGGTCGGCGCCTCGTCCCGGGACATCCGGCTAAAGAGCACGATCAAGCCGTGAACCGCGGCCCGGTCCATGGATTGAGTAATTAACGGGCCGCAGGTGGGGTTGATCGTAGTGTTGCCATCGTCCGAAGCCACCGTGTTCGCCGGTGTTCATGTCTCCGTCTTCAGGCGGCAAAACCTTCTAACAAACACCCTTGGGAATCTGTTTCCTCAAGGAATCCGGCCCGTTAACTTGCACGTGAGCCCTGCGCTTGTGCATCGCTTTCAGACGTGATCGGATGCGCTCCGTCTGGTCGCTCGGCAATTTATTCCATCCTTCCAACATGAGAATCACGGTTCTTGGTGCCGCCGGCGGTGAAGTCACCGGGTCGGCTTACCTCGTCGAAACCCGCCGGGCCACGGTGCTCGTCGACTGCGGGCTGTTCCAGGGCCACCACGTTGAGGCCCTGAACCGTCCGCCAGTGGGGGCCGGTTCGGCGCGGCTGGATGCCGTGGTTCTCACGCACGCGCATCTCGATCATACCGGCCGCCTGCCGCTGCTGGCGCAGACGGGTTTCACCGGGCCCGTTTTTGCCACTCCGGCCACGATCGAAATGACCGGGCTGATTCTGCGTGATGCCGCCAAAATCCAGGCCCAGGACACCGAACGGCTCAACCGCACGCGCCGGCGGGCCGGCGAGGCGCCGGCCGAGCCGCTTTACAGCCTCGCGGACGCCGAGCGGATCCTTCAACAGCTCAAGCCCGTCCCCTACCATGAGCCGTTCACCGTGGCGCCGGGCCTGCAGGTGCGTTGGATTGAGGCCGGCCATATGCTCGGCTCGGCGAGCCTCCAGTTGCTGGCGGAGGAAGACGGCCGGCCGCGCACGGTGGTCTTCTCTGGCGACCTTGGCCCCAAGGGGGCGCCCATTCTCCGCGACGCCGAGACCTTTGCCCAGGCCGGCACCGTCTTCCTCGAGTCCACCTACGGCGATCGCGACCACCGGCCGTTTGCCGACACGGTCCACGAGTTCATCGCCATCCTCCAGCAGGCGGTCGCGCAGAAAAGCAAGGTGCTGGTGCCGACCTTTGCCGTGGGCCGCGCGCAACTGCTGACCGCATTGCTGGCCTGGATCTTCCGGAACCGGCGGGTTGAGCCGTTTCCCGTGTTTCTCGACAGCCCCATGGCCATCGAGGCGTCGCGCATTTACGCCCGACACCCGGAGCTTTTCGACGACGAGATGCTCGCGTTCCTGAAGGTCAGGCCGCTCGCGCAGGATCTCACCACGATGAAAATGACGGCGACGCCGGAGGAATCGCGGCGGATCAACGACTGTCCCGGCCCGTGCCTTGTGATGGCGGGCGCGGGCATGTGCACCGCCGGCCGCATCCTGCACCACCTCCGCCACAATCTGTGGAACCCGGAAGCGCACGTGATCATCGCGGGCTACCAGGGCAGCGGCACGCTCGGACGCCTGCTGGTCGAAGGCGCGAAGAAGGTCACCATCTTCGGCGAGACGGTCGCGGTGATGGCGCAGGTCCACACGCTGGGCGGCTTCAGCGCGCACGCCGGGCAGACGGATCTGGCGGCCTGGTTGGCCACCCTCGCGCCGTCCCGGCCGCGGGTCATCCTTACTCACGGTGAGAACGGTCCCCGCGCGGCCCTGGCCGGACTGATTGAAAAAACTTACGGATTAACCCCGGTATTGCCGGCCCTGGGTGATGTCATCGAGGTGTGAAGTTGATCCTGTCGCGGCGTACGCCGGCGCGACTACTCGCTGTTCGCCGGAACGGTCGAGGTGAAATGGTACGCCCCCGACCCGACGCGGAACACCGCCACGCCGTGGTCGAAGCGGAGCAGTGACACGCCGCGCGCCCGCGCCGCCGGCCCGCCGCCTTCCTGCACCGCGTCCGCGTCCGTCGCGGGAACGAAAATCGTCGCCTGCGTGTTCGCCGGCACCTCGGCATCGAGTTGAAAACACCGGCCGTCGATTTTCCACGCGCTGCTGACGCGTCCTGAGATCGAGTCATAGCCCGCCCGCGCCCAGATCAGCCCGGCTGCGACCGACGGCTGAATCACCAGCGACCGGAAGCCCGGCGCGTCCGTGTCGATGCCCGCGACATGGCGATAGAGATACTCCGCCACCGACCCGAATGAATAGTGGTTGAACGAGTTCATCGCGATCGTCTGGAACCCCCGGTCCGGCGTCCAGCCATCCCACCGCTCCCACACGGTCGTCGCGCCGTTTTTCACCGGGAAGAGCCACGACGGATACGTCTCCTGCAGCAGCACCCGGTACGCGATGTCATCGCGCCCCGCGAGGTGCAGTGCCGGCAGCAGCCGCGGCGTGCCGACGAAACCCGTGGCGAGATGCCAGTCGCGCTTCCGCATTTCCTCCACAAATTTCGCCGCGACCCGCGGCCGCGCCTCGTCCGGCAGCAGATCCATCGAGAATGCCAGCGCGTAGCCGGTCTGGCTGCTGTCGCGGATGCTGCCGTCGGCGAGCACGAAGTCGCGCTGAAACGCGGTTTTCACCTCCTCGCGCTGCTGCGCATAGCGCGCCGCTTCATCCGGCCGCCTGATGGCCGCCGACATTTCCGCCATGAGGCCGCACAGGTGGGCGTAATACGCCGTGTCGATCACCTCGACGCTCGCGCCGCCGCCCAGGTTGAGGTGATCGCCGAGCGGGCGTTTGGCCGCGGCTCCACCCCCGGGTTTTGACCCGAGCCAGGTCATGTAGCGGGACATCGCCGCGAAATTGCGCTCAATGATCCGGGTGTCGCCATAAACGCGATAGAGGGCGTGCGTGCAGAGGAGCGTCGCGTCGCTCCAGCCGGTCGCCGTCCAGAGCGTGCCGAAGGCCGGCGCGACGTTGGCGAAGCTTCCGTCCGGCAGTTGCGAGTCGATGGCGAGGGTCGTGAGCCAGCGGGAGAAGAAACTCGCGATGTCGAAATTGTAGGCCGCCGTCCGGATAAAAAACTGCGCGTCGCCGCTCCAGCCGGCCCGCTCGTCGCGCTGCGGGCAGTCGGTCGGCACCTCGAGATAGTTGCCCTTCTGCCCCCAGATGATGTTTTGAACGAGCTGGTTCACGAGCGGGCTCGAGCATGCAAACTCGCCCGTCCGGACGAGATCCGAGTGCACCACCACACCCGTCACCGCCTCGGGGCCGGGCCGGGTTTCCAGCCCGGTCACCTCGACGTAGCGGAAACCGTGGAAGGTGAAATACGGCTCCAGTGTCTCGGTTTCCCCATCGCGCAGGTAATACACATCGGTCGCGTTCGCGCCGCGCAAGTTGGAGGTGTAGAGCGTGCCGTTCGGGTTCAGCATCTCGCCGTGCCGCACCATGATCTTCTGGCCCGCGCGGCCGCGCACCTTCAGCCGCACCCAGCCCACCATGTTCTGCCCGAGATCAAACGTGAAGGCGCCCGGCCGCGGCTCGGTCACCGTGCGCGCCGGCAGCTCATCGGAAATGCGCGTGGGTTCCGCGTTCGCCGCCTCGACGACAAACTTCGCCGGCGGTTGCTGCGGATCCAGGGTTCGCAACCCCGTCGCCACCGGCTGCCACGCCGAATCATCGAAGCCGGCCCGCGCCCAGCCGTCGCGCCACAGCCGCGCATCATATTCGCAACCCTGCATCAGGTCCGCGTGCCGGATCGCCCCCCACGCCGCCCGCCATGTTCCGTCGCTCGCGATGATCTCGCGCGTGCCATCGGCATACTCGATCTCGAGCTGCGCCAGCAGCCGCGGATAGCCGCCATAATAATAACGCCGGCCGGTGTAGCCCAGCACGCTCGCATACCAGCCGTCGCCAAGGATCGCGCCGAGCGCGTTTTCACCGCGGCGCACCTGCGCGGTGACATCGTAGGTCTGGTACTGGACCCGCGCCCGAAAATCCGTCCAGCCCGGCGTGAAATAGTCGCGTCCCACCCGCGCTCCGTTCAACTGCAGCTCATAGGCGCCGAGTGCGGTGCTGAAAATCGTCGCCCGCCGCACCGGCTTCGCGATGGAGAAGCTCTTGCGCAGCAGCGGCGCCGGTGGCAGCCAGTACGTCAGCGTCTGCGGCGGGCCATTCCAGGGATTCCGCTTCCCCGGCAGCGCGATCAACGGTTTCCACTCGCGGTCATCATAGCCGCGCTCGGTCCAGCGCGCGTCCGCCGTGGCTGCGAACTTCCAGCCTGTGTCGATCGCCACGATCTGCGTGCTGCCGTCCGCGAACTGCAGCTGCACCTCGCCGAGCGCCGCGGGTTGATAGCCGTCGCGCTGCGTGATTTCCAATCCGACCACATTTTCCCCGGGTGCCAGCAACGACGTCACGTCGATCGGCTCGACCTGTTCCCAGCGCGTCACAGCTCCCGCGGGACGACCGTTGATCGTGATTGTGCACACTTGGTCGGCGGTGAGGACGAGCGTGGCGCGGACGAGCTGGCGCCCGGCCGGCCAGGCGAGCGTTCCGCGGACATACGCCGTGAGCGGAGCGGTTTTTGAAACCTCTAGGTCGGCATACACCCATGGCTGCCGGCCAAGCCGTTCACGCGCCCCATCGTCAATCGTCGAGCCATCCGTGGGCGGAGACGCATCCAGTCCGATCCACTGCGCGTGCCAGTCCTCCGCCGCAAGGAGGCCGACGCTCCAGTACGCCGGGACGCTCCACGGGCTTTCCGCGCCCGCTTCGCCCCAAACGCGCGCTTTCCACCAACACTGCTGCCGCACCGCGAGCGGCCGGCCCGCATACACGATTTGCTGCATCTGATCGGAGCTTACCTTCCCGGTGTCCCAGAGATCCCCCGTGCCTTGCGCGAGCAGTTCCGGTGAGGCCGCGACGATGATCTGGTAGGCGGTCTGGCGCACGCCGCGCGCACCGGCCTCCGCCTGGAGAATCCATCCGAGCCGCGGATGGAGTTCGCCGATGCCCTCGGGATTCGCGCGATATTCGCAGCGCAGATAGGTCACCGTCACGCGCGCGGCGAGCGGCGGAAGACCGCCCGCGGAGAAACTGAACAGCATCAGTAAAATTTTCCGGATGGTCATGGGTATAAAGCGCCGGGCGCCCGGCGAACGTGCAGTCACCCTAGTACGCGGACCGCCCGGTCTGACACACGAAAAATCTGACAGGCACTCCGTGTGGCTTTGCTTCAGGGCCGGGTTTTGCGACAACTTCCCGGCAGCTTATCATGTCCGTCACCAATGGCTGCTACGTAAGGCATGTCACTTTCGTTGCCTCCAGTTTCGCCAGCCAACCATTGCGTCCAGGCGGCGCTTTGAGATGTCCTTGCCGCCGATCTGCTGTCAAAGTGCGCCGCGAACGGAATATGTTCAGTCTTTTGCTGTCGATGAACCGCCGCGGCTTCCTGTGGATATCAACTCCTGCCGCTTTGCTGGCTGGAGCAATGGCGATCAATCTTTTGGCCGCCGCTGACGGCGATGCTCCTGGTGCAGCCGTGCTCCAAACCACGGTCCAGGCCCCCGGCGGCAGCCGGTTGCGAGTTGAAGCGCTCGATGCGCACATCGTCCGTGTCTGGTTGAAACCTGCAGGTGAGTTCACGCGGCAGCCGTCGCTTGCGCTGGAAGCGACGCCCGCGAC
>PLMW01000089.1 GCA_003142615.1 Opitutia bacterium | reverse complement strand
GGGGTCGATAGCTCAATGGTAGAGCAGCGTCCTTTTAAGTCGTTGGTTCCGGGTTCGAGTCCCGGTCGACCCACCAGTTCAGGCCTGATTCTTCGCAGGGGCTGCATGGGTGACGTTCGCTTGCCGCCCTATTTTTGGGGCGCGGCTTCGCTGTCGTAATTGAAAGATGCGTAAATCACGCCGAGGAGATTCTTCCGCGTCACAAGATCGTTGTCCACGCGCTCGTTGTTGAGTCCCATCACCCGCCACCCGCCCTCCCTTTTCTCCACCAGGCGGTGCACCACCCGCACACCGTTGTGGTTCACGTACGCCACCGTCATGCCGGCGCGTAGCTGCTCGTAATCAATGGGGCTGATGACGAGCAGCGTGTTGTCGCCGTAGACCGGCTGCATCGACGAACCCGTCCCCACTGCCGGCATGCGCCCCGGCTCGCGCGCCGCCACCATTTTCGCGTCGCGCCAGGCCTCATTGACATTGACGTCGGCCGAGGGCGAGACCGTCGGCTCCGGCGGGAGCGGAGATGACACGCACCCGCCCCACCCGGAGAGGATGAGCGGCAGGATCATGACCGCCACGACGCGTTGTGGCCGACGGGCGACTCGGATGCCCCGGCCGGCGGCAATAGGTTTGAAAAGCTTCACTTGTAAAATGTGCAGAAGGTATGACATGCTGCCGGGACGTGACTTCCAGCCTTGAAGCAGCGTTCAAATCAGTGGACGCTTCTGCCGATATTGGACTGGGCGACCGTGCACAACATGAAACGACTTGTCATCATCGAGGATCAGACGGCGATCCGTGAGATGCTGGCGGAAATTCTCCGCACGGATGCCTCCATCAAGATCGTCGGCGAAAGCGGCGACGGCCAGAGCGCCTACCAGCTCTGCATGGATACCAAACCCGATGTCATTGTCCTGGATGCCAAGCTGCCGGGTCTCAATGGGGTGGATCTGCTGCGTCGCTTGAACAAGGTACTGACCAATCTGCGCGTGCTTGTCTTCTCCGGACATGAAAACCCGGTCCTGGTGCGGGAGATGCTCGAGGCGGGCGCACATGGTTTTGTCGAAAAGACCGCGGGCCTTTTCGAATTCAAGAAGGGGCTCGAGACGGTGGCCAATGGCGGCACCTACTTCGGGCCGGCGGTCGCCGCGTTGCTGCGCAATGTCGTCGCCAACCCGGGCGCGAGTGCGAGTTCCGATTTCCTGACCGATCGCGAGCGGGAGATTCTCCAGCTGGTCGCGGAAAGTTACAGCACCAAGGAGATCGCGACCAAGCTTGGCATCAGCGTGAAGACGGTGGACAACCATCGCACAAACCTGATGCGCAAACTCGATCTGCACGATGTCGCGAGCCTCACGCGCTACGCGCTCGAAATTGGTCTCATCGAGCAGAAACGATCCCCCTGACCCCTGGCGGCGCCGGGCGCCTCAAACCGGCGCGGATACCTGCGTCTCCCGATAGCGGTCGGCCAGCACCTCAATCAGCCGCGGATCTCCGCCCATCAGCTCGGTCAGGTGGGTTTTCAACCCGTGTTGCGCCTGCTCGGCCGCCACACAGATATCGGCGATGTCCCCGGCCGGGCCGGCATGACGGCCCGGCGAGAGGAACTGTCGCGCCACCACCACGTGTCCCTGGGCAAGCTCCGCGCTGCGCAGGACGGCGGCCAGGAGGGGTTCGCAGAAGTCATACTCCGGTCCGCTGCGGCGCTCCATGAAGGCCACCGCCAGTCGGCCGATCTCTTTTCCCAGCAGCCGGCCGGCCTGCCGGCCCAGAAAATCCCGCACTTCGACAACATCGCGTTGCGGACTCCCGTGATCGACCAGCACCGCGTTCGGCCGGGTCAGGTGGCGGCTCCTGATGACGGCGCGTACGTTGTCGGCAAGGATCGAGGCCAGACGGGTATCGCAGGGGTTCCGGGGATCGACCAGCCAGCGCCCCAGCCTGACGCGCAGGGCCGGGAATTCGCGGCGCATCTGTTCGAGACGCTGCGGCACGTAGTCGGTGAGGGCCGCGCTGGGGCCGAAAAAAAGCGGCAGCAACAGGAAGTCGTTGATGCCGGCCTGCAGCCATGCACGCAGTGCCGGCTCAAGGATTTGCGCCGGCATACCGCCCAGCTCTCCAGGGGCGATCGCGCTGGAATGCAGCAGTGAGACCGGGCGCACGGCGACCCCGATCGCCGCCTGCAGCCGGAGGGCGATCACCCGCAGGTTGAGGGTGGCCTCGGGTCTTAAGGAGCCGTTGTCAAACAGCACGCACAACGGGACAGACGCGCGCACATCCATGGGTCCGGAGTCGATTAATTCCTTGCGCAGGGCAAACCCTTGGGACAATAACGTCAACTCACTCCTGTCTCGTGCCATCGATGAACTTAATCTCACGGAAACTGTGTTTCACACTCATTAGCATCGCGGTAATATTTGCCGGGTGCACCAAGAAACCGCGCCCCACTCCGGCCGATACGACCGCCACCGGCGCGGGGACTGGCAGCGCCCTCACGCCGACCAGCGTCGGCACCTTTGACCAATCTGCCGGCACCCTGCAGCCGCGCCCGGAGGGATACTACGAGGACGCGGACATGATCCACGGATTGTTGCCGTCGGTTTACTTCGATTTCGACAAGTCCGCCATCAAACAGGGTGAGCGGCAGAAGATCACTGACGCAGCCGATTACCTCAAAAAGAACACGCAATATCGCATGCTGCTCGAAGGGCACTGCGATTGGCGCGGCACCTCCGAGTATAATCTGGGCTTGGGCGATCGTCGCGGGCAGGCGGTGAAGCAGTTCCTCCAAACCCTCGGCATTTCGATGGACAAGCTCCAGATCCTTTCCAAGGGCTCGCTCGGCGCCTCCGAGAAAGGCACCGAGGAGCAGATGGCCAAGGATCGCCGGACCGACTTTGTGATCCTCAAGAAGTAACCGGCCTTTCAGACACCCTTTCAAAGCCCCGGGATGACCCGGGGCTTTTGTTTTCCGCATTCCGCGGCAAAGCCACGGCGGCGGCGCCGGTCATTCTCAGCCGCCCGCCAGGGCGGCCAGTACCTTTTCCGAGACGGCCATGCCTTTTTGCATGACCCGCAGGTTGAAGCTTTCGTTGGGAGCGTGGAGGTTGTCTTCCGGCAGGAACAAGCCGAGCAACACGGAGTCGAGTCCCAGCACGCGCTTGATGTCGGCGATGATCGGCACGCTGCCGCCTTCCCGCAAATAGAGCGGAGGACGGCCGAAGACATCGATGACGGCCCGGTCGACGGCCCGAAACGCCCGGGCCAGCCGCGGCGGCTGGCTGGCCGGCGTGTTGGAGCGGTCCGGCGGGACGACGATGTAGGGCGTGCCCTCGTGCTGGTCGATGATGCGACAAGTGACGTCCCCGGGCATGCGCTCGCGAATCGCCTTGTAAAGCAGGGGACGGATTTTTCCCGGCTTCTGATCGGGCACGAGCCGGCAGCTGATTTTCACCAGCGCCTTGCTGGGGATGACCGTCTTGCTCCCCTCGCCCTGGTAGCCGCCGCCAACGCCGTTGAATTCGAGCGTGGGCAGAAAACGCACCGCTTCAAACGGGGTGTACCCTGGGGGGACATAAAACGCCGGGATGCCAAGAAACTCACGGTAGGCCTCTTCCTCGGTTCCCAGCTTGCGTAATTCCTCCCGTTCCCACGGCGCAACCTCCAGCACGTCGTCGTAGTAACCCGCTATGTTCACCCGCCCGTCGGGCGTGTGCAATGACGCGCACAGCTCGGCCAGTGCCTGAATCGGATTGCGCAGCACGCCGCCGTGCAGACCGGAATGCAGATCGGTCCGCGCGCCCGTCACCTCGACCTCGCAGAGCACGAGCCCGCGCAAACCGCAGGTGACCACGATCTGGTCCTCCCGCGGAATGCCCGTGTCGGAAAGGAAAACGAAGTCCGCCTTCAGACGGTGCTGATACTTTTCAAGGAACGGCAGGAAACTCGGGCTGCCGGTCTCCTCCTCGCCCTCGATGAGGAAGGTGATGCGCACGGGCAGACGCGGATTCCTTTCCAGGAGCCGGCCGACCGCTGCGATGTGCGTCATGAGCGGTCCCTTGTTGTCCGCCGCGCCACGTCCCCAGAGGCGGCCGCCGCGTTCCGTCGGTTCGAACGGCGGTGTTTTCCAGAGATCAAGCGGATCGGGCGGCTGCACGTCATAGTGGCCGTAGATGATCACATGCGGCCAGCTGGGATCGCCCTCGCGTTGCGCAAGGATGATCGGGTGCAGGCCGGTCTTCACAACCTCCACGGCAAATCCGAGGGAGCGCAGCAGGCCGCTGACGAATTCCTGCGCGCCCTGCATGCCGTCCCGGTACTTCGGGTCCGTTGAAACGCTCGGGTGGCGGACGAATTCCTTCAGTTTATCGACCGGATCAAACATCCCCTACGTTGCGCGAGGCCGAGGCTTGGGCAAATTCTTTTCGAAGTTTGCCGCCCGGACGGAATATCCCCACGGCGCCGCCCCGGCCGGCTTCAGTGTTTGAAGTGGCGGATGCCGGTGAAGACCATGGCCATGCCGCATTCGTCGGCCGCCTTGATGACCTCGTCGTCGCGTACCGAACCGCCGGGCTGGATGGCGGCGGTGGCACCCGCCTCGGCGGCGGCCAGCAGGCCGTCGGCAAACGGGAAAAGCGCCTCGGACGCCACCACTGAACCCTTCAGGTCCAGACCCGCTTCGCGCGCCTTCTGCACGGCAATGCGCGAACTGTCGACCCGGGCCATCTGGCCGGCGCCAATGCCAAGCGTTTCCTCTCCGCGCACGTAGACGATGGCGTTAGACTTGACGTGCTTGCAGACCTTCCAGCCGAAAAGCATGCTCGCCCATTCCGCGGGCGCCGGCTGGCGGCGGGTCACCACCTTGAAGCCGGGCACGTCGCCGAGCGTGGCGTCGCGATCCTGCAGGAGCACGCCGCCGATGACCGAGCGGATTTCCTGCAGCGAGACCGCCCCNNAGCGTCCGGTTGACCACGATGATGCCGCCGAACGGCGCCTGCCGGTCGGTGGCGTAGGCCTTGTCCCACGCGGCGATCAGCGTGTCCGCGCTGGCGACCCCGCAGGGGTTGGTGTGCTTGAGGATGGCGACCGTGGGCCGCTCGAACTCCCCGATCAGGTACGTGGCCGCCGTGATGTCGAGAATGTTGTTATAGCTGAGTTCCTTCCCCTGCAGCTTCTCGAAATGTTCGAAAAACGTGCCGTACAGCGCGGCCTTCTGGTGCGGATTCTCTCCGTAGCGCAGGCCGGAGGCCTTCCGGTAGGTGAGGTTGAGCGTGGCCGGGAAACCGGAGATCGCGTCGAGGTCGGGCTCGGCGAGCTGCCCTTCGAGGTAGCGGGCGATGGCGGCGTCGTAGCCGGCGGTGCGCTGGAACACCTTGAGCGCAAGCCTGCGCCGGAGTTCGGCCAGCGCGGCCGGCGACTCCATCGCCTTGAGCACCGTTTCATAGTCGGCGGGATCGCACACGACCGTCACGCTCTCGTGGTTCTTGGCGGCGCTGCGCAGCATCGACGGGCCGCCGATGTCGATGTTCTCGATGGCCTCCTCGAACGGCACGCCGGGCTTCGCCACCGTCTGCTCGAAGGGGTAAAGGTTCACCGCCACGAGATCGATGAGTGTGATGCCGTTGACCTCGGCCTGCCGCAGGTGTTCCGGCTTGTCGCGCCGGCAGAGCAGCCCGCCGTGGATCTTCGGATGCAGCGTCTTCACGCGGCCTTCCATGATTTCGGGAAAGCCGGTGTGCCGGCTGACCTCGGTGACGGGGAGGCCCTTTTCGGCGAGAAGCTTCGCCGTGCCTCCCGTGGAAAGAATCCGGTAGCCGAACCGTTCGACGAGAACGGTCGCAAATTCGACGAGGCCGCGTTTGTCACTCACCGAGAGGAGGGCCAGCTTTTCCATGGCTGGCGTGTTTGTGCGGCGCCGCCCCACCTTCGGCAAGCCGAAAGGCTCGCCGCACCGTCTGGAGCCGCGCCTGATCCGGGCCACGCACGACGCGCGGGCGCCCTCAGCGGGCGAAATCACGACGGTCACGCTTGAAAATGGCGCCGTACTGGAGATGGTTAAAATCGGCACCGGCGGCTGACTTCACCCCGGGGCCATTCCAGCAGCGAACGCACGATCTTCAGACATGGCGCAACCCTCCAGCGAAATTCCGGGTCTCACGGCCCACCTTGACCGGCTCGTCCATCATCATGGCGGCAACTGCCTGCCGGAGGGAACACCCCACGCGTTCGTCTATTTCATCACGATCAAGAACGAATCCGACCGCACCGTCACCCTGCTCGGCCGCAAATGGGTGATCCAGCAAGCCGACGGCAGCCACCTCGTCGTCGAGGGGGATAAGATTGTCGGCGAGAGGCCGCGCCTGGCGCCCGGCGAGCATTTTTCCTACAACAGTTACCACGTCGCCGCCGGCAACGCCAGCGCGCACGGCTCCTTCCACGGCGTGGATGAATTCGGCCAGCTGGTTCATGTGAAGCTGGCGCCATTCGAGATGGTGATTCCTCCCGAATAATACCAATCGCCCGAGAGTTTTGGACCAATCCCACGGGCGTTCTGCTGGCCAGCAGAACGTGCCACGTGGCATGGGCCTCTGGCCCATGTCCGAGGAAGTCCAAATGATTAGGCCGGTTGGTATAAGCGCCCCGCCCCCCACGCGAATCCGCGACGGCCAACACCCGGAAGGAAGCTTGCGCGGACTCGCACGCTCCCTCTAGCTAGGCGCCCAGAATGAAGTTAATCGACCTTAACCGTGCCGGCGGCATCGGTGCCAATTCCTTTTATGTCCAGCTCGGTGAGCTCAAGATCCTCGTCGATTGCGGCCTGCATCCGAAAAAGGTCGGCCGCGCGGCCACGCCTGATTTCAGTCCGCTGCGGGGCGTGACCCTGGACCTTGTCATCATCACGCACTGCCACCTCGACCATATCGGCAGCCTGCCGGTCCTCCTCCGCGAGCAGCCGCGCGCCCCGGTGATCATGACCCAGCCGAGCCACATGTTGATCGAGCGCATGCTGCACAATTCGGCCAGTGTCATGGAGCGCCAGCGCTCGGAGGACAACATCCCCGACTATCCCCTCTTCACGCACACGGAAATCGACCGCCACGCCGGCCGCTTCACCCCCCTGCCCTACGGCCACGCCAAAAAGTTCCGCGGCGCGCACGACGCGATCGAGATCATCTTCCACCAGGCGGGTCACGTGGCGGGCGCCGCCGGCGTCGAGATCCATCACAAGCAGCGCAAGCTGTTCTTCACGGGCGACGTCCAGTTCGAGGCCCAGCGGACCTGCCCGGCGGCCAAGTTTCCCATCGACCATTTCGACACGCTGGTCACGGAGACGACCCGCGGCGCCACCGAGCGTCCCGCCGGCAAGGAGCGCGTGAACGAGGTCGCCCGCCTGGTCACCACCATCAACGAGACCATCCAGCGCGGCGGCTCGATGCTCATCCCGACCTTTGCACTCGGCCGGATGCAGGAGATTCTCTCCATCATCCACGATGCGCGGAAATTCGGCCGCGTGGTTGACTGCCCCATCTACGCCTCGGGCCTCGGAGTCGACCTGTGCGACTACTACGATGACATCGCCCACAAGACCAAGCAGGTGAACTTCACCCGCCAGATCCTCAAGGACCTGAAGATCCGCTCCCTCCCCCGCAAGCTTGTGCCCGGCCGCCTGCCCGAGGAAAGCGCCCTCTACGTCGTCAGCAGCGGCATGGTGGTGGAACGCACCCCCTCCTACATCATCGCCGCGGGCCTCGCCGGCCATGCGCGCCACACCATCGGCTTTGTCGGCTACTGCGATCCTGACACGCCCGGCGGCCACCTGCTCGCCACCAAGCCGGGCGAGACCCTGCTCTTCGACAAGATCAGCGTGAAGACCCGCTTGAAGGCGCGCGTGGAGCGCTTTGAACTGAGCGGACACGCCGACCGGGACGAGCTGCTGGACTTCGCCCAGCACTGCCAGCCCCGGGCCATTGTGCTCACCCATGGCGACCCGCCGGCCCGGGCCTGGATGGCGAAGGCGCTGGCCCGGACGCTGCCCAAGAGCAAGGTCATCGATCCCACGCCGCTGCAGGCATACCAGGTGTGAGGCTCCGCGGCCCGCCGCCGCCGCGCTACGCTTGCAACAATTCCTCGATGCGCGCGCAGATTTCCCGGTTGCCGGCGATGTAGTGAATCCGCGGGGCGGTGACGGCGAACTGGTGCAGGGGAAAGGGATTGTTTTGGAGGAAATGAACCTCGGCGCCGCCCCCGAGGGCGATGGGATACGCCGCGGCGATGTCCCACACGCGCACGTTGTGATCGAGCACGCCGTCGAGCAGGCCGATGCCCACGTAGGCCAGGTGCAGCGTGCTGCTGCCCAGCCCGCGAATCTTGAACTGCTGGATGACCGGCCCGGCCTGCGGCACCAGGGCCTTGTCGTAGGGACTGTGAAATCCGATCAGGCTGTTCGCATGCGGCGCCTCCGGCCGCACCCGCCCCGGTTTCCGGCCGTCGAAGGCGCCGAGGCCCGGGCCGCCATGAATGAGCGTTTTGCGCGCCATGTCGTACACGGCGCCATAAACCGGCTGACCATGCTCGAGCAGCGCGAGCGAAATTGCGCAGAAGGGAATGCCCGCGGCATAATTGTTGGTGCCGTCGATGGGATCGAGCACCCAGCAGAACCGCGCCGTCGCCGCGATCGGCTGCTCCGCGTTGAGCAGCTCCTCGCTGAAACCCTGATCCGCGGGAAATTGCTTCCGCAATTCCCGCAGGATCGCCTTGGAGATGGCCAGGTCCGCCGCCGTCACACGGGTCCCGTCGGATTTCCACGCGCTTTTGGAGCGCCGGAACTCGCGGTGCAGCCGTGCGGTCTGCGCCTGCACCGCCCGCCTGGCCACTGCGATGCGCTTCGCAACCTCCGGATTCATCTCCTCACGAAGAACACGAAGTGCGCGAAGAACCAAGCCAAGAGTGTCCGGCCGTCCATCTCAGGTCGCCCGGGTAGTGGGTCAGTTTGCCAGGACTGGACCGTCACTGTAGGTCGGGGTTTATCCCCGACAGAGTGATGTCGATGCGCATTGGCGTCGGGCATGAAGCCCGACCTACATAAACTGACCCACCTCCGGCTACCCCGCATGCTTGCCAGGCGGCCGGAGTCCGGCTGTCCTTGGGCAACCCCGACTATCATGCATCTTTCGCATTTGTTTCTGACCGCAGCGGCGCTGGCTGCGCCCCTCGCCGCTCAAGAGACCCCGGCCTGCCCCTGCGGCGATCCCCCCATCATTGTCAGTGGCGAACTTGCTTTTCACCGCCTGCCCTCCGGTCTGGCGATCGAAGGCACGGATCACCCCGCGGTTTTTTCCGACACCGTCTTCGGACGCTCCATCGAGGCGTCTGCGCCCGGGCTGCGGCCCGGCCGGTATTCCGTGGAAATTGACGTAGCAGAGACCGTCTGCCTGAGCGAGGACCAGCGCTTGATGGATGTGACCTGTGGCGAGGTTGTTCTCGCCCGCGACCTTGACGTTTTCAGGCGGGCCGGCGGCTTGGGCCAGGCGTACCTCATTCAAGGCGTGGTTGAGTATTCCGCGGTTTCCCGGGACGGCGCGCTCACCATCCGGTTCAACGGCCGCAAAAACGACGCCATGTTCAGCGCCATCCGCGTCCGGGATGCCACCGGCACCGTCGTTGCCGCCATCACCGCGGCCGAACTGCGCGAGCAGGAGCCGGCGGACGCCTGGCGGATTCCCGAGATCACGGAACCGGCGGTGTACACGGATTCCGCCCAGCCCATGGACCGGCGGATCGACGACCTGATCCGGCGCATGTCGCTGCACGAAAAAGCCGCCCAGATGCTCAACGACGCACCGGCCATTGAGCGGCTCGGCGTGCCAGCCTACAATTACTGGAACGAATGCCTCCATGGCGTGGCGCGCGCCGGCGTGGCCACGGTATTTCCCCAGGCCATCGGCATGGCGGCCATGTGGGATCCCGGCCGGCTCCATGAAATCGCCGATGTCATCGCCACCGAGGCGCGCGCCAAATATCACGACGCCGTTCGACACGGCAATCGCGCGCGTTACTTCGGCCTCACCTTCTGGACCCCCAACATCAACCTCGTCCGCGATCCGCGCTGGGGCCGCGGCCAGGAGACCTATGGCGAGGATCCGTTCCTGACCGGACGACTGGCCGTCGCCTTCATCACGGGACTCCAGGGCGATGACCCGCGCTACGCCAAGGCGCTGGCCTGCGCCAAGCACTTTGCCGTGCACAGCGGACCTGAGCCGCTCCGCCACTCCTTCAACGCCGTCCCTTCCGAGCGCGACCTGTACGACAGCTACCTGCCCCACTTCGAACAGGCGGTGCGCGAAGGCCGCGTCGGCGCCGTCATGAGCGCCTATAACCGCGTGTACGGCGCGTCCGCCACGGCGAGTCCGCTGCTGTTAACCGAGCTGCTGCGCCGGCAGTGGGGGTTCCAAGGTCATGTCGTCTCCGATTGCGACGCAGTCCACGACATCTGGATTAACCACAAACTGGCCGCGACGCCGGCGGAGGCCGCGGCGATGGCCGTGAAGGCGGGATGCGACCTCAATTGCGGCAGCCAGTACTATGCGCTGACCCGCGCCTTGAAGGAAGGCCGGCTGACTGCGCAGGACATCGACCTTGCACTCCACCACATCCTCACCGCCCGGTTCCGCCTTGGCATGTTTGATCCGGACGGGATGGTTCCCTACGCCGTGATTCCGCTGTCCGAGGTCGATTCGCCGGCGCACGCCGCGCTCGCCCTCAAGGCGACCGAGGAATCCATCGTGCTGCTCAAGAACACCGGCGTGCTTCCGCTGGATCGCGCCCGACTAAAGCGACTGGCGGTGATCGGCGCCAACGCGGATTCCGTACGCATGCTGCTCGGAAACTACAACGGCACCCCGTCCCACCCGGTCACAATCCTGCAAGGCATCAAGGCGGCCGCCGGCCCCGGCATCGAGGTGGTGTACTCGCCGGGCTGCCCCCTGGCCCTTCACCCGGGCGAGACGTTCAGTACGGCTTCGCCTGAATGCGTGGAGGCCGTAGCCGCCGCACGCACCGCCGACGCGATCATCTATGTCGGCGGCATCAGTCCGAAACTCGAGGGCGAGGA
Source organism: Opitutia bacterium (assembly GCA_003142615.1). GTDB lineage: Bacteria > Verrucomicrobiota > Verrucomicrobiia > Opitutales > Opitutaceae > Fen-1467. The sequence goes on along the minus strand of PLMW01000089.1, from coordinate 72,227 downwards.
AATGCGGGTGGATTATGAAGGCTTCAACGGCGGGGACCGCACCCGCATCGAGTTGCCCGCCGTGCAGAGCACCCTGCTTCAGGCGCTGCAGGCCACCGGCCGGCCGGTCATTTTTGTCAATTGCAGCGGCAGTGCGATCGCCATGCCGTGGGAGGCGGAGCACCTGCCGGCGATCATCCAGGCCTGGTATCCCGGCCAGGCCGGCGGCACTGCCGTGGCCAAAATTCTCTTCGGCGACTGCAACCCGTCCGGGCGACTGCCGGTCACCGTCTACCGGTCAACGGAGGATCTGCCGCCCTTCGAGGACTATGCCATGGCCGGCCGCACCTATCGCTTTTTCCCGGGGCAGCCGCTGTTTCCATTCGGTCATGGCCGGAGTTACACGGAATTTCGTTACGGCCCCGTGCGGCTGGCGGGCGGCGAGATCCGCTCCGACGGCACCATCCGGCTGAGCCTGGATATCACCAACGCCGGCGGGCGCGACGGCGACGAGGTCGTGCAGGTTTACGCCCGGCGGGCGGCTCCCGCGGATCCGCAACTGCCGCGTCTGCAGCTCTGCGCTTTCCAACGCGTGACCGTTCTGCGGGGCCGGAGCACGACAGTGGAGTTCACGATTCCCGCCTCGACGCTCCGCCATTGGGACATCCAGGCCAAAGCCTATGTGGTCGATGCCGGCGATTACGAACTTCGGGTCGGCGCATCGTCAGCCGACATCCGCCGGACCAGCACGGTCAGCGTTATGCATTGAACCCGGACCGCGCGGGCTGAACTTCTCCGGGGACCTGCGCGCTATTCGTAATCGTACAGCTTGGGATCGCGAACCGGCGGACCGCGGCGCATCCGGAGACGTGATCGCGCCTCCATTGGATCGGCTGGAGGCTTCGCCCCGGCATCGCGTTCCGGGCCGTACGGATTTTCCGGATCACCGCCCTCGCCCGGGCCGCCGAGCTGTTCCTCCAACTGGTCGGGATCGGCGCCCTCCTCGAGCTTGCGCACAACTTCCTCCATCTCGCCATCGAGCTTCTCGCCGGTCAGCTCCGACATGCGGCGCATCATGCGGCCCATGGCGCGCGGATCGTTTTCATCAACGTTGGCGAACTCGCCTTCCATCGCCGAAAGCGCCGCCTCCATCCTCGCCTCCGCCGCCGGATCACCGCCGGGACCCTCTGTCCCCATTCCTCCCTTTCCAGTATCCGGCAGCCGCTCTCCGGTTTTCCTAGCGCGCCCCGTCACCGCAAAGGACGACACGATCTTCACCATGCGATAGGTCGGATTGTCGGGACATGGGGGCATGGTTCGCCCCTGTGCGAGGGTCTTCGCAAAAAACGAGTAGATCCTGTGATTGTCCGGACAGTAATACTCGTAAATGGGCATGATGGCTTGGGTCTTACCACGGATTACACTGATAGACCCCAATACAAAATAACTTCTTCGTCCTTGCAAGTAGAGGGTGACCACGGGGCGCGCCTGCTTTGCGCCAACCGTTTCTCATCATCCATGCTTATCCGTGGAATCCGTGGTGGTTCTGTTCAGTTGGTGTCCGTGCTGGACGACCGGCGCGCGCCCGCGCTGGTTGAGCTGGTCCAGGACGCCGGCCAGCCGGCGGCGTTTCTCCTCTCCCTCCGTGAACATTTCCAGCTGCGCCGGACCGTCTTCCACGCCGGAAAGCCGCACGCTCACCAGTCGCAGCGGCCGCCGCCGCGTCCAGGCCTTTTGCAGGAGCGGCCGCACCAGCGGATAAAACGGCGCTTCCAGGTCCGTGGACGTCTCCAGGCTCTGCCCCGCGGTCGCGTTTTCCATGCCGGGATACCGCACCTTGACGGTCATCGTCCGCACGCGCTTTTTATCGGCGCGGATCTTGGGCATGAGCTCGTCGATCATGCGCTTCGCGATGCGTTCGATCGCGGCGAGTTCGCCGATGTCCTTGGAAAACGTTTCCTGCTGCGAGTAGGATTTCGCGTCCTCGTCAACGGTCTCCACGGCTGACTCGTCCTCGCCGCGCGCGGCCGCAATCGCCCCGCGCCAGCAGTCGCCGAACAGCGCGTGCAGTTCCGCCTCGGTCCGCGCCAGCAGATCACGGACGAGCCGGATGCCCTTTGCCTGAAGCATCGCCTCGGTCTTCACGCCGATGCCCGGCAGGCGTCCGACCTCCAGGGGCGCGAGAAACGCCGCTTCCGTGCCCGGCGGCACGACCACGAAACCACGCGGTTTGCGCAGCTTGCTGGCGATGGCCGCGACCAGCTTGTTGCCCGCAAGGCCGAAGGAAACCGTGATCAGCAACTTTTGCCAGATGCGGTCCTGCAGCGCCCGCACCGCGGTCTCGATTTCCGCCGGCGTCCTGAATCCGCAGGGGCTGACGTCAAGGTACCCCTCGTCGACCGAGCGCCGCTCCACCACCGGCGTGAGTTCCTCGCACAGGTCGAACAACCGCCGTGAGTACTCGCCATAGCGGCCGGAGGTGTGGTCCACCAGAATGAGGCCCGGACACACCTTGAGTGCCTGGGCCGTCGGCATCGGCGTGTAGACGCCGCAGGCGCGCGCCTCATAGCTGGCCGACGAGATGATCCCGCGCTGCCGTCCGCCGACCGCCACCTTTTTCCCGCGCAGCGCCGGATCCAGCGCCTGCTCGACCGACACGAAGAACGCATCGGCATCGAGATGAACGGTGGTCGGCAGAACGGGTTTCACAGGAGATCGCGGCCGCGGCAACAGGCCGGTCGCTGTTCTCTCCGTTTCCTTCGCGGCAAACAATCTTTTGTTGAAGGTGCGCCTTACAGCTTGACGGGCAGGCGGCCATCCATTTCCCGGGCGACCAGGCCGGCCAGGGCCGTGGCCTCGAAACCCGCCGCCACGACCACCAGTTCCCGGCCGTTGCACACGGCGAGGCAAACCCGCGAGGGCTGCAAGTCTTCACCCTGCGTCGGCAGGTAAATGAGCACGATGTCGCCGGTGTCTGCCACGCCCACGATGCGCGTCCAGCCGCGCCGGGCCATCATCCGATCAGCCGCGGCGAAAAGCTCGTCGCGCCGCCCTCCTCCATCCCTCGCTCCGCTTCGCGCGTACACCCCCACACTGGCGGAGCGCACGGCGCGCAGCACCTCCCGGGCCTCAGGCGGTACGTTGTGGATGAACGACACGCCGGTGCGCGCGGCACCCAAGAGGACGGGGCCGACACTGAACTGGACCTTGGTGTGCCAGTCATTTCCCGTGGCGGCCATGACCTGCCGGCGGAGCGCCGCGGCATCGCTGTTGAGATGAATCGCGCTGGCGATCAGAACGCCCAGCATGACAAAAGGCATCAGGATGAGCCCGAGAATCCATGGCCAGATGCGGTGGCGTGGCCGGGACGCGGTGGCGGGAGCATTCATGGGCAGACGCAACGAATTCGGATTCAGGTTCCGGAGTGTTTGATCCCGGCGAAATCAACCTTCTTGAGCGGATCGATGTTGAAACGCTCCGCCAGCGTGGCGATCTGCTCGGGCTTGATGTCGCCCACGATATTGACCAGCACGACCTCGTGGTTGCCATCGATCACGGTGACGACGAGTCCTTCAATGGCTTCCTCGCCGCGCATCTTGGCGAATATCTGGACGTCGTCACCCTTGGGCTGCTCGCGGACGCTGACAATCTGGGTCCAGCCCGAGGTTTCCAGTTCCTGACGGACCGTCTTCACGCGCTCGATGATCTGGCTGCGGTTGGCGTCGCTGAGTTCGACAACATTGACGCGCACGTGCTTGAGGTGGCGGAGCACATCGGCGGCCTGGGGCTCCTGCTTGGAGGCAAACATCGAGCCAAACTTGAGGAGCCCTTCGGAAAGATTGACCTCGACGAACTTGCCCTCGGTCGATGGCACAATCCTGCCGAAATCAACATAACCGGGGGCCGGGTCGGCGGCGGAGGATGCCGCGGCGGACGCAAAGATAAGCGCCGCGACGGCGGCAGAGGTGCGAAGAATGGGATTCATGGTGGGAAGGATGGGTTGGATGTTGCCTGTCAGGCCGGATGGCCGTCACCTCCCATAACACGCCGGCCGTCCGAAAAGTTGCGGGGAGATGCAGAAGCATCTGGCGCCCGGAGCGCCGATTTTTCTAGAGGTGACTATGGGTTCACACCGTAAGGTCCCGCGATCACGCATCGCCTGGCGGCGGTGTATTCAATGGAAACCAAGGCATCCATCATGAAAACGATCACCAAAGACCAGTTCGTCGCCCTCTTGAACGAGGCCGGCATCACCGACGAGCAGAAGCACCGGTTGCATGAGTTCTTCGAGATCCGTCATCCGCAGGCCCACGAGGCGTTCCTGCAATGGCTGGGGCTCCCGGCTGACGCCATCCGTGCCATCCGCGAGAACTCACGGAAGCCGGCTTAGGCCGTTCCTTCGGCCTGCCTCGGATTATCCCGGGGCAGGTCTTCCCCGCCGAGTCAAGGACCTGCGCCCAGGTCCTTGATCTCCTCGATCGCAAACATCACCAGTTCCCCCATTTTCTGCGTGGAGAAACGGAATTGCATCATGCGGGGGGCGTCGCCCGCCATGACTTGCTGCTGTGCATACACGCCGTAACGCGGCTGTCCGTCGGCATACGTGTCGGAGATATTCTGGCGCAGGGCGCAGCCGCGGCATTGCGGAGTTTTGCCGCACCCATCCGGCAGACCCGCGTAATAACATTCGATCGCCACGCCTCCCCGCGCCTGCTTCAACCGGTTGACGGGTTTGCCCAGGATTTTCCCGGCGGCATGGTTCGCTTCAATGACCACCCAGTCGCGGTCCGTCACCAGGACGGGGAATTCGAGTTCGTTGAGGAAGTCGGTCAGGCTGACCGCGGTTTCCTCCTGCATCTTTCGCAGGCAGTCTTCACAGATGCCATGGGAAATTCTGGCGTCGCCAGTGGGATCATCCACCAGCAGCTTCCGGCACCAGGCGCAGACGACTTTCATGAGGGAGAGAGAGGGTGGTGTTCCACTCACTGCAACGTGCTCAACCTTGCGGCCGGGTCAAGATTCGCCATTGAAATCCAATCTGTGGCATGCCTAGAGTCACCGTTTCTCCCGGTCAAAACGGCCCTGCGCGGACCGACCGCCGGCATGGAACCAAAACAAGATTATGAAGAAACCAACATTCACCGTCTGTGGGAAGAACGACCTGATTCTCGTCGCCGGAGCCGGCGGCTTCATCGGGGGCTCCCTGGTACGCTATTTCACGGAGAAGGGCTTCACCCGGATCCGGGCGGTCGACCGGAAGCCGCTTCCTGAGTGGTACCAACGGACCGGCGGAGTGGAGTGCCTCAGCATGGATTTGTCCAACGAGGACAACTGCAAGCGCGCCGTCGAGGGCGCGGTTGAGGTCTATAATCTGGCGGCGGACATGGGCGGCATGGGGTTTATCGAACGGTTTCGGGTCCTTTGCCTGCGCAGCATCCTGATCAACACGCATCTCCTCGAGGCCGCCTACCGCGCCGGCGTGGCGCGCTACTTCTATTCATCCTCGGCCTGCGCCTACAATACGAAGCTGCAGGCGGACCCGCACAGCCGGGCGTTAAAGGAAACGGATGCCTATCCCGCCTACGCGGAGCGCGGTTATGGCTGGGAAAAGCTGATGTCCGAAATGTTCTGCCAGGAATACACCGCCGAGCGCGGCATGCGGACCGCCATCGCCCGCTTCCACAATGTCTACGGGCCGTGGGGCACGTGGGACGGCGGCCGCGAGAAGGCGCCGGCGGCGCTTTGCCGCAAGGTGATCATCGCCAAGGACCAGGGGGCGGATACCCTCGAGATCTGGGGCGACGGCTCGCAGTGCCGCAGCTACATGTACATCGACGACTGCCTCCTTGGCATCGACAAGATCATGCATTGCAACGAACTCATCGCGACACCGATCAACCTCGGCACCAGCGAGCTGATCTCGGTCAACAAACTCGCCAGCCTCGCCGAGCAGATCGGGGGGGTGAAGCTGAAGCGAAAATACCTCCTTGATGCGCCGAAGGGCGTCGCCGGCCGCAATAGCGACAACACCATGATCAAGCGAATCCTCAACTGGAAGCCCAGCATCCCGATCAGCCAAGGCCTGACGACAACCTACCAGTGGATTGAGCAGCAGTACCATGACCGCAAAGCCGGCCGGAAGACGGTCAAGGACGCTCCTTGACCCGACAGGAGCGGCCCGGATCGTTGGCGAATTCGCGCAGCGAGCAGCAAGATCATGCCGGCAAACGCCAGTCGCAGGATCACTGACGCAATCGGTGATTTCCCCTATCGCCTCCAACTGGCCGGCGGCTGGATTGACCAGCCGTTTATCTCCAAGCTCAATCCGGCCCCGCCGGGATCGATGGTGGTGGTCAGCCTTCAGCCCGCGTTTCATTTGATGGATCGCGCCGGCATGGCCACCGGCTCCCGCAAGATCGCCCTGCAGTTGTGGAAGGGCCGGCTGCCCGACAAAGACCCGGGAAAACTGGTCGAGGAACTCTACGCCGAGGAAAACCGCGGGAAGGCGGAGCCGTCGGGAACGCAGGACATGATCGGCCTGGTCTACCCGGGCGTCAGCCGCCTGGATTACGACGCCGGTTATCGCGGCGGAGTTTTTCCGAAGTTAATCGAATCGAACAACGAACCCGGGATCGCCCGCTGGTTCGAGCGGGTCATCCACCTGCTGCCGGTCATGCCAAGGCCGAACGGCTACAATCCGCTTGGAATCAAGAACCTTGATCCCGAATGGATCCGCCGGCTGGGCCGGTCGGGCCAGGCATGCTATGACGCCATTGTCGGGAAAGACATCGACGCCCTGGGCGCCTCGCTGAATGAAACCATGGCATGCTGGGAGAAGCTCCTTCCCCACACCGTCAGCCATCCGTCCATCAAGATGGATCTCCTAGCATTGCTGCGTCACTATCAGGCCAGGTACCCGGGCGCCATGTATTCCGGCTGCGGCGGCGGCTACCTGACCGTGGTTTCAAGCAAACCGGTGCCCGGCTCCTTCCGGGTGCATGTCCGGATCGCGTGATTGAAGCCATGACGAAGGTCATCGTTTCCTCCGGCCTGGACCGGCTGAACTCCGGCGATTTTCGCTTTCTCCAGGAAGCCTCCAAGCTGGGTGAGCTGCATGTCCTGCTGTGGTCGGATCAAGCCATCCGGGCGTTCACCGGCCGGAAGCCCAGGTTTCCCCAAGCGGAGCGGGCGTATGTCATTCAGTCAGTCCGTTATGTGACGAAGCTCCAGCCCTTGGGCGCTAACGTTGATCCTTACGCCCCGCCTGACCTCGCCGCAATCAAGCCTGATGTCTGGGTCGTTGACGAACACAACGCCACGCCAGCCGGGAGGGCTTTCTGCGCCGCGCACGGATTGGACTATCGCGTCCTGATCGCCCGGGACATGGCCGGATTTCCAGAACCACCGGCCGAGCCACCATCCGGCAGAAAAAAAGTCGTCGTCACCGGCTGTTATGACCTGTTCCATTCAGGCCACGTCCGGTTTTTCGAGGAAGTCTCCGGACTGGGCGACCTGTTCGTGGTGGTGGGCCACGACGAGAACCTTCGTTTGCTCAAAGGGCCGGGACATCCCCTCTTCAAGGCGGAGGAACGACGCTATGTCGCCGGCTCCATCCGTTACGTCAAACAGGCGCTGGTCTCCTCGGGACGGGGCTGGATGGATGCCGAACCGGAAATCGCTAAAATCAAGCCCGACATGTACGCCGTCAACGAAGACGGCGACAAACCGGAGAAGCGGGAGTTCTGCCGGAAGCACGGGATTCAATACGTCGTGCTCAGGCGCCTGCCCAAGGAGGGTCTGTCCCCCCGCACCAGCACCGATTTGCGCGGCTTTTGACCACCACCCGCGGGATCAGCGTCGCTTCGACAATCCGCTCGTCTGACCGGCCGGCGCCGGCGCAGAATCCAAACTCTCTCATGCAACCCTGGAAGACTCTCACCAAACGCGTCGTCTGCCACCCCAACCGTTTTCTTACGGTCGAGATCCATGAACTCGAACTACCCGACGGGCGGCGCATTCCCGACTGGCCGTGGCTGATCACCCCCGATTATGCCAACGTGCTGGCGCGCACGACCGACGGCCGTTTCCTGTGCTTGCGGCAGTTCAAGTACGCAGTGAACGGCGTCTCCCTCGCGCCGGTCGGCGGTTTTCTCGAGCCGGGAGAGGATCCGCTGCACGCCGCGCAGAGGGAACTGCTCGAGGAGACCGGCTATGCCGCAAATGAATGGCACGCTCTCGGCCGCTGCGTGGTGGATGCCAATCGCGGAGTCGGCACCGCCCATTTTTTCCTGGCCTTGAATGCGAAGCCGCAGTGCGCACGCCACGCCGATGATTTGGAGCAGCAGGAACTTCTGCTGCTCAGCCGCCATGAGATCGAACAGGCGCTCGATCGCGGAGAGTTCAAGGTGCTCGCCTGGGCGGCCGTGGTGGCCCTGGGTCTGCGTTATCTGGAGAAAAAAGCGGAGCCGCTGAAGTGATCCCGCCTTGTTTGGAACCTGCTTTGGGGTTCCGGCGTCTAAAACGGGCATGCAGCACTCAGTCTCCTCTGAACGGCAGATTCTCGATGAGGATTTGCAGATCATCCGCGTCACCCTTGCGACCATTACGGAGGACGTGCGCCAATTCTCCGATTGTGCCGCGAACGCCATCCAGGATGCCCTGGAGAAACTCGACCGGGCGCAATGGGAGTTTTACCGCCTCCGCGAACGCGATTGATCAAGGGACACGCCAGCACGGCTGCGCGTGTCGCCCCTGCCCTGCAATGAGTCAAGGGGCGCCGTCCGGTTTCGCCCGACGGACGCCCCGCGTTGCCTTGTCAGCGACGCCCCGGCAAGGGCACGTAGCTGCCGTAACCGGATCGCCGCGGCCTGCGGTTGGATCGCCAGAAACGGAAACCGGAACCGGATGACCGCGCCGGCTGAGACGGAAGGCCTGGCGCTTTTTCCATCTGCACCGCCGAGGGCGCGTTTGCGGCGAAAGGATGATCGGCATGGACCTGGATGGTCTGGCGGATCAACCGCTGGATGTCGCGGAACGAAGCCCGCTCCGACGGATCACAGAATGAAAGGGCAAAGCCGGAGGCGCCCATCCGCGCGGTGCGGCCGATGCGGTGCACGTAGGCTTCCGGTTCCTCCGGGATGTCGAAGTTGACCACCAGGGAGATGCCCTTCACGTCGATGCCGCGCGCGGCGATGTCGGTGGCGACGAGCACGCGGGTCCGGCCGCTGCGGAAGTCCTCCAGCGCGCGCTGGCGTGCCCCCTGCGACTTGTTGCCGTGGATGGCAGTGGCGGGGATGCCATCTCGTTCGAGATTCAGGGCGAGGCGGTTGGCCCCGTGCTTGGTGCGGGAGAAAACCAGCACCAGCCCCTCGGCGTGCCGGGCCAGAGTGTGGACGAGCAGCCGGTGCTTGTCGCTGCGCTGCACGTGGCAGACGCGCTGCTCGACACTGTCGACGGTCGAGGCGACCGGCGACACCTCGATGTGCACGGGGTTATGAAGGAAACGGTTCGCGAGCTGACGGATCTCTTCCGGCATGGTGGCCGAGAAGAGGAGCGACTGGCGCGGCGACGGCAGTTTCGCGAGGATGCGTTTCACGTCCGGCGCGAAGCCCATGTCGAGCATCCGGTCACCTTCGTCGAGGACGAAGATCTCAACGCGATCAAGCAGGGCGTGGCCCTGCTCCATGAGGTCGAGCAGCCGGCCGGGCGTGGCGACGATGATCTCGACGCCCGCGGCAAGTGCGCGGATCTGGGGCTGCTCGCCCACCCCACCGAAAATGACGGCATGACGAAGCGGCAGGTGGCGTCCGTAAAGGGCGATGTTGTCACCAATCTGGGCCGCCAGTTCACGGGTCGGTGTAAGGATCAGTGCGCGCGGCCGGCGCGGAGTGCGGGGTTGCGGCCGGGCGCTCAGTCGCTGCAGGATCGGCAGAGCGAAGGCGGCGGTCTTGCCGGTGCCGGTCTGGGCGCTGCCGATGATGTCGCGGCCGGCGAGCACGAGCGGAATGCCGCGGAGCTGAATCGGTGTGGGCGTGATGTAACCCGCCGCGCGCACGCCTTCGAGCACCGCCGGAGAGAGACCTAACTTTGAGAAAGCCATAAGGCAGGTTAGCAGCGCACAGGATTAAGGAAAGCAAGGATTTATTCTGTTTATCGTGGCCGTGGACGTTAGTCCGCGCTGATCAAAGAAAATTTGCGCCGACTGACGGCGGCGGCTACGAAGGTGACGGGTTGTCGTCGGCCGCCGGCTCATCGGCGGAGGCATCGGCGGCCGGTTCACTGGCCGGCACATCGGCGGCGGGTTCGGCCGGCACCGGAGTTTCAGCCGTTGCTTCCCCGGCTGGTTCCAGCTCAACGACCGGCTCCGGTTCAACGGCCGGCTCCGGTTCGTTCACGGGAATTTCCGCCTCGGTTAAAACCGGGGCTTCTCCCGCTGGATCAACTGTGGTTGTCGTGGTATCACCTTCCGCCGCTGGTTTTTCCTGGGCAGATTTCTTTTCCGGCTTCGGCGGTCGGGGCGCAGGCTTTTTGGCCGTGTCCATCCGGCCGTCGGCAAATTCNNCTTGCCGGTGCCGGTCTGGGCGCAGCCGATCAGGTCGCGGCCTTCCAGCAGGGGCGGAATGGCCTGCGCCTGGATGGGCGACGGGTGGGTGTAGGCCTTGTCGACGAGCGCCCGCAGGAGCGGTGCGACCAGGTTCAGCGAGGCAAAGGTGGTGGTGTCTTGATTCATGGATGGATGCGATCGGACACGAAAGTGTGTCCGGCGCGGTCCGTCCGCGGGTGGCGGACGGAGGATGGTGTTTCTTTTGATAAGACCTGCGAGGAGGCGATGATTGCGCGGCGGTCGCGCCGGTAGGCGCGTGCCGGGCTGAATCAGGCGACCGATGACAGGTCTTTGTTTGTCGATGAGCTCTGGAGACCTCTGAACGGTCTCTCATCGAAGAAACGCCCGAAGGAAAGCGAACGAACTGTCTGCCATGAAATTCACGGCCTCCCGTCCGCTTTGTGCGGGCTACCGTGCAGTACGGTGCCGGCATGGCAAGAGATTAATTTCCGACAGAGCCCCGTCCGGCGCCATTTACCCCTGAAAAACCGCGCCAATATTTCTGCCAGTCAGGTCCGGCGCCGGGGGATGAATCGGGGCACCCGGCGGCAATAGTCGTCATAGGCCGGACCGAACCGCTCGCGCAATTCCCTCTCTTCCAGAATTACGATCAACCAGATCCCGGGGACCAGCACTGCCAGCGTCAAATAGAGGGCGAGATAATTGGCCATCAACGCACAACCGGCCAGCACCAGCAGATATTGCAGGTACCGGGGATGACGCACGCGCGCATGCAGCCCTTCCGTCACCAGCTGTTGCGGGTACCGGTCCGGCGCGAGTTCCGGCAGCCCCATCAGCTGTTGATTGCTGAAATGCCGGTGCAGGCTCACCCGCAACCTGACCGCCACCGCCACGCACAGGACGCCGAGGGCGAACAAAGGCCAGCTGGTTCCAAACTCATGCGCCAGCAGCGTGCGCCGTATCAAAAACAATCCGGCGACACCCGGGCACACCACGGCCGTTACCATCACGTAGGTCCAGAATAGACCGACTCGTCGCCAGAATTTGATGAAGGGATGGATGACAAGCCACGTCAACAGCGTCGGCGGAAGCAAGACGGTATAGAGCAGGGCCAGATAATAACGAAAAGTATTCATGCAGGCTCCCCGGTGCGCAAGGCACGCCTCAACCTCGGCTGGTCCAGCGGGTCAGGGCCTGGCCGGTGAGCGAACGCGGTTCCTTTTCAACGCCGGCGCGTGGACCGGTGTAGACGAGTTCACCGCCGGCGTCGCCGCCGCCGGGACCCAAGTCAATGATCCAGTCGGCCAGGTGGATCACGTCGAGATTATGCTCGATGACCACGATGGTGTTGCCGGCGTCGCGCAGCTTGAAGAGCAGGTCCATGAGCCGCTGGATGTCGGCCCAGTGCAGGCCGGTCGTGGGTTCATCGAGGATGTAGAGCGTCTGGCCTTGCTGGCGTTTGCTGAGTTCGAGCGAGAGTTTGAGCCGCTGCGCCTCGCCGCCGGAGAGCGTCACCGCCGACTGGCCGAGCTGGAGATAGCCGAGCCCGACGGCGTCGAGCGTCGCCAGCTTTTCCGTGATGCGCGGAATGTTCCGGAACAGCTCCATGGCTTCGCGCACGGTCAGGGCGAGCACGTCGGCGATGTTCCGGCCGTGGAAGCGCACCTCAAGCGTCTCCCGGTTGAAGCGCCGCCCGCCACAGCTCGGACACTCGGTGTAGGCGTCGGCGAGGAACTGCATGTCGAGCCGGATCTGACCGTCGCCCTGGCAGCGCTCGCAGCGGCCGCCGCGCACATTGAAGCTGAACCGGCTCGCCTTGTAACCGCGCACCTTGGCGAGCGGGCATTTTGCGAACAGGTCGCGCAGCAGGTCGAGCAGCTTGGTGTAGGTGGCGGGATTGGAGCGCGGGCTGCGGCCAATGGGCTCCTGGTCGACCAGCACGGTCTTCTCAAAGTATTCCAGTCCCTCGAGTCCGTGGTGGCGTCCCGGCAGGGTTTTCGCGCCGTTGAGTTTCCGCGCGACCGCGGCGGCCAGAATGTCATTCACCAGCGTACTCTTGCCCGAACCCGAGACGCCCGCGACGCAGGTGAGCAGGCCCACCGGAAACGCGACATCGAGATTCTTGAGGTTGTGCTCCCGTGCGCCGCGCACCGTCAGCCAGCGGCCGTCGGGCGCACGGGTGCGGGCGTCTTTGACCACCCGGAGCTTCCGGGCCAGGTAGGGTCCGGTGCGCGACGCCGTGGCGGGCAGCTGGGCGCACGCCGCGGGGGTGCCCTGGAACAGCAACTCGCCGCCCTCCGTGCCGGCGCCGGGCCCGAGTTCGACCAGTTCGTCGGCCGCGCGCATCGTCTCCTCGTCGTGCTCGACGACGATCACGGTATTGCCACGATCCCGCAGCTCCCAGAGCGTCTCGATCAGCTTCCGGTTGTCGTGCGCGTGCAGGCCGATGCTCGGCTCGTCGAGCACATAGATGACGCCGATCAGGCCCATGCCCAGCTGGGTGGCGAGCCGGACGCGCTGCGCCTCGCCGCCGCTCAGCGTGGAATACTCGCGATCAAGCGTCAGATAGCCGAGCCCGGTCTCGAGCAGGAAGTGCAACCGTTGCTCGATGCCGGCGAGCACTTCGCGCACGGCCTCGATGCCGGCCAGCCCCTGGCCGAGTTCCACCGCAAACGCATGCGCGGCGGCGACGTTCATCGCGAAGAATTCGGGCAGGCTCCGCGCCGCGAGCTTCACCGCCGCCGCCCGCGGATTGAGCCGGCTGCCGTGGCAGGCCGGGCACTCCGCGCTCACCTGGAAGGTCGTCAACCGGGCGCGAAACCCGTCGCTGCGCGTCTCGCGCCAGCTGCGGTCAAGCATGGCGAGCACGCCTGCAAACGGCGTGAGCTTGGGCTGCTTCATGCGCCGCAGCCGGAAGCTGAACAGCCGCTCCCCCGCCCCGTGCAGCAGCGTCTGCCGCACCGCCTCGGGCAGTTCGCGCCAGGGTTTTTCGGGGTCGAAGGGCAGCTGCTCGGCGAGCTGCTTCAGGATGGCGTTGTGCTTGATGATGAGATTTTTTCCGCCGATGCGCCACGGCTTGAGCGCGCCGCCGCGCACGGATTTTTCCGGATCGGGCACGACCAGTTCCGCGCTGGAGGTCATCTGGCGCCCAAGACCTCCGCACGCGGGGCAGGCGCCCTCCTGGTGATTGAAGGAGAAATGTCGCGGGGTGAGCCGGTCGTAAACCTCGCCGCACACCGCGCAGCTCAGGTTCAGGCTGAGCGCGATTTCAATCCACGGTGCCTCGGGCGATTTCTGCACCAGGGCGACTGCCCGATCCTGCCCCTCGCGGAACGCCAGTTCCAGCGAGTCGGCCAGCCGGCTGCGCTGGTCCGGAACAGCCACGAGACGGTCGATGACGAGATCCACCGCCAGCTCCTTTGCCCCCGCCGGCAGCAGGTGGGGATCGTCGAGCGGCTTGATTTCGCCCTCCACGCGCACGCGCTGGAAGCCGCGCTGGCGCAGCCGCGCAAGTTCGTCCCGCAACACGGAGGGGCGGGCATGCATCCATGGCGCCAGCAACATGATGCGCCCGCCCGGCGCCTCCCGCAGCACGCGCTCCACGCAGTCGTCCAGCGAACGCGGTTCGATGCAGCCGCCGTCCTTCGGGCAGAACTGCCCGCCCTGCAGCGCCCAGAGCAGGCGCGCATAATCGGCGATCTCGGTGACGGTCGCCACCGTGGTGCGCGGCGATCCGCCGCCGGTGCGCTGCTCGATGGCCAGCACGGGCGAAAGCCCGTGGATGAAATCGACGTCGGGCCGTCGGAGCTGCTCGAGCACCTGCCGCGCCTCCGTGGACAGGCTCTCCATGTACTTGCGGTGCCCCTCGGCGTAGAGAGTGTCGAAAACCAGCGACGACTTGCCCGAACCGCTCGGACCGGTGATGACCACGAGTTTCCCGCGGGGCAGACGCAGTTCGAGATTCTTCAAGTTGTGCTCTCGCGCGCCCTTGATGTGAATGTGCGCCGCCACGTCCATCACGCCATCACGTCACGATTATGCCCCCAGCGTCAAAGCGGGAATCGCGCCCCGGCTGGCAGGCTCCGTCCGGCGCCGATAAGCGGTGCTTTAGCGGAGCCTGACTATGACACCCCATTATATCAACTAACCCGCGGCCGGCTCCCGTTTTATACTTGCGATTAGGGATGAAAGTTCCCTTCATCTCGCGTCGCTCGACCTGTGACCTCGGGTTAACCCTGCCCCCCAAAACCTCAAACCTCCCGGCGCGGAGGTTTTAGTCGTCTATATACCCAGCTATGAAATCCCGATATGTTCCTTCCGTTTCCGCCTGCCGGCGAAGCGGAATCGCCCTCGCGGTGGCCGCGTTCCTCTTCCTGTCTGGCGCGGTTTCCATGTACGGCTTCGTTTTCGCACTCGGCGATGTGAACGGCAGTTTCGATACCACCCTCTCGGTGGGCATGCTCTACCGGCTGCAGAGTCCCGATCCCGCCCTCTACGGCCTCACCAATACCTTCAACGGCGTGCCGGGACAGGCATACTCCGTCAACGGCGACGACGGTGACCTCAATTATCACCGGGGCATTCAGTCGTTCGTCTACAAAGGCACGCACGATCTCGAACTCAAGTGGCAGAACTGGAACGCCTTCGTGCGCGGCTATTACTTCTACGACCCGAATAACCAGAATAATGTCCTGCCGCATACGCCGCTCTCCAAATCCGCCAAACAGAAGGTGGGGGCTGACGCCGTCCTGCTCGACAATTATGTGACTGGCAAATTCGACTTCAACTCGATGCCCGTGACCGTGCGTCTCGGCCGGCAGGTCATCAGCTGGGGTGAGAGCACGTTCATTCCCAACGGCATCAACGTGATCAATCCCATCGACGTGGCGCGCCTGCGTTCCCCCGGCTCGGAGCTGCGCGAGGCGCTGCTGCCGGTCTATGCGTGGGACACCTCCGTTGCCCTGACCGACAAGCTCTCACTGGAGGCCGTCTGGCTGCTGGAGTTCCGCCGCACGGATATCGACCCCGACGGTACCTACTTCAGCACAAACGACTTTGCCGGCCGGGGAGGCAGCAAGGTCATGCTCGGTTTCGGCGCGCTGTCCGACCAGCAGACGCTGGGCGCCATCCCGCGCGCCGGTGACCACAAGGGCGACAAGTTCGGTCAATGGGGACTGGCCCTGCATTATCTCGCGCCCAGCCTCAACCACACCGAGTTCGGCTTCTACTATCTAAAGTACAGCAGCCGTCTCCCGGTCATCAGTGCCGTCACCCCGACGGATCCGATCAGCGCCGCCCTGGTGCAATCGACCGCCTCGAGCCTCGCCGCACCGCTCGGGGCCGCCATGGTCGCCAACGGCTATCCGGCCGCGGGCGTGCCGGCTGCCTTGCAGACCCTGCTTGGCGCCGCGCTCACCAATGTGCCCGTCGGCGCCCTGCCGGCCAGCTTGCAGCCCTTTTATCCCTCCGCCCAAGCCATCGCCGCCGGCGCCAAGAAAATCGGCTTACTCACCGCCGCCGCCACCGGCCGTTACTTTGTCGAATACCCCACGGGCATCGACATGTTTGGTGCCAGCTTCAACACGGATGTCGGCACGACGGGCATCTCGCTGCAGGGCGAGGTTTCCTACAAATCCCATGTGCCCCTGCAGGTCGACGACGTCGAGCTGCTCTTTGCCGCGCTCTCGGCCCTTGACTCGCCCGGCGGCTCGGTCTTTGGCAGCAACAACCAGCTCGGCAATTACAGCGGTCAATTCGGCACCGAGGTTCGCGGCTACCGCCGCCTTGACGTCTGGCAGGCGCAGGCCACGGCCACCAAGGTGTTCGGTCCGATGTTCGGCGCCAATCAGTTGACCGTGCTGGGCGAGGTGGGCATCACCGTGGTGCCGGATCTCCCCGCCAAGAGCGTGCTCCGTTTCGACGGCTCCGGCACCTCCACTGCCGGCGACGTGAATGAACTGGTCAACACCGGCAACCCCACGGTTCCGGCCACGCCCCTCAGCGCCTTCCCGGACAAGACTTCGTGGGGCTATCAGATCGTCGGCAAGCTCGACTACAACAATCTCTTCGCCGGCATCAATGTCTCGCCGACGCTGGCCATTGCGTATGACGTCAGCGGCAACACGCCCCTGCCCCTGGGCAACTTCCTCCACAACCGCCAGACCGTGACGCTGGGCGCCGATTTCACCTTCCAGAACCAGTGGGCCTTCGAGGTGCGTTACGTCGATTACTCCGGCGGCGGGGCCTACAACCTTATCTCCGATCGCGATTACGTCTCCGCCACCATGAAATACTCGTTCTAACTCCGGGGAAGCACCGCCGGCGCGGGTTCTGCCTCCCGCCGGAGCGGCTTCCCTGGCCGGACGACCTCCAGCCATGAAACTTCATTCCATTTCCTCCATGCCTATCCTGAAATCTGCCCTCGTGGCGGCGTTTGCCTCCGCCACCTCCATCTTCGCCGCGGTCAGCGCCGATCAGGCTGCGCGCCTCGATCAGGATCTCACCCCGCTCGGCGCCGAGCGGGCCGGCAATGCCGCCGGCACCATTCCCGCCTGGACTGGCGGCATCACCCAGCCTCCCGCCGGCTATGCTCCCGGCATGCATCATCCCGATCCGTATGCGGACGACCAGCCGCTTTATGTCATCACGGCCGCCAACCTCGGGCAGTATCGCGACAAGCTCACCGCCGGGGCCGTCGCCTTGTTGCAGGCCTACGCCGACTACAAGCTTCCGGTCTATCCCACCCGCCGCAGCGCCTCCGTTCCGGCTCGCGTCTACGACGCCACCAAGGCCAACGCCACCCGCGCCAGCCTCGCGCGGGACGGCGCCGTCGTAGAAGGCGCCATCGGCGGCATTCCCTTCCCCATCCCGCAAAACGGCCTGGAGGTCATGTGGAATCACCTCCTCCGCTTCCGCGGCGTGATCGCCGAGCGGCACATCGCGCAGGCGGCGCCCACGCGCGGCGGCACCTACACGCTCGTCGATTTCGATGAGGAATACCTCTTCAACTACTACCTCGAGGGCATGACCCCGGAAAAGCTCGGCAACACCGCCTTCTACTTCAAGCAGGAGGTGAAGGCGCCGCCGCGGCTCGCCGGTTCCATTCTCCTCGTGCGGGAGACGATCGACCAGGTGAAGGAACCGCGCAACGCCTGGGTCTACAATCCCGGACAGCGCCGGGTGCGCCGCGCGCCCAATGTCGCCTATGACAACCCCGGCACCGCCGCCGACGGCATGCGCACCAGCGACCAGCTCGACATGTTCAACGGCGCCCTCAACCGCTACACGTGGGAACTCGTCGGCAAGCGCGAAATGATCGTGCCCTACAATTCCTACAAGCTGCACTCCGACAAGGTGAAGTATGCCGACATCCTCACGCCGCTGCACATCAACCAGGATCTCACCCGGTATGAGCTGCACCGCGTCTGGGTCGTGGAGGCCAAGCTCAAGCCGGGCACGAGCCACATTTATCCCCGCCGCACGTTCTACATCGATGAGGACTCCTGGCAGGCGCTCGCCGTCGACCAGTACGACTCGCGCGGCCAGCTCTGGCGCGTCTCCGAGGCGCACTGCATCAACTACTACGAAGTGCCGACCTTCTGGAGCACCCTCGAGGTGCACACCGACCTGCTCGCCGGGCGATACCTGGCTTTCGGCCTGACCAACGAGGGACCGATGTACGATTTCTCGATCAAGCGCACCTTGGGTGATTACGACAACCCCGACATGCTCCGCCGCGAAGGCGTTCGATAGGTGTTTCCCGACGGCGCAGGTTGGTTGAGGACCTGTGCCGTCGTCCGTTACCGGAATCGCCGGCACATGATTCTTCTTTCTGATCGAAGCGCGCCCGGCAGCGGTTCATCCCTCGCCGGTTTTCTCGGGAAATGGTTGCGCCTTCGTTCGCTCGCCCGCTTCCGCCGGCCCGGCGGCGGCTGGACGGCTGGTGATCATCACCGGGGGGCCGCCGCCCGCCTCCTTCCCGGTCTTCTGATTGCCTGGCTCGTCGTGTGTCCGTGCCCGGCCGCCGACCCCGCCACCGCGCTTGCCGCCCGTTCGCTCCTGCTCGACGCCCAGGTCATCGGCAACACCGTGATCGCCGTCGGCGCCAGCGGCCACATCCTGCGCTCGACCGACGGGGGTGCCACCTGGGAACTGGTCAAGGCCCCGACGCTGGCCACGCTCACCGGAATCCACTTTCCCGACGCGCAGCACGGCTGGATCGTGGGCCACGATGCCATCATTCTCCACTCCGAGGATGGTGGCCGCACGTGGACTAAGCAGTACCAGGGGGAGGACCTGCAGGTTTCGTTCCTCGATGTCCGCTTCCTCGATGCCCAGACCGGCTTCGCCGTCGGGGCTTACGGACAGTTCCTGGCCACCACCGACGGCGGCCGCACGTGGACGTCACGTCGCATCATCGAGGAGGATTATTTTCTCAACCGTCTCAGCATCGGCCCTGCCGGCTCGCTCTACATCGCCGGGGAGCACGGCACGCTGCTGCGGTCCACCGACCGCGGGGCCTCATGGATGCCGATCCAGGCCCCTTACGACGGCTCGTTCTACGGCATTCTGCCCCTCGGCCCGAGGCTGCTGCTGGCCCATGGCCTGCGCGGGCGCATCTACCGCTCCGAGGATGACGGTGACAGCTGGCAACTTGTGCCCAATGAGCAGCGCGTCCTGCTGGCGACCGCCGTGCGGCTGCGCGACGGCACCATTGTCGTGGCCGGACAGGCGCGGTCGTTCTTCGTGAGCCGCGACGGCGGCGCGAGTTTCGCCGCCTGGTCGCCCGGCCTGACCACCGGCGTGGCCGAACTGGCCGAGGCGCCCGATGGCCAGCCGCTGGCCTTTGGCGAGGAAGGGGTGACCCACCTCCCGGCTCCCTGAAATGAAAGCCACCATCGAACGTTTCACCGCCTGGGTTTTCCGCCATCGCCTCCCGCTGGTGATAGTTTTCAGCCTGCTTACGGTGGTGATGGGCTGGTTCGCGGCGCACCTGCATGTCGACGCCAGCTTCAACAAGGGCTTGCCCCTCGAGCACCCCTACATCCGCACGTTCACCAAGTACCAGAGTGATTTTGGCGGCGCCAACCGCGTGATCATCGCCCTGATGGCCCGGGAGGGCGACATCTTCACGCCGGAGTTCTTCAAACTCCTCAAGGAGGTCACCGACGACGTCTTTTTCCTGCCCGGCGTCGACCGGGCCCAGGTGCAATCGCTCTTCACGCCCAATGTCCGCTACACCGAGGTGGTCGAGGACGGCTTCTCCGGCGGCAACGTCATCCCGCCCGACTTTCAGCCCACGCCCGAGGGGCTCGCCCGCGTCCGGCAGAACGTGATCAAGTCCGGCAAAATCGGCCAACTGGTGGCCAACGATTTCACCGGCGCCATTGTCAGCGCGCAACTGTTGGAGGTCGATCCCTCCACCGGGAAGAAGCTCGATTACCTCTACGTCGCCCGGGAGCTCGAGGCCATCCGCACCCGGGTGGAGCGGGAGAGCGGCGGCGGCGTGCGCGTCCATATCATTGGTTTCGCCAAGGTGATGGGGGCCGTCGGCGACGGCGCCCGGGGCGTGCTCCTGTTCTTCGTCGTTTCCATCGTTATCACCACGCTGCTGGTCTGGTATTACGCGGGCCGCTGGAAGATTTCCGGTGCGCCTGTCCTCTGCTCGTTCATTGCCGTGATCTGGCAGCTCGGCGCGCTCACCGCGCTCGGCTATGGCATCGATCCGCTCTCGATCCTCGTGCCATTCCTCGTCTTCGCCATCGGTGTGAGCCATGGCGTGCAGATGATGCGCGCCTTCCGCACGGCCGTGTTCTCCGGCTGCGACACCAGCCTCGACGCGGCCAAGAGCGCCTTCAGTCAACTGCTGGTGCCCGGCGGCTTGGCGCTGGTCACCGATACGATCGGCTTTCTCACCATCCTCGTGATCAAGATTGAATCGCTCCGCGAGCTCGCGATCGCCGCCAGCCTTGGTGTCGGCATCATCATCATCACCAATCTGTTTCTCCTTCCGATCATTCTCTCCTCCCTGCGTCTGCCTCCGGCCTACGGCAAATGGGTGGCGGTGCGACAGGCCGGCACCGAGCGGTTCTGGGCGCGCCTCTCCGCGGAAATGCGGTCGGGACCCTCGCTGGTCGTCATCGCCGTCTGGGTCGCCCTCGGGGTGTGGGGCTGGCACAAATCGCAGCAGGTCAAAATCGGCGACCTGTTCGCGGGGGTGCCGGAGCTGCGCCAGGATTCCCGCTACAACCGGGACACCCGGATCATCACCACCAAGTTCAGCATCGGCGTGGACATCCTCTCCGTCATCGTCGAATCGGTGCCCAACGGCTGTGTCGACTACGACGTGGTGGCGCTCATGGATCAGTTCGAGTGGCACATGCGGGCCGTGCCCGGAGTGCAATCCGTGCTCTCGCTCGCCTCGGTGGCCAGGATCGTCAACGCCGGCTGGAACGAGGGCTCGCTCAAATGGCGCATCCTGCCGCGCAATCGTCAGTCGCTGGCCCAGGCGGTGACGCCGATCGACACGGCCACCGGCCTGCTCAACGCCGACGGCAGCGTCCTGCCGGTCATGATCTTCCTCACCGACCACAAGGCCGAGACCCTGCGCACCGTCACCGACGCCGTGAAGGCTTTCGCGGCCGCGCATCCCTCGCCCAAGGTGACCTTCCTGCTGGCCAGCGGCTCGGCCGGCGTGATGGCCGCGACCAACGAGGTCGTGCAGGCGGCGCAGTTTCCCATCGTGCTCTGGGTCTTCGGCGCGGTGATCGTGTTATGCCTGCTGACCTTCCGCTCCGTCCGCGCCACGCTCTGCATCGTGCTGCCGCTGGTCATCGTGAGTTATCTCAGCTACGCGCTCATGGTCTATCTGCACATCGGGTTGAAAACCTCGACCCTGCCGGTGGTGGCGCTCGGCGTGGGCATCGGCGTGGATTACGGCATCTACCTTTTCGCGCGACTGCAAAGGGCGCTCCGCGAGGGAGAGTATTTCGAGGACGCCATGCTCGTGGCCTTCAAGGAAACCGGCAGTTCCATCCTGTTCACCGGCTTCACCCTCGCGATTGGCGTGAGCCTGTGGGTCTTTTCCGACCTCAAGTTCCAGGCCGACATGGGCCTGCTGCTCACGTTCATGTTTCTCGTCAACATGCTGGGCGCCCTCCTCCTCCTGCCGGCGATGGCCCGCTGGCTGTACCGGCATCATCGGAGAAAAGGCGTGACGACCCATCCCTTCGGGCCGGCCNNTTCTCCACGCACGGCGTCGCCGTCGAAATCCGGGATGTGTCGAAAGGTTCTTCCAACATGAAGCGCCTCATCGAGGAGAGTGACCAGGGCAATGTCCCCACCTTCGTGTACGGCGATTTCGTGGTGTCCGACTTCAGCGTCGACGAACTGCTCGACGAACTCGCCGAGCGGCCTGACATCCGCCTGCGACTCGGTCTGGGCGATAACGACGACGAGCAATGAGCGCCATGGCGCGTCAGGGCTTCGGCGGCGAGCCCAACCGGTCGGATAAGCCGCCGACACGGCTTCGCTTGAATCCCCGGACGTGTCCGCTTGCGGCAACTGCCTCGGACAGCTTTGACGCTTAGAGTTTAAAGCTTATTGCCGCTTCCATGTCCTGGGACGTCCAGTTCCGTAACGGCGTCTGGCTGCCGCAAATCGGCTGGTGGCTGGATGCACATTCCCCCGTGGCCCGCTCGTTCGTCTCGCATGCGCATGCCGACCATATCGCGGCGCATCGGGAAATCCTCTGCTCCGCCGGCACGGCGCGCCTGCTGCAGGCGCGCCTCTCCGCCGGCCGGATCGAACACGTGCTTCCGTTCGGGCAGGCCGAGCCGCTCACCATCGACACCGCGGTGACCCTGCATCCCGCGGGCCATATTTTAGGATCCGCGCAGTGCTTGCTGGCGCATGAGCGCCACGGCACCCTGCTCTACACCGGCGACTTCAAGCTGCGCCCCGGACGCTCCGCCGAGCCCTGCGCGACCCCACGCGCAGACGTCCTGATCATGGAGACCACCTTTGGACTGCCGCGCTATGTGTTTCCCCCGACCGAACGGGTACTGGCGGAAATCGCAGATTTCTGCCGCCAGGCGCTCGCCGCCGCGGCCACGCCGATTCTCTACGGCTACAGCCTTGGCAAGAGCCAGGAACTGCTGCAGGGCCTCGCTTCGGCGCAACTGCCCGTCATGCTCCATCCCCAGACGTACAAGCTCACGCGGATCTACGAAGAACTGGGACTGGCCTTTCCCGCCTACCGGTTATTCGAGGCGGAAAACCTCGCCGGGCATGTGGTCATCTGTCCCCCGCAATCGAGCCGCGCCGCCTTCTTCCAGGACATTCCCAGGCGGCGTACGGCCGCCATCACCGGCTGGGCGCTCGATGCCGGAGCCGCCTACCGCTATCAGTGCGATGCGGTTTTCCCGCTCTCGGACCACGCTGACTTTCCCGACCTGCTGGCCTTCGTCGACCGCGTGCATCCGCGGCTTGTCTTCACGCTCCACGGCTTCGCCCAGGAATTCGCCCGGACCCTGCGCGCCCGCGGCCTCGAGGCCTGGGCGCTGGGGGCGGACAACCAGCTGGACCTGGGCCTGGCGCCCTGACCGCACGCTGTTGCCGCGGACAGCGGTAATGCTGGCGTGAAGGATTAGCACAGAACCTCCTTGCCTTAACCTCCGCTAAAAACACCTTCAACCGCCGCACCTTGATCCGATTCCAGTGTCTCTGCGGTCTCCCGTTCACCGTTCAGCACTCATGATTTCTTTCCGTCCCGTCCTCGTCGCCCTCTTGCTTCTCCCGGCCCGGCCCGTCCTGGCGGCCCCGTTCACCGCCTTCACCGACGGCGAGACCTTCACCTACAAGGTCAGCTGGGGCATCTTCGGCCGCGCCGGCGAGATCGTCGTCGCGGCGCACGAGGAAATGAACGCGAACGGGTCCGACGTCTTTCGCATTACCACCAACACTTCCACGCGCGGTTTCATGCGCGGTTTTTACTCCTACGACAACCAGGCCGAGGGGGTCATCAACCAGCAGACCGGCCGGCTGGTCAGCCTGCGCGAGAAGGGGTCCGACGGCCAGCACTTCACGGACACGGAGACCTCCTTCGACTACGACAAGAAGATCGCCCGGTACGCCGACCGCTTTCGTCCCGATCGTTCCCAAGACGTGCCCATCCCGGACGGCGACCCCATCGACCTTATCAGCGCCCTGGTGGAAACCCGGGATTGGAATCTCCAGCCCGGCGAAAAAAAGGACGTGCTGGTCAATTTCGGGAACGAGTTCTATCCGCTGGCTATCTACGCCGACCACTACGACGACGTGCGCACACCGCTCGGCACCTATCACACGCTCATGCTGGTGCCGCGCATGGAGCAGAACCCGCGGGGAATCTTCAAACGCGGAGGCGAAATCAAGGTGTGGATTTCCCAGCAGGGGCAGAAACTGCCCGTGAAGATGCAGCTCAAGCTGAAGTTCGGTACTGCCACGCTCCTGCTGATGGACTACAAGAAAACTGCGCCGACGCCCGTGAAGCCCGGTAGTTGAGTTTACATCGCGGATTGCCCCATGCGGATCCTGGTTTTACGAGGCGGAGCGCTCGGCGATTTCCTCGTCACCCTGCCGGCGCTCGGCCTGTTGCGGACAAAGTGGCCCGGCGCCCGCATCGAACTGGTCGGCCACGCGCGCGCCGCCGGGCTCGGAGTGACCGGCGGGTACCTCGACGCCGTCCATTCGCAGCACGAAGCCCGCTGGAGCGTGCTGTTTGGCGATACCCTCCTGCCACCCCCGCTGCACGCCTGGCTGGCGGAATTCGATCTTGTCGTCAACTACTGGCCTGATCCGGATGGAACGCTGGCCCGGCGCTTCCCCCTTCGCGATGGACAACAATTCATATCCGCGCCGGCGACGCCCATCCTGGCCCCCGCCGCGCGCCACTTCTGCGAGCCGTTGAAAACGCTCGACCTCTCCACGACCGACTTTCGCTCCTGTTTGCGACTTCGGACCGGGAACGACGTTGGGTCTGCGATTTCCGACTCCCGACTTCCGGTCGCGATCCACCCGGGCAGCGGTTCGCCACGCAAAAACTGGCCGCGCGAGCGCTGGACGGAACTGATTGCGCGTCTCGAGGAGCCGATTCTTTTGGTGCTGGGTGAAGCCGAAATGGAGAGCTGGAGCGCACCGTCCGTGGCGCGTTTTTTTTCGGCGGATGACAAGCGCATCAAGGTTGCCGACAACCTTCCCCTCCCCGAGCTCGCCGCCGCGCTGGCGCGCTGCCGTCTTTTTCTCGGCCACGACAGTGGCGTAAGCCATCTGGCCGCCGCGGTCGGCACGCCGTGCGTGCTGCTGTTCGGTCCGACCGATCCCGCGATGTGGGCCCCACCGGGCGACCACGTGCGCGTCCTCCGCCGCGGCGCCGACCTGAACACCCTTGGCGTCGAGGAAGTTCTCACCGCCCTTTCCGCAGAATTATGAATCCCGTGCTGCCAAAGCCGTGAGGCTTTGGAGCCGTTTTTCGCCACGGGTTGAGCTTTGCCGGAAGTGATCTTATCAGCCACAAATCCAACTTTGTATATTCCACTGTTGAATAAACACAGCATGGGCGTCTGATTCAGCTCCGCAGCTCCCTGAAGCTCCACTGCAAAACCTCAATTCAACTGAAGCTAATAACACTGTTGGGTAAAGAACGATGGCTGACGAGATCCCCAAGAAGAAACGCTCGGCAAAACCATCATGAAGACTCTGCGCTGGTTATCGTTTGCTCTGCTGGTTTGCGTCAGTGATTGGGCACGGGCCGCCACCGCGTCAGGCTTTGAACTGGCGGGCGTTAATTACGCTTACTTGAGTCAGAGCGAATTCGCCCAGCGGATCCCCGCAGAGGAGCTCAATGGTTACATCGATCGTTTGAAGGCGGTTTGTGCGGATTTTTATGCCGCGGCCACCGTTCCCGACGATATTGATATCGTGGTGATCGTCGTAGCGGGCGGCCATCCGCATTTTTGGTTTATCTCCAGCAGGGGTAGTGACACCTTTGATCGGGTTCATCGGCTGATCGAGAAGCTGCAAACGCTGCCCGCCCCGATGCTGAAGCGGGGCCCGATCGGATTTGCGATGACTGGGCGGATCGCGGGTGGAACTTCCGCGCGCAAGGTGCAGAACGGCGCGCCACCCATCCCGAAAGAATGGAAGGCCTTTCTCGAGAAGAGCAGTACAGGTGGGCCACTGCACTTTGATGAAGTAGTGAAGCTCGTCTGCCCAAAGTAGCACCGCCGGGATACCGGACGAAGCATCCGCCCATGTGCGCAGGCCCGTCAGGAGGCTGCCGCTTAGGCGCACGGTAGTTTTTGTGGTTGGCGAACCGGGCTTACCCTCACCCGCCGGACAAACCGTGCGCAGCGGTTTTCGTCAGTACGAACCGCCAGGGCTTCCTCGCCCAGACCGGGCCGGCGTAATCAACGCCGATGCGCGGCGTGGACTGGATGGCGCCGCGCGGCACGCGCACGCCGCGATCTTCGATCCATAATCCGCCCGCCGGCGAAGCCGGGGTGCCGTTCAAGCGACGGTCGATCCGGAGCGCCCTGGTCAGCCGACCCGGGCCGCCCGCCCCGTCCACTCCGCGGATGAGCACGGCCGCCGGGTAGCCGCGGGGTCCGGTCACGAGATTGAGCAGCTCATGCACGCCGTAACAAAGGTAGACGTACCAGACGCCGCCCGGCGCATACATCACGGCGTTGCGCGCGGTGCGGCCGTTGCGCGCATGGCAGGCCCGGTCGTGCTCGCCGTCGTAGGCCTCGACCTCGGTGATCATCGCCGCCACGGGACCGCGCGGCGTGGCCCGCACCAGGAATTTCCCCAACAGGCCGCGGGCGAGGGCCACCGTTTTTTTCGAGCGCAGCGCTTTGGCTTTAACTATGCGGGACATGGGCTATGTATATGCGCCCTTCGTACCGATTCATGCTTTGAACGCAACCTCCACCCAGCCGCGCCGCTCCCTTCTCCGCCAGGCCCTGGCGCTGGGTATTGTCGACGGCGTCGCCTCCTCGCCGCTGTGCTATCTCTGGCTGCCGGGCAACTTCATCGTCGCGGCGCTGCTCACCGAGTATTTTCACCTGTCCGAGGCATCCTATGGCCTGATCGTATCGCTGCCATTTTGGTGCAATTTCCTCCAGATTTTCCTGACGCCGCTGCTGGCCCGTCATTGGCCGGCCAAGACGATCACGCTGGCCGGAGCCTGGACCAACGCCGCCGGCTGGCTGGCCATGACGCTGGCGCTGTCGTTCCTGCCGCGCGATAATCCGGCCGCGAGCCTGCCGGTCTTTTTCGGCTTCTTCCTGGGTTTCAGCCTGCTCGCCTCCATCAACGGCGTCGCCTGGAACTCCTGGACGCAGGAATGGTCGCCCGAGCGGCTGCGCGGAAAATATTTCGGCTTTCGCAACGGCCTGACCCAGGCGGCCACCGTGCTTTTCCTGGTGCTCGTCTGGCTGGTGCTCAGACTTTTCCAAGGATCGCTGGTCGCGCTGCAGGGAATCTTTGTCGCGGCCGTGGCCCTGCGCGTCTGGTCCAACATCGCCCAGCACCGGCTCAGGGTGAGCGTCGTCCCGGCCGGCGTGCCGCGCTCCCTGCCCTGGCGCGAACAATGGGACATCATCCGGCGTTCGCGCTCGCTGATCGCCTTTATCATCTTCGGCGCGGTCTGGGGTTTCGCCTACAACTGTCTGGGACCGTTTTATCCCGTGTTCATGTACCGGCAGCTCGGGCTGTCCGTGGCCGACGTAAGCGTGTTCATCATCCTCAACAGTCTGAGCGCGGCCGTGACGATGCCGACCTGGGGCCGGCTGCTCGACCGTCACGGCAACAAGTCGGTGATGGCGGCCGCGATCCTCCTCTGGCCGGCGCAATACTTCCTCTGGCTTTTTCTCGACCGCGGCAACGTGTGGCTCCTCTACGGACTGTGGGTGTGGAACGGCTTCACGTGGGCCGGCTTCACGCTCGGACAGTTCAACCTGCTGTTGAAACTCATCCCGCCCGAAGCCAAGATCACCGCCATCGGACTCAACACCGCGGTGACGTCGGTCTTCACGGCGATCGCGCCCATACTCAGCGGCGGCGCGATCACCTGGGCGCTGCACCGCGGCTGGGATGCGATGACGGTTTATCACTGGGCCTTCGGCCTCCAGATCCTGCCGGCCCTGCTGTCCGCCCTGCTGCTGCTGCGCGTGCAGGAACCCAAGGCCAGCCCGCTTTCCACCGTCTTCGGCGCCATGCGCAACATCCGCACGCTGGGCGCCATGCTGGGCCTGACTTTCCTCGCCAACTATGTATTCGTTAAGCCGGTGAAGAAGG
The DNA here is from genome assembly GCA_003142615.1 of Opitutia bacterium. Taxonomy (GTDB): domain Bacteria; phylum Verrucomicrobiota; class Verrucomicrobiia; order Opitutales; family Opitutaceae; genus Fen-1467. The sequence goes on along the minus strand of PLMW01000089.1, from coordinate 44,347 downwards.
ACGGATCATGATTCCCCGCATCCATACGCTGACCGGCAACCTCCTGTGGGAAAAGACGTTCACCTTTGCCTCCTGGGAGCCCGGTCACACCCAGCGGGCGCAGGCGGATTTTTTTCAAGTCGGCGGCAAAGGTATCAATGTCTCGAAGATGCTCACCCGCCTCGGCGCGCCGACCACCGCGCTCTTCTTTCCCGGCGGCACGACCGGCGCCGAATGCGAGGCGTGGGTGCGCGCCCGGGGGGTCGCCTGCCGGACGTTTCCCCTGACGGCGCCAACCCGCGCCGGCCTGGCCGTGCGCACGCCGGGCCGGCCGGAAACAACCTTTCTCGGTCCTGACGTGCCGCTGGAAACCCCGGCCGTGCGCGCCTGCGCCGGCTACCTCGACACGTGCGCGGCCGGCGACGTGCTGGCGGTTTGTGGAAGCGTGCCGGGTTGGAACTCGCCGGACGGCGAGCCACTGCGGGAGGCGATCAGCCGCTGGTTGACACGCGGGCCGGTGGTGGCTGACACCTACGGTCCGCCTCTCGCCTGGTTGAGCGAACGCCCGCTGGCCTGGGTGAAAGTCAACCGGGCCGAGTTTGACACGCTGTTCGCGGAAGAGGAGCGAACGCAGTCGATGACCGAGCGCCTGGTGAAGGCCCTCGCCCGCTGGCCGGTCCGCGCCTGGATCGTGACGGACGGACCACGACCGGTCTGGCTCGCCGAGCGCGGGCGAGTGCCGGCCGGCATCACCCCACCGGCCGTGACTGAGGTTTCCTCCACTGGCTCGGGCGATGTGTTGCACGCCTGCCTGCTTCACGCGGTCTTTCACCACCGGCAGTCGCTGCCTGCCGCGCTCCGCCTGGCCCTTTCCTACGCCGCCGCCAATGCCGCGCATCCCACGGTGGCCGACTTCCCCCTGAACAATCTTCCCCCCTTCGGGTCAATCGCCTAGTCTCGGCTCGTTCGTCGCGAGATTCACGGTCGACCTCCGTTTCCTCCCGTCATGAAGAAAGGCATTATCATCGCCCTGGCCGGCATTCTGTTGCTGCTCGCCATGGTCTTCGGTTACCGGGAATACCAGGCCGATCTGGAGCGCAAGGAGGCGGAACTCCGGGCCGCCGATGAGCGGGCTTACGACGAGGCCCGCCGCGAGGACGCCGCACGCAAGGCGGCGGTGGCGGCCGAGGCCCGCCGGCTGGCCGAACTCAAGACGCGGCAGGAACTGGTGGAGGCAGAGCAGAATCTTGCCCTGTTGCGCGCCTGGCAGGCCGACGCCGAGGCCGCCCGCCAGGCCGCTGCGGAGGACGCCCGGCGCATCGCCGCGGCGCACGAGCGTCTGGTGCGTGAAAGGGAAGCCGCCGAGAGCGAAGGCCGCTGGTCCGGGGACTTGCGCGAGAAGGAGTCGGCCGAAGCCGAAGCCCGCCGGCAGGCCGCGCTTAAACAGCTCGAGAAACTGGAGGGCGAGAAGCGCGACCTCGCCGACCGCGAAGCCATGCGCGTTGCCGCCCTGAAGCGCCAGCAGGAACTCGAAGCCGAGAAGATCCGCCGGCAATCGATTGAACCGATCGATTACCGACGCCGCGAGCAGTACTCCCTCGGCATCGGCCCCTACGGTTTCCCGCTGCGAGGAACCAAGCTACTGACGAGTCCGGTGCCACTGAAATAGGCTGCGTCCCCCAATCCGGAACCCGTCGGGCGCCCGAGCTCGGGCGGCGCCGTCGGCAGGAAAGACCCGTGCCGGATGGCGAATGGCGGAAAACCAACTTAAGCCTTGCCTTGCCTGATGCGAAACCTCTTATTTCGCGGCTTCCATTCATGAAAGCCACCATCAAGACCCAGGGCCGTCAGTTCTCCGTGTCCGAGGGCGACATCCTGATCGTCAACCGCTATCCGAAGACGGAAGCCGGCGCGACCATTGAGATCAAGGAGGTCCTCGCCGCGGGCGAAGGCGACGCGTTCAAGATCGGGACTCCGCTGCTTTCCGGTGCAAGCGTCACTGCCAAGGTGCTGGAGAACAAACGCGGGGAAAAGGTGATCGTCTTCAAGAAAAAGAAGCGCAAGGGCTACGAGCGCAAGCGGGGCCACCGGCAGGAGCTGTCGGTGATCAAGATCGAATCCATCAACGCTTAAGGAAAGCTGTCGTCATGGCACATAAAAAGGGCCAATCCACCACCTTCAACGGACGCGAAAGCCATTCCAAGCGGCTTGGCTTGAAGAAATTTGGCGACCAGACCGTCATCGCCGGCAACATCATCGTCCGCCAGCGCGGCACGAAGCTTCATCCCGGCCGAAACGTCGGCATGGGCCGCGATTTCACCCTCTTTGCCCTCAGGGACGGCGTGGTGAAGTTCGACAAGGCGCACCGCCGGGTCAACGTCGAGATCGCCGGCGCCTGAGTCAGGCCGCCTGTTGCCTTCCCGCTCGAGCCCTGCACGGGCTGGGCGTTGGGCGATCACGTTTCGGCGTGATTTTGCTTCGCGGCACGCTAGCCTTCGGCCGGCATGTCCGACCGTCTTCAGGAATTGCTCCGCCAGAAGGCCCTGCTCGCCGAGCAGGCCGCGTGGCTGGAGCGCGAGATTGCCGCTGAACAGGCCCGGGCCGGGGTGACTCCGCCCGCGGTCGCCGCCACCGCCCCGGCTTCGCCGCCACCCGCCTCCACCGTTGCCCCCACCGAGGCCCTGTTCGAGCAGTACCGCCCCAATCCGCAATCGGTCCAGCAGGAGGTCAAGCGCGGCTGTTACCTCTATTTTCTGGGCGCCCTGGTCTTGCTGGGGCTCGGGTTGCTCGCGATCTATCTTGTCTATCGCCACCGGTAAGCGCGCCGGCCGGCGCCAGGCGGAGGCCCGGGACGTTACCCGCCGCCTCCGCGGCCCGAACCCGTGCGCCTATTTCGCCGTCGGATAGCTGCCCAGCCACTTCACCATCGGGCAGAATTTGCGCAGCCGCTTGACCGCCTCGCGCATGGCGAGGTCGTCGTAGTGGCCCGTCACGTCGATGAAAAAATAGTAGTCCCAGGGCCGTTTCTTGCTCGGGCGCGATTCGATTTTCGAAAGGTTGATGCCGCGCTCCGCCAGCGGCAGGAGCATCTTGAGCAGGGCGCCGGGATGCGCGGCCGCGTCATCGCCGAGGGAGATGAGGAAGCTCGTCATGTCGCGCCCACCACCGACGGGACCGGACGGCTGTTTGCCGATGACGAAGAAGCGCGTGGTGTTGTCCCGCTTGTCCTGGATGTTCGCCACCACGACCGGCACGCCGTAATACTCCGCCGCGAGCGGGCTCGCCACGGCTGCCGCCCCCCGGGTTTTTTTGGCGATCTGCACGGCACTGGCGGTGCTGTCGGAGGAAAGGATTTGCGCATGCGGCAGCTGGCGCTGCAACCACATGCGGCATTGAGCCAGGGCCTGATCCTTCGAATAGACCTTCTCGATCTTCTCCAGCGGTGAGCTGGAGATGAGGGCGTGCGTGATCTCGAGGTAGATCTGGGCGACAACCTTCAGGTCGGAGTCGACGAATTGGTCCAGTGCATCGCGCACCGATCCCTCGGTGGAGTTTTCGATGGGAATGACGCCGTTGTCCGCCTCGCCCTTCTCCACCGCGGTGAAGATGTCCGCGATGGTGGCCATGCCATGGTAGTCCACGCTGGCGCCGAACTTTTTAATGGCGGCCTGGTGGGTGTTGGTCGCCTCGGGCCCGAGGTAGGCGATGAGCAGCGGCTTCTCCAGCGCGATGGCCGCCGACATCACTTCGCGGTAGATCGCGCGCAGGGCCGCGTCCTTGATGGGCCCCTGGTTCTGACCGCACACCTTGCGCAGCACCTGGTCCTCGCGCTCGGCCACATAAATCCGGCCGTCCTTGCGGCGCTTGAGCCGGCCGATTGCAGCCGCAAGGGCGAGCCGCTTGTTGAGCAGCTCGACGAGCTTGCTGTCGTGACGGTCGATCTTCTGGCGGAGGGAAGTGAGATCCATGGCGTGTTAGGTTGGTCCGGCCTGACCGGTTACGGGCGGAGCAGCCGGCTCGGTGCCGCCGGATGGCACCGTGGCTTCCTGCACCGGACTGCCGGCGGTGGCCGGCGGGGGCGCTCGCCTGGCCGCCGCCCGCGCGGCATCATCGAGCGAGAGCTGCTCCTCGCCCTCCTCGGAAAGGCCCATGTCGCGGTCGGAGGGATGCGCCGCATTCATCGCGCTTTGCAGCCAGTCGTCAATCTGGCGGCGCGAGAGCACGTCGGAGGCGGGCAGTTCATCGAGCGACCGGGCTCCGATGTATTCGAGAAAGGCGTCCGTCGTGCCGTATTGGATGGGGCGGCCGGGCAGCTCGGCCCGGCCGACGATGTAGATGAGTTCGCGTTCCAGCAGCCGGTTGAGGCCGGCCTCGGCCGAAACGCCGCGGATGTGCTCGATCTCGGCCCGCGTCACCGGCTGGCGGTAGGCAATGACTGCGAGGGTCTCCATGGCCGACTGGCTCAGTTTGACCGGCAGCGGTTCAGCCCGCAGGATGCGCACCCAGCGGGCAAAGCGCGGATGCGTCACCATGCGGAAGCCTTGGGCGGTTTCGGTGAGCAGAAATACATCGTCGGCGGCGCGCAGCTCGCGCGCGATCTCGTCCATGGTCTCGCGAATCTGTGCATTGGTCACGAGGGACGGCACCTCCCGGTAAAGCTCATCTTCCGCCAGTGTCTCGGTCGGGACTTCCGCGGTTTCCCCGGCACCGGCCGCCGGGACGGCCTCCGCCCCGGGCGTGGACCCGTCGCCGTTATCCGCTTTCGGCTCGTCCGGCTTCAGGCCGGCAAGGAGCATGCCCTGTTCGTGAAAACGCGTGAAGGTTTCCTGGATTTCCTTGATTGAAAGCGGCTGGCTCGAGGAAAACAGCAACGCCTTCAGGACTTTCTTGAGGTTGAACGCCATGCCGGGGGTGAAAGTCCAGTTTGTTTGCGGCCAAGCCGCCGCTGAAGCAACCAAGAAAACGGCGCGCCAGCGCCCGCTCCCCCGCTGCCGGCCGGGGAAACCGGTCTATTCCTTCAGTTCGACCACCGCCAGCAACTCAACGGTGGAGTTGCGCGGCAGCCCGGCCACGGCCACCGCCGCGCGGGCGTGCCGGCCGGCCTCGCCAAAGACCTGGACGAAGAGGTCAGAGGCGCCGTTGATGACCGCGGGACTCTCGGCGAATCCCTCGGCGGCGTTGACGAAGCCACTCACGAACACAATTCGCTTGACGCCCTCCAGACTACCGGTGGCGGCCCGGATATTGGCGAGGGTGTTGAGCGCGCAGACGCGCGCCGCCTCGTAGCCGGCCTGCACGGTCTGGTCGCGGCCCACCTGGCCCGTGTGGGTCATCTTTCCATCGAGGGAACAGATGGTGCCCGCGCAATACAGCAGGCTGCCGGTGCGCACCGTCGGCACATAGCTGCCGGCGGCGGCGGGTGGCTCGGGGAGTTTGATGCCCAGTTCCGCCAGTCTGGCTTCGATGCTCATGGGAAATGATTACTCACGGCGGCGGGATGAATTCAAGCGTGGCCGCGTCATCCACCGTCACGGGTTTGTCCAGCACGCCGACTTCGCGCAACAGGTCGATCTGCCGCTGCAGGCGTTCGCGCGTCAGCAGTCCCATGCGTTCGCTGCGGGCCGCATCGCCCAGCACCAGCCGGTTGTCCTTCATCGCCCTGATGCTGTAGGCCATGAAATCGTCCGTCAGATCGGGACGGAGCCGGCGGAGCAGCGCATTCGCCGGCGCCGGATTGCCGGTCAGATAATCCACCCATCCCCTGGCGCTGGCGCGAACGAAACGCCGCACCACCTCGGGGTGCTTCGCCAGATAGTCGCTGCCCGCAAACATCACGCGGTAAGGGTCATACTCCGGACAGAGACCAGCCACGAGGACCGCACCGGCCTTCGCCCCGCGTTGTTGGGCGAAGTACGGCTCGTTGGTCACGAAGCACTGCTGGAGGAACGTCGGGTCGTTCATGAAGCGCGCCAGGTCGCCGGCCAGCGGGCGCAGGTGGAACTTGATGCCATAGCGCTTCTGGACCAGCTGCACCCACACCGAGGCGGGCCCGGCCATGATGATCTTGCCGTCGAGGTCGCGCACAGTGCGGACCGGGTTCTCCTCGTGGAAGAGGATGCCCTGCGCGTCGTGCTGCATCTCGGCCGCCACGATCCTGACCGGCACGCCGCGCGCTACGGCGGTGATGACATCGTCGCTGTTGCCCATGCCGAGGTCGGCGCGGCCGGTGGCCACCGCGGTCAAAAATCCGGAGTTGGGTCCGCCGGGCAGAATTTCCACGTCCAATCCCTCGGCGTCATAGTACCCCTTCGCCAGCGCCTGATAATAGCCGCCGTGCTCGGGCTCGGGAAACCAGTCGGTCTGGAACCGTACCTTGATCGGCGCCCCGGCTGTTTTCGGCGGCGCGGTCGTCCCCTTGCCACAGCCGGCCAGGCAAAGCGCGGCTGGAAGCATGACAGAGGAGAGCAGGCATTGGAGGGGACGGGACATGGGATCAGCGGTCATGCCGTTCAAACGAATCGTGCCAGTGGTGCAGCAGGGCCCAGTTGAGCCAGGAAACCGCGGCGACGAAGATGAAACCCAGTAAACAACTGGTCAACGCCGTGGCAAACAGGGCCGGTATTTTGATCTGCGTGTTGTAGACATAGACCAGAAAACCCAATCCGCCGGTGCCGCCCGACGCGTTGCCCACCAGGTACTCGCCAAAAATGGCGCCGATGGGCGCGAGCGTCGCAGCGATGCGCAGGCCGGCCAGAAAGTACGGCATGGCCGAGGGCAGGCGCAGCAACTGCAGCTCCTGCCATCGCGTGGCGCCATACATCCGGAACAGATCCACCATGGGCGCCTCGGCGGAGAGCAGTCCCTGGGTCGTGTTCACCACAATCGGGAAGAAGCTGATGAGAAATGTCACCGTGATGATGCCCGGCAGACCCGGCCCGGCCCACAACACGATGATCGGCGCGACGACAATGACCGGGGTCATCTGCACGACCAGCAGCCAGGGATAGAGCCCCGTGCGCAGCCAGCGCGCGCCGCCCAGTACCAGTGCGATGGCCAGCCCGGCCAGGGCCGCCACCAGAAATCCACCCAGCGCCCCCACCGCCGTGCCGCCGGCGGCCCGCAGCAGGGTCGCGTGCTCGTTCCACGCCGCCTGGAAAATCTCCCCCGGCGTGGGCAGGATCCAGCTCTGCAGGCCGGTGGCGGCGCGCCCGGCATACCAGAGCGCGATGAGGAACGCGCCTGAAAGCACCGGCGGCAGCCAGACGATCCATGCGCGCCGTTTCATGCCGCCCGGTCCTCCTCCGCCGTGTGCAGCAGCCGCGACACCTCGGCCACCTTGGCGAAGTATTCCGGCCGCTCGCGCAGCGTCGCCTCACGCGGATAGGGAAAATCCACCGGCACCCCGGCGTGGAGGCGGCCCGGACCGGCCGCCATGACGAGGATGCGGTTCGACAAAAACACGGCCTCGGCCACGGAATGCGTCACGAACAGCGCCGTGAACGGCGCCTTCTCCCGCCAGCCGAGCAGCTCCTCGTTGAGGTGGTTGCGGGTGATTTCATCGAGCGCTGCGAACGGCTCGTCGAGCAGCAGAATGCGCGGCTCACGCGACAGGGCGCGGGCGATGGACACGCGCATCTTCATGCCACCCGAAAGCTGCCGCGGGTAAAGCTCCGCCGCCGCCCGCAGCCGCACCAGCGCGAGCAATTCCGCGGCCCGGACGCGCCGCTCCGCCGCCGGCACCCCCCGCAGGCGCAGCGGCAGCTCCACGTTTCCGGCCGCCGTCAGCCACGGCAGCAGCGTCGCCTCCTGAAATACGAAGGCGAGATGCTCGCGCGCCTGCTCCGGCGTGGCGCCGTCGACCGATAGCGCGCCGGAGGTCACCGGACTCAGCGCCGACACCAGCCGCAGCAGCGTGGATTTTCCGCAGCCGCTCGGTCCGATCAGGCTCACGAACTCGCCCGCGGCGACGTCGAGCGAGATGCGGTCCAACACCGGCGGTCCGGCGCCGTAATGCTTGTTCACGGCGCGAAACTGGACAATGGGCGGCGGGTCGCTCATGCGGAGGTCCTACCGGTCGTCCACGTCGGGCGGTATTGCAAGCCGGGCGGACGCGTCCGGCCCGCGGCCCCGGCTTTTGACTTCCTACGCATTGACGTGGGTCGGCACCATTTACGGCATCCTCTGGTATGTCGTCGTCGGCGCCATCCTGGCGGCGTTGATGAAGAAGGCCCCGGCGGCCGCATAGCCGGCGTCGTCCATCCTGATCAAAGGAGCTATTCCCCGCCCTCTTGAGCGCGGAGAGACGGCGAATCTGCCCGGTGTGATTGTCAACTAATAGTTGACATCTCCTCTGGGTCTGGAGCGACTGTCATTTTTTCCGCTCCTCTGGTAGATTGTGCGGAGACGAGGCGGAGGCATCTTGATTCCGTGTCTGTTTTCGCGACAGCGCCCGACCTGCGCTACCGTCCGAGCACGCGCGCGGCGTTGCCGGCAAGCACCAGCCCCTTCTCCTCCGGGGTCAGGCCGGCGCCGTTGATTTCTTCCAGGAAGCCGCACCAGCCCGGCTCGCGCCCTATTTTCGGATAAAGGATCAGCGGATAATCCGAGCCAAAGATGATTTTCTCCGGCGGCACCAGGTCGAGCATCGTCCGCCAGATGCGGTCGTCGTAGCTCAGTGGCGAGGCGGCGGTGTCGTAAAAAACCCTGGCCAGATCCTGCCGCATGATCGGATTGGTTTCCCAGGACGGCAGTCCGCCGCCCCAGTGCGCGAGAATCCACGTGACCTGCGGGTGCGTCTTCGCCAGTCGCACGAAATCCTCCAGCGGCGTCTCCAACCGGCCGGGATAACGGCGCGTGTTGGGATCGGTGACATGCAGGTTTACCGGCATCCGGAGTTCGCCGGCCAGCGCCAGCGCCGCGGCAAAGGCGGCATCATCCAGGGCGTAGCCCTGCGAATGCGGCGACAACTCGCCCAGTCCGCGCAGGCCCTCGTCATGCGACCGGCGGATTTCGGCCCGCACCGCCGCCTCGCCCGCCGACGGATGAATCGCTGCAAACGCTGCCAGCCGGTCGGGGTGCGCCCGGACACATTCGGCATAAAACCGGTTCTGCCAGGCGCAGGTCTCCGGTTTTTCCCAGTACCAGCCCAGCAGCACGGCTTGCTCCACGCCGGCGGCATCCATGTCGTGCAACAACCGGTCGACATCGGGAAACGTCTGCACCGGCTGGCCGTCGCTACGGCGGCGCGTGCACAGCGCCGCCCAGTGAGTCTCACCCCGCGCCGCCGCCCAGGCCACCGGGTCGCGGCCGACTTCGGGCGGATAGAGATGCACATGGACGTCGATGATTCGCACAGCCGGAAGGAAGGATCGTGAGCCGGGAAATAAGCCGGGAACCGCAGCGAGGGCAACCGTCAATCCCCTCCTGCAAATTCCCCGTGCAACCGACGGGTAACGCGCTACATTGAAGTCGTGCCGAAGAGCCAGCCCAAATCCGCGCCCGCGCCATCCCGTGAGGACGGCAGCCCCATGGCCGCCACCAGCGCGGCCGCGCCCGATCTCGATGCGCTTGTACGGGAGCTGCAGCACGCCGCCGGCGCCGTCACCCGGCTTCAGACCGTTGAGGAGCGCCCACTTTACGGCACCACGCTCTATCTCGCCAACTGCAGCCTCGACACGCGCTTCGGTATCTTCCGCGCCTACGTTTTTCAGGATATCATCAACAAGAGCTACATCATCGCGCTCGCCTACGGCGACATCACCGGCCCCGCCACGCTCTACATCCGGCTGCATTCGTCCTGCGTGACCAGTGAGACGCTGCGCGGCTGCGACTGCGATTGTGTGCAGCAGCTTGAAGGGGCGTTCAAGGTCATCGCTGCGAAGGGCCACGGCATCCTCTTCTATCTTATGCAGGAGGGCCGCGGCGTGGGTTATGTCGCCAAGGCGCGCGACCGCATGCTCGTACAGGCATCGCGCGACCGCCTCTCAACCTTCCAGGCCTACCGGGTCATGGGTCTCAAGAAGGACCACCGCCAGTACGATAACATTTCCCACATCTGCCACCTGCTCGGCATCCGGGCGCCGTTCATCGTCCTCACCAACAACCCCGACAAGGTGGCCGCGCTCAAGGCGCAGGGCCTGCCGGTCGCCGGCACCGAGACGCTGGAGTTCGCGCCCTCGCCCTTCAACCTCGCCTACCTCACCTCGAAGGCCGACGCCGGCCACATCCTCGTCCACCCCGAGCAGTCCACGCTGCGCCACGCGTTGCCGCCGGAGCCGGTCGTGCCCTTCAAGCCGCACGCCCTGCCGGATGCCCAGCGTTTCATCTACTCGGCGGCCTATTTCCTGCCGGTGAAGCCGGTCGATGACGACATCCTGCTCACCGACGCCCAGTTCAAGGAACTCTTCAAACGCAAGGCCATCGAGCGCTCCATGGCCGGACCAAAGCCGCTGGTGCTCGGTTACGAGCTCATCCGCGACAACCGCTACTTCGTCAAAATCGACGCCGCCGGCCTTGCCGCCTACCGGAAGGACCACCCCGACGACGCGGTCGCCGAGCTGCTCACCACCCCCTATTGGTTCAAGGTTCACGTCTATTATGACGTGGTGACCTCGCAGGAATTCGTGGTGCTCACGCACGGCCAGCCGCGGGCCCACGACATTCCGGTCGTCCGGCTGCAGAGCGAGTCGCTTTTCAACCGCTTTCCGCTGCGCAGCGTGGACAACCGCGACAAGTTCAAGAGCGCGGTGAAACACATCGTCACCTATGGCACCGGCTGCATCCTCCTGCTTTACTACGACGGACGCGGCGCGGGCTTCGGCGCCTACGCGACCGATCTCATGCTGGTCGAAAAAGGCCTTTCCGCCTCCTCCGACGAGGCCTACCGCCGCATCGGCGTCGGTTACGACAGCCGCGACTACGACGCGTCGATGCGGCTCCTCAAGCACCACATCCCGAGCGGAAAGATCCAGATGGTGATGAACTCGCCGGAAAGCCTGGTGAAAAAGAAGGAGTACGCCGACGCGCTCAACGAGCATGAGATCGATGTCGAGAAGTGGATCTTCCTCGACGAGACTTCGCTGGCCGGATGACGCCCGCTGACAAACCAGGCCACCAGCTCCTCGCGAGCCGCCTCGCCCGGATCCCCGCCGTGCTCGCGGAGATGCTGGCGCGGCCGCCCGCGCCGTTGCAGCCGGCCACGCTTGCTGCCGGACATTTTATCGTCACCGGCACGGGCAGCTCCGAGGCCCATGCGCGCTACCTCGTGATGCTGCTCAACCTGCACACCGAACGCACCGCCTCCTATCTGCCGCTGTCGGGCTTCATCGCCGCGCACCGCGAAGCCTTCGCGGGCCGGACGCTGGTCGTCTTCAGCCAAGGCGTGTCGCCCAACGCGCAGATCGCGTTGAACCGCCACCGCGATTTCGCCCACACGGTTCTTTTCAGCGCCACGACGCCCGAGGTCGCCGCGGCAGCGGGCAAGCCGGAACGCGCCGCGCTCCTGCGCCGGTTGCTGGCGGCCGGCGGCGGGCTCGTCGTGTTTCCACTCGCCGAGGAATACACCACGCTCATCCGCTTCGTCGGGCCCATGGCCGGCTATCTCGCCTGCCTCCAGTTTGCCGCCCAACTTGCCGGCTGCCGTTTCCGCGTGCCGCCGGCGGAGGCCATCCTGCCCCTGCTCGCCGCGGAGCCACCCGCCGAATTGTTGCAGGCCATGCTGGAAACGCCGGAGAAATTCGCGCGCGGCTTCAACCTCGTCTGCGCCGCACCCATCTCGGAGTTCGCGCAGAACCTCGCATGCAAATTCATGGAGGGCGTGTTCTGGCCGTGTCCGCCGATCTCGGATTTCCTCCAGTTCGCCCACGGGCCCTTCCAGCAGATGTCGGCGCATCCGCGGCCGGTGGTGATTCTCCAGGGCGATTCGCCGCTCGAGGCCGAGCTGGTGCGGCGCAGCGTGCGCATGCTGGCGGCGACCGGCCTGCCGGCCTACGTCGTGCAGGTGAACGCGCCGCCCCTCTGCTCGATCTTCGGCTTCGAGGCCGCCTTCAACCGGCTCGTCTTCGCCCTCATGCAGCGCCTCGGCACCGACCAGGTCAACTGGCCCGGCAAAGGCCGCGACGACCTGCTCTACGGCTTCTGCCCCGACGTGTGATTGCCCCCCTGATGCGCACCCCCGACGATCATCCTGCAAACGATGCCGCGTGGACCTGTCCGAGTTGCGGAGCCACCGCCTTGTCACCTTACTGCCCCGCCTGCGGCGAACGGCGGTGGAACGAACACGATCTCACGTTCCGGCATCTGTTCGAACAGTTGCTGGAATTTCTGATTCATTTCGACGGCCGGCTGTTTCGCACGGTCCGTGTTCTGATCACCAAGCCCGGCCAGCTCACCACGGCCTATCTCACCGGCTGCCGCCGGCCGTATGTCTCCCCTTTCCACATCTTTCTCATCGCCAATGTGGTCTTCTTCTTTGTCCAACTGCTGTCCGGACTGGAGGTATTGACCGTCCCGCTCGCTTCGGAACTCCAGCACCAGATGTACAGCGGGCTCGCGCAACGCCTCGCGACACATCATCTCGCCGGCACAGGCATGTCCGTCGACCAATATGCACCCATCTTCGAACATGCCGAAGCCCTGTATACGAAATCCCTGATCATGCTTATGCTGCCGCTTTTCGCGGTGGCCGCGGGCTTGTTGTTCGTCGACCGCCGGAAAGTGGCCGTAGCCCATCTCGTTTTCGCGGTCCATTTCTATGCGTTCCTGCTTGTTTTCCTGACGGTCCTGTTCCCGGCCTTTGCCCTCGTCAGGATGGTGCTGCACCATCTGGGCATCCCGATGAACGCCGTTCTGGATTGGATCGCCACCTTGCTGGAGGCGCTGCCCTGCGTCGTTTACCTGGCCAAGTCCACGGCCGTGGTCTATCAGGCCGGCCTGGTGCGCCGCTGGCTGTCGGCGGGCCTGCTGACCGTGGCCACGCTGTACATCCTTTACGCCTATCGCCTCGTTTTGTTCGTGGTCACGCTCTGGGCCACCTGAACGCGGCCGGTCGCGACGACCTGCTCGACGGCTTCTGCCCGGATGGATAGAGCGTCCGACAAGCCCATGCGGCCTTTGACTACTTCCAAAGGATCGACGCCAACCCGATGCAGACCCCGATCAAGCCTATCAGCATACCCACGATTTTCGCAGTGGCATCCAATACAGCCAACCGGGATTCTCGCCGCTTCTTCTCCTCCTCGCGAATCGCGTCACGTAAAAAGGTGACTCCTTCGGCTGTCAGATAAGTGCCGCTCTCCGGGATGTATGACTCTCTCCAGTATCGCTTGTCGTCCCTTGGAGGGACTGGGAGAAAATACCGTTCCGCTTTGTTTGTGAGCTCATCTGTAACGAGTGAATCGATCTCATCTCCAAGAATGCCGTCGTCGGTAGACGCCTCATTCCAAATACAATCAACCTCCTCTTCGTTCTTCTTCTGCCGCCGTGCCTCTAAAATTAGCTTTCTGCAAGTCGCTCTGCGCTTGTCCTGCGCCGCCTGGAGCTTTCGCAGTTCGTGCTCGAATCTCCAACTCATGATTGCTACGCAGAATACAGGCGAAGTGAACCTAGTCGAGGATAGTGTCGCGGGGGACGAGATGAGAAACCGGCCCTAACCGGGCTGCGACATCATCCGTGTTGATCTGCGGGCCGCGGTGGTTCCTACTGCACGCTCGCATGTTTGAAACGCTCACGGAACGTCTCGGCCAGGCGCTGCGCAACCTGCGCGGCGTCGGCAAACTCACCGAGGAGAACATGGCGGACGCCCTCAAGGAAGTGCGCACTGCCCTACTCTCCGCCGACGTGCATTTCAAGGTCGCCCGCGAGTTCGTCGAACGCGTGCAGGCGCAGGCCGCCGGCCAGGAGGTGCTCAAGTCCGTCACGCCCGCCCAGCAGATCGTCAAGATCATCCATGACGAGCTGGTGAAGCTCCTCGGCGAGGGCGCCACCGAGTTGAGTGCGAAGCGCCCGCTCAAGGTGCTGCTGGTCGGCCTGCACGGCTCGGGCAAGACGACCTCGGCCGTCAAGCTCGGCCGCCTGCTCAAGAAGCGCGGCTACCGGCCTTTCGTCGTGGGCTGCGACGTCCAGCGGCCCGCAGCCATCGACCAGCTCGAAATCCTGGCGAAGCAGGAGGAGCTTGGCTTCTACGGCGATCGTGTCTCGAAGGATGTGCCCGCCATCGGCGGTGCCGCGTTAAAGGCGGCGGTCGAGGCCGGGGCCGACGCCATCCTGTTCGACACCGCCGGCCGCCTGCAGATCGACCACGAGTTGATCGAGGAGGTGCGGAATCTCAGCGCCCGCGTGACGCCTGACGAGGTGCTGCTCGTCGCCGACGGCGCGCTGGGCCAGGAGGCCGTCAACGTGGCCAGGGCCTTCCACGAAGCGCTCGCCCTCACCGGCCTCGTGCTCACGAAGCTCGACGGCGACGCCCGCGGCGGCGCGGCGCTCTCCATGAAGGCCGTCACCGGCGTGCCGATCAAGTTCATCGGTGCCGGCGAGAAGGCGGGCGATTTCGACACGTTTTATCCCGACCGCCTCGCCTCGCGTATCCTCGGCATGGGCGACGTCGTCTCGCTCGTCGAAAAGGCGCAGGAGAGCATCGACCAGCAGCAGGCCGAGAAGATGGCGGAGAAGTTCCGCAAGGCCGACTTCAACCTCGAGGACTTCCTCGAGCAGCTGCATCAGGTCAAGAAGCTCGGCTCGATGGAGTCGATCCTCGGCATGCTGCCCGGCATGAGCGGCGTGAAGATCGGCGATGGCGCCGAGAAACAGATGGCCCGCACCGAGGCGATCATCAAGTCGATGACGATTCAGGAGCGCCGCAATCCCTCGCTCCTCAACGGCACCCGCCGCATGCGCATTGCCAGGGGCGCGGGCGTGAAGGTCGTCGACGTCAACCAGCTGCTGAAGCAGTTCCAGCAGATGCACAAGGTGATGAAGATGATGAAGGGCGGCGGCGCAAAGAAGCTCATGCGCCAGATGGAGGCCATGCGCGGCAAGGGGGGCCCGCCGGGGTTTTAGTCAACCGCAGAGGCACAGCGAACACAGCGCGGAAATCCGATTGAGTTTTCCCCGCGTCCTCCGCGCCTCAGAGGTTCAAAAGGCACCAACGGGTTATTCCAGTTTGCCGCGAAACCCGCTGATCCGCTGCAGATCGATGACTACGTCGGGTCTCGCGCCCTTGGGCAGAACGCTACCGCTGGCGTAGACATAGCGGTCATTCACATCCGGCATCTCCGGGAAGCTCGCCCGCATGATGTGCTTGAGTGCCTCCTTGGGCGTCCAGTCGGAGTCCATCGACAGCGAGCCGAATTCGTCGCCCCAGCGCAGCGCGGCCGGCGCGTGCCGCAGCCTGGGCGTGAGGATGAACACCCGCGGATGTTGGGCGGGATCGATGGCCCGCGCGCCCTCCTCGAGCAGCCGGAGTTCGAGCGCCTGCGGCAGGGCAATCAACGTGTACGCCTGCCAGCGCGCGAGGAGCACCACGGCAAACGTCGCGCCGGCCAGCACCCCCAGGCACAGCCGGCGCCGCTGGCTTCGGGCACGCCACCACCAGCCGAGCGTGGTCATGACAAAAACCAGCACCACCGCGGCGCCCGCATACAGCGTCCGGTAGCTGGCCCAGCGTTCCATGACGAGAATGCTGACGTTGTAGGCCGCCAGCGGCAGGCCGGTGAGGCACGCCAGCCACCACAGCGCCCGGACCGCACCCTGCCGGCGCATGACCCAGACGACCCCACCCATCAGCAAGGCCAGGCCGGCCAGCATCGCCACGGCTGGAAGCAACACGCGGTGGCCCGTCTCATCATTGACGACAAACAGCGCCAGCACGTTGGGCAGCGAAACACGCAGGCTCCACAGGAGTTTGGCGGGGAGATCCGGCTCGATGGCGATGCGTGGTGAGCGGGGAAAGACGCCGGCCTCGAACAGCCGGTAGGTCAGATTGAACGCGAGCAGCATCCCCGCGCCCATCGCCACCCCATGCCAGGCCAGCCAGCCGAGCTGCCGTCGCAACGGTTGCTCCAGCCGCCGGCCCAGCCCGGCCGCCACGCCCACCAGATAAAACATGGCGTTGGACTGATAGATGAGCGCCGCGACCAGCACGCTGACGGCCGCCACGGCCAGCAGCGCGCCCCGCTGCCAGGCCTGGGCCGCGCCAAAACCCCGCTCCGCCGCGGCGAAACCCGCCAGCCCCAGCCCCGCCGCCACCACGTGCGGCCAGCAGACGCCCCAACCCGCGATCAGCTGCGCCGAGGGCAGCAGCACGAGCAGCGCCGCCGTGAGCGCCGCCAGGCAGGCGGGCCACTGCTGCCGGCGCAGCATCGCAAAGCATCCGGCCGCGAGCAGGCCGAGGCAGAGCGCGCCGGCGGCCCGCAGCCAGCGCAGATCATCGATCGTCGGCGTGAGCCGCGCGCTGTTCTCCAGCAGCCAGCCGTAGAGCGGGCGCGCCTGCGATCCGCAAAAGCGCAGGACGGTGCCCGGTTCCTCGCGCGCCTCGCGGATGGTCGAGTAATCGTCGCGAAAACCGTAGCGATGAAAGATGGTGTTGCCGTAGACGAGGAGCGGCAGCAGCACGAGGGCGAGCGGCATCGCCACGTGGTCGCGGAACGACTGGTTCATGGGGCTGAACCGGCGGCGTTCGAAGATGCCTCGGCCAGGCTTCTTGTCGTTCGGGGGACGGGGGCGAGACGCTTTTCCGGCATTGGGGGCAAAGCGAGATTCCCGGTTCCTTCAGGAAAGACAATCAAACAAATGTTTCCGCCGCGCTCACGCTCCCGCGAACAGCTCACCCTGCGGCTTGGGCGGCAGCGTGCCAAGAAACGGCCCATAGCGTTCGAGCCAGTCGTCGAGCTTCTTCGTGTAGTAGGCCGGATCATACGACGCCCGGTCCGGATCGTAGCCCGACACCGCGCGCGCGCGCTGCCAGTCGGAGGTCTGGCCCTTGGCCTTGGCGGTGATGTAATAGGTCACGCGATCGCCCATCCGCGGCCGGGGATTCAGCCGCAAGGCCACCTCAGCCGAGGCGCGGCGCGGCTTGCCGCCCCCGGCCACGAACTGTTCGTAGGTCTCGGGGTTCTGGCCCAGCACCTCCGACTTCGCGATCTCGGTAATGTCCACCGCGCGCGCCTCGATGCGCCGGCGGTAGTCCTCCAGCAGGGCGAGCGGCGAGGCGGCTTCCGCGCCCAGCAGATGGCGGATGAGCCGGTCGGTGAGTTTCTTGAGGTACGGCTCGATGCCGCGCGATCGCAGCGCCGAGCCGCGCAGGATGATTTTCCGGCCGTCGTACAGGGCGTAGTTCTTGGCCTTGTAGCAGAACATCGCCGCATAGCTGCCGTCGAACTCCAGCTCGATGCCCGGCGGCAGGATGATCGAGACCTCGGCCAGCAGCTTCTCCGGCGCGGCGAAATGCTCCGCCGAGGAGAGATAGATGCCGTCGGTGTCGGCCTCGAGAATGATGCAGTCGTTTTTGGCGAACTCATCAATGAGCGCCTGCAGTAGTTCGCGTCCGCGTAGCGTGACCTCGGCGGCTAGGTCGCCGTCGCCGAAGCGCGCGCCGGAGAAGCCGAGGTAGCCGTAGAACGAGTTGATGAGGATCTTGAAGCTGGCCTGGCGCGCCTGGTACTCGGCGCGCAGATCCTCGGTCGGGGCGGTGCGGGCGAGCTGCTTGCAGTTCAGCCGATAGTCGCGCAGCCGCGTAAGCAGCGGAATGAAGACGCCCAGCGTGTCGCTCCGCGGGTTTCGGCCGATGGCCAGCAGCAGGCTCGGATAGAGCGACGCCACGTCGAAATGCAGCACGTTCCGAAACACGCCCTCCTGGAAACTCCGCGTGTAGCCGCCCTCGAAGGGCGCCACCTCCGTCGACAGTTGGGGGCAGCTCTGGCGCGCGTGGTAGTATTCATCGAGGAAGAGCAGGTCGATCTTGTTGGCGGTGCCGCGCAGCGTCGCCTCCTGCAGCAGGAGGGGAAACGTTTTCACCTGCTCGAAGTAGGTCGGCAGAAGCAGGTCGGCCACGCCCCGGGTTTCGCGCAGGTCGTCGGCGAGGTAGGCGAGAAACCGCGCGCGGTCGGTGCGGAACACCTCGTGGATGCGGCTGCCCTCGATGGTGGTGCGCCCGTCCTCGGTCTCGTCGGTGATGCCGAGGTGGATGGCGACGTCCTTCAGTCCGTAGGCCAGCATCTCCCGCGCGGCGATGTCGTAGAGCTGGACGAGCAGGTAGGTGTCCACCACGGCGCGGCCCGGCAGGTCGCAGCGCGGAAAATCGATCCAGCGCTCGGCGACCTTCAGGCGGCTGTTGCGAAAGACGGCCTTCTGGCCGAAGCGCCCCCACGCGCACGGCACCCGATGGTGCTTGCAGCGCAAACGCAGGTAATCGAGGTCGAACTTGAAGATGTTGTGCCCCTCGATGACATCCGGATCCTCCGCCTCGAGCACGTCGTTGAGTTCGAGCAGCAGGCGCTTCTCGGCGGTGTCGGTTTCCTCCTCGAGCACGAGCAGGCGCGGGCGCGCGCCGAACTGCAGCCCGACGGCCAGCACGCGGTCGGCGGCGTTGCGGGCGTCGCTGAAGCCCCCGCCGGCGGCATGCCCCGTTTCGATGTCGAGCTGGCAGCGCCGGAGTTGCGGGAAAATCAGCTTGTCATAAAGCCGCCGGCGCGTCTGTAGCAGATACTGGTTCTCGAGGGGACGGATCCAGTCGATCACCGCGCCCTCGGGCACCTCCCGGACGAACTCCTCAAAGGCGGCGCGCTCCGGCGCGTGCGCCAGCCAGCGGAAGGTTCCCTCGCCTTTCAAGGTTTCCACCTCCACGCCCGCCACGCCGCCCACCATGGCCGCGTCACCCAGCCAGGCAAACGGCCGGAAAGTCTCCACCTGCTCCTTCCGCCCGCCGTCCGCGGTGGCGACCGAGAGATGTGCGCGCCCATCGTCGTCGATCCAGACCCCGCAGAGTTCGCCAGCAAAGGAAGTGTTTGGTGGTACGTCAGGCATTTTCGCCGGGAATGCCGACAACATAATCGTTCCCGCTTGTGAGGCAACCGGCGAAAATGCGGGTCATGGTTAAGTCCCGGCAAGCTGTGGGCTGCTGTCCCCGGATTCACCCAAAGGGCGCCCGAGGCATGCCAAAGCATATTGCCTAACGTCTAGAGCTGAGGCGCGCCGGAGGAGGGATTCGGCGCCGCCGGCGGACGCTGGCCCGGCGTTGCCTCAGGCGATTGGTTCGGCTTTCTTCTCACAGCAATCTCCATTCTCGCAGAATCATGTAACTATCCACAAGCACACGAGCCAATAAAGGGTCAGCAACGTAACCACGGCCAACAAACACACCCAGAGTGTGAGTAGCGGCCCGGCCCTTCTCTGCCACGGACTAATCTCATGACCGTCATTTGTACGTTTGGGCTCCTTGGCGAACAACCATGAGAAGTACACGCCGAAAGCAGCAATCACGACCGCCGGTCGATAGCCATAGAAATAGGAATAGACACCGACTGCAGTTGCAGAGACGCCAACAACGCAAGCCATCGCGCGTTTCTTCGTGAATACAGCCGTTTTATCCATTGTTAGAGCCGAACGATTGAACTCAGCCGCGCTCACCGGGAGCGGCGGACGGAGGTTGTAGCGGGGTTATCGTGATCGAAAAAGGACGGATGGTGAGCGTTGGCTGTGGTGGCTGGATGGGCCTCTTCTTCAATCCCAAAACATGAATAGGACTACGGCTGCACAAATGAGGACCAAGATCAAAAAGAAGATCAGGGCATCCAGCCAAACGCTCCCGGTCATCGGCTTCTCTCCGTCCGCCCAAACCTCGGACCAGCTCTTTCCTTCTCTTCTTTGGGTGAAGATTCGCGCGAAAACGTAGCCAATCATACCGAGCGTCGGTGAAACGACACTCGATACGAGCATGGCCATGTTCGCACTAAACTTTGACGCTTCTGGATTGGTGTGCCCGCGGGACATATCTTTCGCCCATCAGTGTTATTAGGCCAAAGACGTCAGGGGTTGCCGTTCCGGCCTCGGCCGACAAAAGCCAAAAGGGCGTGCCCGGTCAATTCTTGAGATGAAAATTCGAAATTACCTTCCGCCACCGACTTCGAAACAGCATCGGCCGTATTTGGAAATGTTCCCGATTCAGCTTTAGGCGGATGCGCCACGCATCTCCAAAAGCCAATGCGATCATCCGACTGTATTTAAACCATCGCGGACCTTGCATCCGGCCCACCCGTCAAAACGGCTTCACGTAGACCATGGCCACAGCCGTCACGGCCAGAGCCATGGCCACCCAGGCGAGCACCCCCGCCAAGTCACGCCGGCGATACGCGATCCCCGCCAGCGCGGAAAGGCCGAGCCAGCAGACCATCTTCACGACCAGCCAGCCGGCCGGCGCAAATCCATAGACCGTCTGCCACAGGCGCAGGCCCGTGAGCAGCATCACCAGGCTGGCACCGCCCGCCCAGATCAGCACCTTCCGGCGCGTCTCCGGCGGCGCGGCGAAGGCGTAAAAGGTCTGACTCATGAGCACGAGCGCACCCGCGACATGGAGCAGATGGAGGAGGTTGGATTCGAGCGGGTTCATGGCAGCATCCGGGCATTCCTGCCCCGGACGGGTGAAACGAATGCGCAGGCGATGAAAAAGCAACACCCCGCCTGTGCCGTGTGCTCAAAGGCTCTAATTCCTTTTTATGTTCAGGTGGGCGCCGCCGGGTGGTTTTTGCTTTCCGATTTACGGCCTAGCAGCCGCCACCGTTGGTTTGGCTCCCGGAAGTTATCAAAGGCAAAGAGCGGTTCTTGAACGCACCTCGAACACTGCAGGGTGTTGGCCTCCACCCTAGAAGAGCGGCGCGTCCGGTCAAACTGTAAGCGACTTTTTCCGGATGAATTTTTGCTTGCACCAGCCGCGCGCCAGCCAGAACCCCAGCGCCGCATTGGCCGCCACCACGCACCCCGCCGAGAGCTTCGGCTGCACCGCGACCGCGATGACCCCCAGCGTGGCCAGCGCCACCACCGCATCGGTCCAGCGGCGGACCGGCGCGCGCCATATGCCCGCGGCCGCCACCGCCCAGACCAGCACGCCCAAGCCGGCCGAGACGCGGGCGAACAGCAGCGCCATCTCCGCCCGGTTGTCGTGGACCAGGGCCAGCGCCAGCGTCCAGAACAGCACCTCGTTGAAAAACGCGAAACCCACCCCGAGCGCCGCGATCAGGGCCGGGGTCACTGGAAACTGCCCGCCTTCGCCCGCCGGCGGCAGGCGGCTGGCCAGCGCGCAGCCCGAGCAGCAGTAGCAGGCGCGGCCCGCCTCCACCTGCCGCACCGTGAAGGGCAATCCGCAATAGCTGCACTGGATCCGGAACTTGGGCATTGGGTTGAACTGGAGGCCGGGATTTATTCCCGGCCCATCAGGAGTGACAGCCTCATCCGTCAAGGATCGCCGAGTCGAGGTGCTGGATGATCAGCTCCTGCAGCGTGGCGAGGAAGACATAGCACATGAACGCCTTGGCGGCCGCCGCACCGAGCTGGGTGACGTCCGCGCCGGCACCCTCGATCACCTCGTCGGGAAGGTTTTTCAACTCCCGCTCGCGCAACCGCAGACGGATGGCGGCGCAGGCGCGGAGGACCGACTCGGCATTGGCCTCGTCGAAGCCCACGGTGCCGCTCGCAAAAAACTCCCGGTCGAACAGCGCCAGGAACCGCCGGCAGTCGTCATTCTGGCCGCCCAGCAGATCGGCCTGCCACGCGGTGCGCAGTTCCTCGTCGAGGTCCTGCAGGTGCTGCGGGGCGGCGAGCCGGCCGCCGAGGTCGCCGACGGCCGCCTTGATCAGGTCGAGCAGCGGGGCGACGACCGGCAGGCTGAGCTTGACCTCAATTCTTTTCATCCGGTTCGAGCCTCACGGTGAGATGCCATTGCTGCAGCGTGAACACGTAGGCCTCGGCCTTTTCGCGCACGCCGATCCACACGACCGAGCGGCCCTGTTCGTGCACCTCCAGCATGTGGCGGCGCGCCGTGGGCTCGTCGAAACCGAGCACCTTGCGGAAGACGAGGACGACGTAAGACATGAGGTTCACGGGATCGTTGAGCACGACCACCCGCCAGAGTCCCTCGAGGGCGAGCTCGGTTTCCGTGCGGCTGGCGGGCGCCACTCCGGTTCTGGCCGACGCCATGGTCATGGCTTCACCGTGCCGGCGCCCCGGCGACCGCGGCGCGCACACGGGCCTCGGCCTCGGCCAGCGGTACCTTTGCCACGTCCTTTTCCGTGCGCCATTTCATCTCCACGATGCCCTCCTTCAAGCCCCGGCCGCCCACGGTGATCCGCAGCGGCACGCCGATCAGATCGGCGTCCTTGAACTTGACACCCGGCCGCTCGTTCCGGTCGTCCAGCAGCACATCGGCGCCAGCCGCCTCGGCGGCGGCGGCGAGTTTCCGGGCGACTTCGGCGGCCGCGGGCACCATCGGATCGAGGAGCACGACCAGCACCTGGAACGGCGCCACGTTCCACGGCCAGGCGATGCCGTCGGCGTCGTGGCACTGCTCGATCACGGCCTGCAGCGTGCGGCTGATGCCGATGCCGTAGCAGCCCATGATCATGAACCGGCTCTGCTTCTGATCGTCGGTATAGACCGCGCCGAATTTCTCGCTGTATTTCGTGCCCAGCTTGAAGACGTGGCCCACCTCGATCGCGCGGCAGATCCGGAGCGGCCGGCCCGTCTTCGGGCATGGTTCGCCTTCACGCACGCTGCGGAAATCGTCGAACTTCGTGATGGCAAGATCGCGCGCCACGTTGACATTGCGCAGGTGCTGGCCGTCGCGGTTGGCGCCGGTGACGCCGTTGCCGATGAGGCGGACGGCGTGGTCGGCAAAGATGCCGGCGAGCGCGCCGGGGTTCTTGATGGTGCCGCGCACCACGCCGAGGCTGCCGGGCCTGGCGCCCATGATCGGGATGATTTCCTCAGGCGTGGCGGGACGGAAAAGATTGAAGCCGAGCGCGCCGAGCTTGGCCTCCGCGAGGTCGTCGCAGCCGCGGAGCACGACGGCGAACAGCTTCCCGTCGCCGACGTAGAGCAGCGTCTTGAACTGTTGGTCCGCCGGCACGGAGTAAGGCGCCGCTTCGAGCGCGGCGATGGTGACGATGCCCGGGGTGGGAAACTCCTCGACGGCTCCCGTGGGCGCCGCGTCCTTGAGATCGGCGGGCACCAGGCCGCTGACGGCCTTCTGGCGGTTGGCCGCGTAGCCGCATTCCTCGCAGAACACGACGTCATCGTCGCCCACCTCGGCGGGCACCATGAACTCGTGCGAGAAGCTGCCGCCCATCACCCCCGTGTCGGCCTCGACGGAGATCGTTTTCAGCCCGCACCGCGCGAAGAACTTCGTGTAGGCGGCCTCCATGGCGCGGTAGCTGCGTGTGGCGCCCGCGTCGTCAGCGTCGAACGAGTAGGCGTCCTTCATCACGAACTCGCGGGCGCGCATCAGGCCGTAGCGCGGCCGGATCTCGTTCCGGAACTTGGTGGCGATCTGGTAGAAATTCTTCGGCAGGTCGCGGTAGCTGGTGATCTCGCTCTTCACCAGCGGCGTGATGATCTCCTCGTGGGTCGGCCCGAGCACGAACTCCGGCTCCGGCGACGGCCGGCGGCCGGCGCTCTGCTGGCCAGCAGAGTCGGCGCGGTACATGATTTCGCGCGCGGCGGTCCACCGCGGCCCCTCCTGCCAGAACTCCACCGGGTGCAGGTGCGGCATCCACAGCTCGAGGGCGCCCGCGGCGTCCATCTCCTCGCGGCAGAGCTGCGTGATCTTCTGCAGCGACCGCAGGCCGAGCGGCAGGTAGGTGTAGAGGCCGCCGCCCAGTTTGCGCACGAGGCCCGCGCGCAGGAGCAGCTTGTGCGAGATGATCTCGGCGTCGGCGGGGCTCTCCTTGAGGGTGGGAATGAAAAACTGGGACCAGAGCTTAATCATGAAGCCCCGTCAGGAGAGCAGCCGCCGCAGGCGGAAGCAAATTGATTTGCGGCGGAGGCCCGCCCGCCGGATAAAACGCGCCATGTCCGCCGCCCGCCCGCCCCCGAGGCCGCTGCCGATGCCCTGGATCGTGGCGGCGATCGTCCTCTTCATCCTGGGTTACACCGTACTGCGGCTGCACTATGGCAAGCGCGGGAAGCCGTTCGAACCCTACCACGACCTTGGCGAGCAGGCCGCGACGCAGCGCCTGCTCGGGCTCGGCTACCAGCGCATCCCCGTGGACATCGAGCGCCCCGCGGACCCGCTGCCCCCGGCCCGGCTCGCCCCGGTCGCGGCCGAGGTGGTCGCCGCGCTCGGCGGCCTGCCCGAGGAGCTCGGCGGCGCGCTCGGCTTCAAGCCGGCCCTCCCGGCCGCCATCAGCAGCGTGACAGCGCCACCAGAGGCCGCGCCGGCGGGCACCTACCGGCTCCAGTTCACCTGCGCGCAGCCCGACTACAAGACGCAGATCCACGGCGCGTTTCTCTATCGCAAGGACCGGCAGCTTTTTCTCCTGCCCGACTTTGAGAAGATGTCCGGCCAGCTCCTCGCGCGCTCCAAGGAGAGCGTCGTGCTGGCCAGCTTTCCCACGCAGAGCCTCAAGCCCGGCCGCTACACGGTCACGCTTTGCGGCGGCCGCACCTCGAAAAGCTGGGCCTTCACCGTGAAGTGACGCGGCCGTAAGGTGGTGGATCAGTTTATGCAGGTCGGGCTTCATGTCCGACGCCAATGCGCATCGACATCACTCTGTCGGGGATAAACCCCGACCTACAGTGACGGTCCAGACTCACATGCGTTTGGCTGCCGCTGGCGCACCGTCCGGTCTTTCCGTTTTCCGGTCTCCCCTCGGCCGTAATCGCCCATTGACGCGGGCGCGCGATTCGAAGAAAACCCCCACGCCATCCCGATGAGCAACGGTCCCGCCACCACCATCATCAAACCCACGGATCTCCGCGGCATTCTCAAATACGTGCCGCGGTTCCAGGGGCAGATCTTTGTCATCGCCCTCGACGGCTCCATTGTCGCCGACGAGAACTTCAGCAACCTGCTCATCGACATCGCGGTCCTGCGCAGCCTCGGCATCAAGCTCGTGCTCGTCCACGGCATCAGCCAGCAGATCGAGGAGCTGTCGGCGACACGCAAGATTACCATCACCGACTCCCGCGGCACGGGGGTGACCGACGCCGCCACGCTCGACCTCGCCATCCGCGCCTCGGCCCGCGTGTCGCATCTCATCCTCGAGGGCCTCACGCAGAACGGGCTGAAATGCGCCATCACCAACGCGGTGCGCTCCGTGCCCACCGGCATCATCAAGGGCGTGGACCAGCAGTTCACCGGCCGGGTCGACCGCATCGACAAGGAGTTCATCCTCCATCTCATCGCCGCCGACATCGTCCCGATCCTCTCGCCCATCGGCTTCGCGCCCGACGGTCATTCGCTGCGCATCAACTCCGACCTGCTCGCCGCCGAGTTCGCCGAGGTGCTGCAGGCCAGCAAGATCATCTACCTGGCGCCGCTGGGCGGCCTGGTCATCAACGGGGAGCTGCGCCGCGAAATCTCCGTCGAGACGCTGCGCGACCTCCTCAAGGATCATCCCGAGACCATCGCTGAGGAGGGGCACAGCAAGGCCGTGCACGCCGTCAAGGCCATCGAAACGGGCACGTCGCGCGTGCACCTGCTCGACGGCCGGGTCTTCGACGGACTGCTCAATGAGATCTTCTCCAACGAGGGCGTCGGCACGCTCATCTACGGCAACGACTACCAGCAGATCCGCAAGGCCACGCGCCGCGACGTGCGCCACATCTACAACCTCACGCGCCACGCCGTGAAGCGCGAGGAGCTGATCTACCGCACCCAGCAGGCCATCGAAAAGAACATCGACCAGTTCTTCGTGTTCGAGATCGACGAGAACCTTATCGCGAGCGTGTCCCTCACCACCTACCCCGAAAAGCCCGAGCTCGCCGAGATCGGCTCGCTCTACGTGCTGCCCTTCTACCAGAACCGCGGCATCGGCCGGAAGATGGTCAACTATGCCTGCATGGTCGCCAAGGAGCGCGGCGCCACGACGGCGCTCGCCCTCTCCACGCAGAGCTTCACCTTCTTCATCTCGTCCTGCGGCTTCGCGGAGGCGGACAAGTCGGTCCTGCCCGAGTCGCGCCTGAAGGGTTACGAGGAGAGCGGCCGGAATTCCAAGATCCTGGTGAAACCTTTGGCCTGATTGGTCGTCTAACTGGTTATGTGGCGCGTGGTATCCATCCTGTGCCTGCTCCTCCCGCTCGCGGCGGGCGCCGCCCCGTTGCCCTCGGGGCAAGGTGACACTGCCAACCGTTCCCGGCACCTCT
Source organism: Opitutia bacterium (assembly GCA_003142615.1). Lineage (GTDB taxonomy): Bacteria > Verrucomicrobiota > Verrucomicrobiia > Opitutales > Opitutaceae > Fen-1467. The sequence goes on along the minus strand of PLMW01000089.1, from coordinate 18,022 downwards.
GGCCGGCGGCCGCCATGGTCGGCACGGACTCGTCGGATGCCAACCGGCTTTCCTCATTCTCAACCGATGCTTCGACCGAACTGGCCGTGCGGGCCCTGCAGGAAACCAAGGTGCAGCCGTCCTCCCTGGAGCCGCCCAGCCTCCTGCACTTCGATCTCTCGCGCCATGTACGCCTCGCCTTGCTCACGGCACCGCGATTTGGGGCAGACGGGCTGGGACAGCCGATGCTGTTTGTGACGTTTTTGAGCCTGAAGTGGTGAGCGGGACGTGCGGCGCCGAGGTGGGCGGCGAGCAGTAATTTCTTTTGGTGGAGGGCGGCGAGGTGGCAGCGCCGATATTCCTGTTCCCCTAGAGTCGCCGCCATTCGTGTTTCTTTCCTGGCCCGGACGGCGCCGGGCCCTCCAAGCGGTGCGTTCCCGCTCCGACCGCATCGCCGTCTCTGACTGTCCGATCACGCCGCCGGGCCGGCGGCACGGGCGGCGCTTGACCCACTTCCCCTTCTCCGGCACCGATAGCGGCACCCCATGAACCCCCTGCCCTTGCTGGCGGGCATTTGCATGGTCCGCATCGATTCCCACGCCCCATGAGTGCCAATAAAAAAAGCCTCTTCGTCATGGATGACGGGAGAAACCTCGTCTTCACCTTCACCCTCGTCAGCTCGCTGTTTCTCCTCTGGGGATTCTGCAACGGGATGATCGACGTGATGGACAAGCATTTTCAGCAGGAACTGCATCTTAATCTGGCGCAGTCGGCCTGGGTGCAATTTGCGCACTATCTGGGCTACTTCCTCATGGCGCTGCCAGCAGGATGGCTGGCGACCAAACTCGGCTACAAGGGCGGCATCATCACCGGCCTGTTGATGGTCGCGGTGGGCGGGTTCTGGTTCATCCCGGCGACGCACATCGCGCAGTTCTGGGCGTTCCTGCTCGGCGTCTGTTTCATCGCCGCCGGTCTGACCTTCCTGGAGACGGTGGCCAATCCCTACACCACGGTGCTCGGACCCCAGCAATACGCCGCCACCCGCATCAACCTGGCCCAAACTTGTAATGGCGTCGGCTGGATTTTTGGACCAATCGCCGGTGGCTTGTTCTTTTACGGTAAGGACGCGTCGGGTCAGAGCACGGGCGCTCAGACGCTCTGGATCCCCTATGCGGCGGTGGCGGTCGTGGTCGTCGTTCTGGCGATCATCTTCTATTTCGCCAACGTTCCCGACATCAAGACTGAGGATGTCTACCATCTCGAGGACAAAGGCGCCTCCGGGGAACGGGCAGAAGAGAACGCCCGGGAGGGGAACCGGGGGGCGATCTATGCGATGCTGCTGGGCAATGTGGCCGTGCTCGCCGTGAGCATCGGGATGATTTCCTGGGTCATTCTGAACGCAGTGGGTTTGGGTGAGCACGCTGTCGGCCTGGCTTCACGGATTCCCCATCCGGCGAACTTCGCGGTGACCGCTGATACGTCCTTGGCGCTGTTGATCGTAGTGGGCGTGCTTGTGGCCATCGCGGTCGCGGCGGTGATGCTCGTCGGGACGGCGAAGAGGATCACGAGCCACAGCATCTGGTCTCATCCGCATTTCTCGGGCGCGACTCTGGCGCAGTTCTTCTACGTGGCCGCGCAGTCCAGCATCTTCAGTTTCTTCATCAATTACATGACGGCCGATGTGCCGGCGATTCCCGCATCGTGGAATTCGGGCTGGTTGGCAGGAATCTTCGAGACGAACAAACTCGGGGTTCTCGGCCTCAGTGACAAGGGGGCGTCGTTCCTGGTCTCGGTCGGTTTCTTCTGTTTCCTAGCCGGGCGTTTCAGCGGCGCGTTCATCGTGAAAAAGTTCTCGGCGCACAAGGTGCTCGGTCTCTACGGACTGCTCAACGTCGGCATCTGTTTCCTGATCTTTTTCAGACTCGGCTGGCTGTCCGTTGGCTGCGTTTTCCTGAGCTATTTCTTCATGTCGATCATGTTTCCGACGATCTTCGCGCTTGGAATCCACGGCTTGGGCGCCCGGGCCAAGAAGGCTTCCGGCTACATCGTCATGGCGATCATGGGCGGCGCGATTGTGCCGAAGCTCATGGGTGCCGTGGCCGACCATTATGGGGTGTCACGTGGTTTCATCGTGCCGCTGGTATGTTTCGTTTTCGTGGCCCTTTACGGTCTCAACTGGCCGAAATTCAGCCAGGCCGAATCGTTGAATGCAGTCCCGGCGACTGGCGGGCACTGAGCTGATCGACGGAAGAAGAAAGCGGCGTTCAGCAGGTGGGGCGCTGCCAGCCGACATCTCGTTCTTGCCCCGCAAGGCTCCCTTTGGTTGAAATGACGGGCCAGACTGTTTTGTCCGCCCGCCGTGCCCGACCTTCGACCCTAGACCCTAGACCTTAGACCTTAGACCTTCGACCCTCGACGCCTATTCTCATCATGTCCAAACCCGATCTCCTCCGCAAATATTCCTCCATCGTGCACGACGGTTCCGACCGCGCCCCCAACCGCTCCATGCTGCGGGCCGTCGGCTTCAAGGACGAGGACTTCCGGAAAACGGTCGTCGGCATCGCCTCGACCTGGAGCATGCTCACGCCCTGCAACATGCACATCGACGCCCTGGCCCGGGAGGCCGGCGCGGGTGCCGATGCCGCCGGCGGCAAATCGATCATCTTCGGCACCATCACCGTGTCCGACGGCATCAGCATGGGCACGCTCGGCATGCGCTATTCGCTGGTCTCGCGCGAGGTCATCGCCGACTCGATCGAAACAGTGTGTGGAGCGGAGGGCTTCGACGGGCTCGTCGGCATCGGCGGTTGCGACAAGAACATGCCCGGCTGCATCATGGCCATGGCGCGCCTGAACCGGCCGGCGGTTTTCGTCTACGGCGGCACCATCCTCCCCGGCATCCATCCCGAGTCACAGAAGGACTGCGACATCGTTTCCGTGTTTGAGGCCGTTGGCCAGTATGCCTCCGGCAAGCTGGATGCACAGGGGTTGAAGACGATCGAGGACTGCTCGATTCCCGGTCCCGGCTCCTGCGGCGGCATGTACACCGCCAACACCATGGCCTCCGCCATCGAGGCGCTCGGCATGAGCCTGCCCAACAGCTCCACCCAGATCGCCATCAGCGAGGAAAAGAAACTCGACTGCCGCCGCGCCGGCGCGGCCGTCCTCGCCCTGGCCCGGGCCGGCATCCGTCCGCGCGACATCATGACCCGGAAGGCGTTCGAGAATGCCATCACGGTCGTGATCGCCCTCGGCGGTTCCACCAACGCCGTGCTTCACCTGCTCGCCATTGCGCATACGGCGGGCGTCCGGCTTTCTCTCGACGACTTCACGCGCATCGGCCGGCGTGTGCCCGTCCTCGCCGACCTCAAACCCTCCGGCCGTTACGGCATGGCCCACCTGTCGCGCATCGGCGGCCTGACGCCGTTGATGAAGATGCTGCTCGACGCCGGGCTGCTGCACGGCGAGTGCCTGACCGTGACCGGCAAAACCCTCGCCGAGAATCTGCGCGACGTGAGGCCTTACCCCGCGGACCAGGATGTTGTCCGTCCGCTGTCCAATCCGATCAAAGCCGACAGCCATATCCGCATTCTCTACGGCAACCTCGCGCCCCAGGGCGCCGTGGCGAAGATTTCCGGCAAGGAGGGCATGCGCTTCGCCGGCAAAGCCATCGTCTTCGAATCCGAGGAGACCGCGCTCAAGGCCATCCTCGACGGCCGCGTGAAACCCGGCCATGTCATCGTCATTCGCAACGAGGGTCCGGTCGGCGGCCCCGGCATGCGCGAGATGCTTGCGCCCACCAGCGCCGTCATGGGCAAGGGACTGGGCAAGGAGGTGGCGTTGATCACCGACGGCCGCTTCTCCGGCGGCAGCCACGGCTTTGTCGTCGGTCACATCACGCCCGAGGCGGCGACCGGCGGTCCCCTGGCCGTCATCCGGAACGGCGACCCGATCATCATCGACGCCGGGAAGAGCCTGATCTCCCTCGATCTTCCACCCAAGGAACTGAAGACGCGTCTCAAGGCCTGGAAGCCGAAGAAGCCGCGTGAAACCCGCGGCGTGCTCGCCAAGTATGCGAAGCTTGTCACCAGCGCCTCCCTCGGCGCCGTGACTGACGCCAACCTTGATTAACCACGGATTACCCAGATGAACGCAGAGGCATTGATTTCCTGTCCGTGCCCAGCCTTCTGATCTGCAGTCAAATATTCCCATGACCTGGTCCCGTTTCCAACAGCTCTGCCAACACTATCCCTCGCTCGGCGTGTCGCTCGACCTCAGCCGCATGCCATTCCCGGACGACTATCTGCCGTCGCTGGAGCCGAGGTTCGCGGAGGCATTCACCGCCATGGCCGCGCTGGAGAAAGGCGCCATCGCCAATCCCGATGAGAACCGCATGGTCGGCCATTACTGGCTGCGCGCGCCGCAACTGGCGCCGACCAAGGAGATCGCCGACGCCATCACCTCGACGCTGACCGCCATCAAGTATTTCGCCGCCCGGGTGCACAAGGGCGAGATCAGCAGCCCCGACGGCAGGTTTCGCGAGCTACTCGTGATCGGCATCGGCGGCTCGGCGCTCGGGCCGCAGCTGGTGAGCCACGCGCTCGGCCGCCTCAAGGCCGGCCGCGACAAGATGCGCGTCCATTTCTTCGATAACACCGATCCGGACGGCATCGATTACGTGCTCAAGGAAATCGGCAGTCAGCTCAAGCGCACGCTGGTGCTGGTGATTTCCAAGTCGGGTGGGACGGTGGAGACGCGCAACGGCATGCTGGAGGCCGCCGCTGCGTTCAAAGCCGCGGGCCTCGACTATCCGAAGCACTTTGTGGCCGTGACCGGCGCCGGTTCGAAGCTGGAGCAGATCGCGCAGCAGGAGGGCTGGCTGGCGCACTTCCCCATGTGGGACTGGGTGGGCGGCCGCACGTCAGAGCTTTGCGCGGTGGGACTTCTGCCCGCCGCGCTCCAGGGCATCAAGATCGACCAGTTGCTGGCGGGCGCCGCCGCCATGGACAAGGTCACCCGCAAACCCGTGCTCACGGAGAATCCCGCCGCGCTGCTCGCCGCGATGTGGTACTGGGCCACCGACGGCCGCGGCGCGCGCGACATGGTCGTGCTGCCCTACAAGGACCGCCTGCTGCTCTTCTCACGCTATCTCCAGCAGCTCGTCATGGAGTCGCTCGGCAAGGAGCTGGACCTGCAGGGCCGCGTGGTCAACCAGGGCATCGCCGTCTACGGCAACAAGGGCTCCACCGACCAGCACGCCTATGTGCAGCAGCTCCGCGAGGGCGTAAACAATTTCTTCGTCACCTTCATCGAGGTCCTGCGCGACCGGCAGGGCGAAAGCCTCGAGGTCGAGGGCGGCGGCCTGACCAGCGGCGACTACCTGCAGGGCTTCCTCCTCGGCACGCGCGACGCGCTCAGCGAAAAAAACCGCCCTTCCATCACCCTCACCGTTCCCGACGTGTCGCCGCGCACCCTCGGCATGCTCATCGCCCTCTACGAACGCGTGGTCGGCCTCTACGCCTCGCTCATCGGCATCAACGCCTACCACCAGCCCGGCGTGGAGGCGGGCAAGAAGGCCGCCGGCGGCGTCATCGCGCTCAAGCTGAAGATCGTCGAGGCCCTGCGCGCTGCGCCCGGCACGCCCTTCACCGCGGAAACTCTCGCCGCCCGGATCGGCCAGCCGGAAAAGGCCGAGCCCGTCTTCCAGGTGCTCGAGCACCTGGCGGCCAATCCCGGCGCCGGCGTGAAGAAGGACGCGAAAACCCCGTGGTGGGAGTCGACTTATACGTTCTCCGGCTGAATGGAACCAGCGGCCATCCCGCGACGTCTTAACGCTGCGGGCTCGACCTCCGGGCAGAACCTGTTGCAGACTCCCCGCTCCCCGCCAAACTCACTTCCCATGAACGTCGCCAAGAAACCCCTCCTCGTCGCGCTCCTCGCCGTCGCCCTCGCCGCGCTCTTTGCCGGCTGCGTCGCTCCGAAAACCGATTCCACCATTCCCTGGAATCGTCCGGCCGACTGGGAGGGACGCATTCCGGGCATGGGACAGTGAAGCGTCCCACACTTTTCAGTCTGTCTTTCAAAATCCGGCCGATGGGCCGGATTTTTTTGTAGCTATGGACGCCGTCGGGTGGCTTCCTTCCCCCAGCGATGGATAATGCTTCGCTCGTCCCCCTGCCCGGCCACCTCTATGTCGTGGCCACGCCGATCGGCAACCTCGCCGACCTGACGACGCGGGCCCGGGCCATTCTCGGCGCTGTTGACCTCATCGCCTGTGAAGACACCCGCACCACGGGTGTGATGCTCACCCGGCTGGGCATCCGCCGCGAACTTTTCGCCTACCATGAGCACAACGAGATCGAGGCGGCCGACTTTCTCGCCGGCTTGCTGGCGGAGGGCAAATCCATTGCCGTGGTGACCGATGCCGGCACTCCGGGCCTGAGCGATCCGGGCTTCCGCCTGGTGCGGGCCTGCCGCAAGCGGGGCCTGCCCGTCGTGCCGGTGCCCGGCCCGAGCGCCCTCACCGCCGTCCTCAGCGCCTCCGGCCTGCCCACCAACGGATTTCTTTTCGTCGGGTTCCTGCCGTCCAAGTCGTCCGCCCGGCGCGCGTTTCTCGATCAATATCGCGATTTCCCCTACACCCTCGCGCTCTACGAAAGCTGCCACCGCATCGGGAAGTTCGCAGACGAAATCGGGGAGAAACTGGGCCCGGAACGCGTCATCTGCGTGGCCAAGGAGGTCACCAAGCTGCATGAAGCCTTCCTCGTCGGGCCGGCGGAGGCCGTCCGCCAGCGCCTCGCCAAGACCAGCCTCAAGGGAGAGTTTGTCGTCCTCATCGCCCCGGCCGACTTTGTACTCTAATATTTTTGACCACGGATTACACCGATGACACTGATCAGGTGCAGCTCATCCGTGCCTATCCGTGCCATCCGTGGTGAATAAAAACCCTGTCGTCGCCGTCATCGACATCGGCAGCAATTCGATCAAATCCCTCGTCGCGGCTCGCGGCCCCGAGGGTGGGATCGTCACGGTGCAGACCCGGGCGCTCGATGCGCGCATCAGCACGGGCATTGGCCAGGCCCGGCCGCGCCTGACGGAAGAGGACATGCAGCGCGGCCTCACGGCCGTCCGGCAGCTGCTCGCGGAAATCGCCCCCCTCGCCCCCCGGCGCACCGTCCTGGTCGCCACCAGCGCGGTGCGCGACGCCGCCAACGGGGGGGAATTCCGCGACCGCATTCGCACCGCGACCGGCCATGAAGTCCGCCTTCTCACCGGCGGGGAGGAGGCGGAGCTCATCGGCCGGGGCCTGACCTCCGACCCGGCCCTGGCCGATCTGCAGGACTTCTATGTTTTCGATCTCGGCGGCGGCAGCCTGGAATGCCTCACCTTTCACGCCCGGCGCGTGCAGCAGGCGGTCAGTCTGCCGCTCGGCTGCGTCCGACTGACGGAGCGCTGCGTCAAGGATCCGCAGGCGCCTTTCAGCGACGACTGCCGGACGCGCCTCACGGAAATCTGCAGGGAGGTTCTCGCCAAAAGCGGCTTTCGTTTTTCGCTTCCCGCTGGAGCCGATGCGGTCTTTGCGGGCGGCACGGTCACCACGACGCGGGCCATTTTCGCGGAACGCCTCGGGCGGCAGATCACGGCGACAAGTCCGCTCATCACGGTCGCGGCGCTGCGCGCCCTGCTCGACGACACCGCCCGCCTGCCGCTCGAGGCGCGGAAAAAAATCCCCGGCCTGCCCGCGGCGCGGGCGGATGTGTTTCCCACCGCGCTGGCCACCGTGCTGTCCGTGGCCGATTTCAGCGGCATTACCGCCTTCCGCCACTCGTTCCACAACCTGCGCTACGGGCTGGCGGTGGAACTGCTGGAATAACTGCCGGCCGTCCCTCCAGCCTCGCCGCACCCGCCACAAGTACGGTGACGCGGCCCGCCCCCGGAAACTTGTCAACTAATAGTTGACATGTTTCTCAGCGCGGTGAGCAGTTGCTCGAAGTCTTCGGGCAGCGGGGCGCGCACGTCCAGCGGCCGGGCGGTGATCGGATGCAGGAAGGCGATGCGTTCCGCATGCAGCATGACGCGCGGCGGCGCGGGCAACGCGGGGTCCGGCTTCCAGCCGTAGACCTTGTCGCCGAGCAGCGGATGGCCGATCGATTTCAGGTGCACGCGGATCTGGTGGGTGCGGCCGGTTTCGATGCGCACGCGGAGCAAAGTGAATTTACCGAAGCGGGTGGTCAAGCGCCGCACCACTTCGTAGTGCGAGATGGCCGAGCGGGCGTTTTCGCAAGGCCGCGTGGTCATGCGCGTGCGCCGCACGGGATCGCGGCTGACGGCGGCGCTGATGGCGCCTTTTTCGCGCGCCACAGCGCCGTGCACCAGCGCGAGATAGGTTTTTTGCACGTTGCGGCCGGCAAACATGGCTCCCAGAGCCGCGTGGGCGCGATCGTTCTTGGCCGCCACGATCAGTCCGCTGGTGTTTTTGTCGAGCCGGTGCACGATGCCGGGACGCAGTTCGCCGCCCGTCGAAGAGAGCGTATTGAAGCGATGAAGCAGCGCATTGACCAGCGTTCCCCGGCTGCGCGCGGCATCGTTCCGGCCCGAGCCGGCGTGCACCATCATGCCGGCAGGCTTGTTGATCACGGCAAGATCAGAGTCTTCGTAGACTACGTCGAGCGGAATCGCCTCAGGTACGGCCTTGAGCGGGGTGGGATGCGGCTCGCCGGTGATGGTGATGGTTTCACCTCCACGCAGCTTGAACGAGGGCTTCTCGCGGCCGCCATTGACCAGCACATCGCCCTGATCCAGAAGCAACTGCACGCGCGAGCGGCTTATGCCGTCGAGTTGCGCGGCGAGAAATTGGTCGAGGCGCCGGCCATGCGCTTGGGCGGGCACGGCGATGGTGCGCGGGGCGCTCATGCAGAGCCTCGATTTCCGTCAGTGTTTACGATGTGAGTGGCGGCGGGTTGAGCGCCTTTGCGTTCGCGCAGGACCAGCGCACCGGCGAGCACGAGAAAGACGGCTGCGATCTGCGGGCCGTCGATTACGCCATCGAAGAGCGAGCCGCGGCCCGCCCAATCGCGCCACATCTCGGTGAGGAAAATGGCCACTCCGGCGCCCATCAGCCAGAGGCCGGCCACGTCGCCCTGGCGCCGTTCGAGGGGCAGCCAGACCCACAGAAGAATGGCCAGAGCGAGGAAAGCGAGGGCCGCGTAGGTTTGCACGGGATGCAATGGAACGCCCAGCGGCGCGCCGCTCCAGATGGCAGCCAGGGGGTTCGAGTAGATGACGGCCCAGCCCACGCGAGGTCCGGCATCCGTGCCGTAACCGGAGCCGGCGGCGAGCGCGCCGAGTTGCTCGAAGGCCAGGGCAGCGGCGAGCGGCGGGGCCAGGGCGTCGGCAGTGGCGCGGAAGGGAAGTTTGCAGTGGCGCGCGTACCACGCCGCGCAGCCGGCGCCTGCCAGCGCGCCCGCTACAGCCAGCAGCGGATGATGCACCATCGCCAGCTCCAGCAGCCACGCAGGGTGGAAGCGCAGGGCACTCCAGTTAGCGACGACCAAAAGCAGCCGTGCGGCAGCCAGCGCGGCAAAGAGGCTCAGAATGCAAAGATTCCACACTTTGGCGGCGTCCACGCCGGCGATGCGGGCTGTGCGCTGGGACAGAGCGAGCGCCAGCAACACGCCCAGTGCGGTGACTACGCCGTAGGACGGAATCAGAATCGATCCGATGTGAAAGAGAACAGGATGCACCTGAAGACAGGATAAGACAGCGGGGCTAGCGGCGTTAGCGGAGTTGGCGGTGGGTAGTGTCTCAGTTTGAAATCCACAGCCCTTGCGTTGAGCCAGAGCCAAGTCGGATCGCGGGGCTGGCGTCCTGAGTCTGCCGAACGGCGTATCCTTACTGCATGAATTGGAGTAGGACTGCCATCATCGTTGCAGTGTTTGCCCTTCTAACGAAGTGCCCAGCCAACGCCGTGTGCATCTACAAGGGGAAGATGTATGCGAAGACAACTCTTTCAGAGGAGTTCTCTGACTCCAAATGGGTGGTGCGTGTCGAGGTGTCAGCTGCCGATAATCACTGGTCAGACTACATAGGTGCAGACGATCCTTGGACGATTTATCACCTTCGAGTTCTGACCTCTTTCAAAGGTGAACCTCCTGCGACCATCGAGCTTTTTACATATCGCGATAGCGGTGGCTTTTATCTCGATAAGGGAGCCAAAGCCAACATAGGGGGCGAGTATCTGCTCTTCCTCAATCCGGCCAGCCAAGATAAGGATGTCCCCGCAGCGGCTCACAGTGCGACCGAGATCAACTATAGCTGCGGCCAATCAAGAGCATGGGCGGATGTCAACCATGCAGCCCGGAAAGAGCTTGCCAAAATGTCGCAGTGGAGCCGGTGAGCGCCAATCCTGACCATTCTGAATGCCTGAAATCAAACTGAGACACCACCTGGCGGTGTGAGCAGTGGCAGTCCGGCAGCGCGGGGCGAATCAGAAGGCCACTCAACCGAAGGGGCTACTGAGAATGGAAAGTAGAACCCGGCCCGCGGGGCCGTGAGCGATGCGCCGGTGAACCCGTCCTAAGACGGTGGAGCTCCCCGCGGTTCCTTAGGCATTCCGGACTGGCGGACACGGCACACAGAACCGATGATCGAGTCGAGCCCCTGTTCGTTGAATGTTGGTTCAACCAGCGTTGACCACCCACCTGCTTTGCAGGCCGGTTTCTACTGCGGATAGTACGGGGCATCGGGAGGAATTGCAAGTCTTGTGCGAGACGGGCAAGGTGTGGTACATTCTAGCGCCTCGCAATTTGGGAAGCGCCGGCCCAAAATTGCACTGGCGCTTGTCAATCTCCGCCGCAGCTCAATTTCCGCCGCTCCCTGGGCCTTGGATGGTGGCAGCCGGAGCCGGCGGGTTACAAGGCAATGGGGGAAACGGTTCCGCTGTGCCTGTTTGCGAAGTGAGAATAGGTGCGGGCGTGGACGCCCGCACGGCAGCTGGTCTAGAGACCAGCGCTACAATCAGTGGCCCCGATCGAATCACCTTGCGGGGATTCAATCGGGGCGGGTGAGTGAGGCGATCCCGGCGGCTACGGTTTCGGCGGAATGGGCTGCGGAGTCGGCTGAGGGGCTGGAGCAGAAGATTTGGCTGCGTCCGTCGGCGCGGATGCAGCGACAGACGCGATGGAACTGGCTGACGCGCCGGGACTGACTTTCTGCATAAGCAACGCACCCAGACCTTCGAGAACGCCGCCGACTGAGCCACCGCCTCCGGCGACCAGTGTGCTCGGCATGAATGGGACATTGCTTCTGGAAAGGGCCTCGACGGCGTTGACCAGTGCAGTGGCTCCCTGGCCGAGTGCCGCAACCTGCTTTTGATAGGCCTCAGCACGGGCCAAACCGACAGCCCGGACCTGCGCTCCCTGGGCTGTGCCGGTGCGCTCAATATAGGTGGACTCGCCGTCCGCTTCCGCCTTGCGCGCTTCGGCGTTGTTTTTCTTGATGTCCACGCCCACCGCGGATTGAGCGAGCTGGGCCTGCATGTCGGCAGTCCCGCGGGCCTTCTCGGTCTCAATGCGCTGGTCCTGCGCCTGGCGCTGCATCTTGAAGGTTTCCACCTCCTGGTGCGCGACCTCGCGATTGGTGAGCACCGTGACCAACGCGGGCGGGTAGATCACGTCCTGAATGTAGACGCCACGGGTTTCGATTTCGTACTCGGCGAGCTTCCTCTGGATGTAAGCGAATGCTTCCTCCTGGACGATCTGGCGGGTCTGGATGAACTTGATGGCTTCCATGCCGCCGATCTTGTCGCGGAAGAGGTTGCCCACGGCCGCCTGCAGGACCTCGTTCACCAGATTCTCCATGGAGCCGACCATGGAAATCACGCGCGGGGCTTTGGTGTCGGGCACGTGGATGAGGACCTGGAGATCGATGGCGAAGACAAATCCCTCATTGCTTTTGGCGATGATGGGTTCAAGCCGCGCGTCGAGTCCATGGGCTCCGGTGACGTCCTTGGCCCAGTCGAGCTTGAGGATCGCGGTGAGGACAACCTTGGCGTCGTAAATCCGGGGGTTGATGGGGTATTTGCCGGTTCTCAAAGCCTCCTGCCAGATGCCTTGATGGCCGGGCCGCACCAGACTGCCGAATTTGAACCCGATGCCTGAAGTGTCCTGGGTCGGCAGGCCAACGTAGGCCTTGATTACGGCAACCTGGCCCTGTTCGACGACCAGCATCGGGACCTGCTCCACGCGCACCAGAAACGGATTCAGGTTGAAGGCGCCGTAGAGAAGCGGATCGTGCTGCAGGCCGATCTTTCCGCCGGCATCGAGGAATTGCTGGAAATCCTGGAAGTTGTTGTGCAGGGTGTTCTTGCTGCCGAGTATGGCGGCGATGAGCTGGAAATCGGTGGTGCCGGCGTTCTTTTCGAGCTCTTCGACATCGTCGAATCCTCCCAGCCTGTTGGCGATGGCGCCGGCCGGCAACGGTTGGCCTTCGAGGGCGGTTACGATGCCGATCATGTCGACGACTTTGCCAGCCTCGGTCGGCCGCGGCGCAATGCGCGTCACTTCGAGCTGCCGTTCCTCCAACCCGAAAGCTTCGTAGGTGAGCCTGCCTTTTTCTTCGGCCAGCTTGCGGTATGCGTCGGTGATGGGAACGCCGAAGACAGATGGCTTGGTGATGACCAGGAAGGCCACAGGATGGATGGGGGCCAGCATGCCGGGAGAGAGAACCGGCCTTTGCACGCCCTTTTGGCCGCCGTTGGCGACGAAGTTTGAGACGTCAGTGAAGTTGCCAAACTCGGCTTTGTAGACACCCGACTTTGCGCCAATGGGTGTCGCATCGCCCACTTGCGCGATGACCACGCCGATTTGACCCGCGGGAACCTGTACCCAGGGATGCTTGGCCACCGCGTAAATCAGGCAGAACTTGAAGCGAAGGCCAGGCATGAGCAACTCGGCCTGGTAGCCGGCTTCGCCTTTGAAGGCCACCGGGTTGCTGCCGGGCAATTTTGCGCCAAACCGCTTGCGGACCAATCCGACTTGCGTCGGACCAATGCTGTATATCGACTTAAGGATAAGGACGATCAGCACCAGCACCACGATGCCAATCACGAAATCCCACAGAAACACGAGAGACGCCGAGCCCTCGAACATATTCCCTCCCTTGATCCGGACTGAGCCGGTTCTCAGACCTCTGTTTCGGGGAACGTCCCAGCATACTCCTGCCGGGAAAAACTCGCTGTACGCGGCAACATGGACAGGATCGTGGGAGGGTAAGCCGCTGCTTTTCGCCCTTGGCCCCGCAGTCGGCGCATCGGATCCGCAGGCAGCGTTGTTTCGAGCGGTACGCGGCTATTCTTGCGGTTCGGAGCGCTTGGCGGGGCGCTTTTTGGGCGCGGCATCGGCACCGGACGCTGCGCCGGTACCGGGTACGGCATCGAGCGCGGCGGCTCGAGAACGGGGCGTGCGGAAGCGCGCGCCGGCGAGGGAATTTTCGCCCATGGAGTGCAGGCGGAGGAAGTTGGTTGAGCCGGACTTGGTGCGCGTGCCAGCCACAATGGCGATGACCTCGCGCTGGCGGACGTAGCCGCCTTTTTCGAGCAGGGATTCGGCGCAATCGACCAGCGCCTCAGTGGTGTGCACCTTGGGACAGCGGATCGGCGTGGTGCCCCACAGCAGGTTGAGGCGATTGACAGTGACCGCGACGGGGCTGAGCGCGAAGATGGGCGCCATGGGGTGGTATTTGGAGAGCTGGCGCGCGGTCGAGCCGGATTCGGTGAAGAGGGCGATGCCGCGCAGGTCGAGATCGTCGGCGGCGTGGGCCGTGGCTTCGCAGATGATTTCGGCGATGGAGAAGTGGCTGCGGCGCTCGCGCGGCTGGGTTTCGAGGCTTTCCTTGATGTGCCGCTCGGTTTCCGAGACGATGCGCGCCATCATAGCCACCGCTTCGACCGGGTATTTGCCAATGGCCGACTCGCCGGAGAGCATCACGGCATCGGTGCCGTCGTAGATGGCGTTAGCCACGTCGGAGACCTCGGCGCGCGTGGGCCGCGGGTTCTCGATCATCGATTCCAGCATCTGCGTAGCCGTGATGACCGGCTTGGAGTACTCGGCGGCGCGCCGGATGATGTGCTTCTGAATGGCGGGAACTTGCTCCAGCGGCACTTCCACGCCCAGATCGCCGCGAGCCACCATGATGCCGTCGGAGACCTCGAGGATCGCGTCGAGATGCTCGACGGCCTGCGGCTTTTCCAGCTTGGCGATGATCCAGGTATCGGCGCCATGCGCGGTGACGCGATTGCGCACAAGGCTGACGTCCTCAGCGGTGCGAACGAAGGAAACGGCGATGGCGTCGATGCCGTGATGGAGCGCAAATTCGAGGTCGACGGAGTCTTTTTCCGTTAGCGACGGGGTGCGCACCAGAACGCCCGGAAGATTGATCCCCTTGCATTCGCCCAGCAGCCCGCCGTTGACGATGTCGCACACCACGTCTTCTCCGTCGACCTCGTGGACGCGCAGCTCGATGAGCCCGTCGGAGAGCAGTATGCACGAACCTTGCTCGACGTTTTCCGCCAGCGTTTTGAAGGTGGCGCCCACGAGAGTTGCCGTGCCCAGGATGTCGCGCGGCGTGATGGTGAGCTGGTGGCCGGCCTTGAGCAGGACGGGCTGATGGTCTTTCAGCAGGGCTGTGCGGATCTTGGGCCCTTGCAAGTCGCCAAGGATGCACAGCGGTTTGCGTTCTTCCTTGCTGACTTTGCGGATCTTCTCAATCACCGCGGCCTTGCCCTCGTGCGAGCCGTGGGAAAAGTTCAGGCGGAAGACATCGACGCCGGCGCGGATCATGTCGCGGATGACCGGCTCGGTGTTCGATGCCGGCCCAAGCGTGGCGACGATCTTGGCACGACGCTGGGAGGGGGACTCCGAAAGAGAAAGTGCATCAGAGGTCATAAGAGAGAGGCTCCGGAGGCATCTTCGAGTTTAGTCAAAAGAGATTTCGAGCAGGTGAAAAACGGGGCAAGGAGGACACTACTGAGTTTATTGTAACTTGCGGGGCACCAGGGCGTGGAGCGCACGCGGCGCCGCGAGCGCGGTGAGCCGGCCATTTCAGCGCGGGCCGCGCACGAAAGCGCCAAAGTGAACGGGCTTAGCGGGGAAGCGGCTCCGGTTGGCGCGCGGAGGGTTCCGCCGCAATTTGATTCTGGCGCTCCCAGTAGAGAGCCCCATTCAGCTCCGCGCCCAGCAAAACGCTGAACGACGTGATGTAAAGCCATACCAAAGTTGCGATGCCCGCCGCGAAAGACCCGTAGAGCCGGGTGTAATTGCCGGCGCTGGTGACGTACCAGCCGTAGGCGAGCGTGGCCGGAAACCAGATGAGGGTGCCGGCGATGGCGCCGGGCGCGACCCAGAGCCAGCTTTCCGTGCGCCGGGTGCCGAAATGGTAAAGGGCGGCGAGGACGGCGAGAACCGCCAGGAATGTGACCGACCAGCGGACCCCGCGCCAGAAGAAGATGACGAAGTGGCGCAACTCATGGCCGGCGTTATCGATCATCCAGTGTTCGATCTGGTGGCCAAAGACGATGGCAGTTGAGGCCAGCGACAGCGGAATCAGCACAATGAATACCAGCAGCAGGGCGCGCACGCGGCGTCCCCAGAAGGTCCAGCTTTCGGGCGGCAGCCGGTAGGCGCGGCGGAACCCTTCCATCAACGACAACATGACTCCCATGCCAGCGAAAAGGCTGAGGCATGCGGCGGAGAGGATCAATTGGCCGGAGTGGAGGTTGTGCGTGAGGATGGAGGACTGGACGAGATCGAGAGTATCGGCGGGCAGAAACTGCTCGAGGACGCCGCGCGTCTGGCCGACCAGCGTCGGTCCCTCCTCCACCTGAGCCACCAGCGTGGTAATGACCAGGAGAGCAGGGAAGAACATAAGCATTCCCGAGTACGCCGCGGCCTTTGCCGTGTTCACCATGTCATGAGCAAGGGCCTGCAGAAGCGCTTTCCGAATCTTGGCAGAATAGCTCATCATTTCGCTAAAGGCCAGAGTAGAGCATTTGGCAGGGTTTAGGCGACAAGTGCACGGAAAGATGAGACATCGTAGTATTCCTCGATCACCAGAACTTCCTTCACCGAGCTGCGATTGAGGCTTTTCGCGCATCGGGGCCGCCTGCGCTTCGGCCGCGCTTTGAATTCCGCACGCAGCGGTTCTTATCGAGTTTGGTGAGCGCGCACGATGTCGAGGAACAACTGTTGCACGCGCGAGTCGGAGGTCATCTCTGGGTGGAAGGTGGCGGCGAGCAGATGACCCTGGCGCACCAGGGTGGGAAAGCCATCGCGGCGCGCAAGCACCTGAACCCCCTGGCCCACGCGGGCGATGCGCGGCGAGCGGATAAAGACCATCTCCAGCGGGCCACCGGGTAGCTCGGTGGGGAGGGTGAGGATGGTGGAGTCGATCTGGCGTCCGTAGGCGTTGCGCTCCACCGTGGCGTCGAGCACGCCCAGGCTGCGCTGCTTTGGGTGGAGCACTTCGCGCGCCAGAAGGATGCAGCCGGCGCAGGTGGCGAAGCAGGGCATGGTCGAAGCAAACTTTCCGAGCGCGTCGAAGAAGTTGTTCTTCTCCAAAAACTTGAGCATGGTGGTGGATTCGCCGCCGGGCAGCACCAGGCCGTCGAGGCCGCTGAGTTCCAGAGGCTTGCGCACCAGGACCGTGTTCGCCCCGGCGCTCTTGAAGGCGCGCGCGTGCGCCTCGTAGTCGCCTTGCAGGGCGAGCACGCCGATGGTGAGGGATTTGCTGTTCGCGGCGCTCTGGTGCGCCGCAGGGGCTGTCTTGATTGCCATCGCTTACCTGCTTCTTATGATAATGAGATTCCGCCAGACACGGTAAAGATGCGCGCTGGCAGAGCGGAACGCGAGCCATGTATGCTCACCTCATGCACGAGGGCGATTCCCCAGCCGCCGGCGCCGCGAACCAGCTCGAACACGCAGCCTCCTCGTATCTGCGCTCGGCGCGCCATCAGCCCGTCCATTGGCACGCGTGGGGCGAGGCCGCGTTTGCGCTTGCGCGGGCCGAAGACAAGCCCATCCTGCTCGACATCGGGGCGGTGTGGTGCCACTGGTGCCACGTCATGGACCGCGAGTCCTACGAGGATCCGGAGATCGCGGCGCTTATCAATGAGCATTTTGTGGCCGTGAAGGTGGACCGCGACGAGCGGCCCGATGTGGATGCGCGCTACCAGGCGGCGGTCGCAGCGATCAGCGGGCAGGGCGGATGGCCGCTGACGGCATTTTTGACTCCCGATGGCCGGCCGTATTTCGGTGGCACGTATATTCCCCGCGACGAGCGCTACGGGCGGCCGGGGATGGGGCGCGTGCTGCTGGCCATGGCCCAGGTGTGGCGCGAGCAACGCGACGAAGCGCTGGAGACAGCCGGCAGCGTTATGGCGGCCATCGAGCACAACGAGAGCTTTTCCGGGCGCGGCGGTTTTTCCCTGGCTTTGGTGGAAAGGATTGCCGGCGCGATCGTGGCGCAGTTCGATCCGCGCAACGGCGGCTTCGGTTCGCAGCCCAAGTTCCCTCATCCGGCGGCGCTGGATCTGTTGCTTCAGGTGGCTGTGAGCCGCGGCAACGCCGGAGCCCGCGAGGCCTTTACCGCGACGCTTGAAAAGATGGCCCGCGGCGGCATCTACGACCAGCTTGCCGGCGGATTTCACCGCTACAGCGTGGATGAACGCTGGGTGGTGCCTCACTTTGAGAAGATGCTCTACGACAATACGGAGCTGCTGCGCAATTTCGTGCACGGCTATCAGAGCTTTGTCCGCGAGGATTTTCTTGCCACGGCGCGCGAGATCGTGGCGTGGCTCGACGCGACGATGACGGACCGCGAGCGCGGCGGATTTTATGCTTCGCAGGACGCCGACGTGGGACTGGACGACGACGGCGACTACTTTACCTGGACGCTGGATGAGGCCCGAGCAGTTCTCGGCGGGGAAGAGCTCGAATTTGCATCGAAGTACTGGGACATTGGCGAGTTGGGCGACATGCACCACAACCCG
>PLMW01000052.1 GCA_003142615.1 Opitutia bacterium | reverse complement strand
GCCAACACCGTCGTCTTTAGTTCGATCCAAGCCATCTTTCTCGATCCGCTGCCCGGTGTCGAGCACGGCGCCCGGCTGATGGTGATCGACCCGCGCGACCGCAGCGGCACCTATCACGAATCATCGTGGCTCGACTATCGCGATGTGCGCGAACAGCAGAGGTCATTTCGCGAAATCGCCGCCTCCCGCATCCGTCCGCTCAATCTCCGCGGTCCCGACGGCCAGGATGAACGCATCTGGGCCGAACTCATTTCGGATAATTTTTTCCCGCTGCTCCGGTTGCAGCCCGCCCTCGGTCGATTTCTTACTGCGGCCGAGTCGACCCACCCCGGTTCGAGCCCCGTCGCGGTGATCGCCTACGCCTATTGGCAGACGCACTTCGGCGGCAGCCCGACCGTGCTCGGGCAGACGCTCCGGTTAAACGACGTCGTGTTCACGATCATCGGCGTTGCCCCCGAAAAATTCCAAGGCAGCATCGTCGCGCTCGGCTTGGATGTCTGGGTGCCGTTGACGATGGCCGGGCAGCTCATTCCCAGCAGCAAGGAGCTCATCGCGCGCGACAATCGGCCGTTCGTGCTGCTGGCCGACCTGAAGCCCGGCGTCACCGTGCCCCAGGCTCGCGGCGAGCTGGAGGCGATCTTCCGGCGGCTGGCGACTGCGTATCCCGAAACCAATGCCGACCTCACACCCGACCTGCTGCCGTTGTGGCGTTCGCCCATCGGGGGCCAGCCGCTCATGATTGGCGCGCTCGCCACCCAGCAGATCCTTGTCTTCCTCGTCCTCCTCGTCGTGTGCGCCAACACCGCCAACCTGCTGCTGGCGCGCGCCACCGTGCGCCAAAAAGAAATCGGCATCCGGCTCGCGCTCGGCGCCGGGCGGTTCCGCATCATCCGCCAGCTGCTCACCGAAAGTCTGTTGCTCGCGCTGCTCGGCGCCCTCGGGGGCGTCCTGTTTTCGCTGTGGGGCATCGACGCGCTGCACCACGTGCCACTGCCCGGCTATCTGCCGATCAAGGTGGTCAGCCATCTCGATGCCGTCGGCTGCGCCTACTCCGTGCTCCTCGGCATCGCCTGCGGTCTGCTCTTCGGCCTGGCCCCGGCGCTGCAGTTGACCCGCAGCGACGTGAATCCGGCGTTGAAAGTTGGCGGCGGCGGAGCCGGAGCGGCGCCGCGCCACCGGCTGCGCGATCTCCTCGTCGCCGCCGAGGTGGCGATCGCTCTGATCGTCCTCGTGCTCGCCGGGCTCTTCCTCAAAAGTTTTCGCAACGCCCACACGGCCGATCCCGGCTTCGACCCGCGGGGCGTGCTGCTGAGCAGTTTCGATCTCGCCGCCAAAGGCTACGACAAGAAGGCCGCGCGCGCCTTCGTGCGCGAGCTCTTGCCCCGTCTGCAAGCCACGCCCGGCGTCGCCGCGGCGACCGTCGCCACGTTCGTGCCGTTCGATGTGCGCGGCCTGCCCAAGACTCCCTTCGCCATCGAAGGTCAGGCGGCCTCCGCGGGCCGGCCCGAGGTCGCGCTCTCCGGCCAAGTGGCGCCCGGCTATTTCCAGACGCTGGGTATTCCGCTCGTGGACGGCGCGGATTTCGTCGACCTCGACAACGCGTCCCGGCCGGCGGAGGTCATCGTCAACCAGGAGTTCGCGCGCCGCTACTGGCCCGGGGTCTCGCCGCTGGGCCGCAAGCTCGTCGTGGAAGACAGCACCTACGAGGTCGTCGGAGTGGCGCGCGACAGCCAGTGCGTTTCGCTCAGCGCCAAACCGGCGCCGCTGCTCTACTTTTCGCTGCGCACCCGCCCTTCGCTCATTCTCACGCTACAGGTCCGCACGCGCGGCGACCCGCTGGCTTTTGCGCCGGAGGTCCGCCGCGTGGTGCACGGACTCGAAGCCAACTTACCGCTGCGCGATGTGCGAACTCTGACGCAGAGCGTCGAGGAAAGCCTTGTCGTGATCCGCGTCCCGGCGCTCATACTCGCCGCGCTGGGACCCCTCGCACTGCTGCTCGCCGCCATCGGCATCTACAGCGTGCTTTCCTATTCGGTCGCGCAACGCACCCATGAGATCGGCGTGCGGCTCGCCCTCGGCGCCTCGCCGCGCAACGTCGTCGCGCTTATCGTCCGCCAGGGTTTCGCCGTGGTGGCGACAGGCCTCGTCGTCGGCGTGGGCACCGTCTATGTCGCGAGTTTCTATCTCAGCCGCATTCTGGTCAAAGTGCCGCCAGGCGATCCGACGGTCTTTCTCACCGTCCCTGCGTTGCTGCTCGCGATCGCATGGCTCGCCTGCTGGCTGCCGGCCCGCCGGGCTACGAAGGTCGACCCGATCATCGCCCTCCGCGCGGAGTAGCTATCGACCTTCGACCTTAATCCTTCGACCCCATTCCCCCATGCTCTCCGACCTCCGCTTCGCTTTCCGACAGCTCGCCAGATCCCCCGGTTTCGCCGCCGTCGCCATCATCACGCTCGCCATCGGCATCGGTGCGTGCACCGCGATCTTCAGCGCCATCGACGCCGTCCTGCTGCGGCCGCAGCCTTACCCTGAGCCGGACCGGCTGCTGAGCGTCTTCGAACGCACGCCGAACGGAATGCGCAACTCGGTCTCCGGCGCTGCGTTTCGGGACTGGCGTGACCACCAGACGCAGTTCGCGGCGCTCATGATCTACGCCAACAACCGGTTCGATCTCACCGGGCTCGGTGAACCGGAAAAGATCGACGGGCTCACTGTCTCCGCAGATTTCAACCGCGTGATCGGCGTACCACCGCTGCTCGGCCGCGGCTTCGCGCCGGAAGATGAGCAGGTTGGCGGGCAGAACCATGTCGTAATGATCACGGAGAGCTTCTGGCGAAGCCGTTTCGGGGGGGCCTCCACCGTCATCGGCCAGCAACTGATGCTCGATCAGCAGCCGCATACGATCATTGGCGTCATGCCCGGTCGCGCCTGGTTCCAGTCGCAGATCGCGGTGTATGTTCCGTACGTTCTCTTCCCCAAGTCCTTCCGCACCGATTACAATGTGCATCACGCGATGGTGCTGGGCCGGCTTGCTTCTGGCGCCAACGCTGCGGCCGCGGAAGCCGAACTCATTGCGGTCAAGAACAGCCTCAACGGACAATATCCGGCTGAGATGCGCGACTGGAGTGTCCTGGTACAACCCATGCAGCAGCACCTCGCGGAGCGTTCCCGCCCGGTCCTCCTGCTGCTACTCGGCACCGTGATGCTCGTGCTGCTGATCGCCTGCGCCAATGTAGCCAACCTGCTCCTCGCGCGCGCCAGCACCCGCCAGCGCGAGATCGCCGTGCGCGCCGCGGTCGGAGCCACCGGAGGACGCCTCGTCCGGCAGGTCGTCACCGAGAGCCTGTTGCTCGCGCTGTTGGGCGGCACGGCCGGCGTCCTCCTCGCCAGCTGGAGCATCGATTTGTTCGGCGTCCTGAGTGCCGAGTTGCTGCCGGCCACGATGGCGCCGCAACTCGATCTCCGCGTGCTCGCCTTTTCGCTCGTCGCCAGCTGCGGCACGGGCCTGCTGTTCGGCCTTTTCCCCGCGCTGGGCGTGCGCCGGCCTGATCTCAACCGCGCGCTGAAATGCGGCACCGCCGGCGCCACCGATGGCGGCCGCGCGCGCAGCCAGTCCGCCCTGGTCATCGCTGAGATTGCTCTCACCGCCGTGCTGCTCGTCGGCACCGGCCTGCTGCTGCGCGGGCTGGTGCAATCCGTCACCGCGGATCCCGGCATCAAACCCAAGAACGTGCTGATGTTCGAGCTCACCATGCCATTCAACAAAGCCTACCAGAATGGCGAGCGGCGGATGGCTTTTCTCGACCGCACGCTCGACCAAATTCGGGCCGTGCCCGGCGTGGTTTCGGCGGCGACCACGGACAATCTTCCTTTCGGCGGAAACGCCATGGGCGGCTTTTTCAGTTTGGAGGAGCGGCCCGAGACCCGAAATGACCGTTCCGCCTATATGAAATATGTGTCTCCGGGTTACTTCGAGACGCTGGGTGCGACGGTCCTCCGCGGACGGTCCTTCACCGCCAACGACAACCGGTTGGGCGCCCCGCGCGTTCTCGTGATCAATCAGCAGGTGGCCACCGTCCTGTTCGGGGCGGAAGACCCGATCGGCCGGCGGCTGAATGCGTGGGAGCAGACATGGGAGATCGTCGGCGTGGCGGCCGACATGCGCATCGACAGCCTCCCCCTGCCGCCGCTTCCGACCCTCTTCGCGCCCCAGGGACAGTTCCCCTGGGCGTCCGCGTTCATAGTCCGCACTCAAGGCGATCCGCTGGCCGTGGCGCGCGACATCGCCGCGGCGATTCACCGTCTCGATCCCAACCTCCCACTCGCCAACTTGCGCACGCTCGAGCACGCGATGGTCGCTGCGCTCGGTCCGCAAAAACTCATCCTCGATCTGATCGGCGCCTTCGCCGCCACCGCGTTGCTGCTCGCCTGCATCGGACTCTACGGCGTCATGTCGTACTCTGTCGCCAGCCGCCAACGCGAACTTTCCATTCGCACCGCGCTCGGCGCCGCGCGGGCCGACATCATGCGGCTCATCGTCGGCCGTGGAGTCCGGCTGGCGACCATCGGTCTGGTCCTCGGCTTGCTCGCTGCCCTGGCCGTCGCGCGCGTGTTGGCGAGCCGATTGTACGGCGTCAGTGGACACGACCCGCTCGTCTTCGCTGGCGCGGCGATCCTTCTTGCCGGCGTCGCGTTGTTCGCTTGCTGGCTGCCGGCCCGTCGCGCCACCCGGGTCGATCCGATCATCGCCCTGCGCGCAGAATAGCCTCTGATCCTGGACTTTCGACCTTCGCCTTTCGACTTCCCCCGATGCTCGCCGACCTCAAGTTCGCCCTCCGCCAACTCGCTCGGTCGCCCGGCTTCACCGCCGTGGCCGTGCTTCCCCGGTCGGGAACCCCGCACCTTCTTCCGTCCCCCTTGCCGCCATGAATTCCAAACTGATCCTCCCCTGGCTCCTCCTGACTCTCCTCGCGCCGCTGGGCCGGGGAGCCGAGTTCGACATCAAGGTCGACCGCCTCAGCCCGCGGGCCGCCGTGTTCACCGGCGATCCGTGGGGCAACGCCATCGTGGCAGTCGCCACCCCCAAAGGCATCGTCGTCGTGGATGCGCCGTTCTCGCGCACGATCGCCGGCGGATTCCGCGACGCGATCCAGACGGAGTTCAAGCGCACCGACTTTGCCTGCCTCATCAACACGCACGAGCATACCTGCCACGTCTCGGGCAACGGCGCCTATGCCGATCTGCCGATCATGGGCCACGAGTCGATCCGGGCCGACATGCTCAAGTCGATGACCAATCCGGCCCATCCGTTCAGCACCGCCTCGCTGCTCGCCTTGAGTGACCGGCAGGTGAAGGACGTGCGCGCGCGACTCGAGAAAAGCAATCCCGCGCAGCTGAAAACGCCGCAGTGGATCGCTTACGAAAGGATGTGGCAACTGATCGCCGCGGATCTGCGCGAGGGTCACGTGACCGTGCCGCCCACCATCACGTTCGACCGCCAGATGACCCTCTATTTCGGCGACATCACCGTGCGCCTGGACTACTTTGGCTGCGCCCACGGGGTGGGCGACACAATCGTCAGTTTTCCCGAGGAGAACCTCGTGGTGACGGCCGGGATTTTCTACGGGCAACTGGTGCCCATCATTCATCCGAGTGAGGCCATCACCGACCGCATCGTGGACAACTGGTTGGTCGTGTTGCACGATCTGCTCGGCCGGACCGACGCGAACACCCGGTTTTTTGCGAGTCACAGCGCCACGCCCATGAACAAGGCGCAAATCCAGTCGTTTCTGTCCTACCTCGAGGGATTGTGGGGCGAAATCCGGCGCGCGAAGAGCGCCGGAGAGACGATCGAGCAGCTCAAGGCCCGGCTGCCCCTCGCGGGGCGCTTCCCGGAAATGGCGAAGCTCAACAACAGCAACCTGGTCGGCACCGAGTGGGAGATCCGCGACATCCACGGCCAGAACATCGACGTGTTGTGGAAAACGCTCGCCAACTGACCGGGGCCAAACATTCCCGCCGCACCCCACACCGGAAGAAGTCGGCGGGGGCCAACGCGTCTCGCGCCACCGTACTCGCGGGGCCGGACTCCGCCGAGTTGCGCGCGGCGATGGTTGACCCGATCGAGGCCCTCCGCGTGGCATAACCTGATTCCGACGAGAAACCAGCTGATCAAACCCATGAATCTCCCAATGCCCATGAAATCATCCCCCAAAGACCTCTCCCCTCTCCACCCCCGTTCCTCGCGCCGCGGCTTCCTGAAGCAGAGCGCCCTCGCCGGCGGCAGCCTGTTCCTGTTCGCGGCGGGTTCCCGCGGATTGGGCGCCGAACCAACCCCGACCGGCGGCAGGGAGGCTCCGGCTGAACCGGCCAACGACACCCTGAAGACCATCCACCGCCTGCGCTCGATTCACGGCAACTTCCAGGACAAGCCGGTCCCGGAAGCGACGCTGCAGACCATCCTGCGCGCGAGCGTCCGCGCCGCCGGCGCCTCGAACAACCAGAGCTACGCGATCATCGTGGTGAAGGACCGCAAAATGATGGCCGACCTCTGCGGGTACCGGGGCAGCTGCCTGCTGCTGTATTGCGCCGATTATAACCGGATGAAGGCGAGCGCGGCGGCGCTCGGCTATGCCTATGAACCCGGCACCGTCGTGGATTTCGTCACCGCCACGATCAACACCCTGCTCGCGGCGCAAACGGCCGTGATCGCGGCGAAGTCACTCGGCATCGATTCCCTGCTGACCAACGGCATTCACCGCGGCGACATGGAGCGGCTCTGGAAACTGCTCGACCTGCCGCCGATGCACTGTTTCCCGATCATCGCGCTGGTGCTGGGGTACCCAACCGAGGAGCCGGCCCACCAGAGGGGACGCCTCGACGGCCTCGGCGTCATCCATGAAGGGAAATATCACCGGCTGACGCCGGAGGAAACAGCAGACCTCACGCAGCAATATGACGACAAGAACCGGCACCTCGCCTTGATCGAGGACTGGGCCGCCCAGGGCCACCAACATTACCTCGACTGGTACTTCAAAGCCTGGGTCGGCCGGAGCAACCGGCCCGGGGCCGAGGAGACCCAGATGCTGCGCCTCCTGAAGCGGAGCGGGTTCATTGAACTCAAGTAGCGGGCGTCGAGGAGCGAGCATTTCATCCCCAACCACCCGACCGCCATCCCTCACTCCCTCAATCCTTCTTTCCTGCTCACTACCCGCTACTCACTACTCGCTGCCTCGGTCCCCCTCACCTCATTCCCTCCCTCCCTTGTTCCCTTCCCATCAACCTCCACCACTCATGAATACCTCCCGTCGGACTTTCCTCACCTCAAGTGCCCTCGCCAGTGCAAGCCTCCTGCTCGGCAGCCGCGCAGCGGCCGCGACCGAGTCCACCGCCACGCCTCCCATGGACATCTGGGACGTATTCAAGACCCGCCGCTCGGTGCGCAAATTCAAACCGGACCCCGTGCCCGAAACTGATCTCCGCCGGATCCTCGATGCCGCCCGGCTGGCGCCGACCTCGGGCAACCAGCAGCCGTGGAAGTTTCTGGTCGTGCGCGATCCCGCCAAAATCGCGGCGCTGAAAAACGCCTGCATCGAGCGGGCGCTGGGCCGGGTCGATCCGAACAAGCCGCTGTCTGGAGACGAAAAGAAGCAACGCGAGACCCGGATTCGAAACGCTTTCGACGGCTACCTTTCCGCGCCCGTGCACATCGTTGTTCTGACGGACAACCAGTCCACCTACCCGGACTACAACCATTGGGACGGACCCATGGCCGCCGGCTACCTGATGCTGGCCGCGCGGGCCCTCGGCTATGGAACGGTGTTCATCACCGACTCGGTCCCCGACGAAATCACGAAGCAGGTCCTGAACATTCCCGATCGCTACACCCGCGTGTGTCTCACGCCGCTGGGCGTGCCCGTGGAGTGGCCGCAACCGCCGAAGAAAAAGCCCCTGGAGGACTTCATCGCCTACGAGACCCTGTGACGCCGGTCAGTCGAGGCGCCCCGCGCGGTATGAGCCGTAAGTGATAAGCCTTAAGCCATAAGCTCCAAACCAGCTTCCCCCATCTCAAAGCCCGTAACTTACCGCTTATCGCTAAAAACTTAGAGCTATTCTCCCCATGCTCTCCGATCTCCGCTTTGCCCTCCGCCAGCTGCTGAAGACCCCGGGATTCACCGTCGTGGCGCTGATCACGCTCGCCCTCGGCATCGGCGCCAACACCGCGATCTTCAGCGTTGTCAACGCCCTGTTGCTCCAACCCCTGCCCTACCCGGAGTCGGGCCGGCTCGTGCAGGTCTGGGAGGCGCCCAACACCGGTGGGCTCGCGATCACCTGCGGCGGTGTGTTCGTGGACTGGCAGGACCACACCACCAAACTCGAGACGATCGCAGCGGCGCATCAGGCCAACAAAAACCTCACCGGCGACGGCGATCCAGTCCGCGTCAGCGGACTCGAGGTTACGGCCGACTATCTGCGGGTGTTACGGGTCAATCCGGTCCTGGGGCGTGGCTTCATGGCGCAGGACGACGCCCCCGGCGGCAACCGGCACGTCGTCGTCATCACCCACGAGTTGTGGCAATCTCGTCTGCAGGGCGACTCGGCCGTGATCGGCCGCGCCCTCCAACTCGACGCCGAGAGCTATACGGTGATTGGGGTTCTCCCGCCGAACGCGCTGTTCGCCACCAACAGCAGCTTTCTGGTCCCCGCCACCGTCCGGGCCGAAAGCTACAAACAGTCCCGTGATTACAACTACGTCTGCACCGTCATCGGCCGCCTCAAACCCGGCGTGACAGCGGAGCAGGCTGCGGCGGAGCTCACGGCGGCCAAACAGGCCCTCAACTCCAATTATCCGTCCTTCAAAGTCCCCTGGGCCGTGGCGGTCCAGTCGCTGCACGAGGCGATCTTCGGTAATACCCGCCCCTACGTCCTCACCCTGTTGACCGCCGTCGGCGTCGTCCTGCTCATCGCCTGCGCCAATGTCGCCAATCTGCTGCTGGCCAAGGCGTCGTCGCGCCAGTCGGAGATCGCCATACGCGTCGCGATGGGCGCCACGACGGGCCGCGTCATCCGCCAGTTGCTGACGGAAAGCATGCTGCTGGCGGTGGCAGGCGGCCTGGTCGGTTTCTGGCTCGGCTGGCTGGCGATCGAACCCCTGGTCGCCTTTGTCGGCGCGCGAGCCCTGCCCCCCGGGGTCACGGTCGGCATCGACGGCACGGTCCTTGTGTTCGGACTCGCTGCGACCTGCGCCACCGGATTCCTCTTTGGCATCTTTCCCGCCTTGGGCGCGGCCCGGCCCGATCTGAACAGCCATCTGAAGGAAGGCGCGCGCGGATCGACCACCGGCAGCCGGCGTCGGTTGCAGTCGCTGCTGATCGTCTCTGAAACCGCCCTGACGGTCGTGTTGCTGGCGTCAGCCGGCCTGCTCATGCGCAGTTTCGTCAAAGCCCTGGGCGCGAACACCGGTTTCAATCGCGACAGCGTCCTGATGTTCGATCTCTCGCAACCAGGCTCGAAGGCACCCACCGTCGAGCACCGCGTCCGGTTCGTGAGGGCGGTGATGGACCGGATCGCGCAGATCCCCGGCGTCGCCACGGTCGGAATGATGTCATCGACGCCGATGACCCCCAACACGGGTTACGGCGACCTGGTCAGCCGCGAAGACAAGCCGGACACCCGCAACAACCTTGGCGCCGGGTTCGACTCCGTGGCGGGCGACGCCTTTCAAACCCTCGGCATCCCGCTGTTGCGAGGCCGTTTCTTCACGGAGGCCGACAACAGCGCCACGGCCCCAAAGGTCATGATCATTAATGACGTGCTGGCGCGGCGGTTGTTTGAGCAGGAAGATCCGGTGGGGCGGTTGCTGCATTTCAAGGACGCAACCTGGGAGATCGTCGGCGTCGTCGGCAGCATCCGGCAATTCCAACTCGATTTCGATCCCATCCCCCAGCTCTACTACCCGCAGGTTTATTTCCCCTGGTACACGAGCATCGTCGTGCGCACCCGCCTGCCGCCGCTTTCGCTGGCCGCCGACGTCCGGCGCGCCGTGCAGGCGGTGGATACGGAGCAGCCGATCGCCAACCTGACCACGTTGGAACAGTCGGTCAGTAATTCGCTGGGCGTCCGCCGCACGGTGTTGACGCTGCTCGGTCTGTTCGCCGTCGCCGCCCTCGCGCTGGCGTGCATCGGCATCTACGGCGTCATGGCCTATTCGGTGGCGCAGCGGACGCGTGAAATGGGGATCCGCATCGCGCTCGGCGCGGGCAGCGGTCAGGTGATCGAGTTGGTACTGCGCGACGGGATGAAGCTCGTGCTGGTCGGCCTGGGCATCGGCGTCGTCGGCAGCCTGGGCGCGGGACTGCTGCTTTCCAGCCAGCTTTACCGTGTTCATTGGGCCGATCCGCTCGTGCTGGCGGTGGTGGCGTTCGCGCTGCTCGCGGCAGCCCTGCTCGCCTGCTGGCTGCCGGCGCACCGGGCCACACAGGTAGATCCGGTGACCGCCCTGCGCGCGGAGTGAAGACATCACTGCAAGCCGCACGATGAAGACCATGTAAGCTGTATTTCCCCGGTCGTTCTCGATGTCCCGTTTTCGGGAAATTGCCATTCCAAAGGCGGGCAGGATCCAGTCAGTTGACTCGATGCATGGTTTTTAATTTATTACCAGATGGGGACTTCCGTCTGACGTCATAAGCATGGCATGTTCTCTACATAAACAATACTGCTTACCTTCAACCCATCACTCGTGTCCTCTGCAGTCCCGATTTAACCGCGCTTACTCCCTCAATCACGCCCCACGCCTGCCAGCACGGATTGCGACCTTTCGTCCAAATCGATTCGGAGTCCGGCTGGAGGTCGGGCAGCCTGAACCGTACTCCCCCATGATCCTCCCAACCTTCTTTCAAGATCTCCGGATCGGGTTCCGCGTCCTGATCAAGGAGAAATCCTTCTGCCTGCTCGCCGTCACCGTGCTCGCGCTCGGCATCTGCGGCGTGGCCACGCAGTTCAGCGTCGTCAATGGCGTGATGCTGCGCGGGTTTTCGTTTCCCAACGCCGACCGGCTCGTCGGCGTACAGATCATCGATCTCACGCAGCGCAACGCCAACGTCAATGGCTTCGGCAGCCAGATTTACGCCCTCGACTACGAGGACCTGCACGAACAGCAGAAGTCCCTCGAACTGCTGGCGGCCTACATCAACGGATCCACCGTCAACGTCACCATCGACGGGAATCCGCAGCGCTACACCGGCGCCTACGTCACCTCCGATTTCTTCCGCATCCTTGGAGTCGCCCCGGCGATCGGGCGCGATTTCACCGCCGCGGACAACAAGCCCGGCGCCGAGAAGGTGGCGCTCATCAGCCACCAACTCTGGCAGCGCGATTTCGGGGCCAGCCGCGACATCGTCGGAAAAAACGTCCGCATCAATGGCAAGCCGGCGACCGTCATCGGCGTCATGCCTCCGGGATTCTCCTTCCCGGTGAACGAGCAGTTGTGGATTCCGCTCTTCAGTGAGTTCCCGCCCCTGCCCCGCAACGATCTGCGGGCGGCCGGCAACCAGGTCGCCGTGCTCGGGCTCCTCAAGCGCGGCGTGCCGTTCGATCAGGCCAACGCCGAGTTCACCGGCATCGCCAAACGCCTCGCGGCGACCTTCCCCGACACCAACAAGAAATTCGACACCGCGCTGGTCGAACCACTGATCAAGACGTTCACACCACCGGCGCTCCAGAGCCTGCTCTGGACCATGATGGCGTTTTGCGTGGGCCTGCTGCTCATCGCCTGTGTCAACGTGATGAATATGCAGTTCGCGCGCGCCACCCTGCGCCAGAAGGAGCTGGCCATCCGCTCCTCGCTCGGCGCCACGCGCATCCGTCTTATCCGGCAGATGCTCACCGAAAGTCTGCTGGTGGCCGCCCTGGGCGCCATAGCCGGCGTCAGCCTCGCGTTCTGGTCCACCGGTTACCTCCAGGCCGCCACGCACAACCTGGCCAACCCGATCCCCGCGTACATCACCTTCAACGTCGACACCCCGGTGCTCGTCTTCGTCGTCATCACCACGATGCTCGCTGCCGTCGTGTCCGGGTTCGTGCCCGCGTGGATGTCTTCACGCGCCAGCGCCGTCGATGCGCTCAAGGAGTCGGGCCGCGGCAACACCAGCCGCACCATCAGCGTTATCACCCGCGGCCTTGTCGTGTTGCAGATCCTCGTCACCTGCGTGCTTCTCATCGGGGCGCTCCTGCAGGTGCAGTCCATCCTGCGCCAGCAGCGGATCGACTACGGCTACGACACGACCGCGCTGCTCACTGCCCGCATGGGCCTGATGGACGGCGACTACCCGACGCCCGAAGCCCGCAAACTGTTTTTCGACCGGCTCGTGCGCGAACTGCGTGCCGACCCGGAATTCGAGACGGCCGCGCTCACCAACCGCTTCCGCATGACGTTCTCCGGCTTCAGCGCCATCGAGATCGAGGGCCAGTCCTACAAGACCGACAGCGACCGTCCCAACGCCAATTTCGAACAGGTCACGGACGGCTATTTCGCGACCCTGGGCGCGAAGCTGCTCGAGGGCCGCGATTTCGCCCTCGATGACAGCGACGCCAAGCTGCCCGTCGCGATCGTCAACGCCGGCTTCGCCCAGAAGCATTTCGGCCGCGAGAGTGCGCTGGGCCGCCGCTTCCGCACCGTCGGCAACAACGGCCAGCTCTTCGGCCCTTGGCGTACCATCGTCGGCGTCATCTCCAACGTCCGCATGCAGGCGCCGTTCAACATCCCGAACGTGGACAACACCGGATTCTACCTGCCCTATTTCGCCTCAGTGTTTGGCCCGGCGTTGGCGACGCCCTTCTCCCAGCAATTCGCCACGGTGGTCGTGCGGCCCCGCGGGCAGGTGCGGCCGGGGTCGGTGGCGTTGGCGCTGCAACGCGAGGTGAAGAAAGTCGATCCCAACCTGCCGCTCTATTTCGTCGGCACGCCGCAGGAGAACCAGGATACCTTCCTCGCCCAGAATCGCATCATTGCCATGATGTTCTCCGTCTTTGGGATCGTCGCTGTCGTGCTGGCGGCGGTGGGCCTGTATGGCGTGATGTCGTTCTCGGTCAACCAGCGCACGCAGGAATTCGGCATCCGCATGGCCCTGGGCGCCGATCAAACACGCATCCTCCGGATGGTGCTCGGCCAGGGCGCCCTGCAACTGCTGATCGGCCTGGGCCTCGGCCTCGGATTTTCCCTGGCCGTCGGCACCGTCGCCGGCGGGGCGATCGCACAGAGCGCCGTGCTATACGATATCGGACCCCGGGATCCCCTGACCTACACCGCGGTCGCTGTGCTGCTCACCGCGGTCGGCTTCATCGCCACGGTGGTGCCGGCGGTCCGCGCCACCCGGGTTGATCCGATGATCGCCCTGCGAGCCGAATGAGTTTATTCTCCTCCTCTTCCGATCATGAGCGCCAACGAAGCCAGACCAACGGACCCCACCCTCGCGGGCACGCCCGGCCAGTTTCTCTACGTCCTGCAGCTGGTGCCACGGCTGCACGAGGAGCAGGCCTGGACCGACGCCGACCACGCCGCCATCGGCCGCCACTTCGCCTATCTCCAGGCGGCCGCCGAGCGCGGGCAGGTCATCCTTGCCGGCCGCACCGCCGAACCGCTCGACCGCACCTTCGGCCTTGCGATCTTCGAAGCCGCCAACGAAGCCGCCGCCCGGACATTCATGGCATCCGATCCTGCCCTCGCCGAAAAGATCATGACCGCCGAATTACATCCGTACCGGGTCGCCGTGCGACGGCGGTAAGGGACCATCCGTCGCCCCGGCCCGGATCGTCCATGCGCGGATCGTTCGCGGTTATCTTGCAGCCGCCTCGCCGGGGGAGATGTCAACTAATAGTTGACATTGTAGTTTGATCAAAGCGAGGAACTGCCGCGCGAGCATGGGCGAGAGGAACGCTAGCGGTAGAGCGCGGTGACAGGGGTGGCGGTGAGCACGTTGTACTGGCGCATGGCCAGGCGCCACCAGTCGGCCAGCGCGCCGGCCGGCAGGCGCCACAGCTCGCGGTGCAGCCAGATCAGGGAGTCCGCGTCGAGCAGCAGCGCCATCTTTTCCCTCCCGGTCAGTCCCGCCGGACCCTCGGTGAGCAGCCGTTGCCGCAGATGCAGGAAATACTCGCGCGAATTCTCGCTCGGCCGCCGCTGGCGCAGCAGCGACACGTGCACGGCGTTGACGTAGGGATCGAGCACGGCCTGGAGCAGCCCGTAGTCGTCGCGCAACGGCTCGATGGGCCGGAGGTGCTGGTAGCATTCGGCGAGGTTCTGCCGCAGGCGCTCGAGCTCGTAGGACGGGCGCGACTCCTCCGGTGTGAGAAAAAGGCCCAGCCGCTCCGCGCCGCGGCCGAAGCCCGCCTTGCTGAGGAAGATCGAGAGCGGAATGGAAAACACCAGTCCGGCCAGCACCGGGCTCAGCCACCAGAAGAACTGCGGCACGAGAATGAACGCCGAGACGCCCCACACCAGGCCGATCGCCGTGTGCCAGGCATGCGTCAGGATGGCCTCGCGCCAGTCGGTGTCGTCCTCGCCGGGTCCGCGCCGCTGGGTGATCCAGGACACGCCCTGGCCGAGCAGCGTGAAGAGTACGAATTTGCTGTTGAAGAGCATGTTGACCGGCGCGATCAGCACCGAGGCCGCCGCTTCCAGCAGCGTACTCGCCGCGAGCCGCGGCGGCCCGCCGAAGGCCGCCGTGAGCTCGCGATTGCGCAGCGTGACGATCACGCTGAGCGC
Source organism: Opitutia bacterium (assembly GCA_003142615.1). GTDB lineage: Bacteria > Verrucomicrobiota > Verrucomicrobiia > Opitutales > Opitutaceae > Fen-1467. Next base: position 84,451 of record PLMW01000052.1, on the reverse strand, counting down.
CTTCGGCAGGAAAAGCAGCAGCATGGTGAAGGCAAACAGCGTGAGCGCCTCGGGCACCTCGACGGTGTAGCCGAAGACGGAGGTGTAGGATTCGGGCAGCGCCGTGAAGCCGCCGCTCGTGACCACGCCGAAGACATTGATGCTGCTCAGCAGAAGGAACAGCAGCCACAAGGGCGAAGCCACATAACCCATGATGCCCAGGAAAAGGTGCACGCGGTTGATCGGGCGGAAGCCGCGCGCGAAAAGCAGCCAGTTGTGCTGCATGTTGCCCTGGCACCAGCGGCGGTCGCGTTTGGCGCTGTCGATGAGCGTGGGCGGACCCTCCTCGTAACTGCCCTCAAAGTCGGGCGCGATCCACACCTGCCAGCCGGCTTTGCGCATGAGGGCGGCCTCGACGAAATCGTGGCTGAGGATGCGGCCGCCGAAGGGTTCGCGGCCGGGCAGGTCGGGCAGGCAGCAATGCTCCATGAACGGCTGCACGCGGATGATGGCGTTGTGGCCCCAGTAATTGCCGTCGTGCTGCTGCCAGTAGTTAAGACCGGCGAGAAACAGCGGACTGTAGAGGCGGTTGGCGAACTGCTGCAGGCGCGCATAAAGCGTCACGCCGTTCACGATGCGCGGCGCGGTCTGGATGATGCCCACCGCGGGATTCTTCTCCATCATCGCGACCAGCCGCACGAGCGCCTGGCCGGTCATGAGGCTGTCGGCGTCGAGCACGGCCATGTAGCGGTAGTTCCGGCCCCAGCGGCGGAGAAAGTCGGCGACGTTGCCGCTCTTGCGGTTGATGGCCTGGCGGCGCTTGCGATAGAAGATCCGTCCGAGACCGCCGACCTGCTTGCACAGCTCGACCCAGGCGACCTCCTCCTGGATCCACTGGTTGGGCTGGTTGGAGTCGCTGAGGATGAAGAAGTCGAAATATTCGAGCTGGCGCGCCTCCTGCACGGAACGGTAGATGACGCGCAATCCCTCGAAGACCCGGCTGACGTCCTCGTTGGCGATGGGCACGATGACCGCGGTGCCGGCCAGCGGCGGGTCCTTCACCGCGGCCCAGTCGACGGTGTTGACGATGCGGCACGAATCGCCCCCGCGGTTGACGACGAAGAAGCCGATCATCGCCATGCAGAACCCGGTGGCGATATGGGCAAAGAGAATCACAAAGAGGATCAGCAGGGCGATCTCGATGCCGTCCAGCCCGCCGCGCCAGAGCAGATCGGCCATGAACCAGGTGGCCAGGCTCGTGAGCACGAAGATGCTCGAGAAAAACGTGATCCGCCGGCGCGCGATGCGCTGCGGATTGAGCCGGTCGGTGGAGAAGGTCTTCATGCGGCCGGGGCGGTGGTGTCACCGCGTGGCATAGAAGATGCCGGCCAGGGCGGCGACGAAGAGGGCCCAGAGCACGAGCGTGCGCAACACGGGCCACTTTTCAAAGCGCTCGATGGTTTCGCCCGCCACCTCGGTGATGGGGCCGAGGTCGATGGGCCGCGGCACCATGCTCGATACGGCGAGATCGGGGCCGGCCTCGATGGAGCTTTGCTGCAGGGCGCGCGCGAACTCCGGCGGAATGCGCTCCTCGTCGAGAAACGCATAAGGGTTTTTCTCCGCCCCGTCGGTGAGCAGCAGCGCCACGCGGCCGGTGACGGCGATGCGATCGTGCGGCAGATCCTTCCCGCCCAGGACCTCGCCGAACCACGCGTCCATCATGCGCTCGGCCTCCTCGGCGGCGAGCGTGGTGGGATCGAGGGCGGGATTCTCCTCATGACGCCGCGCCGCACGCTCCAAAATACGAATGATGAGCCGGCTCAGGTGCAGGCGGTTGTGAATGCGGTGCGCCCGCAGGTAGTCCTCCACGCGCACGTAGGCGTCATTCCATGCCTCCAGCGTGCCGGTCTTCGGCTGAAATGTGGACAGGGCTCCGCTTATGGACTCCAGAGATAGCTCCATGTCTCGGTGAGAACATGAGGCGTCTTCCGGAGGAAGCAACGCAGTTCAATCGTCCGCCCGGAACCGTCGGGCTGCAGCGCAAAGGTCACGCGCCACGTGCCGTTGTTGGGATTCTTCTGGATGGTCACGGTGTCCGGTGCAAGGGCGGCGCCCTCCCCCACGGTGATCACCGGCTCGATGGCGGGATCGGCTGGCTGCGCGTTCAGATAAGGACCGTCAAAGTCGACGAGAAAACGCGTGAGCTCCGGGTGTTTCTGCACATTGGAGAGCCGCGTGGCCGCGACATAGCCGGCGGGCGGCCGCTTCGCGCCGTCGAGGTACCAATGCAGCTTGTATTCAAATTCGAGGGGTTCGTCCGGCGGCGGCAGGCTGGCCGGCACCCAGCAGGCGACGATGTTGTCGCTGGTCTCGTCGGGCGTGGAAAGTTCCACCAGCCGCACCGCGCCCAAGCCCCATGCCCCCACCGGCTCCACCCAGACGCTCGGCCGCAGGTGGTAGTGTGCCTCGAGATCCTGGTAGTGCTCGAAGTCGCGGTCGCGCTGGAGCAAGCCGAAGCCCCGGGGATTCTCGTCGGCAAACGAGGTGAGGCGCAGCTTGTCGGGATTGCTGAGCGGCCGCCAAAGCCATTCGCCGCCGCCGCGCTGCAGCAGGAGGCCGTCGGAGTCGTGCACCTCGGGGCGGAAATCGCCATGGGTGGTGCGCGAGTTTTCACCGTGCCAGAACATGCTGGTGAGAGGGGCGAGGCCCATCGCCTTTACGTCGTTGCGCCGGTAAACGGCGGCCCGCACGCGCACGACGGTGGCGGCGCCGGGGGTGATCTCAAGCCGGTAGGCCCCTGTCACGCTCGGGCTGTCCAGCAGCGCGTACACGACGAGTTCCCGGGCGTCCGGGGCGGGCTTCTGCACCCAGAGCTCCTCGAAGACGGGAAACTCCTCGCCCTCGGGTTCGCCCGTGTTGATCGCGAGGCCGCGGGCGGAGAGTCCGTAGAAGGCCTTGCTGCAGAGCAGGCGGAAGTAGCTGGCTCCGAGGAACGCGCCAAGTTCGTCGCCGGGTTTGTTCAGGTCGTAGAGGATGCGGAAGCCCGCGAAGCCCATCGTATCCGGGATGCCTCCGGGTAGATCGACGCGATCATAGATGAACAGGTCACGGTCGAACTCGATGTCGCGCGGCTTGCGGCCGTCGAGTTCGTGCAGCTGCACCGTGTGGTTGAAGATGAAGCCGGGATGGAAGAACTGCAGCTGGAACGGCAGCCGTTCCCGACGCCACCAGGTGTGGTCCGGGTCGAAGCGGATCCGCCGGTGCTCGTCGTAGCTGAGGTCGAGCAGGAATTTCGGCACCTGACTTTCGCGGGGATGATACGGCTGCGCGGCGAGAAGCTTGGCGTGGAAGCGCAGGGTTTCGAAATCGAAGGGTTCGCCCTGCGCCCGGCTGCCCGGGAGGCTGGACAGGACGGCGGTCAAAACCAAACAGCAAGGGAGGAGCTTCATCAGAGAAAATAATTGCGCTGCTTTTCCGAGATGGACAGGCCGGCGCGTTCCATCACGGCCAGAAAGTCCTCCCACGCCGTGCGCTTCGCGCGATTCGCCGCCACCCTGCCGTCCATTTCCTTCCGCAGAAGATAGCTCGGATGATAGGTCACCCGCAGCGGCCTGCCCCGGTAGTCGTGCCAGCGGCCGCGCACCTCGCCCAGCGTCTTGAAACTGTGGGCACCGAGCAGGCCGCGGGCCGCCGTGGCGCCGAGCGCCACGAGGAGCGCCGGAGCGACCACCTCGATCTGGGCGGTGATGAACGGGAGGCAGAACGCCATCTCCTCAGGCGTGGGTTCGCGGTTGCCGGCCTGCGTGCCATCCGCCCGGGGCGGCAGCTCGGGCCGCCAGTTCATGATGTTGCCGATGTAGACCTCGCCGCGCTCGAGCCCCATCGCCTTGATCATCCGGGTGAGCAGCTGGCCGGCGGGGCCGACAAACGGTTCGCCCTGCTGCTCCTCCTCGGCGCCGGGCGCCTCGCCCACAAACATGACCTTCGCGTCGAGGCTGCCCACGCCAAACACGACCTGTTTGCCGGGACGCACATGCGCGCGGCAGACCGGATGGTTCAGCACCAGCTCCCGCAGCGCCTGCCAGCGGACGGACTTGTCGCCCGGGGGCAAGACCACCTCGGGAGGCGGCGGCAGATTTGCGCTCCCGGATACCGGTTGGCGGAGAGTCGAGTACACTGGCGGGGATTCCGCCAACACCGGCCCACTGACGAGTTTCTCATTCTTTCCGGCCTCCGGTTTCCGCTCTCCGGTTTCCGAAATCCGGTTTCCGGTATTCCGCGCGGCCACCAGCCGCCGGAGCGTCGCCATGCTCTCGTCCGACACGGACACCGTTTTCACGCCCGCGGCTTTGAGCCGCTTGAGTTCGTCGGTGAGGGCAAGGAGAACGGCACGCATGGGATGATGGAGAATGGACCGCGAATTACATGGATGGGCACGGGTGGATTCTTGTATCTGGCATGCTGTCCGAGGTGGAGGATCCGCAACCCATGGCAACCAGCCCATGATCGCGTGCCAGCACGCTTCCGACAAGGCATCCGTGTTAATCAGTGTAATCCGTGGTTAAAAAAGGCCGCTACGTCCGCAAAGCGAGCAGCTTTTCGACGTACTTGCCCAGCATGTCGAATTCCAAATTCACGAGGTCGCCGGCGCGCTTCTCCCGCAGATTGGTCACCTCGATGGTGTGCGGGATCAACCAGACGGCCAGGGCGTCGCCCGCCACCTCGGCCACGGTAAGCGAGATGCCGTCGATGGCGATGCTGCCCTTGTGCACGAGATGCCGGCCGGAGCCGGCGGGGGCGCGCACCTTGAGGTAATAGTCCTTGCCACGCGGCTCCAGCACTTCGATGGCGCCGAGCCCGTCGATGTGCCCGGTGACAAAGTGGCCGCCCACCTTGCCGTCGAAGCGCAGGCTGCGCTCAAGGTTGACGAGGCCGCCCGGCCGCAACGCGGAGAAATTGGTGAGGCGGCGCGTTTCCTCCAGCACGTCGAACTGGAGGTGCCGGCCGGCCGCCTGCACGACCGTGAGGCAGCAGCCGTTGACGGCGATGCTGTCACCGACGGCGGTTCCGGCGCAAACCTGGTCCGCCGCGATGACGAGTTTCCACGCCTCCGTCCCGAGCTGGAAGGACACGACCTGCCCTGCTTCTTCAACGATCCCGGTAAACATAAAGACTGAGTGCTAATCCGTCATTTGGGGCGAGGCGAGAATTCTCCTCCACGATGCCCGTTGGAAAGCCCCCGGTTCATTTCAACTTCACCCGGCGCACGGCCGTCTCGCTGCCACGGCTGGTGAGAAGCACGAACTCGGGGCGGTCCTGGTCGGACTCGATCGCGGCCAGCGCCGCGACCGCCTCGGCATAGGTCTTGACCTCCTTGCCGTCGATCTCGCGGATCCAGTCGTCGAACTCCAGCCCGCCCATGGCGGCGGGACTGTTGGATTTCACGAAGTCGACGATGACCCCGGCCTGCTCGGCGAGCTTGACGCGCCGGGCCATGCCATCGCCGTAGAGAAACTCGCGCACGGTGAAGCCCAGCCGCTCGAAGTATTTGCGCTCGGCCTCGCGGATGATCTTCGGCTCGTCCCCGAGCGTGACCTTGAGTTCCAGCCGCTGGTTGTCGCGCAGCACGGTGAGCGGGAGTTCGTCGCCCGGCCGGTGGCGGCCGACTTCCCGCTCCACATAGGTGGCCACGACCGGGTCGGGCTTGAGGCGCGGCAGCGGTTTGCCATCCAGCGCCACAATGATGTCGCGCCCCTTGAGGCCGGCCTTTTCGGCCGGGCTGCCCTCGAGCACCTCGCTCACGACGAGGGCCGACTGGTTGTCGAGCTTGAGGAACCGGGCGACCTCGGGAGCCACCGGTTCGAGGCCGAAGGCGCCCAGCCAGGGGAGCGGCCGGCCCAGGACATTCTGCGGAATGCGGCCGAGATAAGGCAGCACCTCGCTGGCGAGCAGGAACACGCTGCTTTCCTCCACGTCGACGAGCACCACGGGCACGCCGCGCTCCCGGTGTGAAAACATGAGGAAGTTCTGCCCGAACGAGTTGAGGGTGAGGCCGACGAGCGCCCCGTCACGGTTGAAGACGGGCAGGCCCGGACCGCCGAGTTCGGAGGCGGCGATGGCCGTCAACTGCGGCATGGCCTGGATGAGGCCGACCCGGCTCATGAGAAAATAGGGATGGAAGTCCTCGTCCTTGCCGCGCAGGCCGATGCCCCACACCTCGTCGGCCAGGCGCGGCTCCGGCGTGCCAGCGCGCACCCACGCCGTCAGCGGCACCAGCTCGGCGCGCAGCTTCTCCTCGGCGCGCACGAAATGCCAGCCGGTGAGGACGTCCTGGCCGAGATACTCGGCGTGATAGGCGGTGGCGGAGTTCGGCCGGTAGACCTTGAAGTCCTTGAGCTGCCGGACGGACACGCGCGCCCCGATGGCGGAGGCGGGCAGGATGATCGTACCGTTGGCGTCGGCGCACACGCCGAGCACGGTGACGGGCTGGCGGTCGAGCTCGTTTTCGACCAGAAACTCGACCGTGACGCACGACCGGACGCGCTCGGCGAAAAGGTCGGGCAGATCGGCGGCGCGCAGCGGCAGCCACGCCCCCCCCAGCAGGAGGAGCATGCACCGCCATGCCAACGGAGAAATTCGGCGAGCCAAGGTGGTGATCATGGTTTCAAAACGTACAGCGAGACATGCCGGTCGCGCATGACCTCGACCAGCAGCGAATCGGGCCGGGTCTCAAACTGCTGGTAGATGCGCTGGAGCGTCTCGAGATCGGTGAGCGCCTGCTGGTTGAGCTTGGTGATGATGTCGCCAACGGCGAGGCCCGCCACGGCGGCTGGAAAGCCGGGCTGCACGCCGATGACAATGACACCCGTGTCGTCATCGAGCTGGTTCTCCCGGGCAAAGGCGCGCGAAACCTTGCGCACGCCGAGCCCCCATTTCTCAAAGGCCGACTCCTCGCCCACCCGGCTTTCCAGTTTTTCGGTGACCACGGGGATCTCCATCGTCTGTCCCGCGCGCTTGAGGCTGAGCCGCACGGTCGAGCCGACCGGCAGGCTGGCGATGGTGTTTTGGATGGGCGGAAGCTGCTCGGGAAAGCGTCCGTCGACCTTCTGGCCGTTGATCGCGAGGAGGATGTCGCCACCGCGCAGGCCGGCCCGGGCGGCGGGCGAGCCGGGATCGACGCTGTTGATGAGCAGGCCGGTGTTGAGCGCGAGCGCATAGAAGTGCTCGAGATCCTGCAGCGCGGCGGGCACAAGACCGATGTAGCTGCGTGTGATGCTGCCCTGCGCCACGAGGCCATCAACGATGCGCCGGGCGATGTTGGACGGAATGGCGAAGCCGAGATTGTCGGCGCCCACGTAGGCGCGCGAGTTGATGCCGACGACCCGGCCGTCCTCGGTGACGAGCGGACCGCCGCTGTTGCCGGGATTGATGGCGGCGTCGGTCTGCAGCCAGGTGTTGAACGCCCCGGTCTCGTATCCCCGCACGCCCTCCCGGTCCTCGAAGTAGCGGCGGTGGTTCGAGATGATGCCCCGCGTGACCGTGCGGGTGAGGCCGTAGGGAGTGCCGATGGCATAGACGGTCTGGCCGGCGTAGAGTGCCTCGGAGTCGCCGAACGCGGCGTGCTGGAATGCGAGCCCGCGGCGTTTCACCTCGCCGAGATCGAGGCGGATGAGGGCGAGGTCGGTCCAGTGGTCCCAGCCGACGAGCTTCGCGTCGACCCGTTCCAGACTGGGGAGCGTGATGGAGATTTCGACTGCGTGCGGGCTGGCGACGTGGGCGTTGGTGAGCACGAGGCCGTCCTTCGACAGGATCACGCCCGAGCCCACGCCTGCCACGAACCGGCGCGCCCCCTCCTCGAACGTGACCTCGCGCACGTCGATGCGCACCACGGCCTCGAGCAGCCGGTTGAAATCGCCGCTCATCGCCGCGCGGGCGGAAGCCGCGGCCAGCAGCGGGAGGACCAGCAGGCGGACGACCGCCCGGATGATTGACCGGGCGGGGGATTCATTCAAAGTGGCGGGTTTCAAGCGATGGCTACCGAATGCAAGGACTATGACTTTCAGAAGATCGAGCCGCATTGGCAAACCTTCTGGGAGGAAAACAAAACGTTTCGGACGATGGACGACACGTCGAGGCCGAAATCATACGTGCTCGACATGTTCCCCTATCCCTCGGGCAGCGGCCTGCACATCGGCCATCCCGAGGGCTACACCGCGACGGACATCGTGGCCCGCTACCAGTGGGCGCGGGGATTCAACGTCCTGCATCCGATCGGCTGGGATGCGTTCGGGCTTCCGGCCGAGCAGCATGCGGTAAAGACCGGCGCGCATCCGCGGGCCAACACCGAGGCGAACATCAAGACCTTCCGCCGCCAGCTGAAGGCGCTGGGCTTCTCCTACGACTGGGACCGCGAGGTCAACACCACCGACCCCGGCTACTTCCAGTGGACGCAGTGGATTTTCCTGAAGCTTTTCCAGCACGGCCTCGCCTATGTTGATGAGCGCCCGGTGTGGTGGTGTCCGGAGCTGAAAACCGTGCTCGCCAACGAGGAGGTCGTCGACGGCCGGTCCGAGGTCGGCGGCCACCCGGTCGAGCGCCGCAACCTGCGGCAGTGGGTGCTGCGCATCACGGCGTACGCTGAACGGCTGCTGGCCGGATTGAAGGACCTGGACTGGCCGGACTCCACCAAGCGGATGCAGGAGGCGTGGATCGGCCGCAGTGACGGCGCAGAGGTGCGGTTCAAGCTCGCCGCCCCCGCGCCGGGTGAGCTGCGGATTTTCACGACGCGGCCCGACACGCTGTTCGGCTGCACCTACATGGTGGTCGCACCCGAGCACCCGCTGGTGCCCGCGCTGACCGTCCCGGTGCAGCGCGCCGCCGTGGAAGCCTACCGGAAAACCGCCGCCACCAAGAGCGATCTCGAGCGCACCGACCTGGCGAAGGAGAAGACCGGCGTGTTCAGCGGCAGCCATGCCATCAACCCGGTCAACGGCGCGCGCGTCCCCATCTGGATCGCCGATTACGTGCTCATGGGCTACGGCACGGGCGCCATCATGGCCGTGCCCGGAGAGGACCAGCGCGACTGGGATTTCGCGCGGACTTTCAAACTGCCGATCGTCCGCACGGTGCAGCCGCCCGCAGATTTCACGGGCGAGGCCTATGTCGAGGACGGACCGGCCGTCAACAGCGCCAACGAGGAAGTCTCCCTCAACGGCCTGGGGGTCGATGCCGCGAAGGAAAGGATCAGCGACTGGCTTGAGCGGAAGGGTCTCGGCCAGCGCAAGGTCAATTTCAGGTTGCGCGACTGGCTCTTCTCGCGCCAGCGCTACTGGGGCGAGCCGTTCCCCATCGTGTGGGTGGGCGAAACCGACTACCGCCGCGCGCTCGCTCATCGCGAGGTGCCGCAGCCAAAGGATCCGGTGGCCTACACGCAGGACGGCCGCACCCTCTATGCGCTGGTCCTGCCCGAAAGCGCGCTGCCCCTGCTCCTGCCTGAAGTCACCTCCTACCTGCCCTCGGGCATGGGCGAGAGTCCGCTCGCCAACGTCACCGCCTGGCTCGAGATCTGGTACGACTTCGCGACCGGCGCGGCCATGCCCGCCTCGAGCCCGCGGCCCGCGGGCGACACCTGGATCCGCGCGCGCCGCGAAACCAACACCATGCCGCAATGGGCCGGCAGTTGCTGGTATTACTTGCGTTATCTCGACGCAAAGAACGCGCGGTCGTTCGTTGGACGTGAAGCGGAGACTTACTGGATGGGTAGCCGTCCCGCAGTGCGGGATCAGTCCGCGCTGACTTCTTCCACCGAAAAGAATGCGCCGACTGACGTCGGCGGCTACAGAACTCAAGGAGTTGATTTATACGTCGGCGGCACGGAGCATGCCGTGCTGCACCTGCTCTACGCGCGTTTCTGGCACATGTTCCTCCACGACCTCGGCGTGGTGCCGCAGCCGGAGCCGTTCCGGAAACTGTTCCATCAGGGCATCATTCTCGGAGAGGACGGCGAGAAAATGTCCAAGAGCCGCGGCAATGTGGCCAATCCCGACGCCGTCATCCACGAGTACGGCACGGATGCGCTGCGCCTCTATCTCATGTTCCTCGGCCCGCTCGAAGCCATGAAGCCGTGGAATCCGCGCGGCATCGAGGGCGTGTTCCGTTTTCTCAACAAAGTCTGGCGCGAATGCATCGGCGAGGACGGCCGGCCGCATCCGAAGATCTCCACCGCCGCCACCGATGCGCCCGAGCTGGAGCGCCTCCTGCACGAGACCATCCGGAAGGTCGGGGAGGACATCGAGGGCCTGCGCTTCAACACCGCGATCTCCCAGATGATGATCTTCGTGAACGCGGTGCAGAAGGCGCCGACGGTCAGCCGGCGCACGATGCTCGCCTTCCTGCAGCTGCTGGCGCCGTTCGCGCCGCACCTGGCCGAGGAGTTATGGGCGCGGCTGGGCGAAAAGCCCTCGATTCTCCACGCCCCCTGGCCCGTCTATGACGCGGCCAAACTGGTGGTCGAACAGGTGAAGCTGGTCTTCCAGGTCAACGGCAGGTTCCGGGGCGACCAGCTGGTGCCCATCGGCCTTGTTGAAACGGAGGCCGTGGCTCTTGCCCGCAAAAACCCCCGCGTAATGCCTCATCTCGCGGGGAAAACTGTAAAAAAAGTCGTTTATGTGCCGGGGCGCATCCTTAATCTTGTCGTGGAATAGCCGTCGCCGTACCTTCCCCTCATATTGGGGTCTTCACCCCATGCATTAAACATCACCAAACAACCGCCAACCTGCTATAGGCGACTCATGAAAACGACCGGCAGATTTCTTCTAGGTACCGCGCTATGTTGCGCCGTGGCTCTGTCCGCCCTGGCACAGGAGAATGTACCGGGCAAAGTATACGTAGCGGAGGTAGACGGCGGGGTAACGTTCGCGGTAGGCGGCAAGATAAATGAATTGAAAAAAGGTATTTCGCTGCCCGTCCAAGGCGCCCGGATTGAAACCGCCCCTGGTGCCCATGTGATACTGGTCTACTCCAACGGCACGAGCATCTATATCAGTGAGAACACGATCGTGGAGATCCGCAAATTTGTGCAGAAACTTTTTCCCAAAGGAGTCGACACCGCCACCAACGAACCCTCCATCTCCGACACCATTGTCGTTGTCACGCAGGGCACCGTCATCATCGTCACCAACGAGCTGGCGACCGGTACGTCCATGGTCTACCTGACTCCCCAGTCGCAACTAAAGTTCCGCGGCAAGGAGGTGGTGATCGAGGCGCGGGAGCAGGACACCCGTATCATCCTAGTGGCGGGCGACGCGACCGTGACACCGCTCAATGCGGCCCCCGGCAATGTGGGCCAGGTCCTGCACGCCTGGCAGCTGGCCGTCGTGACGAACTCGCCGGGATCGATAGCTACCGCTGCCGAGACGATCCAAGTGACGGCGCTGGATCAAAACACTCTCAATGCCTTTGCCCTGCAAATCGCCGCGGCGGAGCGCGCGCAAAAAATCGTCGTCTTTGAAAGCGGCCCATCCGAGATCCAGGCCAAGGCTGTGGTGCCGGTCAATCTGCCGGTGCCACTTACCGTGAGTCCCTCCACCCTCCGTACCGGAGGTTGACTCACCTTCCGGTCCGTTGATCGCACCTGCTTACATCGGCCGCATTCTCAGCATCATGGTGGTTGTCGCCGCCATGGCTCCCCGCGCCGCTGCGCTCCTGGATTTCAATGATGGACACGACCGGGTGACCGTCAGCGCCCAATATGGCATCACTTACGACTCGAATCTCTTTGTGCACGCCGGCGGCGCCGGCGACTACAACCAGTCGCTCTCGTTGGGCGCCAATTACACGCGCCGGGCCGGCCTGATCGGCGTCAACGCCTCGCTCTCGGTCACCACGGCCCGCTTCACGAAATTTTCCGGCGAGGATTTCACGAATCCGTCCCTCTCCCTGGAGTTGACCAAGAACCAGGGCCGGCTCACCGGTACGGTCAGCCTTTCGGCGCAGCGGGAAAGCACCAGCGATACCACCGCCAATCTCTTCACCACTTCGTGGAATTATGGTTCGAGCATCAATTTCCGCTACCCGGTCAACGACCGTTATTATTTCACGAGCCTGAGCGACTTCAGCCTGCGCAACTACGTGCAAAACAGCGCGCTCTTCAACCTCCTGACCTACTCGGAGGCGATCGATGTGTTTTATGTTTACACTTCGAAGCTCGACCTGCTGGGTGGTTATCGCATCCGGCTGGGCGAGGCCCAGGGCGGATCGCACACGCAGGACCATGCCCTGACTCTGGGCGCCACCGGCGGCATCCTGCCCAAGCTGAGCGGCAGCATCAGCGCGGGCTATCAATGGCGCGACGAAAGCGGCGACACTGGCGGACGCTATGGTGCGCTTACGACCAGCCTTTCGCTCTCCTGGCCGATGACCAAGCGGGTGACGATCACCAGCCAAGCGTCCAAGGACTTCACGACCGCCGCCACCGACGTCTCGGTCGACACAACCGCCTTCGTCCTTTCGGCCAGTCTGAAACCAATCTCCCGCTTGAAATTTATCCTCAACACCGGCGTCGGCTATGCCATCAGTAACTTTCTTGGCGTCCGGGGTGATGGCCGGGAGGACCGGGCCCTGTCGTTGAATGCAGGCCTCACTTTCACGATCACGGCCGCGCTGTCCGCCTCGCTTTCCTACGCCTACACCGACAACCACTCTAATATCGCCTTCTCAAATTTTGCACGCCACACTGCGACCTTCACCCTGTCTGCACGCTATTGACGGCCATGCACCGCTTTTTCTGCTCCCCACGAATTTTCGCCGCGGTCTCCGTGCTGGCATTGAGCCTGCTGGGGCCCGCCCCGGCCTCCGCCCAGACGCCGCCGGTCGCGACCGACGCCAAGCCCAAGGCTGATACCAAGATCAACTTCATCTACAAACTCACGAACACCGACCGCCTGCGCATCATGGTGTACGGCGAGCCCGACCTGTCCACCATCTCCCGCATCGACGCCCGGGGAAACGTCAACCTGTACCTCATAGGTGACGTGCATGTCGCCGACCGCACGGTCAACGAAGCCCAGAAGATCATCGAGACCGCGTACCGCGACGGCCGTTTTCTGCGCAACCCGCAGGTCACGATCTCCGTGGAGGATTATGCGCCGCGCACGGTCACCGTGGACGGACAGGTGAAGAATCCCGGGCCCATCTCGCTGCCCACCGAGTCGACGCTCACGGTGTATCAGGCCATCATCCGTGCCGGCGGCTTCACTGACATCGCCAAGGGTTCCGCCGTCAACGTCAGCCGCGTGCTGCCGGATGGCACCAAGAAGGTTTTCACCGTTGACGTGGACAGTCTGATCAAGGGCAGGGACCGCAACAAGGTGGCTGACGACACCCTGCTCCTTGAGCCGGGTGATATCATTTACGTCCCCGAACGTCTCATCTGATCCCTCGTGTCTTCCCCCGTCACACCGGAATCCCCTCCCTCGCCGCCGGCGCCTGCCGGCGCGCCGGCCAGCCGTGACGAACATGTCGTCGAGCGCCGCACCCTGCGCGATTACTACATCATCCTCCGTGAACGCCTGTGGATTGCGCTGCCGCTGGCGTTTTTGGTCGCCCTGCCGCTGGGCTACTACCAGATGCAGGAAACGCCGATGTATGAAAGCCGCGCGACCATGCAGTTCGAGCGGCCGGAAAAGATCGTGATGGTCGATCAGGTCATGGACCAGACGCCGCGCTCCGACATCGACATCAACACCTATCTCCAGCGCCTCAACAGCGCGAGCCTTCGCGCCCGGGTCATCGAATCGCTGACGCCAGACGACGTCAAAGTACTGCAGCGGCCCTACCTCAAGGATCTGCGGCCGGGGACCAGCCCGCCGTCGGCCGCCGCCGCCCTGGGCAGCGTCTATGCCGAGTCCGTGCGCGGCAGTCTCATCATCCTGATCACCGCCCGCCACCCCGACCCCGAGGCCGCCGCCCTTGTCGCCAACCGCTTCTACACGCAGTTCGTCAAATACCTGATGGAGAAAAGCGGCGGCTCCAATGACGAGGCGGTCGCGTTTCTGCAGAAGCGCGCCACGGAACTGCAGCATGAGTACGAACAGAAGGAGCAGCGGCTGCAGGAATACAAGAAGCAGCACAACCTCATCTCGCTCGACGACAGCCTGAACTTCATCACCGACCGGCTGAAGAGCGTCAATGCCGCCCGCACCAGCGCCCATCTCGAACGCCTCAACTTCGAGGTTTATTACAGTCAGGTGGAGGAATTCAAAAAAGCGCACCGCGACCTGTTCGAGATCTCCTACATCGGCAATAACGGCTCGGTCCCCGGCCTCAAGGCCCAGCTCGCCGAGGCGCTCCAGCGCCAGGCATTGCTCGGCGAACGCTACCTTGAGCGCCACCCCCAGATGATCGAGAACGCCAGGACGATCACGACTCTCCGCGACCAGCTCGACAAAGCCGTGCAGCTCGCCATCGCCGACCTCAACGCCAATCTGGAGAAAGCCCGCGATTCCGAACGGTCCCTCGATCAGGAGTATGCCAGGCAGGAGCAGGAGCAGGTGCGGCTCGACGACCTCAAGGTCGAGTATCGCAGTCTCGCGGATCAGGCCACCGTCGCCAAGAACGCCTACTCCTCGGTGCTCGACAGCCTCAACAAGACCACGACGTCAAAGGGGCTCGACTACCGGATCCCCGTCAGCCTGCTGGACCGCGCGACACCCAATTTCGCACCCTACACCCCCAACAAGACGCGCATCATCCGCACCTGCCTGATGGTCGGCCTGCTGGTATTCCTTGGCGTGGCCTTCGGCCTCAGCATGATTGATGACCGGATCAAGAGCGCGTGGGACGTCGAGTCCTATATCGGGGTCAACCTGCTCGGCATCATCCCCGACCTCTCCAACGTCAAGGACGAGGACAAGCCCTTGCTGGCCATCAAGGCCAAGGCCACGCCGGGCGTCGAAGCGTTCCTCAGCGTTTACAGCGCGGTCAAGATCCAGTCGAAACTGGATTATCCCAAGATCATCCTGGTCACGAGCACCATCCCCGGCGAAGGCAAGACCCTCATCTCCTGCAATCTGGCGGGCAGTTTTGCGCGGCATGGCCGGAACACCCTGCTCGTCGACTGCGACATGCGCCGGCCCATGCTGCACCGGCTCTTCAACCTGCCCAACGATGCCGGCATTCTCACCTGGGCCGAGGCGGGGGCGAACCTGGATGGCGACTTGCTGGGCAATCCGCAGCTCGGCATCACGCACATCACCGACACTCTCTCGCTGCTGCGTTCCGGCGGGCGCTCAAAAAGCCCCACGGAATTTCTGGAGAAACCGGCGTTCGGGCAGTTCCTCGAACAGATAAAAAGGCACTTCGATCTCATCGTGATCGACTCCCCGCCGGCCGGCGCCGTCTCCGACAGCCTCCTTATTGCCGAACATACCGACGAGGTCATTTACGTCAGCCGCTTCAATCGTGCCTACCGCAAGCACATCCGGCAGTTCGTCCGGAAGCTGCAAGAGGGCAACAACGAGTTCCTGGGGATCGTGCTGAACGGGCTGTCCCCCCGCCGCATCGAGTATTACACGAACTACCGTTATTACCGCAGCTACAAGAAATACTACGGCTCGCAGAGCTAGCGGCGGCGCCCGGCCGCATTTTCCGCCTGCATTCCGCCGATTCCTGCTGCCAGCCGCCTCCCGTGCCCTCCTCCTTCCTCCCGGCCAGGTTTGATCCGCAGAAACCCGTGGCGCTCATCGCCGGCCAGGGACTCTATCCGGTGCTCGTCGCGCAGGCCATCCGCCGCGCGGGCCTTCCCCTCAAGCTGATCGCGTTCGACGAGGAGACGCGTCCCGACCTCCTCGCCAGTTTTCCCGAGGCCGACCGCCGCACGATCCTCGTCGGCCAGCTCGGCAAAATGCTGCGCGCGCTCGAACAGTTCGGCGCCGGCTATGCCTACATGGCCGGGCAGATCGCGCCGCGCCGCCTGTTCAAGGGCCTCCATCCCGACCTCAAGACCACCCGCCTCCTCCTCTCCCTCAAGCGCCGCAACGCCGAGACCATCTTCGGCGCCATCGCGGCCGAGATCGAAAAGCTCGGCATCACCCTCCTCGATGCGCGTGCCTTCCTCGATGACCACCTGGCCACCCCCGGCGTCATGACCGGCGGCCGGTTCCCCATCGACCGCGAATACCTCGAGCACGGCGTTCACCTCGCCCGCGAAGTCGCCCGGCTCGACATCGGCCAGGGTGTCGTCGTGCGCAACGGCACTGTGCTGGCCGTCGAGGCCTTCGAAGGCACCGACGAGATGCTCCGCCGCGCCGGCGCGTTCAAAACCGGGCAGACGCTGTTTGTGAAGACGGTGAAGGCCAGCCAGGACTATCGCTTCGACGTGCCGGTGTTCGGCCAGCACACGCTTGAAACCATGCGCGAGGCCGGCATCGCCGCCGCCGCGCTCGAGGCCGGCAAGGTCATCATCCTCGACCGTCCGGCCGTGGTCGCCCAGGCCAGGACCTGGGGCATCCATCTCCTCGGCTTCGCGTAATCCTCTGCCGGCTTGCGCTTTCCCTCCCGCCTACGCAGATTCCGGCCATGCAGAACGAGGTCATTGAGGTTGCCATCAAGGGCGTCATGCCCACCGCCAACGGCTGCGCCGTGTTCCTCGGCAATGACGACAAATCCTTCGTCATCTACGTTGATCACAGCGTTGGCAACGCGATTTCGATGACGCTGAATGGCATCAAGAAGGAACGCCCGCTCACGCACGACCTCATCGGCAGCATCCTCCTCGGCCTCAACATCACCCTAGAGCGCATTGTCATCAACGACGTCAGCGAGGGCACCTTTTATGCGCGCATCATCCTGCACATGCAGAACGAACTCGGCCGCAAGCTCATCGAGGTCGATGCCCGCCCGAGCGATTCCATCGTGCTCGCGCTCCAGCAGAAGAAACCGATTTTTGTCGCGCTCAAGGTCTTCGCCACCGTCGAGGACATGACCGAAATCCTTGAACGCGTGCTCAAGCAGCAGGGCGAGGAGGAGGAGGAAGCGGACGAGGACGACGAGGAGGAAGAGAAGTCCTGATCCGTCGCTTCGCCGGCAGGGCGGACGGCCGGCTCCGCCCATGGCCGCATCCCCGCCGGTCAACCCGCGCGCCGCGGGAATTTTCAATTCCCTCCCTCCCTCGGAGCATGTCGCCGAATCCATCAGCACCCGCCCTGCCGGCCGAGCCACGCCGGCTGCCCGCGCCCGTCGCGGCCGGCCAGCCGCTGACCGCACTGGCGCCGATGCAGGACGTGACGGACCTGGCGTTCATGCGCGTCATCGCCCGCTATGGCGCGCCCGACTTTTTTTTCACGGAGTTTTTCCGCGTCCACGCGCAGTCGCGCCCTGAGTCGCACATTCTGCGCTCCCTCGACGAAAACACCACCGGCCGCCCCGTCTTCGCGCAGCTCATCGGCGAGAGCGTGCCCGACATCCTCCGCACCGTGCGCGCGCTGCTCGCCCACCCCGTGGCCGGCATCGACCTCAACCTCGGCTGCCCCGCGCCCAAGATCTACCGGAAGAATGTCGGCGGCGGGCTGCTGCGCGATCCCGTCCGGATCGACGAAATCCTCGGCGCGCTCCGTGCCGCCGTGCCGGGGCTGCTCACCGTCAAGATGCGCATCGGCTTCGAGGACACCGCAAACTTCGCGCACCTGCTCGAGCTCATCAACCGGCACGCGGTCGACCTGCTGACGGTGCACGGCCGCACGGTGAAGGAGATGTATCGCAGCGAGGTGCACCACGATTGCATCGCGCAGGCGGCGCAGACCGTGCGGTGCCCCGTGCTCGCCAATGGCAACATCACCTCCGCCGACCGGGCCGCAACCATTCTCGCCCGGACCGGCGCGGCCGGTGTCATGATCGGCCGGCATGCCATCCGCAATCCCTGGATTTTCCGCCAGTGCCGGGAACGTTTCGCGCGGCGGCAGACCGACGGCGGGGCCGCCGGCCCGCCGGGCGGGATTTTCGAGCCCACCCTCGCCGACGTGCGCGAGTACATCGAGCAGCTCTACCGCGCCACCAGCACGCCCGGCGTGCCCGAACGCCTGCAGGTGGCCCGGATGAAGAAGTACCTTAATTTCATCGGCCAGAGCGTCGACCCCGCCGGCGCCTTCCTCCATGACATGCGCCGCGCGCAGACCGAGGCCGAGTTGTTCCTGGTCTGCGACCGCCACCTGCTCGCGGAACCCGCCCGGCTGTTCCCGCTCGAGCCCTACCCCGGGGTCCTCGCCCGGCCCAACCGCGAGGCGTCGTTCGAAACATGTTCGCTCGACAACGTGCCGGCCTGACCCGCACGCTCACTCCTCCCCACCCGCCTTTCCACCATGCCCAAAATCGACGTCAGCAAAGTCGCGGAAATCCTGCAGAAAAACCACATCGAACCGGCGGTGCTCCGCCGCATCCTCGAGGAGATCAATCATGTGGTGCAGCCCGATCCCGCCGAGGAGAACAAGCCCCCGCCCGTGAAGAAACAATGGGTGATCCTCCTCTCCGATCCCGAGCACCGGCTGCCCAAGGACGACTTTGTCGGCTGGGTCGTGCAGATTCCGGAGAGCGAGAGTCCGGTCACGACGCAGGATCGCGTCTTCCGCGGCGCCTACGATTTCAACACCACCAAGCGCGGCCGGCTCCTGCCCGCCAAGACCGTTGGCGAGGCGCTCGAGAACGTGCCGGCCAGGCATTTCAAGGAAGCGGAGCTCTGGGTAAGAACCAAGACCCCCGTCATCATGCTCCGCACGGACAACCGGATTCCGACGGAGTAGAAGCCCTGCCCGCCGCAGAGGAGGCCGGCCAATCCACCCGCGTTCCGGTGGCGGCCGATGCCAGCCTGCTTCCCCCGGTCCACAATATCCCTTGCTGCAGGTTCGGGAAGGTGGTTGCTTCACTTTTTTCTCCGCCTCGCCGCGGGAGCCCATCCGATGAAAATCAACCTCCCGATCGCCCTGATCACCCTGGCCCTGTGCGCGCCGCTACACCTGCTCCGCACCGCCGACCATGCCGCTGCCGCGCCGGCCGACGCGGAGGCTGAACTCACCGCCGTCCTCGGCAGGATCCAGGCCAAGGCCCAGGCCGGCCAGAAGTCAGAACAGGAATTTGCCGGCGAACTCAAGGAGCTCGACGCGCTCCTGGCCAGGCACCATGGCGAGCAGACGAACGACGTCGCGCAGATCCTGCTGACGAAGGCCCAGCTGTATTTCGAGCTTTTTGGCAATACGGCAAAATGCGTCGCCCTGATCAACCAGCTCAAGGCCGACTTTCCCGAAACCGCCCCTGGCAAGCAGGCCGACTCCATCCTCAAGATGATTGCCCGGATGGAGGACGCCAAGAAAATCCAGGCCTCGCTGGTGGTCGGCGCGGCGTTTCCTGGTTTCACGGAAGCCGACGTCGCCGGCAAGCCGCTCTCCCTCGACGCCTACAGGGGCAAGGTGGTGCTGGTCGATTTTTGGGCCACCTGGTGCGGTCCGTGCGTCGCCGAACTCCCGAACGTCCTCGAGACCTACCGGACGTACCACGCCCGGGGATTTGAGATCATCGGCATCAGTCTGGACAAAGACCTGAACGCGCTGACCACTTTCATCAAGGACCACGACCTGTCCTGGCAGCAGTACTTCGACGGCAGGGGCTGGGAAAACAAGCTGGCCGCAAAATACGGCATCAGAAGCATCCCGACCACCTTCCTGGTGGACGGCAAAGGCCGGATTGTCGCGAAAGACCTGCGCGGCAACGCGCTTGCAGCGGAACTCGCCAAGCTGCTCGGAAACAGGTGATGGCCGCGGCCGGCCGCCTGCCCGGTGCTCACCTGACCGGCGGCGGGGGGATGCGCCACTCGCTCAGCGGATGCACAATCCGTTTCGACTTCAGAAACTCCTGATCGGCACAGCGGCCATCATCAGGGGGCAAGATTCTTCGCGAGAAACGCCTCGATGCGTTTGAATTCCTCAAGGCGCGCCGCGCTGCTGCGGATCGCATGTCCCTCATCGGCGAGGAAGAGCGATTGGGGGTTGCGGCCGGCCTTTTCCAGGGCGGCCAGCATGGTGCGCGCCTGATTGGGCGGGACGATGTGGTCCTCCTTGCCCTGAATGATAAGGACCGGCGCCGTGATCTTGTCCGCGAAATTCACCGGCGAGATCGAGCGCAGGAAGGATTCGTCCGCCTTGGGATCACCGATCTGATCGATCCAATACTGGCGCGTGATCTGGTATTCCGGGTCGGCGCGGGTTTCAAAGATCTTCAGCCAGTCGGTGACGCCGGCGAGGGAAATGCCGCAGCGGTAAAGGTCCGGATTGTGCCCCAGCGCGAAGAGCGCGGCAAAACCGCCGTAATCGGCTCCGACGATGGCAATGCGCTTGGGATCGGCCAGCCCCTGGGCGATGGCCCAGCGCGTGCCGTCCTCGATGTCGTCCTGGATGGCCCGCCCCACCTCGCGGTGTCCCTGGTTGTAGAATTCCTCACCATAACCGGTCGAGCCGCGGTAGTTCATCCGCAGCACGGCATAGCCGCGGCTGGCCAGCATCTGTACCAGCGGATCAAATCCCCAGACACTCCGGATCCACGGACCGCCATGCGGCATGACGACCAGCGGGAGATTCTGCCGCGACGCCCCCGGCGGGTAGGTGACGTACCCGTGGATAAGCAGGCCGTCCCGCGCCGGGTACTGGATGGGATCCATTGGCGCCATCCGGTCCGGCATGATCCACCCCATCCGGGTCCCGACCAGCGTCAGGCTTTTGTCCACCCGATCGAACAGAAAGTAGGTCCCGGGATCCCGGTCCGAGTACGCGAGCACGAGCAGGCGGTTGCCCTCGCGCGAGCGGCTGGTGATCAGGTTGAAGGTGTCCGGCAATGCCCAATCAATGGCCCGCTGCCGGGCGGCCCACTCCGGATCGAACCAGCGTACCCGCGGTTTCTCCGCGACGTAATACACTCCGGCCACCCCCGGGGTTCCTTTGGGCAACACCAAGCCCGCGAGAGGAATGCCGTCCATTTCCGGCGCCGACGACTGAGGGATAACATCGTATTCCGGATCGTCGATGACGAGGTCACCGAGGGTGCCGTTGATGGGGTCATAAGGGTAAACTGCCCACCGCCTCCGGGGGGAAAGGGCGGCGATATACAGCGTTTGGTTCGACCCCTCGAAACCCAGCGGCCGGATCCAACCCCGCTCCGCATCCAACGGGGGGAAGCTGCGCCACGGCGCGTCCTCGCGTTCGCGGTAGATCGTCCCATACTTCAGGCCTTCCATGGTGATCCCCACGCGGACACACCCCGCCTGGTCCGCGCCCCAGTCGACAACATTGCCCGGGTTCTTCGCCACGGTGGCGTAGTGCCCCGTGAGGGTGCTGACCTTGACGACGTCCGGATAGAGTATCTGCCCGCCAGTGGCCTCGTGTTGATCGAGCATGAGGACACTCTGGTTCAGATCGTCAAAAAGGTGGATGATCGACCTAGCGAAGAGCCGGTCCTCGTTGGGGGTGTTGGCTTCGGCTCCGCTGATCGTTTTCCATTGCCGGCCGTCGCGATCCACCGCCGAAACACCGGCGATAAAGTGATCCCAGATGATGGTGGGGAACACCAGGCGCCGCTCACTCACCCAGTCGAACACCCTGATATCTTTGGAAACAAACGTGCGTTTCGCATCGGCCGGCTCGACGCGCGAAAGCGTTCTCTGCTTAAGGTCCGTGAGAAAAAGCCTCGTCCTGCCCTCATATTCGCGCAGAAACGCCACGTATTGTCCGTCGGGCGAAAGCTTCGCCTGGGAGACCAGCGCCGGCTTGGCAAAATCTTCGATAGGGATGGTTTCGGCCGCCGACAAGCCGGCGACAACGACCACCCCCGCAAACCACCACATTGGTTTCATGGCTGGATCATGGAATTTTCCGCCATCGTCCGCCGCGCGCAATTTCTTTTTCGCCGAACGTCACCACTTAGGCGACCGGCGGCGGGGGGATGCGCCACTCGCTCAGCGGATGAATCTCGCCGCAGTCGAGGCAGCGGGTGACTTCGAGTTGTGCGCCGCAATGCGGGCAGACGGCCTGCGTCTCAAAGGTGTCGAAGGGTTTCCCGCACTGGCTGCATGTCCACCAGGTCCCGATGGGTGGCGCGGTCCGGCAGCTCGGACACATGAACCCGTCGCGGCGGGGCAGCCGGGCGGCGCGCGCCAGGGTCCGCGCGTGCTGCAATCCCCGCCAGCAATTTGCGAGGATGAACAGCGCGAGGATGCCATACCAGATCGACTGCGCCCACCACGCGACCAGGAACATGCCGGCCACGCCGGCGAAGCCGATGATGCTCGCCGCCATCAGGCTGCGGGCGCGGCCGATCACGAACCAGAGCAGCGCGCGCACGATCTGGCCTCCGTCAAGCGGATAGATCGGCAGGAGGTTGAAGATCAGCAGGCCGAGGTTGATATACCAAAGGGCGCGCAGAAACGCGGGCACGTCGGGAGCGGATTCCGTCCACCCCATGGTTGCACTCACCGCCCCGAGCCCGAGCAGCACGAACACCAGCAGCACGTTTACCAGCGGTCCGGCGGCAATGCTCCAGAGGGTGGCGCCGGGCCGCATCGGCGGCGCCACATAGGCCACGCCGCCCAGCGGCCACAGCACCACCTCGTTCGCCCGCCCGCCCACCGACCGGCAGGCCAGCGCGTGGCCCATCTCGTGCAGCAGCACGATCACAAACAGCGCCAGATATTCCAGCACGTTGAAAGCGAGGGAGCCGTAGCTCCCCCGCCGGCTAGAGATTTCGAGCATGGCGACGACGAACCAGGACCAGTGCAGGTACAGGTCGACTCCCGCGAGGCGGCACAGATGGAATGATCCCTGGCGGGTGGGCATTGAGGAGATGTACCCATGCGCCCGCCCCGCACAAGCCATTTGCCGCTTCGCCGCGGTATCGGCGCAAACCGACCGGGATCAACCGGTTTTCACCACAAAGACACCAGGCTCATCGCCCCGACAAACGGGGCTACTACCACCGTCCGAAGGCCGGATCAGTCTGGTTTTTACTCGCGCGCGGATTGTGATGATTTATCATCCGACATCGTCGGTTGCGCCTGTTTTTTCAGTTTTCACCCCACCCCATTCAACCCCATCACCGGCCCCTGCATCGTGGTCGCAGCATCTGCGTCCACCCCACCCGAAGAACCAGGAATGGTCCCTCCCTCCCCGCCCGGGCCGACTCTCACGCCACCTGTTGTGCAAGCCTCCCCACCCTCTCCGCCGGCCAGCCCTGACCGGCAGAGGTCCGCTCTGCCGGAAGTGATTTTTGCGGAGAACCTCTGCAAGGGATGTGAATTGTGCATCACCGTCTGCCCCACGAAAATCCTGAAGCTCGACACGAGCCGGGTGAACATCCGCGGCTACAATCCCGCCATCGTGTACAACCTCGCGGAGTGCAGCGGGTGCGGCAGCTGCGCCAAGATTTGTCCGGACTCGGTCATCACCGTACGCCGGTGAGGGAATCCCCATGGCGAGGAAATTGATGAAAGGAAACGAAGCGATCGCCGCCGCGGCCATCAACGCCGGCTGCCGCTATTTCTTCGGTTATCCGATCACCCCGCAGAACGAGATTCCGGAATACATGTCGCGGGAACTGCCCAAGGTCGGGGGCGCGTATGTGCAGGCGGAGTCCGAGGTGGCCGCGATCAACATGGTCTACGGCGCTGCCGGCGCCGGCGCGCGCGTCCTGACCTCCTCCTCGAGCCCCGGCATCAGCCTGATGCAGGAGGGCATCTCGTACATCGCCGGGGCGGAACTGCCCTGCGTGCTGGTGAACATCATGCGGGCCGGCCCCGGGCTGGGCGGCGTGCAGCCGGCGCAGGCGGATTATTTCCAGGCAACCAAGGGCGGCGGCCACGGCGACTACCGCGTGCTCGTCCTCGCTCCCGCCAACCTCCAGGAGGCGGTCGACCTGACGCAACTGGCGTTCGATCTGGCCGACAAATACCGCAACCCGGTCATGGTGCTGGCGGACGGAATGATCGGGCAGCTGATGGAGCCGGTGGAGTTTTCCCCGTACCGCCCCGCGGCCGGGCTGCCGCCCAAGGACTGGGCCACGACAGGCACCGTCCACAGCGGCGGACGGCAGCGCGTCATCAATTCATTGTACCTGTATCCGGACCAGTTGGAGAACCATGTCCGCGCGATTTTCCGGAAATATGCCGAGATGGAGCGGACGGAGGTCCGCTACGAGCTGTACAACTGCGATCAGGCCGACGTGGTCATCGTGGCGTACGGCACCACCTCGCGGATCGCACGCTCCGCCATCGAAAAATGCCGCCGCCTCGGTCTGCGCGTCGGTCTGCTCCGCCCGATCACGCTCTATCCGTTCCCGCTTGCGGCGTTCGACCTGGTCGTCGAACGGACCAAGGCCTTTCTGGTCGTGGAAATGAGCATGGGGCAGATGCTGGATGACGTGAAGATCGCCGTGGCGGGCCGGCGGCCCATCTCCTTCTACGGCCGCACCGGTGGAATCGTGCCGACGTCGGAGGAGATCGTGAAGCAGGTGCAGGAACTGCTGGGAGGGCGCGGCGCATGAAGATCGTCTACGAAAAGTCGCGGGGATTGACCGATGTCCCCATGCATTACTGCCCGGGATGCACGCACGGAATCATCCACAAGCTCGTCGCGGAGACGCTGGTGGAACTCGACGTGCTGGGCCGGACGGTGGCGGTCGCCCCGGTGGGCTGTGCCGTGTTTGCGTACGAGTATTTCAACTGCGATGCGCAGGAGGCCGCCCACGGGCGGGCCCCGGCGGTCGCGACCGGCATCAAGCGGGTGCACCCGGACAACATCGTGTTCACCTATCAGGGCGACGGCGATCTCGCCTCCATCGGGACGGCCGAGATCGTCCACGCCGCCATGCGCGGCGAGAACATCACCGTGGTTTTCGTGAACAACGCGATTTACGGCATGACGGGCGGACAGATGGCGCCCACGACACTGGTCGGCCAGCCCACCACCACGTCGCCGCTGGGCCGGTCCCGCCTCGGCCAGGGCGCGCCGCTGCGCGTCTGCGAAATGCTGGCGACCATCGAGGCGACCGCCTACATCGCCCGCGTCTCGGTCCACAACATTCCGCGCCTGAACGGCGCGAAACGCGCGCTGAAAAAGGCGTTTCAGATGCAGATCGAGAACAAGGGATTCAGCCTGGTGGAGGTGCTTTCAACCTGTCCGACCAACTGGGGCCTGTCGCCGGTCGATTCCCTGCGCTGGGTGGAGCAGAACATGCTTCCGGCCTACCCCCTCGGGGTGTACAAGGACATCGAAGGAGGGACCTGACCATGACGGAGGAGCGCATCATCGTCGCCGGCTTCGGCGGCCAGGGGATTCTGATGATCGGCAAGCTGCTGGCGCACGCCGGCATGATGGAAGGCCGGAACGTGACGTGGCTGCCCGCCTACGGCCCGGAGATGCGCGGCGGCACCGCCAACTGCAACGTGATCATTTCCGATGTCCTGATCGGGGCCCCCATCGTCACCGAGGCGACGTGCGTGATCGCCATGAATCTTCCCTCGCTCGACCGCTTCGAATCTTTCGCCCAGCCCGGCGGCTGGCTGCTGCTGAACAGCTCCCTCATTCCCCGCGCCCCCGCCCGCCATGACGTGCAGATCCTCGCCATCCCGGTGAGCGATCTCGCGCGCCAGCAGGGCAGCCTGCGGGTGGCAAACGTCGTCATGCTGGGCGCCTGCCTCGCGCTGACGCAGGCGGTCCGGAAGGAGTCGGCCATCGCCGCGATCGAGGATGTGCTGGGCCCGAGCAAGCGGCATTTGCTCGGCATCAATTTGAACGCACTGGAGGCGGGCATGGCGTTCGTCACGAAGGTGCAGGTGTAACCATGGAAAAGGAAAAAATCGTCATCGAGGTCCCGTCAAAGGTCCTGCATGTGGAGCATGCGCAATGCCCCCGCGGGCACAGCCTGATGGATTCCGCCGTGCCCATCAACGGCTACCCCTCCATCAAGGTGGTCATCCAGTACGGCGCCATCCGCGGGAACATCCACCTCGATCCCATCTACGGCAGTTTCCACAACCTCTTCGATGTGGACATTCCCGAAGGCGTGGTGGTCGAGATGTTCTGCCCGGCCTGCGGGGGTTCCCTGAGGGTCGAGCACGATAAATGCGATTTCTGCTTCTCGCCCATGTTCGCCCTGTATCTGCCCAACGGCGGCATCCTTGAAGGCTGCCTGAAGAGCGGCTGCCATGAGCACAAGCTGGTCCTGGTCGATGTGCATGAGCAACTGGGCATGGTCCACGGCCATGATCAGATCCAACTGCTCATGTAGCGGCGGGCGGACCCCGGACCTTTCCGGCCGCGCTGCCCCGTCCATCCGCAGCCTTCCCGAAGGTGGAAATCCTGCCGGAGCACCGGCGGGCAACCCTCGATTAAAACCATCATGACCTCGGCACTGCAGATCTACCAAAGCCGGATCACCACGGCGGACCAGGCGGTGACGGCGATCAAGTCCGGCATGCGTGTGTTCATGACTGGCAACTGCTCCGTGCCCCAGATCCTGCTGGCCGCCCTCGTGCAACGGGCACCGGAGTTCACCACTCCCGTCGAGATCGCCCAGTTGTTCACCATCGGCAGCGCCGATTATGTCGCACCGGGTCTGGAACGGTACCTCCGGGTTAACACGCTGTTCACCGGAGCCAACGTGCGCCAGGCCGTCAACGAGGGCCGCGCGGACTTCACGCCGTGTTTTCTGTCCGAGGTGCCGGGACTGTTCCGCGATGGCATCCTGCCCCTGGACGCGGCCCTGGTCCACCTCAGCCCGCCGGACGAGCATGGCTTCTGCAGCTTTGGCATCGAGGTCGGCCTGACCAAGACCGCCGCCGAGTCGGCCCGGATGATCATCGCCGAGGTCAACGACCGCATGCCGCGCACCCTCGGCGACAGTTTCATCCATGTCTCCAAGCTGACCCACATCGTCCCGGTCTCCTATCCCCCGCTCGAACTCCACCAGGGCGACGGCACCGAACAGGAGCACCGGACCGCCCAATTCTGCGCCAGTCTGATCGAGGACGGCTCCACGCTCCAGATGGGCATCGGCGGCATCCCGGACGCCGTGCTGACCCTCCTCGGCGACCGGCGGGACCTCGGCATTCACAGCGAGATGTTCTCGGACGGTGTGATCGACCTGGTGGAACGCGGCGTCATCAACGGCGCCCGCAAAACGCTGCACCCGGGCAAGATCATCGCCGGGTTTCTGATGGGGAGCCGGCGCCTCTACGACTTTGTGCACAACAACCCGATGGTCGAACTGCACCCGACGGAATACATCAACGATCCGTTCCGCATCGCGCAGAACGACCGCATGGTCGCGATCAATTCGGCCATCGAGGTGGACCTGACCGGCCAGGTGTGCGCGGACTCGATTGGCACGCGGATCTACAGCGGCGTGGGCGGGCAGGTTGACTTCGTTTACGGCGCGAGCCGCTCCAAAGGCGGCAAACCGATCATCGCCCTGCCCAGCACCGCCACCGTCAAGGGCCAGCCGGTGAGCCGGATCGTCGCGATGCTCAAGCCGGGAGCCGGCGTGGTGACGACGCGCAACCATGTCCATTACGTTGTCACCGAGCACGGCATCGCCGATCTCTACGGCAAATCCCTCCGCCAGCGGGCGCAGGCACTGATCAATGTGGCGCATCCCCAGTTCCGCGAGGAACTGGAAAAGGCCGCCCAGAAGCTCCACTGACCGGGTTCCTTCAAGGAATCAACGGCCGGCGCCAGCCGCGCCCGGGCCCACGCTGCGCCTTTCAGCCACTCCGCAACCTGATGCGCACGATCTCGCCCGGCCGCCAGAGGCGCATGCGCGGTCCCCATGTGCCGGTACCGCGACAAACAATGACCGGCATGCCGCCCACCTCGTAGCGCCCCCCGAGCAGCGGGTAGTTCAGCCGGACGACGTAGCCGAACGGCCAGATCTGCCCATCGTGCGTGTGGCCCGAAAGCATGAGGCCGGCGCCCGCCGCCGCCGCCACGTCGGCCTGCCAGGGTGAATGCGACAGCAGAATGGCGGCTCCCGGCGGACGGTTCGCCAGCCCCGCCGCAACGGCGCGGGCCAGCGCTTTCTCGACCGACTGGTCAGGGCGGCTGAACTGCCGGCGGGCGCTGAGGTCGTCCACGCCCGCCACCACGAGACCGGGAACAATCTCCGCCCAGCGGTCGCGCAGCACCGTGTAGCCTGCCGCCTCCAGCAGCGCAACGCTGCGATCGAGGCCGGCATAAAACTCGTGATTCCCCGTGACGGCCCACACGCCGAGGGGCGCCCGCAGGGTCTTGAGCACCGGGAGCAGCGGTTCCAACGGGCCCACCTCGCCGTCCACCAGATCGCCGACGACGAGCACGACGTCGGGCCGCAGATCGTTCACGCGGCCGACGAGGCGCGTCATCCAGGGCCCGCCGATCAGCGTGCCAAGATGCAAATCAGAAATTCCCACCAGCACGAGCCCGTCGCGCTCCCGGGGCAGTCCCGCGAGGCGCACCTCATACTCGCGCACCACGGGCGGCCGCAGGCCCTGCACCAGGCCGGCCGCGGACAGCACCAGCGCGACGCCCACGGCCCAGCCGCGGATGATCGGAGCCAGCCCGGGCAGCAGCCGGCCGCCCAGCGTGACCACGTCCGCGATGCACAGGATCGAAAACAAAACAAACAGGACGCCGATCCAGTTAGCCGCGACAAATTCCAGCGGTCGCCCCACCGCCTCGAGTCGCCGCGAATTCAAGAAACGGGCCAGCGGGTAGCCGGCCCACAGTGCCGCCGCCGTCCAGACCAGCGCGCGTTGCGAAAAATACGCCGACACCCAGGGCACCGACGCCAGCCGCCAGAAGACGTAGCCGTGCATGGCCGCCCACACGCCGAGGGCGACCGCGAGGAATATGGCCATTCTCATCCAGGTCATGAGTTGCGTCTTATTTCATTGCTCCGCTTTCCAAAGGCGAGAACAACGCGAGGTTGACTTGCTTCGGCATCCCGCGAACGTGTGCGCCACACCGGTGCAGCGACCGGTCCGCCTCCGCCAATCCCGACCTCCGAAAACATGAGCGAAGCACCGCCCGCCAGAAAAACCGCCGGCGAAATGATCGTCGGTTATTTCAAGGACTTCGGCGTGCTGAAGGAGACCGGTCTGGAGTACTGGGGCATCCAGATCATCAACCTTCTGGATTGCACGTTTTACTTCGCGATGTTGACGATCGTGACGCTCTTCCTGTCGCACGATCTGGGAATGAGCGATGTCCGGGCGGGATACACCGTGGCGGTCTTCACCTCGGCCGTCACCCTGTTGCTAACGTTCTCTGGCGTGATGACCGACTGGATGGGCATCAAACGATCGCTGCGAGTCTCCCTGGGCGGGTCGCTCGTGCTGCGCGCCCTGATCGTGTTTGTCGGAATCACGCCGTCCCTGCCGTATCGCGGTTGGATTGCCGCCGGCCTGCTCGTGCTTTCCGCACCGTTCATGGCCGCGATCCAGACGATTTTCCAGGCGGCGACTCAACGCTACACGACCAAGCGATCGCGCAGCGCGGGTTTCAACCTCTGGTACCTCTTCATGAACATTGGCGCGGCCGCTGGCGGAGCGTCGGTGGATATCGTCCGCATCTGGCTGAAGGTCGGCAATGTTCACATTTTTACCATGGGCGTGATCACCGCCGTGCTTT
The DNA here is from genome assembly GCA_003142615.1 of Opitutia bacterium. Lineage (GTDB taxonomy): Bacteria > Verrucomicrobiota > Verrucomicrobiia > Opitutales > Opitutaceae > Fen-1467. Next base: position 54,782 of record PLMW01000052.1, on the reverse strand, counting down.
GCCTCCTCATCGGCGAGGTGATGGTGCACCGCGAGGAACAGGTGCGCGGCGCCACCGAGGAACCGGAGCCGATAGCGGAGAAGAAGGAAAAGCGGACGCCGTGGAGGATCTTCGTCAGTGTCGTCACCGAGCGCGCATTTTTCCGCCTGGTGGTGTTGATTGCCCTCATCCTCGGTGTCCGCGCCGTCTACACGTATCTGTATCTGCTGATGCCGAAGTACTGGGAACGCACGATCGGACCCGACGCCGCCATCGGACAGCTGAACGTGATCAACCCGGTCGGCATCGTCATTGGCATCATCCTGTTCATCCCGTTTGCGAACAAATTCAAAGTCTTCGACCTGTTGGTGTACGGCGCCATGGTTTCGGCGTTCGCCCTCTTCCCGATGGCTATGGCGTGGCAGATCTATGTCGGTCCCACGGACGTCATTCACCGGGGCCTCGCCGGACTTCTCGGTCCTGTTGGGAGGCTTTTCCACAGCACGACGATCGCCAACGCGGACTTTTGGTGGGCGTTCAATGGCTCCGGGATCGTCAACGCCCATTACGCGATGGCCATCCTCTGCATGGTGATCGTGACGGTTGGCGAGGTGCTGTGGTCACCGAAACTCAACGAGTACACCGCCGCCATCGCACCCAAAGGGCAGGAGGGCACCTACCTTGGACTTTCCCTGATTCCCTGGTTCCTCGCGAAGACCCTGGTGAGCGCGTTTTCCGGCCACATGCTCACCCATTGGTCGCCGGAGACGGTCTCGGTCAACGGAACCGCCGTTCCCCTGCAGCAGGCGCTCATTCATAACCAGGTTCCGTACTGGCACAGCCCGGCCGCGATGTGGCTCATTCTCGGCCTCTACGCGATGGTCGGCTGCATTCTGGCTGTATTCCTGCGCAACTGGCTGACGCAAGGGGCGCGCTGGAAGCGCGAACCGACCGCCGCGTAACCTGCGTTCTCGGTTCACTGTTCTCCATCTTCCTTGTCGCGCGATCTTGTCGCGTCGCAACCTTCGCGACGGCAGAAGCCCCGCCGAACGTTATCCCGTCGGATGGCTTCCGTCCTCTGGCCTTTGGGGTCTTGCGATTAAATATTTTATGTTATTATCGCCTTGTGAAGGCGTCTTTAATCGGAAGCCCATGACCTCCCGAGCCAGCCTGCCGGCTGGCCAACAAATTCCAACCCGCCCCCGCCATGAAAACCACCGCCCTTGCCCTGCTTCTCGCCACGCTGTTCGCCGGCTGCACAATGACCGCCGACAAACTCAACAACATCAAGATCGGGATGACCAAGGACCAGGTCATCGCCATGCTGGGCACGCCGGATAGCACCAGCGCCCAAGCGAACATCGAGTACATGACCTACTATCTCGTCTCCGACGCCGGCTATGGCCGGGACGCGCCCTATTCCGTCCGGCTGGTGGATGGCAAGGTGGAGTCGTTCGGCCGGTTTACGCAGTTGTCCGACATTTACTTCAGGCCCGTGGGCGGAGGAACCCCGCAATACAATGTCGGCTTCCCTTTCGCCGCCGGTGCGCCTCCCGCGAGAGCGACCGATCTGGTGGCGCAGCTGCAGAAGCTGAAGACGCTCAAAGATCAGGGGGCCCTGACCGACGAGGAGTTTCAAAAGGCCAAGCAGAAGCTGCTCTCCGAGCAGAAATAATTCTTCGCTTCGGCTCTCCGTTTTCCTTGCTTGCCCCGCCGAAGCTTCGTGCGAAGTCGGGCTCTGCTTTTTATCGCAACGGGGCGCGGCGAGCGCAAAAAACGGATGCCCCCCGGATCCCGGGGTCGTCTAGCGTTTCAACCAGTGGATGTAGGGCGTGCCGGCGATGCCGACCAGGACGCTTTTCTCGTCGATGCTGAAGCACACGATGCGGACGGACTCCTCGCCCAGTTTCAGCTCCTTGGTTTCACCCTGGGTGAAACCAATATTATTCACAACCGCCTGCCGGACTCCATTTGTGACCGTGGGCGTGCCGAGCTGGAGTTGCGCAAAAAGCAACTCGGCCTCGATGGGATTCATCTTTGAACCGGTTTTCAGCTCGAAGGCTTTCAGCCGCTTCTCGGCTTCGACGATCTCGGCCGGGGACATCTCGGTGGTCAATTGGTCGAAGTTGCTTTTGTAGATTATCGCCAGCGGGCTGTTGTTGATGCCCATCCGCATCCAAAGGTAGGCGGCCACCCGGTCCTTCGGCAGCACCTCGCCCTTGCGGTAGAATTGGGCGATCCGCAACTGGGCGGTATAAATCCCCTGATAGGCCGCCCGGCTGGACCAACGCGCCGATTCGTGAAGGCTGGCGGCACGCTTCTGCGGATCCGCATTGGGCTCCGTCGCAAAATAACTGCCCAACGCCTCCTGGGCCGGGGCAAAACCGGCGCGGGCCGAACGATAAAACCAGTCCAGTCGCTCGGCCATCCGGCTGGCAGGAACGGCCTTCCCGTATTCGTACTGGGCCTTGGCGTCGCCCGCTTCCGCCGCGACTTTGATCCGGGCCAGATCCGGAGGACTTTCCTGACCGCGGCCCATGACCCCGATCCCCAGTCCCAGCAAAAGAATCAGCCAGCGCCTTTGCATGGCGGAGAATCTAGCGGAGTCCGGGCCGCCGGGGCCAGCAAAACCTAGCGAACTCGCATCGCGGGGGTGTGGAGCCCGCGGAGAGTCCGCCATCCGACGTCCCTGCCCAGCCTGCGGTGAGAGCCCTGTCGAACCGCGTCTGACTCGCGCCCGCCCTTTACCGCCCGCACAATTGCGGTTCGCTAATTCCGTCCACCGGGGTTACATTTTTTTGTTCGTTAACGTCCTCAACCCCTGTCCCGCGAAAGGAACTCTGTTTATGCCATACTACCTGTTTCAAGGATCCTACACCCCCGCCGCCTGGGCGGGCATGCTCAAGAAGCCTCAGCATCGCCTCAAGGCGATCCAGGGCGCGGTTAAAAAACTGGGCGGCAGCGTCGAAGGCGGCTGGCTCACCTTCGGGGAATACGATTACGTCATCATCTGCAGGCTGCCCAACCAGGTCAGCGCCGCCGCCTTCGCGGTCGCCGTGGCCGCTGGCGGCGCGGTCCGGTCGGGCAAGACCACCCCACTGCTGACGTTTGAGGAAGGCCTCAAGGCGATGCGGCAGGCCGGCAGGTCGGGTTACCGGCCGCCGCGGTAGGCACGCCGCGGTGCAGACTGGCCGCTGAAAGACGGAGCGTTCACCGCGGAGGCGCGGAGAACGCGGAGCCGCACATCCGCCGGATCAAACCGGACTCACTTCCGGCGGTTGCGGTATTCGGCGCTGCGCCGCAGGTCGTTCTCCACGTCCTTCTCCGTCCAGCCCTTGTCCACGATTTTCCTGCGGTAACTCTCGAGACCGCTTGGATCCGGTTCGCGTCCGAGGACCTTCCGGTAGGCGCGCGTCGTCTTCGCGTCCGGCAGGGTCACCCGGTATTCCACGCTTTCGCGGATGCGGTCACGCATCTGCTCCTCGGTGCAGCCCTGATGGATCAGTTGCCGATAGTGTTCGCGCCCCTCCGGGTCGGGCACGCGTTCCAGCAGATCGCGATAGGCGCGTTCGATGATGACATCGACCCGGCGTTCCTGATATTCGTCCCGGTCGTGCCTGGGCCGGCGAGCCTCGTCGCGCGGCGGATAGTCGGGCGCCGGGGTCGGTTGATAGACGACCGGCGGTCCAGCCGGATAAGCGGGCGGCGGGCCGCCTCGTTCGACGATGACGGGAGTGCAGGCCGTGCAAAGGGACAGGACGGGAAGCAGCAGGAGCCAGCGCATGGGATGAAGAGGTGGGGAGATGGAGTGGAGGCTGATTTTGTGCAGACCTCTGCGTTGACCGCCACGTCAAACTGCAACTTGGGCCGGCGTTCGGCTGTGGCATCGCCTGTCCTACTTCGCCAGGGTCCCGGAGGACAGGGGACGCGGAGAGATTGACCTACTCGCGCTTCAACCAGCGGGTGTAGGGGGTGTCGACGATGCCTAATTGCACGCCCTTCTCGTCAACCTTCATGCACACGACGCGGACGGGCACTTCGGTCAGCTTCAGCTCCTTGGTTTCGCCCGGTTTGAAGCGAACGTTGTTCACAACCACTTGCCGGACGCCGTTCACGACATAAATCGCGCCTAATTGGAGCTGCGCGAAAAGCATATCGGCCTCGACGGGATTCACCTTTAAAGTCGGTTTCAGCTCGAAGGTTTTCAGCCGGCTCTCGGCTTCCGCAATCTCGGCCGATGACATCTCAGTGATCAGTTGTTTGATGTGACCATCAACCTCCTGGCTCGGCACATTCTTGCGCGTTGCATACCGCCTCCAGATGTAGGCGGAGATCCGGTCCTTGGGGAGGCCCTCTCCCCTCTCGTAAAACGCGGCAATCCGGAGCTGTGAGTCCTGGACGCCCTGATAGGCCGCCCGACTGGACCAGCGGATGGACTCACGGATACTTTCCGCGCGTTTCTTTGGATCTGAGATTGATGCGAAGTAACCACCCAGGGCATGCTGGGCCGGGGCATAGCCGGCACGTGCGGAGCGATAATACCAGTCCAGTTGCTCGGCCAATCGAGAAGGAGGAATGACGTTCCCGTATTCGTACTGGGCGGCGGGATCGCCGGCCTCCGCCGCGGTCTTGATCTTGATCAGTTCGGGAGGGGCTCTCTGTGTTCCTAAATTCGGAGAGGTCCCCTGCGCTCGCGAAGTCGGCGGAGTTTCCTGCCCGCGACACATGATTCCTACTCCCAGTCCCAGCAAAAGAATCAGCCAGCGCTTTCGCATGGCGGAACATCTAAAAGAATCCCGGCTGCCAGAGCCAGCAAAACCTCGGGAACTCGAAACGCGCCCGCCGGGGCGCCACGTCACGCGGCGTGGATCGGCAGACTGAGGTGGCTGGTGGTGCCTTTGCCGTCCTCGCTCTCGAGACGGAATTCGCCCCCGAGGTGCCGCACGAGTTTGCGCACGAGCGCCAGACCGAGTCCGAGACCCTGCTGCTCGAAGGTTTTGCGGTCAAGTTGCCGGAACGCGCCGACTTGCGTTAATTGCTCCGGCGTCATGCCGCGGCCGGTGTCGACCACGGAGAAATGCAGCTGCCCGGCCTCCGTCCATGCCCGTACGCGCACCGGGGTGTCTTTGCGGGAGAAACTCAGCGCGTTGTCCACCAACTCCTCGGCCAGGATGGTGAGATCCATGGGATCCGCCTTGAGACTGGCCCCGGCGAGTTGGGAGGCAACGTCCGCGGCGCGCTGGTGGCGCTCGGCGGCGGCGTTGATGCCGGCGGACAGCGCCTGCGCGACAATCTCCGACTTGAGCAACGAACGCGGACGCGCCGATTCCAGAGCATCGAGCTCGAGAATGAGCAGGTAGTTGCGCAGGGTGCGGTGGAGGCGGCGGCCGGCCCGGCGGATATCGTGCAGATCCTGCCGGATCTCCTCCTTGCTGAGGATCTCGAGCTGATTCTCCAAAAGCTCCGTGAGACCCAGGATCCCGGCCAGCGGCGTGAAAAACTCATGCGGGAGGGTCGAATGCAGGCTTTCCCGCAACTGTTCAATCACGCGGTCGTCGATGCGGCGGCTGAGCTCCGCGCGTTGCAGCCGGGAGGCAATACAACGGAGGAGTTCCGGGAACCCGAACGGTTTCAACAGGAGATCGTCCGCGCCGAGGTCCATGGCGGCCCGAGGGCTGCCATAGGCCAGCTTGCCGGTCATGAGGACGAACTGGGAGTTGGCCAGCTCGGGATTCGCCCGCATCTCCTGCAACAGACGGCGGCCGTCCTTGCCGGGCATCTGGATGTCGCACAGAATGAGATCGGGCAGATGCTCGCGGGCGAGTTTCCATCCGCCGGCGGCGTCGGCGGCGCACAAGGTGCGGTAGCCGTTGGTTTCAAGACCTAGGGTGAGAGTCGCCGCCAGATGCACATCATCGTCGATGATGAGGATGGTCTTGAGGCCGGCGCCGGGGTTGGAGGAGGAAGGTGACATGGGATGAAGGAACCGGCGGTTTGGTTTTACCTGAGATTTCCTTTATTTAGTAGTCAGCAGGTCCGGAAAGACAAGACAGGACCCGATGACAGAACACACTACGGTGTCCTGGGGTGTATTCCCGGGGTGTTGCCACCAGCGACCGCAGAGGTTTGCGCCCCCGTTCCTGTCCGGCAGACAGGAAGCGCGCTGGCGCGCGCTGCAAAACTGAATCACTCCCGCTTCACCTCATTTAAGGACCGTGATCGCGCACCGCGGGCCGGGCGCGCCAGACGCGAAAATGTTTTATTTCGATGCGGCTGTGGACGGTGCGGAATCCGAACCAGCCGCGGGTGAGCGGCTGCGGATCGGCGTAGTCGAAGAACACCTCGCCGTCGCGAAGGTACTGCGCGCGGCCGCCCGCGGCCACAAGGGTGAGACGGTACGTCTGGTTGCCACGCAGGAGGAACATCGCGGCCTGAAGATCATGCTCGGGCAGCAGCGGGCGCTCGCCGGTGCCGGTGTAGCGCCGGAAGCGGGTCGTCGTGTTGGAGTTGCCGCCGCAGCCGACGTAATAAAGCCGGAGCCAGTCGTACTCGGCGAGCGCGCCGGTGCGCTTCACCGCCATCGCCAGCATGCTGCCGTCCGGCGTCGCGGGATCGGTGGCCATCCAGAAGCAGTTGAGATCGGACACGCGGTCGTGCGGGCCACCGCGGTTGAGCACGGTTGCTTCGTAGGTGATGATGACCGGCGCCGTGAGCTCCGGGCGGAACCAGACAGTGCAGCCGCCGGCATCGTCGATGACCAGGACGCCGTCGTGCGCGGTCACCGTGCCGCCCGGTCGCTGCTCGACAAGCCAGCGTGCCGTGTCGGCAAAATCGTCCTGAAACAAAAGTTCCGCCGGTTCGAAGCGGGGTGTGGCCTGGGCCCCGCCAGACTGCACACCGGGCAGGAGGAACAAAGCGAGCAGGAAAAGGCGCCGGGTGCGCATGGTTGATTGAAGGGTCAAAATACCAATTCTCCGAGAGGAATCAGACTGATTATGGTGGAACCTGCCGTCCCGGTCTTCGCCAAGCCATGGTGAGGCAAACCCGGCAGGTTGCCAGCCCGCCGCGGAGACGGGGTCCCCCTCTGCGCACAGCAGCGCCCCCCGGTCAGCCGGACTTCTTGCGCCGGGTGAGCAGCAGCATCACCGCGCCGAACAGCGCGAAGACGGTGCCCCAAAACAGGTTCACGTTCTGGCCGAGCGAATGCTGGACGTAGATGGCTGGATCAGAGGTGAAGCCGAAGCCGACGAGGATGAGGCCGAGGAGGAGAAACAGCAGGCCCAGCGGAATGCGGACGTCGAGATGCATGGCGGAGAGGGTTGAGGGTTACCAGAAGATGATGTTGAGCACAATGGCGCCCGCGAGGACGACCCCGCCGAGGGTCGCCGGGCGTGCATACCAGCGGGTGCCGGTGTCACGGATCTTTTCGGTGAGCGAATAGACCAGACCGCGCAGCTGGTCGTCGGTCTTGTTGGGGCTGGTCGCCAGCGAGATGATGATGGTGCCGGCGAAGCAGGCGCCGAACGCGAAGATCGCCATCCAGAAGTTCTGGGCCATCGAGCTGTGGAAGAACCAGTGCGCGCCCATCCACCCGCCCTTGATGCCGGCCGCCTCGCCCACCGGCAGCGTCAGGCCGTTGAAGATCATGGCGGAGAGGGTGCCGAGCAGGAGCCCGAAGAACGCCCCGTGGCCCGTGGCGCGCCGCCAGAACATGCCGAGCAGGAAGATCGCGAACAGCGGCGCGTTGACGAAGCCGAACACGAGCTGGAGCATGTCCATGATGTTGTTGAACTGCCGGGCCGCGTAGGCGCACGCCACGCTGATGAGCAGCCCCACGACCGTGGTGATCCGGCCCACCCGGACGAGATGCGCGTCGGTCGCGCCCTTGTGCAGGTAGCTCTGGTACAGGTCGTAGGTGAACACCGTGTTGAACGCGGTGACGTTGCCCGCCATGCCGGACATGAACGAGGCCATCAGCGCGGTCAGGCCGATGCCGAGCATGCCGTTGGGAAAGTACTGCGCGAGCATGGCCGGCACGACCATGTTGTAGTTGGGCGAGCCATCGGCCGCGGCGGGTAGCTGGAAGCCCGCGCCTTTTTGATAGAGGGCGACCGCGAGCATGCCGGGCAGGATCACCAGCGCCGGAAACATCATCTTCGGGATGGCGGCGAGAATCGGCGTCCGCCGCGCGGCGCTCATGTCCTTGGCGGCCATGGCGCGCTGCACCACGAGGAAGTCGGTGCACCAGTAACCGAACGAGAGCACGAAGCCGAGGCCCATCGCGAGGCCGAACCACTCGATGCCCATCGGGTTGGACTTCTCGCTGCCCATGTAGGCCCACGAATGCGACCAGGCGCCCGGCATGCCCTGGGCCGCGGAGTAGCCCTGCAGCTGCGTCATGAGCCCGCTCCAGCCGCCGATGTCCTTCAAACCGAGAAGCACCAGCGGCAGCAGGCCGAATACAATCAGAAAGAACTGCAGCACCTCGTTGTAGATCGCCGAGGTGAGTCCGCCGGTGACGATGTAAATCAGCACGATCAGGCTCGAGACGAGGATGCACAGGTTGTAGTCCAAGTGGAGGATCGAGTTCAGCAGCAGGGCCAGCGCGTGCATGGAGATGCCCGACGAGAACACGGTCATGAAAGCGAAGGAGAGCGCATTGAACGCGCGCGTCTTCTCGTCGAAGCGGAGCTTCAGGTATTCGGGCACCGAGCGCGCCTTCGAACCGTAGTAGAACGGCATCATGAAGACGCCCACGAAGACCATCGCCGGAATCGCGCCCACCCAGTAGAAATGACACGTGGCGATGCCGTACTTCGCGCCCGAGGCCGCCATGCCGATCACCTCCTGGGCGCCGAGGTTGGCGCCGATGAAACCGAGCGCGCAGACCCAGGCCGGCAGCGAGCGGCCCGACTCGAAAAAGTCCGCGCTCGTCTTGAGGTACTTGCGCAGGATCCAGCCGATGGCGATGACGAAGACGAAATAAATGCCCAGGATGAGGTAGTCGACTCCGGCCAGCTTCAGCATCACGTCGTGAACATTGCCTCCGCCAGCGGTGGCGAGAAGGGGAAGAGGGAGCAGGGATTGCATGATGGGGTTTATTTGTGAACTGCGCCAAAGGCCGTAGCGGACAATGGCAAGCTTGAAAAGACTTTTGATTTTCAAACCGGCGCGCCGGCGGTGTTGGGACAGCTCGCCGGAAATCGCATGGCGGGCGGGCCGCCTGCCCAGTCTGGTCCGCCACGGCTAAAGCGGCGGTGCGAGCCTTCGGCCAAGGCGCATGCCGGCGCGCGTCAGGGGCGCCAGCGTCCGGCCCTCGTGCCAGTGTCCGGGTATCAGGATGGTCTGCCGCAACGCGGGAACGCCGCGGTCGTTGCGGTTGAGTTTGTCGATGACCAGCCGCACGGCGGCCGCACCGATGGCGCCGGGATTCTGGACGATGCCGCCAACGGACTCGTCCTCGAACGCGTTGAGATTGATGAGGCCCAGGTCCCCCGGAATCCCCAGGCGCTGCTGGCGCGCGAAATCCAGCACATAGCGCAACAGCCAGTTCGTGGTGATGATCACCCGCGGCCGGTGGGCGCGGAACCACGCGGCAAACGCCGGATGGTCCCAATCCGGGATCAGCAGCGGCGGGATCTCCGCGAAGCAGCGCCGCGCCTTCTGCTCAAGCCAGTAGGCCGCCACATTGACGCTGTTGGCGCGCTGATGCACGCCGGTGGCCAGCAGCAGGCCGATGCGGCGGAAGCCCCGCCGGCGGCATTGATCGAGCGCCAGGCGCGTCGCGTCATAGCCGTCATGCACCACCCGGTCGAACGCGGGCTCGGTAAACGTGTATTCCAGCGTCACCGTGCAAAACTCCGGCCAGTCGAGCGTGAAGCCCGTCTGTGGTCCGGACAGGGCCAGGGGCGCGATGATGAGACCGTGGATGTTGCGCGTCAGCAGAATCTGGTTGAGGCGTTCCGTGGTCAGGCCGGTTTCGCCATAGACAAACTCCTCCAGCCGGTAACCCTGAGTCTCCGCCGCCGCCCGCGCCCCGAGCAAATAAGGGCGCCGCGGATCAAGATTGGAGTCGGCTCGGACGAGATAAGCCAGGGAAACCTCGTAGTCGGCCGGCCGGCCGCGGCGCAGATTGACTCCCAGCGCCGCCAGCAGCGGATGCGGCCGGTACCCCAGCCGCTCGGCCACCTTGCGGATGCGTTGCCGGGTCTTTTCCGGCAGCCGGCGGTCGTTGCGCAGTGCGCGCGACACCGTGGTCTGGTGAACGCCGGCGGCCCGGGCGACGTCCTGCATGCTGAGCGCGGGCTTGGCCATGGTTTATGCATCGGCAAGCACAGCGCATGGATTGCCTCCCAACAAGCCCAAAGCATGAGTGGACCGTCCCCATTTGTTCATCTGATACCGCAAGAATCATTCCGGCCGATGCGAACGCCCATGACCGGCGTTGTGGGCAACGGCCGGGACCGGCTCCTGCGGGTCTGTTTCTTGAAATTTCACCCCGGACTTCCCGGCAGGCGCCGGGATCGTCCGCCCACCCGGGTCATGGGATGGCCGCGCCGGTGCATCCATCGTCAGGACGTTTCCGGCGGAAAGAGGAAACACCCGCTTTCCGGCTCCTTCCCAATCGCCAGGGATGGAAAGAAATCGTTCTTTTCAGCATTAAATATCCTTAACCTGCGGGCCATCTTGATTTTTACTGGCGTTTAAAATCGAACTGTCAGATACTGATCCGGTTGACCGCAGTACAGGGGCTTGCAAGCCTCCTCTATCTCTCGCAGACGAGGGAGAAGATACCCTCAACCCTCTACCCCATTGGCATCCGTTTCGACATCGGTCTCTGCTTTGATTCGCGACTCGTTTCCCCGCTCTTCAAACCAGCCGCGCCGGTCTTCCCCAACTGGCGGGCTTGCCATTACCCACATCCCAGCCAGCGACGCTGGCTGCAGGCTTTGACAACCATTTTCGCTTCTCTCTGAAAGCACCTGCCGCTCCTGCATGAACGCGGAAGCGGACCATACCATCCAAACCGGGAACTCCATTTCCCCACCGTAAACCAGTAACTACATCAAGGATCAATGATGAAACCGAATCGATCGATTCCCAGTTATCTGCGACCGCTGTTGGTAGTGCAGGCATGCGCACTATTGGCGGTCTCGACGCTGTTGGGCCAGCAAGCAACCCCGCCGCCCGCCACGCCCGCCGCAACATCGGGCGAAGAAATCGTGAAAATGTCGCCGTTCACGGTCAATACGACCAAGGATGTCGGCTATTTCGCCGAAAACACCCTGGCCGGCAGCCGGATCAACACGAACCTCGGCGATCTCGCAGCCTCCATCACCGTCGTCACGAGGCAGCAGATGGAGGACACCGCCTCGATCGATATCAACGACATCTTCAAGTATGAGGCGAGCACCGAGGGTTCCAGCTCGTATTCGCCCTCGATCGTGGATCGCAATACGGTCAAGGATTCGGTCGCCGGTTACAGCTTTGGCAACAACGGCCAAACGACGACCAACGCCCAGTCGAACCGGATCCGCGGCCTGAATGCCCCCGATGCCGCGATCAACAACTATACGACCAACAACCGCATTCCGCTCGATGAATTCAATATCCAGTCGGTCGAAATCAGCCGCGGCCCGAACTCCCTGCTCTTCGGCCTCGGCAGCCCGTCGGGCGTCGTCAATGTCAACTACATTCAGGCCGCGCTCAACCGCGATACCAACAGCGTGACGGTGCGCATGGACCAGAACGCCTCCTACCGCACGTCCATTACGATCAATCGCTCCCTGATACCCGACAAGCTGGCGATTGCCGCCGCCCTGCTCTACGATAACCGGCAGTTCGAGCGGAAACCTTCCCGCGACCTCTACCGGCGCCAGTATGCCGCCCTCACCTTCAAGCCCTTCAAGAATACAACGTTCAAGGTGTTTGCGGAAAACTACCGGAACGACGCCAACCGGCCGAACTTCTTCACGCCGCGCGACCAGGTGACCCCGTGGCTCCAGGCCGGTCGCCCGCAGTATGATCCGACCACGCGTAGCATCACCATCCCCGGCAGCGTCAACGTCCCCGCCGGCGTCGTCATCGGCGGCTATCCAACTCTTACCCCGTACCTCCCCACCGGTAACGGTCAGGTCCTCGGCCCCTACGTGAATAGCACGCTTTCGCCGGGTTATGTTTCCACGGTGAACAGGATCCTCGGCATCAACGCGGTCACCACCTTGACGTCCCCGCTCTACGTTCCGGGCATCACGAATGACAATACCACCCAGGTCCTCCGGAATATCAACAATGGCGTTTCGGTTGGTTTCTTCCAGCGCTTCCAGGGGGGTGGGTTATATGCCCCGGTGTGGACCAATCCCGCCACCGCCGCGCCCACGGCTGCGACGCTCGGCTGGGCGGCGAACGATCCGCGTTATGCGATTGCCGACCGCTTTTACACGTCCTCGAGCACCTGGCCCGCGCCCACCCCGTCGATCAATGGCTCGCAGACGATGATGGTAAATGGCGCGCTCGTTCTCAATAACTACGGCACCTACAATTTCCCGGGGGTGACCGACAAGTCGGTCTACAATTGGACGAAATACAACACGCTCCAAACCAACTTCGCCAAGATACGCGCCGCCAATTACAACATCGAGTTCGAGCAGCAGATCACGCCCAATCTTAACTTCACCGCGGGGTGGTTGCGGCAGGACATCGAGGAAATCGACAACTACACTGTCAACCAACTCCAAGGCGCCACCCTGATGGTAGACACCAACACCAAGAACCTGGACGGTACGACGAATCCTTATTTCGGACTGCCTTTCATCGTTGAGGGCAACGGAGGCGGAATCGACACCTTCTATATGCCGCAAACGGATGACAACTACCGTGCGCTGCTCGTTTACGACCTCGATTTTACCCAACATCACAACTGGACCAGGTGGCTGGGCCACCACAAGCTGGTCGGCACGTATCAGGAGCAGGATTCAATCGCCGCCACGGAGCGTTGGCGCAATGGTTTCGTAGGCGGCGAGCAGGACGCCGCGCTGCGCTTCGTGAGGAATCCCCTTGTCCCCAACCTGCCGTATTGGAACAGCACCACGCTCTATCGCCACTACTATATGGCCAACCCCGGCGATCCGCAGGCCACGGTCACCCACTCCAGCAGCTTCTGGGGCAACCAGGGCTGGAACGGGCCGGTCGACTCCCAAGTCCAGGTCTGGAACTACGGCACCAATGCGTTCCAGACTGAGAACGTAATCGAACAAGCCGCCTTCGCGGATAATGGCAGCTTCCGCACCCAGCGTCAGGTGAAGGGCAGCCAATTCGCCACGCAGAGCTACCTGTGGAACGACCGTATTGTCGCCACCTTTGGCTGGCGGCACGACGATTATCGCGCGCGCATCACCACGTCCGGCGCGCTGACCAACATCGCCGGCGTTGTCACCACGCCGGCGCTGACCCAGGACGTGCTATACGTCAACGGTTACACCGGCCTCATCAATCATGACCTGGTCATGAGCCGCTGGGGACGGTGGGACAAGCTGTCCGGCAGCACCAAGACGGAAGGCGGGGCCCTCCGGCTGTTCAAGGATTGGCAGTGGACGCAGAACCTGGGCGGCCAAGGCTCGCGCGTGTCGGAGTTCCTCCAGGGGCTGACCTTCTATTACAATCAGTCCAGCAACTTCAATCCGCCGGCCTCGTATCAGACCGATTACTTCTTCCGGCCGCTGGCCAAGCCGACGGGCAAGGGCAAGGATTACGGTTTCGGGTTCAATCTCTTCGACAACAAGCTCGTGTTCCGGGTCAATTGGTATGAGACCCAGAATCTGAACGAGCGTACCTCCGCCGCCGGCACGCTGCTGACCCGGCTGGCCTACTCGGACACCACGACCGGTTACGCGTGGGCCAGCGCCGTCCAACGCATCCGCAACGCGGAGGCGGGCGGCCTGACTCTCGCCCAAGTCCTCTCGAATCCCAACTGGAATTTGGACACGGTGAATAGCGTCACCAGCGAGGCCAACCAGCGGGCGATCTACAGTCTGATCAACCTGCCCTACCTCTACTACAGCGGCCTGAGTCTGGGCGCCACCCAAGATAGCAAATCGAAGGGCACGGAGGTCCAGATCACCTTCAATCCGACCCGCGAGTGGACGATGAAATTCACGGGCTCCAAGGATGAGGCCAGCTATAAGAATGTGGCACCCCAATACGACGACTGGCTGGCGGTGCGGATGCCGGTGTGGACGGCCCTGGGGGTGACGGACATCCCGGATTTCATCGATCCCAACAACAACCGGCGCTGGTCCCTCAGGAACTTCTGGACCGGCTACGGGTTCACCAACGTGGCGCTGGCTGAAAACACCGACGGCAACACCAGCCCGCAGGGCTATTACAACAACGTGGTGGTGTCCCAGGTGGCGACCGCCAAAGCCCTGGAAGGCGCCGTCTCGCCCGACCAGCGCATTTATCACTGGGCGTTCCTCACGAACTACTCGTTCTCCCACGGTCCATTCAGGGGCGTCTCCATGGGTGGCAGCGAGCGCTGGGAATCAAAGACGGCGATCGGCTACTACGGCATGGTGGGCGCTCCCCTCACCGCGCCCAACTCGATCAGCGTCGCCGACGTTACCAAGCCGGTCTGGGGTGACAACGGCAACTACTACACCGACTTGTGGATCGGCTACACCTTCAAGATCTACAGCGGCAAGGTGATCACGTCGATCCGGCTCAACTGCAACAACGCCATGGAAAGCGGGCACCTGGTGGCCACGCAGGCCAACCTTGACGGCACACCCTGGGCCTACCGCATCATCGACCCGCGCCAGTGGATCCTGTCGGCGAAGTTCAGCTTCTGAGCCTCGCTGAATGGGTGCGGGCCCGTCCGGGTCCGGCTTTCAAAGCTCCCTCCACCCGGAGGGAGCTTTTTTTCGCTGGCAATTCCGAGTAGACCGATGTCCAGCTTGTAGCCATGACCAATAAAGCGGACCCCCAAGCCACGGTTCGCGCCAACCCACAGCTGCGAACCGCCTTCAAAATCATCATTGCCCTGACGACTTTTGCGGTCGCACAGGCCCTCGTGCTTGTCTGGATTTGGAGAGGACCCAAACCAGCAGGAGGGAACCGGGGGGGCATTTTTCAGGCGTCAGCAGAAGAGAACGTCATCCGGAAGAAATTCCCGGAGGTGAATTTCTCCGCCATCTATCCTGATCTCACGGATGCGGAGATTGACCGGCTGCAACGTGCCTGCCTCGGACTGCGCTATGTTTACTCACCGTTCATCGAGTTCGCCCCGCTGCCGGTGACCGGCCGTTTTGTGAACATCACTCCCGCGGGTTTCAGAAAAGGGCGTTCCGACGCGCCATGGCCTCCGGCAAAGGACGAGTTCATCGTCTTTGTTTTTGGAGGCTCGACAGCATTCGGCTTCGGGCTTCCGGACGGCCAGACGGTCGTGAGCGCACTCGAGGAAAACCTGGGGCAGCGGTTCCCCGGACGCACCGTCAGATGTTACAACTTCGGGCGCGGCTATTATTTCTCAGCCCAGGAGCGCCAGCTTTTCGAGTCCCTGCTTGGGCAGGGGTTCGTTCCGAACGCTGCGCTGTTCATCGATGGCCTGAACGACTTCATCTATTACGATGGAGTGCCCCAGTTGACACCTCCGCTCTTCCATTTCACTGCGCCCGATCTTCCCGCACCGCAGCGGCCGGAGCCGGCGAACGATGTCGAACGCGCCGCCGCCGCCGAGCAAATGATCATGCGTTACCAGCAGAACGTCCGGCTCACGCAAGCCGTCGCCCGCGAATATGGCGTGTCGGTGATCTTCGTCGGGCAACCCGTGCCCTTCCTGGATTTTCCCATGCAAGCCTCGACTTATCCTTTCAAGTCGACGTTTGCCGAACACCGCCTTGCCGGCTGGGGTTATGGCCGTTTCAAGCAGGCGGGACGCGAGGGAAGGTTCGGGGAACGTTTCGTGTGGTGTGGAAACGCTTTCGCCCATGCCGATCGCATCATGTATGTCGATAGCATCCACTATAGCCGGACTGGGGCGGAGATTCTGGCCAAGTGCATCGTGGAACGCGCCGCCGAAGCCGGTCTGCTCCCCTGACCCAAGCTCGCACGACAGTGGCGCGCTGCCTCCGATCAAAACAACGTATAGACCAGCGGCGCAAACCCTGTAGACGAAAGGAAAATCAGGAGCCCGAGGAAGAGGAGGAGAAGAATGATGGGCCCCAGCCACCATTTCCTGTTTTGGGCCAGGAATCCCCAGAACTCTGCCAGGACACCCCGGTCGTCCGATTCCTGCGCGGCTTTTTCAAATTCACTCAGCTCGGGCCTGTTCATGCTGCGACCATGAATTTGTTCAGTAGGGCCGAAAATAGCGACGCACATCCGTCGACCTGTTTCTGGGCGCCCAGTAACTCGAGGCGCCGCGCGGTTTGCGCAGGCCCAACCGGTCGCGCCTCAGCATCCGGAAGAGCAGCGCCGTAGGCGTGATCACGCCGTAAAACATGATCGCCAGCGCCACCTGCGAACTCAACCAACCCACCGGAAACGCCAGCCGCATCCAGCCGACAAACACCCACCGGAAGAGCGACGGTCTCAGCCGGTACAGCCCATATCCGGCGATGGCGACCCCTCCGAGCCAGAGCGCCAGCGTCGTCCGATCGTGCGCGCCGAATTGATAGCCAGCCATGCCGAAAAAGAAGACCAGCCAGCCGACCGCGAACTGTCGCAGCGACTTTGGATTGGGATTTAAGAGAGCGTCGGGCAGCTTCATTGCGGCAGGCTGATTTTTAGTCGGGCTGAAACTGCGCCGGATATTTTGCCCTTTCGGTCGCGGTAAAGTCAGGATCGATCCGGCTCTTTTCCAGGAGGAAGTCTTCCATGACAAGCGCCTCCATGTCGGTCGTCATGAAACAGCGGTAGGCTTCCTCGGGCGAACATACGATCGGCTCGCCGCGGATGTTGAAGCTGGTGTTCACCAGCAGCGGGCAGCCGGTCCTTGCTTCGAACGCGCACAGCAGGCGGAAAAACCGGCCGTGCCGTGGCTCGTCGACGGTCTGGACCCGGGCGCTGTAGTCCACGTGCGTGACCGCCGGAATGTCCGAGCGGATCACGTTCACGCGCTCCCGCAAGTCAGGACTTGTGGTCATCGTGGTCAGATCGTCTGCGCCGAGCGGCCGGCGGTGCTGGTCGCGCACGGAAAACACCTCCATCATGTAAGGACTCTCCTGTCCCGGTCTCATTTCGAAATACTCGGGCGCGCGCTGCTGCAGTACCGCGGGAGCGAACGGCCGGAAACTCTCCCGGAACTTGATCTTCAAATTCATGGCTGTCTGCAGGTCCGGACGGCGCGTGTCTCCCAGGATGCTGCGCGAACCGAGCGCGCGCGGTCCGAATTCCATCCGGCCTTGAAACCATCCGACAATTTTGCCTTCGGCCAGCAGGGAAACGACGGCATCCAGCAATCTGCCTTCCCGATCGAATCGCTGGAGAGGCGCGCCCGTCTTCGCAAGGAATCCGGCGATGGCCCCGTTCGAAAACCGCGGCCCGAGCAGACTGCCTTTTTGCCGGTCCCGGCCGTCGGCCCGGCGCGGCCGGCCCAATAACTGATGCCAGACAAAAAGGGCGGCGCCGAGCGCCCCGCCCGCATCGCCCGCCGCCGGCTGAATCCAGATGTTTTCAAACGGCCCTTCGCGCGACAGCCGTCCGTTGGCCACGCAGTTCAAGGCGACGCCTCCGGCGAGCACGAGGTTTTTGTGCCCGGTTCGCCGGTGAACCTCGCGGCCCATCCGCAACATCACCTCCTCCGTCACTTTCTGGATGCTCGCGGCCAGATCCATGTGCCGCTGTTCCAAGGTCGCCTCAGGTGAACGCGGCGGTCCGCCGAACAGGCGGTGAAAACGCTTACTGGTCATGGTCAGCCCCTGGCAGTAGTTGAAGAAATCCATGTCCAGCCGGAAGCTGCCGTCGGCCCGGAGCTCGATCAGGTGCTTGAGAATGAGATCCTGGTAAACCGGCCGCCCATAGGGGGCCAGACCCATCAACTTGTATTCACCGCTGTTGACCCTGAATCCGCAATAATACGTGAACGCCGAATACAGCAGCCCGAGCGAATGGGGGAATTCGATCTGTCCTTCGAGCCGGATCCGGTTCCCCTCGCCGGACCCAAAGGTGCACGTGTTCCATTCGCCCACACCGTCAAGCGTGAGGATGGCGGCCTCCTCAAAGGGACTGGGAAAAAACGCGCTCGCCGCATGGCTTTCATGATGCTCAACGAAAACGAATCGGGCCTTCCGCGCAGCCGACAGCTGCTGCCGCAAGGTCTGCCGCAAAAACAACTTTTGCTTCAGCCAGACCGGAACCGCGGTGCGGAAACTGCGGAATCCCCGCGGTGCGAATGCCAGGTAGGTTTCCAAAAGACGATCGAATTTCAGCAGTGGCTTCTCGTAGTAAGCCACAAAATCCAGGTCGCTCTCCCTGCTCGGTTGCCCGGCGCCAGTGCTCTCGCTCAGGCAATAGCGCACGGCCGAGCTGGGGAACCCGCTGTCATACTTGCGGCGCGTAAAACGTTCCTCTTGGGCCGCGGCGACGATTTCCCCGTCCACGACCAGCGCCGCTGCGCTGTCGTGATAGAACGCCGAAATGCCGAGGATCGTGGTCATAGGAAGGCCACCGATCAGCCTAGGATGCCCGTGTAAGGATGAAAATCAATTTCCCGCCGGCGGGGCGGTGGCTTCTATTTTCTTGGGGTTCCCGGCAGGATGCTTTGTTATCGAAGCACCGAAACCGATTCGCCGATGACTTCCATGGCCCCTGCGAGCACCCGATCAAATCTCCCGGCACCGCCATCGGCCCAACGCTGGCTGGCCATCGTCGGGATTCTCATCGCCGTGACGGGCGCATATTGGAACAGCCTGCATGCGCCCTTCCTCTTTGACGATGTCGGTGCCGTCGTGAACAACCCGACCATCCGGCGTCTCGCGTCCTGGAACGTGCTGACCCCTCCCGCCGACGGGAGCACCACGACCGGCCGGCCGGTCGTGAATTTCTCCTATGCGTTGAACCATGCCATCAGCGGCGAAAACGTTTGGAGCTATCACGCGCTGAACGTGGCGATTCACGCGCTGGCGGCGCTCACCCTGCTGGGCGTGGTGCGGCGGACGCTGACCGGCCCCGTGCTGCGCGGGCGCTTTGGCTCGGCGGCGGGCCCGCTCGCCTTTCTGACGGCCCTGCTCTGGGCGCTGCATCCGCTCCAGACCGAATCGGTCGTTTGCATCGCGCAGCGCACGGAATCGCTCTGCGGTCTGTTCTTCCTGCTGACGCTGTACTGCTTCCTGCGGGGCGTAAACTGTCAGGAGCAACTTGGCAGCCCCTCGACAGGCTCGGGGCATTCACCTCCGGATAGCATGGCTTGCCATGAGCGGAGGCCGACGGCCAGAGTCAAATGGCTCATCCTTTCCATCCTCGCCTGTCTCCTCGGCATGGGCACGAAGGAAGTGATGGTGACAGCGCCGCTCATCGTGCTGCTCTACGACCGCACCTTCATTGCCGGCGGCTTAGGCGTCGCCTGGCGCCAGCGCCGCGGCTATTATATCGCCCTGGCCGGCACGTGGCTGCTGCTGGCGTGGCTGGTATTGCGCGGCAGCGGGGCGCGCGGGGCGTCCGCCGGCTTTGGACTCGGTATTTCGTCGTGGACCTACCTTTTGCAGCAATGCGAGGCGATCGTCCTCTACCTCAAACTGTCGGTCTGGCCGCATCCGTTGGTGCTGGATTACGGCACGGGGGTTGTTCACTCCGTCACGGACGTCTGGTGGCAGGGGATCGTCGTGCTCACCTTGCTCGGCGCCACCGTCTGGGCGTTGATGCGAAAACCGGTCGCCGGTTTTCTGGGCTCGTGGTTTTTCCTCATCCTCGCGCCAAGCTCGAGCGTGATACCGCTCGTTACGCAAACCATGGCCGAGCACCGCATGTATCTGCCGCTGGCCGCGGTGATCGCGCTCTTTGTGCCCGGCCTGTACGCCCTCCTGCGACCACGGGACCACCCCGCCGGGCTGCAGATCACGAACGACGAACCACAGGACCACGGATTACGCCTCCCTCAATCCCTTGTCCCCTCATTCCCTGTCGCCCTCGGCCTTCTCCTCGCGATCGCCGCCGCCCTCGGGTTTGGGCTCATGACTGTCACCCGCAATCGCGCCTATCGCGATGCCGTCACGATCTGGACGGATACAGTGACGAAATACCCGATGAGTGCGCGAGCCCACAACAACCTCGCGGTGGCCTTCCAGCGGCTCGGAAACATGGCTGAGGCGGATATCCACTTCGCCCGCGCCGTCGCGCTCCAGCCCGATTACGTCACCGCGCATTACGACTGGGGCGTGGCCCTGCTCGATCAAGGACGGGTGGCGGACGCCATTGCCCAGTTTGCAGCCGCCGTGCGGCTCGCCCCGGGGCACGCCGATGCCCAGGTAAACCTGGGCAATGCCCTGGTGCGCGCGCAGCGCGCCGCCGAGGCCGTCCCGCATTACGAAGCCGCATTGCGGATCAGGCCGGCGGCCGACGCGCATTATGATCTCGGCGTTGCGCTCGTCGCGACCGGTCGGGAAGACGAGGCCGCTGGGGAGTTCCGGGCCGCGCTGCAGTTGGACCCGAATCTGCCCGAGGCACATTATCAGCTCGCCCGGCTGGCCGACGCGGCGGGGCAGCCCGCGGACGCGGAGCGCCATTACACCGAAACGCTGCGGCTGGTGCCCGATCATGCGGCGGCTCACGCCAGGCTCGGCCTGCTGCTGGCGCGCAGCGGACGGCTGGCCCCGGCCGCCGGGCATTTCCGCGCCGTCATCCATCTGCAACCCGGCGACGCGGACGCGCACGCCAACCTCGGCAACGTGCTCCTGCTGCAAGGGCAGGCGCACGAGGCCATCGCCCAGTACGAGGAGGCGCTCCGGCTGCGGCCGGACGACGAGCGCACGCGCGAAAACCTCCGCCTCGCGCGTGAGGCGCTTCCCTAGCCGCTCACTTGGCCTCGCCGAGGATCACCAGCGGGCCGATCTCGACCTTGCCTTCGCGCACCGGCTGCCGGACGGTCTCCACCTCGTCGGTGGAACGCCCGACGTAGTTTACGGCCGCCACGCACATGCGGTCGATCGCCGTGTCGAAATTATTACCCGGCGAGCTTATATTGAGGTGCAGCGTCCAAACGGCACGGCTCCGCGCAGCGGGGGTGGCCGCGTGCAGGTCGTAGGCCCGGAGAATGATGAAATACCGCATCTGACAAAGATCGAGGCGGAGCGAATACTCTTCCGCGGGCGACATGAGCTGTTTGCCGTATTTGCTCAGGTCTTTGGTATATCCGAGCAACTGCGCGGAGCTCGCCATCGAGTAGTCGTTCACGATTTGGTCGCTGAGTTGGCTGAGGCGCTCATTGTAAAGCTGCCGGGTATCCTCGTTCGCTAGCTCCGCAAACAGGCCTGAGACAGCGTCGTTAGGATTCGCGTAGGCCGTCTCCAGCCTCACCTGTTTGTCCGCCCTGACGGCGGAGAGGTCCGGGAGGGGCGACGTGCGGGCCTGCATCTCCATCGACGATATCTGGGGCACCGTCGTGCCCCAGTGCACGACAATGAGGAGGTCAGCGTCCTTGGCGTCCTTCGCCGGCCAGTATTGTTGTCGCGCAAGTTCCGGAGCGAAAATCTCCGCGATGCGCCGGAAGGGCATCCGCTCGATGGACCGGTCGACGATGCCGCCATCAAAGTAATGCCCCGGCATCACCACATAGGATTCCGCCGTGGTTTTGGCGCCGCCATATTTGTGCCGTGAGTATTCGGGAGACGCCGTGGCGCTGACGATCACGCTCGGATCGGCAAAGCAACAGACGGTGGCCAGCGGAGTGAGGACTGCGATGCCGGCAAACAGCGTGGAGGGCAGATGTCGCGTCAAGGTACCGTCCAAGATTGAGGGCGCGCGCGGTCGCGTCAATTCGGTTGCTTTTCCCCGCCCGGACGGGCGTCCCGGCGGGCTCAGGCTACTGCCACGGCCGGTTTTCAAACCGTCGGTAACCAGGTTTGGGAGTGGAGCGGCGTTACGCTGGCCCGGCACCTTAGCCGGCGTCTTTATCGGCATTGCCATACGGTGGAAAACTTCTTTGCCCGCATCAAACGCTGCCGCCGCACCGCCACCCGCTGTGAAAAACTCGCGAACCATTATCTCGGCTTCCCGTTACTCGCCGCCATCCTTGCCGAGCTCAAGTCTGGCGTTTGAAGCAGGGCCGGAGAGAAAAAACTCGCAGTGCGGGGGCGGAGTTCGCCTCGTCGAGAAGTGCGATCCGGGCGAGAGCCGCAATCAGCAGGTTGTCCACCCGCGCATCGCCGTCGTCGACCAGCCAGACGCGACGGCCCTCCGCCAATGCTTCCGCCACCCGATGCGCGATCTGCCCGGCATCGGCCTCCAGCCGGGCGGGGTCGCGCAGGAAGATCTCCGCATCGTACCATCCCGGATGAATTCCGACCGCCGCCGGATATGGCATGAACTCCAGGTTCAGGCCGGCGCGGTCGAAGGCATAACGCAGGATGAGAAATGCGATGTGCCCCCGGGTAATGACCAGGTCGCCCCGGCCTCGTCCCCTGGCGGTAAGATATTTCACCACGATCTCCTCGTGCGGCGGGGCGTTGGCATCCATTTTCGTCCACAGCTGCGTGGTTCCGGACACGTTGATCGCGGCGCACAGGGCCAGCAAGGCCCCGCCTACGGCCGGCCGCCGCAGTCTTTCGCCGACCGATCGGGCTCCGAGGCAAAAAAGCAGCGCGGCGAAGGGAAAGGCCACGAGGTCGTATCGGCCCACCAGATAGATGGGGTGGCGGATCCAAGAGTACGCCCAGAGGAGCACGAGCGATCCCACACCCAACCAAAGAGCCGGGGCGACCCTGGGCCGTGGCCCGAGGGCGGATTCCCCAGCCGGACGCCCGCGAGGCCAGGCCAGGCTGGCCAACAGCAGAATTCCCGTCAGCACGGCGCCTGCGACCGGCAGGCTTTTGATCGCCCCGAGCGGGCCAAGGTACTGCGGATATTCAGCAGCGACGCCAAAACCGAGCAAGGAACGGATGGGCCCCATCCATTTGATGGATCCCGCCCAAAAATCCGCGATCCAGGCGACACCGCCCTCGGCGCGAACGGCGGTTACAAACCACGGCAGATAGGCCGCAAACGCGATCGCCAGGACGCCCATCAACCGAAGCCCCACCGGACGCCAGCGTTCCCCGGCTAGCAGCGCCCCCGTCAGCACCAGCGGCGGAAACACGAACACCGCGAGGTTGTCGGTCTGGAGCAGCAGCACGGATAATGCGACCAAGATACCCCATGTCCACCGGCCGGAGCCGGGCGCGGCGGCGCGGAAAACCGTCCCGAGGGTCGCCGTCAGCAGCAGCAAAAACAGCCCGTAGCTGCGCGCCTCGAAGGCATAGTAGTCGAAAAGTGGATGGGTCGCCACGAACAGCGCAGCCCCGAAGGCCCACGGCCGGCTGGCGAACGCACGGGCCGTCCAATAGACGACCGGAACGGTTGCGGCGGCGGCGAGGACAGACAGGAAGCGCAAGGCCCAAAGCTCGATTCCCAGAAAGAAAGTCACCCACGAGGTCAGGCAAAAATACAGCGGAGGATGGACGTCTTGCGCGAGCTTGCCGAAAATGGGTTGAAATCCGTCGCGAATCACCCAGTAGGTGTGTGCCTCGTCGAGCCAGACGGGCGCGCGGAAGGCCATGGCGAGATTGAAGGCCAGGACTCCGAGAGACAGCCCGGCCACGGCCAGCCACCAGTCTTGCGAACGGAAGCGGAGGAGGATGGACGGATTCACGGGCCGGGAGGGAAACTTCGTGGATCGGGGCGTTGCGGATGGCAAGATCCGTTTCGGGCGGCACAAGCCGACCGGGCAGGCCATTGGCNNGCCCGCAGACCGGGGGGAAACAACCGGGAGCGGACCAGGCGCCACCGTGCCAGCCGGAAAAGCAATCCCGTGCCGAGACAGCCGAAACCGTAACGCACGCTGCGGCGGAAATTGATCGAGGACGCCTCGGCAAAATACCGGGTCGGGCAGCTCACCTCGGCGATGGTAAACCCGCACCAGTGAATCTGGGCGAGCATCTGATTGTCGAAGACGAAATCGTCGGAATTCTCCTGCCACGGAACGCGCGCCAGGATTTCGCGCGCAAAGGCGCGGTAGCCGGTGTGCCACTCGCTCAGTTTTGCGCCGCACAGGAGGTTCTCGACCAGCGTCAGCAGACGATTCGCCGCGTATTTCCACCACGGCATGTTGCCGCGGAGGGCGTAGCCGCCCAGAATCCGGCTGCCCAACACGCAGGGATAGAGGCCGTTGGCGATCATCGCCACCATCGCCGGGATGAGCCGCGGCGTATATTGGTAGTCGGGATGCACCATGATCACAATGTCGGCGCCCGCGGCGAGCGCGGCGCGATAGCATGTCTTCTGGCTGCCGCCGTAGCCGAGATTGCGGGCGTGCACCATGACCTGGGTCTGCGGCAGGCGGCGCGCCAGGCTGACGGTCTCGTCGCGACTGCCATCGTCCACCACAATCACCCAATCCACCACGCCCTGCTCGATCACCTCGTCGTACGTCCGCCGCAGGGTCTTGGCGGCATTGTAGGCGGGCATGACGACGGCGATTTTTTTCCCCAGATACATGGTGTGGTTTCCCGGCGGATGAAAAAACGGCGGATTGGGGCGGCGCGGACGCCGTCAGTTGCCTCCCAGCATTCTTTGCGCGCGAGCCGCGTTCTGGCGAGCCGCCTCGTGCGCCGGGTTCAGCCGCAGGGCTTCCTCGAATTGCGCCAACGCCTCGCGCACTCTTCCGGCGCGTCCGAGTGCCGTTCCCAACTGGTTGTGGAGACCGGCATCCCCCGGCTGCAAACGCACCGCGGCCTCCAGATGCGTGATCGCTTCTGGTCTGCGGCCCAGCGTCTGCAATACCCGCGCGTAGCTCGCGTGTGCCTCCGCGTCGCCGGGCTGCGCCTTCAACAGGGCGGCGAAATTCTCCGCGGCTTCCGGCATCCGCCCGTTCCGGGCCAGGGCATTGGCGAGGTTGAGGCGCGTCTCCGCTGAGTCGGGCGCGACGCGCAGCGCCGCCTCGAGCTCGGCGATGCCTTGGGGAACCTGGCCCGAAAGAATCAACGCGTTGCCCAGATTGTTCCGGGTGGCGGCATCACGCGGATTGCGCGCGAGCGCCTGCTGGAAACAGGCCACGGCTTTGCCGGCCTCCCCGAGTTCCTGCCAGACGTTGCCCAGGTTGTTCAGCACGGGGAGCACTCCCGGCTGGATCTCGAGCGAGTGCTCAAGCCATTGCCGCGCCTTCTCCAGTTTTCCGGCGCGGTGATAGTAGTCCGCCAGTAGCGCCATCGCCCGGGCGTTGTCGGGGCGCTTGGCCACCGTGTCTTCGCCGATGCTGATCGCGGTCGCATAGTCCCGATTGCGGCACGCCGTCAGCCAGGCCAGAGGCAGGGTCAGGGCGAAAGCGAGGGTGAGCCGGAGGACGGGTTGGCACCGCAGCGAGTACAATGCGGCCACACCGCCCGCGATCACCGCCGCCAGCGGTAGATACATCCGGTGTTCCGCCATGGTTTGACCGACCAGCGGCACCACGCTCGAGCTCGGCGCGAGGATCATGAAGAACCATGCCCCCAGGCAGCCGAGGACCGGTTTCCGTCCCAGCGCCCAAATCGTGCCCGCCAGCAGGGCCAGCAGGAGGCCGCCCTGCCACCAGACGTCCGCGGCCGAACGGACGACTCCCGTGCCGTAGTCGAGGACCAGCGGGTGCGGCCAGAATGACAGCTTGAGATAGAGCATGATGGCTTCGCATTGCTTCAATAGGTAGCTCCACCAAGGGACGCCGAGCCCAAAGCCCGCGGAAGCCCCGCGCGCCCCGCCGCTTCGCGCCACGAACCAAGCGAGCACCAGCCAGGTGCCTGCGAGGGCCAGCAGCAACCTCCGGCGCCGCGCCCACACTTCGCGCCAGGAGCCGGCCACGAACGTCCGGTCGTACAGCGCCGCGAACAGGGGCGCCGAGACCATGACCTCCTTGGTGGCCATTCCCAGCAGACAGGTCACGACCGCCCAGCGGGACCACTTCCGCGAGGCCCCGGGCTCGATCGCGCGGATGAAGCACCACAGCGTGAGCAGATACAGCAGCCCCAACAGAGACTCCGCGCGTTGGGAAATGTAGGTCACCGATTCGGTTTGCAGCGGATGCAACGTCCAGAGGACCGCCGTCACCAGGGCCAGCTCAAAGGCGTGCTGGCCGAACCGCGGCGCCAGCGCCGGCTGGAGCAGGGTCCGCCGCACCACGCCGAAGAGGATCACCCCGCACGCCAGGTGAATCAGGAGATTGACCCCATGGTAGCTCCACACCGCGGTGCCGCTGATCGCATAGTTGAGCCCCAGGGAAAAATTCACCACCGGCCGCCCTGAGATGGGGAGTCCCGTCAGCTCATCCGGCGGCCACCACGCCGTTCCCAAGCTGCGGAGGCTCTGGTTCGCGATGATGGCCAAGGCGTCGTCGAGCACAAACGGCACGCCGAAACTGTTGTGATAAGCCAGCAACCCGCCCGCCGCGATCACCAGCACGGCAAAGAAGGGCGTTCGCCACCACGGCGCTTTCGGGTCAGTCCGCATCCGTCACCGTCCCGCCGTCATGGCACCCCCGGCCCGAGGTTTTTTGCCAGAAACGCATCGATGGCCTGGTAAATCTGCTGCCGCTGCCGTGCGTTGCCGAAGGTATGCCCCAAGTCGGAAATAAAAAGGCTCTCCGGCGTCCGCCCGGTCTTTTCCAAGGCGGAGATCATCAGCTTCGCCTGCCCTCGTGGTACGATATGATCGTCCTTGCCCTGAATGATCAGGATCGGCGCGGTGATCCTGTCCGCAAAGTTGACCGGTGAGATGGCCTTGAGTGACTCCAAGTCCTTGTCGGGATCGCCAATCTCCCGACGCCAATACCGGTTGGCGTCATTGGCTGCCGAGTCGCCGCCCCTTTCGTTGTAGATGGCCGGCCAGTCGGACACCCCGGCCTGCGAGATTCCGCAGCGATAGAGCTCCGGATTGTGGCCGAGCGCGAAAAGCGTCGAGTAGCCGCCGTAGCTGGCGCCCATGATGGCAATGTGCTTCGGGTCGGCCACCCCGGCGGCAATGGCCCAGCGGGTGGCATCCTCGATGTCATCCTGGATGGCCTTCCCGATCTGTCGGTGGGCCTTCTCGAAAAGTTCTTCACCGTACCCGGGAGATCCGCGGTAGTTCATCTGCAGCACGGCGTAGCCGCGGTTGGCCAGCAATTGCACCAAGGGATCGAATCCCCAGGCATCGCGCACCCACGGTCCGCCGTGCGGCATCACGACCAGCGGCAGATCCTTGGGTTGGTGGCCGACGGGTACGGTCAGGAAACCGTGGATGGTAATGCCGTCGCGTGCCTGGTATTTGACGGAAAGCATGGGCGCCATCTGCGCAGGTTTAATCCAACTCATGCGCGGAGCCAGTGGGGTCAGCTTGTGCTTGTCCAGATCGAGCAGCATGTAGGTCCCGGGATCCTGGTCCGAAAAGGCCAGCCAGAGCATCCGCCTGCCATCCAGCGACGCGTTGACAAACACGTTCACGGTGTCAGGCAACGCCCGGTCCAGCGCCGCCTGATAGGTGGCAAAGTCCCTGTCGAACCACTTGACCCGCGGTGCGTCGGTGTAATAGCGGATGCCCAACAGCGTTCCTTTTTTCGGGGAGAAGATTGTGGCCGCCAGTTCGATGCCAGCCACCTGGGGTCCGGGGCGGTTCGGAACGATGTCGTATTCCGGATCCGCCAGCAACGGCGCTCCCATCGTGCCCGTGGCCGGATCCAGCGGAAAAATCGTCCAGCGCTTTTCCGGGGTCAGCGCTCCGACCAAAGGCAGGCCGGTCGCGGCATCGATCCCGACCGCGCGCATCTGGCCGGTCCGGTTCGCCAACGGCAGGATCGTTTTCCAGGGCGACGCCTCGTTTTCGCGGTAGATGGCGCCGGACAATTCGCCGTGGGAAAGGATTCCCAGGCGCGCCACGCCATTGGCATCCACGCTCCACATCGCCACCTCGCCCGGATTCTTGACCACTACGCCCGCCAGACCGGTCATGGTGTCCACGCGCAGAATATCCGGCCGGTTCGGAAGGCCCACGCTACCGACGTGCCGGTCGAGCATCAGGACTGTCTGATCCTTGTCATAAAAGCAGTGGATGATCTCGTTATAGTACTGTTTGGGGATGCTGATGTTGATTTGATTGTCCTCGAGTCCACTGATCGGTACTCCCTGGCTCCCGTCCCAGTTCGTCGCGATCACCCCATATACGAGGGTATCCCATATGACGGTGGTGATCACCAGGCGACGGTCACTGACCCATGCAAAGCTCCCCACTTGCTTCGATATCGTTTGCGCCATTATGACATTCCCACCGACGTGCAGCACGGGTGCGGTCGCCTCGCCCAGATCGAGTCGTGACACCTGTTTTTGATCGATGTCGGCGATGTGCAGCGCCGGCTTGCCCAGGTCTTCGCGTATAAAGGCGAGGCGTTTGCCGTCCGGAGAAAGCTGGGCCCGGGCCGTCGTAGGCTCGCGGGAGAAATCCTCGATCGGCAGTCGTTCCACCGCCTGGGCGGCCGTCAGAGCGAGCGCCAGCAATCCAGGCATCGAACGACGGGGTGGGTTCATGGCGTGATGTCCCAGACTGCCAGTTCGGCGTGGCGGAAGCAAAAGATTTTCGGCCTCCCGGCCGCCGGGCAGGACCCGAAAGCGCCGCACTTAAAAATCCGGCCGCCCTTCGCCGCACGCAGGACACCGCCCGCGGCCTTGACCCGGGTTTCCCACCATCGCTAGCGTCGGCGTGATGCTCGCGCCCCCGTCGTCCGCTCCTCCCGTCCGGATTGTTGCCGCCCTGCGCTTCATCGGGTCAGGACTCATCCTCACCATCGACGACCTCGATCAACTCTTTGCTGATATCCGCCAACGGCTGGTCTGAGCGTACCACCCCCAGTCCTGCGCTCGTCATGCCTCCCCCGCCCCTCACGCCACCAGTTGCCCGGCCCTCGCACGGGGCGGTCCTCGGCTGCGCCGCCGTTCTCGGGCTGGCGGCGCTCGCCGCCTACCACAACACCTTCTCGGTCCCGTTCCTTTTTGACGACACGCCGTCGATCCTCGACAATCCGCCGATCCGGCATCTCTGGCCGATCTGGGATGTGCTTACTCCGCGCACAAACTACGGCATCACCGTGGGCGGCCGGCCGGTGCTCAACCTGTCCCTTGCCATCTGCTACGCGGTGAGCGGCACGAACGTCTGGAGCTACCACGCGTTCAACCTGCTCATTCATGTTCTCGCCGGGCTGGCCCTGTTTGGCATCATGCGGCGCACGCTGATCTTCGGGCGGGTCGAACGGCTGCGAACGCACGCCCTGCCCGTCGCGCTGACCGTGGCGTTGTTGTGGACCCTGCATCCGCTGCAAACCGAGGCGGTGACCTACATCATCCAGCGGACCGAGTCCCTGATGGGGCTGTTTTTTCTGCTGACGTTTTATTGTTTCATCCGGGCGGTCGAGGCACCCCGGCCGTTGCGCTGGCAGGTGCTCACAGTGCTGGCCTGCCTGCTGGGCGTGGGCACGAAGGAGGTGACGGCCACGGCGCCGGTGTTGGTGTTGCTCTATGACCGGACCTTTGTGGCCGGGTCCTTCCGCGAGGCCTGGCGGCGCCGGCGCTGGCTGCACCTCAGTCTCGCGGCCACTTGGATTCCGCTGGTCGCGCTGGTGTCCAGCACCGGGTGGAATCGCGGCGGCACCGCGGGTTTCAACGTCGGCATCTCGCCGTGGGCGTACTGGTTCACCCAGTTCGAAGCGGTCGCCTGCTATCTGAAGCAGGCCGTATGGCCGCATCCGCTGGTGTTTGAATACGGCACGTTCTGGGCGGGCCTCCGGGACGCGGCGCCCTACGTCCTGATCGTCGTGCCCCTGGCGGCGGCGACGCTGATCGCGCTGTGGCGCCGGCCGGTGGGAGGGTTCCTGGGCGCATGGTTCTTCGCCATCCTCGCTCCGACCAGCCTCGTGCCCGGAACGATCCAAATGATCGTGGAGCACCGGATGTATCTGCCGCTGGCGGCGGTGCTCGCGCTGGTGGTGGGCGTGGCGGTGGCCCGACTCGGACGGCCCGCACTCGTCCCTTTGCTGGCGCTGGCGCTGGCCGCCGGCGTGCTGACCGAACAGCGCAACCGGATTTACCGCAGCGACCTGACGTTGTGGCAGGACACCGTGGCGAAGAGCCCGGGCAGCGCCAACGCCCAGAGCAGTCTGGGGACAGCCTTTTACGAACGGGGCCGCCTGCGGGAGGCGATGCAACACTACCAGGTTTCCCTCCGCCTCAATTCGAACCTCGCCTCCATCCATTACAACGTGGGGCTGACCTATGCCGCCATGGGCCGTTTGTACGAAGCCATCGCCGAATACAGGGAATCGTTCCGCATCAATCCGCGCTTCTATCCGTCGCATTACCAACTGGGATTCACCCTGCTCCTGCTGGGCCGGCCGCAGGAGGCGTTGACGGAGTTCGCCCAGGTCGTGCAGCTCATGCCGACGATGCCGGAAGCCCAGTATGAATGGGGCGTCGCCCTCTCCCGGCTGGGCCGGGTGGCGGAAGCGATTCCCCACTACCGCGAAGCCCTGCGGCTCAAACCCGATTATGTCGAAGCCGAGTGCGATCTGGGCGTCGCCTTGTACAACCTGGACCAGGCGCCGGCAGCGGCGGAGTGTTTCGAGCGGGCACTGCGGGCCAACCCCGGAATCGCGGAAACTCACTTCAACCTCGGGCTGGCTTACGCCCGCATCGGCTGGACCGACAAGGCCATGACGCAATACGCCGAGACGGTGCAGCTCGACCCCAAGCATGTCGGCGCACAACTCAACCTGGGCGTCGCGCTGACCCAGGCCGGCAAACTGCCAGACGCGCTAGAGCATCTCGAACAGGCCGTGCATCTCGAACCCGGATTTCCCAGTGCGCACTGCAACCTCGGCATCGCCCTCGCCGAGGCGGGCCGGTTGGATGAAGCCGTCGACCAGTATCGGGAGGCGCTGCGGCTACAGCCCGATTACGCCGCCGCGCACTACAATCTCGGCAACGCGCTGCTCGGACTGCGCCGGGTCGCGGAGGCGAGGAGGCATTTTGAGGAGGCGGTGCGGATCGATCCCCGCTTCGAAGCCGCCCGCGAAATACTGAACCGCCTGCAGGCGCTTCAGCCGACAGATGAGCCGCGCTAAGGAGGAATTTGCATCCTGCCGATCAGGCTCCGTGCGCCGCATTGATGCCTTGGTGCCGTGGGTGCCGTCCCTCCCAACAGCCGCCGGCACCCGGTCTTTGCTGGTGCAGCGCAAAGATTGCGCGTATCCATACGCCTTCGTGATAATGCCTGATCACTTTCCCCTCCTCCGCCCGGGCCGCGTAACTTCACCTCCGACCTCCAACTGACTTGAAGCGCTTCAGCAGCAACGCGCATGTCCTGCAATGGATCGACCGCCGCGTCGGCGTGCCCGTCTGTTTTCTGCTGACGATGGTGCGCCGGCTCGGCGGCCTGTTTGGAAGGCGCGGCCCCACCGCCCCCTGTCGGAGCGTGCTTTTCCTCAAACTCGCCGAGCAGGGTTCGACCGTGCTTGCCCATGAAGCCATTCGCACGGCGGTGGCGCGCGTCGGGCGGGAAAATGTCTGCTTCCTGGTCTTCGAGGAAAACCGTTTCATCGTCGACCTGCTCGGGTTGATCCCCCCGGGGAACGTCCTGACAGTGCGGACGCATTCCGCGTGGTCGATGGCGGCCAGTTGCTGCCGCCGGCTGATCGAGATCCGGCGCAGGCGCCTCGACGCCTGCATCGACCTGGAGTTCTTCAGCCGATCCTCGGCGGCGATCGCCTACCTCACCGGAGCCAGCCGACGGGTTGGATTTCATGCCTTTTTTGGCGAGGGTCCCTATCGGGGGGATCTGCTGACGCATCGGGTGCTTTACAATCCGCACCTGCACACGAGCCGGACGTTCACCAGCCTTGTGCTGGCGCTCGCGGTCGATCCGGAGAAACTCCCGGCCCTGGCGATCGTGCCGCCGCCCAGTCCCGCCCTGCCCTTATTCCGGCCCGCACCCGAGGAGCGCCTGGAAATGCGGCGGCTCATCGGCAGCCTGGGCGTTCCCGCAGCCGGTCGTCTGATCCTGCTCAACGCGAATGCCGGCGACCTGCTCCCGCTGCGCAAGTGGGATGAAAAAAACTATGTGTCCCTGGCCGGCCGGCTCCTGCAGGAATTCGCCGGCCTGGCCGTGGCGTTCACCGGCTCTCCGGAGGAGGCGCCGCGGATCGAGGAACTGGTGCGCGCCGTGGGATCGCCACGCTGCATCTGCCTGGCCGGCCGGACCACCCTGCGGCAGCTCGTGGTGGTCTTCGGACTGGCCGAGGTGCTGGTCACGAACGACAGCGGCCCCGCGCATTTTGTCGCGCTGACCGAAATCGACGTCGTTGCCCTGTTCGGCCCGGAAACCCCGCTGCTGTTTGCCGCGCCCGGCCCGCGCAGCCACACCCTGTGGGCCGGCCTGGCCTGCAGCCCCTGCCTCAACGCCTTCAACAATCGCCAGACGGCCTGCCGGGACAACGTCTGCATGCAGCGGATCACCGTGGACCAGGTTTTCGAGGCGGTATGCCGGATCTACCGCGAGAGAACGGAAAAGTAATCCGCCCCCGGCCGTGCCCTGGAAGCCGTCGAGGAGTACCGGCAGGCGCTGCGTTTGCGACCCGGATGACGCGTCGATTCGTGCCGGCCGGATGCGAGCGGAGGCATTGCGGCAGGCGGGTATGCCGGCCAGGTAGTGACGTATCGCCGCCGGCCCGGACTCGCTTTCCCCGATTGTCCCGATAGGCAGTACGCAATGATGTTCTTCCGATGTTGCTCGCTGCTGCTGCTGCTGGGGGGCGTGAACGCACGTACGGCCGCCGGCGCCGATGAGCCGCTGGAAGGACAACTCATCGGCCGTGCCTGGGCTGGCCATCCGGTGAGCTTTGCATTGCTGACGACCGGTGGCCGCCAGTTCGTCGCCTATTTCGACGAGGAGCGCCGCATCACGGTCGCCGCGCGGAAGCTGGAGGAGGAGACATGGATCCACGTGCGTCCCGAAGGCCGCTGGCTCGAATCCCGCCAACGCGCCTCGAACATTACCGGCTGGGACAGCCACAACTACCTCACGCTCGCCGTCGATCGTGAGGGCTGTGTGCATCTGGCGGGCAACATGCACGTCGATCCGCTCATCTACTACCGCTCCCGCCGCCCTTACGACCTCACTTCATTGGAACGGATTGATTGCATGACCGGCGACCGCGAGACGGCCTGCACGTATCCCGTCTTCTTCAAGAACGCCGCCGGCGACCTCTTCTTCCGTTATCGTGACGGCAGCAGCGGCAACGGAAGCGATCTCTACAATCGCTACGATCCCGCCACGCACACCTGGCGCCGCCTGCTCGACACCGCGCTCCTTGAAGGTGAAGGCCGGCGCAACGCCTACGCGCTCAACCCTACCCTCGGGCCCGACGGCCGTTTCCACCTCGTGTGGATGTGGCGCGACACGCCTGACTGCGCAACCAATCACACCCTTTCCTACGCGCGGAGCGCCGATTTCCTCCAGTGGGAGGATCACCTCGGCCGGCCCATCCCGCTCCCGATCACCCTCACGCGGGGCGAGGTCATTGATGCCGCCAGACCCCACGAAGGACTTATCAACATGTCCTTCAATCTCGGATTCGATGCGGAGAAAAGCCCGGTTGTCGTCTACCACCGCTACGACGCCCAGGGACGTTCGCAGGTTTATGCCGCCCGGCCGGGCGACAACGGCTGGAACATCCACCGCCTCAGTGCCTGGGACTTTCGCTGGCAGTTTCAGGGCACCGGTTCCATCACCGCCGAGGTGGAGCTGGGCCCGCCGCAACTCACCGCCGACGGCTTCCTGCTCGTCCCCTACTCCACGCTCAAGACCGGGAATGGTTGCTGGCGGTTGCGCGCGAGTGATCTGATGACGGTCGGGCAACTGCCCGCCGCGCCCTCTCCGTTGCCCGCCCGCCTGTTGAAACCACTCTCCCCTTATCCCGGCATGG
Source organism: Opitutia bacterium (assembly GCA_003142615.1). Lineage (GTDB taxonomy): Bacteria > Verrucomicrobiota > Verrucomicrobiia > Opitutales > Opitutaceae > Fen-1467. Next base: position 20,647 of record PLMW01000052.1, on the reverse strand, counting down.
AGGTCAGCACCAGGCTCAACAGCGAAAACCACACGTGTTATGTGCTGCGGTGGGAAACCCTGCCGCGCAACCGTGATCAACCCCGCCCGGAAGCTCCTCCGCCGACCGAGCTGCGCCTCTACAGAGTAGCGGATACTGGAGGAGAATTTCTCCTCCCGGTAGGTTCGTGACACACCGGCGCATCCAGACTGACATGGCGCGACACGATTCCCACTCTCTGCTCATCTTTTGCTGCATCGCCGCTCTCGTCGTGCCATTCCGTGCAGCCGTCGCGTCCGAGACTCTCCCGAGCCATCCTCCGCCCCCCGCCGACGCTCCGGTCTTTCTGCGCCACGGCAACACAGCCGCGATGCTGCCGGCGCGCTGAAAGACTTGAAGATCCGCGTCACGGTCTCATCCTGCCCCGCAACGCCCTCGAGACTGGTTGATTTCGATTGCGGTCACTCCCGGTTTCCGGTGCCGGTCGCAAAGCTCGCTGCTGCCAATTACCCATGAAAACATTGCTCCATCCCGCTCGTTTCCTCCTTTGGAAGTTGCTTTATGGCCTTTTGATTCCCGCTGCCGGCTGCGCCGCAGGCCAATACCAGAATTTCGAAGCGGCCGTCTACATTCCCGTCGGCGTGGTCCGCCGGCTGGCCGACCCGGCGGTCCGGCAGCGCGAATGGGAGGCGATCAACCGGCAGGTGAAGATCGACAAGGTTTACATCGAGTCCGAGCGCGACCGGTTGATGGCCGACGAGCAGACGCTCGAGGACCTGAAGAAGTTCTTCACGGACCACGGCGTGCGCGTCGCCGGCGGCATCACTTACTCGGACAACAACAGCGGCCAGTTCCACTCATTCTGCTACACGGACCCGCAGGACCGCGATTTCATCAAGCGTGTGGCCGAGCTCACCGCGCGGCACTTCGACGAGATCATTCTCGACGACTTCTATTTCGTCACGACCAAGTACGCCTCCGACATCGCGGCGAAAGGCGACCGCACCTGGACGCAGTTCCGCCTCGATCTGATGAATGAGGCCGCGGAGAACCTCATTCTCAAGCCGGCCCGGGCGGTCAACCCACGGGTCAAGATCACCATCAAGTTTCCCAACTGGTACGAGCACTTCCAGGGCCTCGGCTTCGATCTCGACCAGGAGTCGCGCCTCTTCGACGGCATCTACACCGGCACGGAGACCCGCGATCCGGGCATCACCGACCAGTTCCTCCAGCAGTACGAGAGCTACCAGATCCTCCGCTATTTCGAGAACATCGCGCCGGGCCGGAACGGCGGTGGCTGGATCGACACGTTCAGCATCCGCTATCTCGACCGCTACGCCGAGCAGCTCTGGGACACGCTCCTGGCCAAGCCGCGCGAAATCACGCTCTTCAACTGGGCCGCGCTGCTGCAGCCCATCGAGCCGGGCGAACGGCCCTGGCAGACCCTGCCCACCAGCTTCGACTACTTCAAGATCAAGCCGCCCTTCTTCTTCGCCGCCGCAACGGAAGGGCCCCAGCCCACCATGGCGCGCGTGGCGGGCGCCTCCCTCGAGCAGATCGACGCCTTTCTCGGCAAACTCGGCCAGCCGATCGGCATCAAGAGCTACAAACCCCATCACTCCACCGGCGAGGATTTTCTCCACAATTACCTTGGCATGATCGGCCTGCCCATCGATCTGTACGCCACCTTCCCCGCCGACGCCGACCTTGTGCTGCTGACCGAAGCCGCCAAGTTCGATCCCGCCATCGTCGCGAAGATCAAGGCGCAGTTGAACGCGGGGAAATCCGTCGTGATCACCTCCGGGCTGCTCCGCGCGCTGCAAGGCAAGGGCATCGAGGACATCGTCGAAGTCGAGTGCACGGAGCGCCGTATTATCGCTGATGGTTACACGACCGGGTTTGGCTCCGGCGGCCGGAGCGGCCTGGGCGACGACGCGAGAGCCGCCGGCGTCCTCTTCCCGCAGGTCCGCTTTCAAACCAACCAGGCCTGGGCGCTCGTCAGCGCCATGTCCGACAACGTCGGCTTCCCGCTGCTGCTGATGGACCGCTACGGCAAGGGCGTCCTCTACATCTGGACCATCCCCGACAACTTCCACCACCTGTACCGCCTGCCGCCGGCCGTCACGACCGCGATCAAGGACGTGGTCATGAAGGGATTTTTCGTCCGCCTCGACGGCCCGAGCCAGGTCGCGCTGTTCGCCTATGACAACCACACCTTCGTCGTCGAATCGTTCCTCGATCAGGAGACCGACGTGAAGGTTTCCCTCGCCGGCGGCTTCACCAAGCTGCGCAATCTCATCACCGGCGAGGTGCTGCCCGGCGGGGAACCGCCGCCGGCCAATCCCTGGCGGCGCGGGTCGGAGGAGGAGAAGCGCACGTCGTTCCACGTGCACGTGCTGCCGCACAGCTATCTTGTCTTCGCCGCCGAGAAATAACCGCGACCCCGCCTAACTGTCCGTCGGTAAAATCCGCCAGCCGCGCAGCGTCCAGCGGGCGATCCGCTCGGTGAGCACCCATTGCAGGGTCAGCAGCGCCGCTCCGCCGACCACGATCAGACCGACGATGTGCGCCGGCGTGACCACAAAGCCGAGATGCAGCATTCCCTGGAGGTCGGTTGCCGTGCTCCGGCTGAGCAGGGCGATGGTGGCCGAGGCCGCGCAGATCACGGCCAGCATCGCGGTGGTGCAGAGGCACGCCCGCCGGACAATGCGCCGGTCGCGATCGGCGTCGCGAGCCAGCAAGGCCAGCTTGCCCCCCACGACAAGTCCCGCCGGCAGCGCGAGCGCCACGTTGAACACCGGCACGCCCATGCAGAATCCGAACACGCCCACCGAGTAGAAAAGGAAGATGCCCAGCCAGGCCACCCATGACAGCGCCTGCCGGCGGCGGACCCATTTTTTCAGGAAGATTACGTCGATCACCAGGCCGGCGCCGAGCCCCGCGAGCGCGCTGCAGGCAATCCATGTCTCCGACGACAGCCACACCAACGAACCCCACCAGCCGGCGAGCAATCCCACGATCGGCGGAACCGCGCCGAGCACGAGGGTGAGAACCGGCGCCTCGAGTTTCCGCAGCACGAGCACGGGCCAGCGCCAGCCGTGGTTGTCGGGAATTTCCGGCATGAATGTCTTCTGCTATGACGACGCCGCTCCCGCGTCAACCGTGGCGGACCGGAATGCGGCCATGCGCAGATAGAGGAGAAAGGCGGCAAAGCCCACGGCCAGCATCACCGCCTGGCCCGCGGCGAGAGTGAGCGTCGAGGCCCAGATCAGCGGCGCCACCACCGCCGTGGCGACGGCGTTGCCGGTCGTCTGCACAAAACTCTGGCAGGAGGCGGCGAGCCCGCGTTGTTCCGGGAACAGGTCGAGCGCCATCAGCGTCAGGCTGGGCATCGCCAGCGCCGAGCCGGCGAAATAGACGAAAATGGGCAGCACGCTCCACGGCAGCCCCGGCGGCACGAGCAGGTTGAGGAGCACATTGCCCACCACCGCCACGATCATGATCCCATAGGCCCACCCCACCGTCTGCCGCCGCGTGATGCGGCCGGCCGCCCGGCCGGACAGCCAGGCGCCGGTAACGATGCCGAGCGTGGAGGGTCCGAACAACCAAAGGAAGCCGGTCTCACTCACATGCAGGAGCCGGATCAGAAAGACCGGCGCCGACACGATGTAAATAAACACCGCGGCAAAATTAAACGTGACCGCGAAGGACAGCGCGACAAAGGGTGCCGACTGCAGCACCCGCCAGTAGGAACGGAACAGAAAACCCGGGTTCATCGGCTGGCGCCGTTCCTGTGGCAACGTCTCCGGCAGCGACCGCCAGCAGACCAGCCACACGCCCCCCGTAAACAGGACGAGAAAGGCAAACACCGCCCGCCAGCCGAACCACACGTGCAGCCAGCCACCCAGCACCGGTGCCACCGCCGGCGCCACCGCGAAGACCAGCGTGATCTGGGACATCAGCCGCTGGGCCTCGGCGCCATCCAGTACGTCACGCACAATGGCGCGGCCCACAACCATGCCGGCCCCGGCCGTCATGCCCTGCATCGTCCGGAAAAACAACAGACTCTCGATGTTCCAGGCCAGGGCGCAGCCCACCGAGGCTAGGAAGAACAGGGCGAGCGCTGCGAGCGTCACCCGCCGCCGCCCCAGCGTATCCGAGAAGGCGCCGTGCCAGAGCGCCATGAGCGCGAAAGGCGCCATGTACGCCGTCAGCGTTTGCTGCACCAGCAGCGGCGAGGCGTGGAACGTGCGGCCGATCTCCGGCATCGACGGCAGATAGGCGTCGATGGAAAAAGGGCCGACCGCCGACAGCGCGGCCAGCATCGCGGCGAGACCGCGATGGCGACGGGCAGCGGGCTTGGCGGTGTCGGCCATCAGAACCGGTCACCATGAATGAATCCGTGCCCTCCGACAAATCCCTTCATGCGGGGTTTCGAAGCCGGAGGACTCCCGGTTCCAGCCTGTCCCCGCCATGATGTCGGCCACGGGCGGCGCGACTTTACTCGACCTTGACCACGGCGTAACTCACCGGAGGCAGGTTCACCATCCAACCTTGCGCTTCGCGGCGAAACGCCGCGGTCTCACCCGCCAGCGCGCGGAGTGACGCGGCGTTGACCTCTGCGGGCAGTCGCGCCTCGCACGGCTGGGCGGACGGGTTGAGCGCGACGAGGATCCGCTCGCCCCCCTTGGTGCGCTCGTAGACGAACGGCAGCTTGCCCGCCTCCGCCATTATGGTGGTGAAATCGCCGCTCGCGCCCAGCGCGGGATGGGCGTGGCGCAGCGCAATCAAGGCGCGTACGGTATTCAGCGCTGAGTCCGGGACGTCCCGCTGCGCCGCGACGCTCGGCCGGTCCTCAGCCGCCGGGACGGGGAGGTAGAGCCGGTCGGCCGGGGCGGTCGAGAACCCGGCGTTGCGCGAATCGTCCCACTGCATCGGGGTGCGGGCACCGGTCCGCCCGAATCCGCCCTCCTTGGACGGCAGTCCCTCGGTCGAGCGCTGGCCGATTTCATCGCCATAATAGATGAAAGGCACGCCCGGCATCGTGAGCAGGAAGGCATGGGCCACGGCGAGGTCGCGGCCGCTGCGGCCATCGCCGATCCGCGGAACGGTGTCGTGGTTGCCGGTGGGGATGGCGATGAATCCCTGGCGCTTCGTCGCGGCATAGAGCGGCTCAAATTCGTCCAGAAACTTCCGGATGTCTCCGCGCCCGCTCCGGTCGAAAAACGGGTTCGCGTCCGGCGCGGTCTTCCGGAAGAGCGAGGCATAGCCGGGCTTGTTGAACGGCAGGAGAAAATCCATGTGGAAACCATTGGGGATCGCGACCTGCGGCGACGACCATTCGGAAACCAGCGCGCGGTCGGGATACTCGCGATCCATCCACGCACGGAACTCATGCCAGAGCGCGGCGGTGGCCCGGCCGTCCGGATCGTTCTTGACCAGCGAACCGGCCATGTCGACGCGGAAGCCGCTCGCGCCGAGGTCGAACCAGAACCGCATGATGTTTTTCAATTCCGCCCGCACCGCCTGCGGCCCCGGGGCGTCGACCGGCTGCTGCCACGGTGCCTTCGGATCGGGCTGCGCGTAGCCATAATTCAACGCCGGCTGAAAATAGAAGAAATTCGGGATGTAGTTGGCATCGCGCTCCGCGGCTCCGACCACCACCTGCTGATTCGGCGCGGACCAGGTCCAGACGCTGTTCGTCCAGATGTACCAATCGGTGTAGCGATTGCGCTCGTGGCGCTGGGATTCCCGGAACCAGGGATGCTGATCGGACGTGTGGCCGGCGACGAGGTCCAGCATCACGTGCATGCCGAGCTTGCGGGCCTCGGCAAACAGGTTCCGCAAGTCCTCGTTGGTGCCGTAGCGCGGCGCGACCTTGTAGAAATCCGAGACGTCATACCCGGCATCCCGAAACGGCGACTCAAAGCATGGGTTCAGCCACAGTCCGGTGACGCCGAGGTCGTGCAGGTACGGCAATTTTCCGATGACGCCGCGCAGGTCGCCGATCCCGTCGCCATTCGAGTCGCGGAACGACTGGGGATAAATCTCGTAGAAAACTGCCGACTCGAGCCAGGAGGAGGCCGTGGCGGGCACCTCAGCGCTCGCTGCCAGCGAGCGGAGCACTAGGACCGTGGCCATGGCAGTATAGGCAAACAGACGGATCGGATGCATGGAAGGGGTAAACGAGAATCCGCACGGAAACGCAAGGCGCAGGCAGGGTCGCGCCGGGCAGCGGACTTGGCAGTATAGGTCATCAGAGCCAGTCATCATGAACGATTCGGTGCGTCGCGACAAATCCCTTAGTGCCCTCGTGAAAAGAGAACGGCTGGTGCTGGGAAATTCGCCCGACACCCTCAAAGGCAGAAAAAGCATGACCCGTCGCCTTTCACCCACCGGCGAGGCCCACGGAGGAACCACCGCGCCTTTCAGCCTCGCCGCCGCGTGAAATGCCATGCAAAACTTCACCCCATGATGCCTCGGCGTTTTCCCTTGGTCTTGACCGCGTTCGGCGTGGCCGCGCTTCACGCCGGTGAACCGTCGCCGTCCGCGGCGCCGATGGGCGCCAACGGTCCGACCCCTGCTCCTGCCTTATCCGCTCAAATCGCCGGCGGGTTGTCGGTGGATCCAGCTTTGCTCCACACCTATGCCGTCCGCGTCGAAGCCGAATTGAAGAACGACATCCTGCCGTTCTGGCTGCAGCACACGCGGGACCGCAAGCGCGGGGGCTTTTACGGAGAAATCAGCAACGATCTGGTCGTGAAGGAAGACGCGCCGCGCGGCGCACTGCTCACCTCGCGCATCCTTTGGACATTCTCCGCCGCCTACCGGCGCTACCAGGACCCGGCGTACCTCGAGATGGCGCGATGGGCCTACGACGACCTGCTGACGAGATTCTGGGACCAGGAGCAGGGCGGGCTGTTCTGGTCCATCACCGCCGACGGCCAGCCGCTGGAAACCCGCAAGGCGATCTACGGGCAGGCATTCGGCATCTACGCGCTGGCGGAATATCACCGCGCCACGGGTGACCGCGCGCCGCTTGATCGCGCAATTGAGCTTTATCGCTCGGTCGAGTCCCACAGCCACGACCTTGCGAATCGTGGCTATTTCGAGGAGTTCACCCGGGAGTGGAAGCGGATGCCCAACTCGCGCCGGAGCTTCGTCAGCCCGGCTCCGAAGTCCCAGAACACCCTTCTGCACGTGATGGAGGCCTACGCCAACCTGCTGCGAGTCTGGCCCGATCCGGAGTTGCGCGGCAACCTGCGCGACCTCGTGGACGTGATGCTGACGCGCGTCCTCAATCCCGCCAATCACCACCTGCGACTGTTCCTCGACAACGATTGGACGCCGCGTTCCGACGGCATCTCGTACGGCCATGACATCGAATTCAGCTGGCTGCTCGTCGAGACCGCCGAGGTGCTGGGCGATCACGATCTGATCGCGCGGACCAGCACCGTCGCCGTGGAAGTCGCCCGGGCCACGCTGGCCGAAGGCGTGGACGCTGACGGCGGGCTGCTGTCGGAAGCCGGGCCCACGGGCCTGACGAACACGCACAAAGAATGGTGGCAACAAGCGGAGGCGGCGACCGGCTTTTTCAACGCCTACCAACTGTCCGGCGATCCCCGGTTTCTCCAGGCATCCATGCACAGCTGGGAGTTCATCGCGACCCACGTGATCGACCGGACGCACGGCGAGTGGTACAACCTCCTGGCCCGGGACGGCACCGTTCTTTCGCGTGACAAGGTCAGCCTCTGGAAATGCCCCTACCACAATGGGCGAGCCTGCCTGGAGCTGCTCAGCCGCCTTGACGACATCCTAGGAGCGGCGGCGCCGGCCCATCTTTCCGACACTCCAAAGCCATAATGATGATACGCGGCGATTTCCAGCCACCGCCTGGCTAGTTCTGCGAGTCGTCTCTTGACGCGATCGCCCTGACTCTTCTTCCAAAGCATAATGAATCGACGTGACTTTATCGGTTCTTCCGCCACGGCGGCGGCCGGCCTGTTGCTGTCGTCTCGTACCATGGCCGCGGCAGCAGCGACGGCTCCGGGATCGAGCGGTCAGCCTCGCATCCCGCGCTGGCGCGGCTTCAACCTCCCGGTGCTGACCGCCGACCAACGCGGCATGGCTCTGCGCGAATCCGACTTTGAATGGATGGCTGAATGGGGCTTCGACTTTGCCCGACTCCCACTGTCCTACTGGGCATGGACGAACCGCAAGGATTGGATGAGCATCGACGAGCGGGCGCTCGCGCCGGTCGACCAAGCCATCGAGTACGGCCGGCAACACGGGGTTCATATCAATCTGTGCCTCCACCGGATCCCGGGCTACTGCGTCAATGGTCGCGAGCTGGAGCCGTTCCTGTTGTTCGACAGTCCGCGGGAGTCGATGGAGAAGGCGCTCGCGGCGGCGACGCATCACTGGCGTTTTTTTGCTGAGCGCTATCAGGCCATTCCCAGCGGTCGGCTCAGCTTCGATCTGCTCAACGAGCCGCCGTGGATGGACGATCAGGCGCGCTACGTGGAAATCGTCCGTGCGCTGGTCGCGGCGATTCGCGAAAAAAGCCCGGACCGTCTCATCGTGGCGGACGGCGCCGATCTCGGTCAGACCCCGGTGCCGGGGATCGTGGAGCTTGGCCTCGTCCAAAGCACGCGTGGCTACCTGCCCAAGGCGGTCAGCCACTATACGGCCACCTGGGTGCCGAAGAATGAATTCGAGTCATTCGCCGATCCGACCTGGCCGCTCGTCGATGCCAAGGGGCAGACGTGGGACCGCGGGAAACTCCGCCAGGAGCTCATCGCCAGATGGCAGCCGCTCGTCGCGCGGGGCGTTCCGATCCACGTGGGTGAATGGGGCTGTTTCAACCGGACGCCCCACGACGTCACGCTGGCGTGGATGAACGACCTGCTGGCACTCTGGAAGGAAGCCGGCTGGGGCTGGGCCATGTGGAACCTCCGCGGCAGCTTCGGCCTCGTCGACAGCGGGCGGGCTGATGTCCGATACGAGGATTTCCACGGACACAAGCTGGACCGGAGGATGCTCGAACTGCTGGTCGCGAACTGACGGGTATCTGCCGCCGGCGCTACTGGGTACCTCACCCCAGTGCTATTATCTCCAAATCTGCCATACTGCGGTTCGCTTTGGCTGAACTTGGTGCCGATAACTGCTTTCCCTCTGGTCCAATGGTAAACTCTCCCGCGTTTCCTCCGGCGACTTCCAGGCAATCTTGGAGCCTGGGAAGGCGCGCCGGTGACCGCCTGGGCCGACGCGGCCTCGCGGCCTGCGCCACGGTCCTGTTGGCGCTGGCTCCGGTGCGCCTCGGCGCAGCCGAAGCCTCCGCAGCCCCCCCGCCGGTCGAGACCATCACCGATCCGAGCCAGATCTGGCCGCTTTCGACCGAAATGCGGTCGATCGTGCACCCGCTTCGGATCGAAGGCCGCGTGAGTTTCTACGATCCGCGTTGGAAAAACTCGTGGATGGAAAAGGATGGCGTCGGCACGTACGTGAAATTGTCGCCATTCCCGCCGGTCCTGCGGACTGGCCAATACGTACGGATTGAAGGAAACCTGCTCCCGTCCAGGGGGCTGGACACAAATACGGTCACGGTGACGGTGTTAAAAGAATTTGCCCCGATTGAACCACTACCCACCAAAGGCAGAATTCGAGATTCCAACGCGCTGGATTCCCGGATCGTGACCGCCGACGCTTACGTTGACGGACAACAATTGACGGATGATGACCACGTCCGCCTTGCGCTGGTGATCGAAGATCGTCCCGTCATCGGCTGGGTCAAACCGGACGATCCTCAATCCGTGCCGAATTGGCAGAGCCGATTCGTTCGCTTGAACGCTTTGTATTCCGCCCGTTTCGACACGTCGGGGACCGAGACCACAATCGAGTTGTGGGTCGGCCGGCAGAGCGATCTATCTGTTCTGGGATCGCTCGCCGATTATGTTGATTTCAAGATCCCACAGACGCGAATCAACGAAATCCATCAAGCGCCGATCGGCCAGATGATCCGCGTGCGTGGCGTCGTCCAGGCCCACGAACCTGGTGCGTTTATTGTCATTCGCGATGACACGGGACAGGTAATGGTCCGTTCCATCCAACAACAGCGATTTCCTTTTGGCACCGAGGTGGAGGCGGTGGGTCACCTGGCAATTGCCGGCCCCCAATGGATTCTCCAGTCCGCCATGTACCGCCGGGTCACCTTGCCCGCTTCATCGAACCAAGCCCCGCCGGGAGGTGCCGCTCCCATCGAGACGGTCGGCCAGATCCGCCAGTTGACAACGGAAGACGCCGCGCGCGGCTATCCGGTGGCCATTTCTGGTACAGTCATTTGGGCGTTGCCCGATTCCGACTTTTTCTTCCTGCAGGACGTCAGCGGAGGCATCCGCGTGCGCTTCCCGCGGGGCAAATTGGATGCTCCTCCATTGAACAAGTATCTCGCGGTGGAAGGCGTGACCTACAACCGCGGCCATTCTCCGGCCGTGGATCTGAAGCATTACAAGGATCTCGGGGCGATGAGCGCGCCGCCGGCCAAGCCTGTCACCTACGAGCAAGCAATCACCGGCAAGGAAGATGGCCAGTGGGTCGAAATGCGCGGCTTCTACCAGAACACCGTGTCGCAGGATCAGCGACGATTGATCTACGTGACTTCACCGGCCGGGGCGTTCGTCGCGGATCTGTGGTCGCCGGTCAACTTCGAGACCACGCCGGGCTCCTTGATCGACGTCCACGGCGTGTGCGAGACGGCAGCGGATGAAACCGGACGCATCACCGGGCTTACACTCCGGGTGCCTTTCCTTCACAGTATCTCGATCGAAGAAGACGCTCCGGCTGAGTTTTACAGCCTGCCGCTTCGGTCCATCAAAGCCCTGGAGCAGCTTAGCACGACGCGGGATATGATGCGGGTCCGGATCTCCGGGGTCGTGTCGCACGCCGTACCCGGCCGCTTCGTGTACGTGCAGGAGGACGACACCGGCCTGCTCGTGCTCAGCGACGAAACGGCGCCGCTGGTCCCCGGGGACTCGATCGAGGCGGTGGGCATCCTTGGGCGGGAAGGCGCCCGCACCCTGCTGCGCGAAGCCGTGTACCGCAAACGCGGCACCGGGACTCCGCCCGCGCCCCTGCTGCTCGACGATCCGTCGCGCCTGTCGACGACATATGATGCGCGGCTGGTGCGGATGCGCGGAACGTTGATCGATGCGTTATACCGGCCGGAACGCACGCGCCTGACGCTGCAATCCGGTAACACGCTGTTCGAAGCCGTGCTCGATCCGTCGCCCGGCACTCCGGCCCTGACCGGGCTCGCGCTGAGCGCGGGCTTGGAACTCACGGGCGTTTACAAGAGCATCTTCGACGATTCCCGGCAGTTGCGGGGATTCCAATTGCAGCTGCGGTCCCCGCTGGACGTGGTGGTCATCCAGCAGGCCCGTTTCTTGACGGCGGAGCGGGCGCTCATCGCGGTTGCCCTCCTCGGCGGCTGCATCGTGATCGGCCTGGCATGGATCACGGCGCTGCGCCGCCGGGTGCGGCGGCAGACCGGGCAGATCCGCCGGCAGCTGGAGCATCAGGCGCGCCTCGAGGCCGAGGTACAGCGCGCCGCGCGGCTCGAATCGCTCGGGGTGCTCGCCGGCGGCATCGCCCACGATTTCAACAATCTGCTGACAATCATCATGGGCAATCTCGGGCTGGCGATGCTCAACGACAAGGTGAAGGCCGCCGCCGGTGACTACCTGCGCGAGATCGAGCGGGGCGCCATCCGGGCTGCCGCCCTCACCCAACAGCTGCTGACCTTCGCCAAAGGCGGTGATCCGCTGCGCACCACGGTGTCATTGCCCGACATCGTCCGGGCGGCAGCTGAGTTTGTCCTCCACGGGACCAGCGCGCGTTGCGACTACAACGTGGTCCCCGGTCTGTGGAACGCCAACGTGGACAAGGATCAGATCACCCAGGCGATCCAGAACCTCGTACTCAACGCCGTGCAGGCGATGCCCCGTGGCGGGGTGATCCGGGTGTCGCTGAGCAACGACGAAATCGCCCCGGGCGCGAAGGCCGGGCTTGCGGCGGGCCGCTACGTCAGGCTGGTGATCGCCGATTCCGGCGAGGGCATCCGCCCCGACATTCTGTCGCGGATTTTCGATCCGTATTTCTCAACCAAGAAGACTGGCAGTGGACTGGGCCTCGCCACCGTCTATTCGATCGTCAAGAAACACCATGGGCACATCGAAGTCGATTCCACGCCCGGGCAAGGCACAACGTTCACCTTGTGGCTGCCGGCCGCCGACATCGCACCGCCGGAGCCGCCCCCGCCGGCCCCGGCATCCGTCGCGGCTGTGGCCCCGGTGCGGACCGCCCGGGTGCTGCTGATGGATGACGAGGAAAGCATCCGGTGGCTGGGCGCAACCTTGCTGCAGCGCATGGGGCTGGAGGTCACGGTGGTCGCCGAGGGCGCCGCGGCCGTGCGCGAGTTCAGCGACGCCCGGGACGCCGGCCGGCCCTTCGATCTTGTCATCCTCGACCTCACCATTCCGGGCGGAATGGGGGGGCGGGAAACGATGGAGGTAATCCGCCGCATGGATTCCCGCGTGCCCGCCATCGTGTCGAGCGGCTACAGCAACGACGCGGTGCTGGCCGATTTCCGCAGCTTCGGTTTCCAAGCGATGGTGGCGAAACCGTACGAGATCGATCAACTCATCGGAACGATCAAGCAGGTGCTGGCGCAGCGCGACTGAGTGGAATTCCAGGGAGGCCGGGGTGATACTTTTCCCCGGTGCGCCGGACACCCGGAGGCATTCCGGCTGAATGACCGCCCCGGGGGACAAGGCAAACCAGTCGAGGGAAAAGTTTGCGACCTTACGCCAGCAGGTCTGGATTATCACGCCCACAATGACCATGAAGGCACTCCGCTGGCTGCTGCCCGTCCTTGCGCTCATGTCCGCGCTGCTGATCGGCGCGGCCGGCGCGCCGGCCAATCCGCAGGCCAGCGCCCGGACCTGGGCCGTCCTCGACTATCTCGCGAGTCTGGAACCGCGGACGGACAAGCGCATGTTGTCCGGCCAGTTCACTGATTTCGGCAGCCGGGCGGACCTGGCGTTGCCGAAGGAAATCCACCGTCAGACGGGGCACTGGCCGGCGCTGATCGGCGTGGACTACGCGGAGTTTAACCCGGCCGCCAACCAGAGCGCGCTTACCACCGAGACGCCGAACCGCGTCGCGATCGCGTACTGGCGTGAGGGCGGACTCGTGACGGTCAGCGCCCATCTGGGCAATCCGGCCAACCCCAGCGGGGGCGGGCTGCGCGACAAGGGCGTCGATCTCGCCGAACTGCTGGCGCCCGGCACCGCGACGCATGAGCGATGGATGCGGGAGCTCGATGAATTGGTGGCGGGCCTGCAGGAGCTCAAGGCGGCGGGCGTGGTCGTGCTGTGGCGGCCGTTCCATGAAATGAACGGCGGGTGGTTTTGGTGGGGCGCGAAGGAGCCGGCGGCGTTCGTCCGCGTCTGGCGGCACATGTTCGCCTACTTCACCACGACGAAGGGCCTCGACAATCTCCTGTGGGTTTACAGCCCCAACCACGGCGACCACACCGCCGATTATTATCCCGGCGACGACTGCGTGGATGTGGTCGCGATCGACGCCTATACCGACCTGGTCGACACCGAGAACGTCAAAGGCTACGCCGCGCTGGCGCGGCTGGCGAAGCCGTTCGGTTTTGGCGAATACGGCCCGCACGGCCCGAGCAATCCGCCCGGCGACTACGACTACCGGCGTTTCCTGGCAGGCGTCATGGCCAATTTCCCGCGCACGACGTTCTTCATGAGCTGGAATGCCAAATGGAGTCCGGCCAGCAACCATGACGCGCCGGAACTTTTCAACCATCCCTGGCTGGTGAATCGCGAGGACCTGCCGCCGGGCCTGGCGGGAAACGCCCCCTGACACCCGGCCGCCGAAAGAAGTGTGCCGCCGCCTGGTGCTCCGGCCGAACCCTACCGGGCGCGCTCCGCGGAACGGACGGCGCGGGCCACGGCGGCGCGCGTGGTCCGGGCGGTGCGGGCGGCCGATTCCTCCGCCGGCAGCGCGCTGACTTCGGGATCAAAGGGCTCCGCGGTCACCGGGCCGTCGTAGCCGGCGTCGGCCAGCGCCTGCATGAAGCCGTCGATGTCGATCACCCCCGTCGTGCAGGGGAGTTTCCGGCGGTTGTCGATGAGCTCGGCGCGGGGGACGCCCGCCGGCGCGTCGTCGACATGCACGTGCACGAGCAGGTCGCGCGTCAGCCCCCGCAGATCCTCGCGCGTGCCGCCGGCACAATGCCAGTGCCAGGCGTCGAGCAGCAGGCCGCAGTTGGGACCGATCGCGCGCGCGAGCTGCAGCATGGCCGCGACGGAGCGGATGAACGGGTGTCTGAACTTCCGCAGCGCCGTCTCCGGTCCGATGAACTCGAGGCCGAGACGGACGCCATGGTCGGCGAGGAGCCGGGCGACGGGTTGAAAGCGGGCGATGTGAAAGGCGAAGTTGTCGTCGAAACCCCGCTCGTCGCTGCCGGGCAGGATCCACATGCCGGCGCGCAGCGCGCCGAGCGCGCGGGCGCCGGCCAGCAGCGGAGGCAGCTTGCCGAGCCAGTCGCGCCACTCCGCCTCGGTCACGCGGTACGGCAGGAACGGGAGGTTCCAGGCGCCGATGCGCAGCCCGTGATCGAGGAACTGATCGCGCACCGCGGCCGCCCCCTGGGCGGCCACCTCGTCACGCAGGGTGGCGAGCTGGGCGTCGTAACCGCCGAAACCATGGCGCCCGGCCAGCGCCAGCCCCTCGCTCAGGGAGACCGTGATGCCGACGTGGCCCGGATTAAAGGAGGCGAACATGATGGGAGTTCAGTCGGGGAATTCCGCCTTGAGTTCGCCCGAGGCGAGCATCGCCAGCAGGGCGCATTTGCCGGCGCGCAGGGGCAGGTCCACCCGGCCGCGGCGGCGCGCCGATTCGTGGGTGGCGAAGATGATTTCGGTCGCGCGCAGGGCCCGCTCGCTCGCGAGCTGCGGCACCGTGCCGGCGTTCAGGCACGCCAGCACGTCGGCGATGCCGCGGTAGATGGCCTGGTCGTCGTGGATGGATTCGCCGGTGTCGACGACCTCCCATTCCGCCTGGCCGTGGCGCCGGAGGCGCAGCCAGGGCGCGTCGAAGAGAATCTCGATCATGCCGCCCTCGCCGGTGAGCCGCAGCAGGCAGCCGAGCTCGGCATGCTGGTGGCCGAAGTGGTAGACGGCGCGCACGCCATTCTGGAAGCGAAATTCGGAGATGCCGTGGCCGGCGTTGATCGCACCGAACACCTTGGTAGCGCCGCGCATGTCGATCTGCCCCAGCACCCATTCGGCGGGCGTGTCNNGCCGATGGCGCCGCTGTCGAGCAACGCCTTGGCCTTCGCCAGCGGCAGGTTGAACCGGCGCTGGTGGTTGATCGCAAGGAGGACGCCGTGCTTCCGGCACGTCCGGTGCATCCGCAGACAGGCGTCCCAGTGGATGTCCATGGGCTTCTCGCACAGGATCACCCGCGGCTGGAACGGCGCCACGCCGCCCACCACCCGGGCGTGCAGGTGGGGCCAGAGGCACACGCTCACCACGTCGGGCCGGACCGCCCGCATCATCTTGCGATAGTCGGAGAAGATCGCCGCGGCGGGATTGTGCTGCGCCACGAACGCCTCGGCGTTTTCGCGGCTGAGGTCGGCCACGGCGGCCAGGGTGCAGCGGCCGGACCGGGTGTAGCCGGCCATGTGGCGGTGGGCCATGCCGAAGCCGGTGGCACCCTCGGTGCCGCGGGGCTTGCCGCAGCCGATCATGGCGACTTTCAACAGGGGCGGAGTCCGGGTGGCCATCGCGCAACTGTGCAGTGTCGGAGTGCGCCAGGCGATTCCGTTTTCGCGCGCAGGCCGGCCTGAAAGACATCAGCCAACTCGTTCGTTCCCACGCACCGTGAATCCCGTTCGTTTCGCCGGGGCCCCTGCTGCCCACAGACCGATTCTGTTCCAGTCCGAAGGGATGGAGGCGCGGGCGGTGTTATGGGTGTCATGCACCCACCCCTGCCCCGCCGTGAATTCCTGAAATTATTGAGCCGGTTTGGTGCCGCCTGCGCCTGTGGCGGCATGGCCGTCCGGCTGGCCGCAGAACAGGCAACGCCTGGAGGCCCCGCCGCTCCGCAGAAGCTGCCCGAACTCAAAACCCTGGCCTACTGCGGACTGATCTGCGACGACCGCTGCCCGCTCTTCAAGGTCACCCGGACGAACGATGCCGCCGCGAAGCAGAAGGTTTATGAGGAGTGGAAGTGGAAAGAGAAGTTCGGGATCGAGTTCAACCCCGACCAGGTCTTCTGTTACGGCTGCAAGGCACCGGGCAAGCCCGAGAATATTCCCCACTCCCGCTGCACCGTCCTCAAATGCAGCGCCGCGCGCGGCTTCGACTCCTGCGTGCAATGCCGGAAGCTGGCCGACTGCGACAAGGATCTTTGGAAGAACTACCCGGACTTCCATAAACAGATGGTCAAGCTCCAGCAGGCGTACGCGGCGACGGACGGATTCATACTGAGCTGACCCGGCGGACGCGTGCGACGGCCGGTCAGAGCTTCGGGTCCCTTGGGCTCTTCGTGGTGAACCCGCTGCCGGCTGCTGATTCAGCCTTGCCGGTGGCGCGCCTGGACTGACAAACACTCAGCCATGAGTTCATCCTCCGCCCAGGCCAGCGTGTGCCACGCCGCCCCCACGGGCTACGTCCGCGCCATCGAGGGCATCCGGCGCAAGACCATGCTCAACGGCGCGCACACCCAGCTCGTCGAATTCAAACTGGCAAAAGACGCGGTGATTCCCGTCCACTCACATCCGCAGGAGCAGACCGGCTATCTGGTGTCGGGGCGCATGATCCTGACGATCGCGGGGGTCGACCACGAGATGCGCGCCGGCGACAGCTGGACGATTCCCGGCGGCGTGGAACACGGCGTGAAAGTTTTGGAGGACTCGGTCACGATCGAGGTGTTTTCGCCGGCGCGCGAGGATTACCGGCGCCGCTGAAGGCGGTGCCATGGGCTTGTGCGAGAAACTGTCGCCACCTGCCTCTTAGCCGCCGTCCAGTAACCCCGCCGTGCCGTACCCGGTGAACCGGCACTCAAACTGCCCCAATCTGTTGCTCCTGCCCCCGCCGATCAGGCGGAGCCTGCCTTGCGTCGCGCGTCAAGCGACCAACAGCCCGGCCCGGCCACCAGCAGGAACAGCAGTCCAAACCACATCGAGAAATCCGTGCGCGCCTCGTGCACCATGCTGAGGAGGCCGTAACTCTTCAGTTTCATCAGTGAGAATCCCAGGTAGCCGTGTCCCAGCAGAACCGGGATCTTCGTGGTGAAGATTGCCACTGAGATGTTGATGAATAGCGCCAGCGCGGACAGGCGGGTCAGCAGGCCGAGGATGACGAGCAGTCCGCCCAGGACTTCGACCACGGCGACGAACGGGCCGAAAAAATCCGGATGGGGGATGCCGATGGCCGCAAAGCGGCCAGCTGCGTTGGCCGCCGGATCGAGAAATTTGAGGATCCCTTCGTTGAGGAACACGCCGCCCACCACGAGACGGATGAGGACGTTGGCATTCGCGCCCGTCGATATCGGCGTTGGGGATTGGGACGCTTTCATGGCGATGGCCTGGGTAATGATGGAGGAATGTCGGGTGGTGCCTGAACTTGATCAAACATACCTCACCGAATGCCTTTTGTCAGCATTGGCTCTCATTCGGCCGGGCGCGCCTCGCCCGAAACCTCGCTCACCAGCCGGAAAAAGGCGCGTTTGCGGTCGCTGGAAATAGCCCAATCAGCCGGCATGTTTTGATATCCTTCGGCAAAACTTTCGCCCGGCCGGCGGTAATCGAAGAATCCCCATGAGGCGTACTCGCCGACGGCGGTGGTGAAGTTGTTGACCGGCTTGTCGAAGTCGTAGTGATCATCTTCGTTGAAGAGGATCGGCTTGGACGAGTAGCCCGGCACCGCCCGCGCCGCGCGCACCATGCCGGCAATGCGCGCGGGATCCGTTACGCCGTTGCCATGCATGAGCAGAAAATCGGCGGCGCGCACGACGTTCTCCTGCGGCACCGTTCCGCCGCCGTAGGAGGTGCTGACGAGCAGGCGGCGGCCGTTGCGCTTCATGGCCTGCACGCGCGAAATCAGCTCCGAGACGCGTTCGGGCTGCAGGATCGCGTGATCGTAGGCTATGTTGCACTCGTTGTTGATTTCGACGAGTACGTTTCGGTAGCCGCCGTCGAGCAGCCAGTGCGTGGCGTCGTCGGTGGCGCGAAGCACCGCCGCCTCGTCCCGGATCCGCTCGTCCTGCCCGAAATAGAAATAGCCGACAATGGCCACCATCCCAAGCTCATCCGCCTGGTCGAGGATGCGCGCGAGGCGGTTCAGGTAGGCGGGCCGCAGCGAACCGTCGGGCGCGATCGCCGAGTTGAGCCACGGCTGTTCGTTCGCGTAGCCGATCGGCGCGCCGCCCTGCAGGTTGATCGTGAATGCCAGCAGCCCGTGGCGCCGCCACTCCGGCATCGCGGCGAGGAACTCGCGGGTGTTGCGCTCCGCGTCCCACTTGCCGGTGTCGGGGTAGGCCCAGCGCGACACCGTCGCCGGGTTGAGGTCGTCAAAGATCCCCTGCACCATGCGCGAATTCAGCAGCAGTCCCTCGATTTTGTGACTGTGCCAAAACCGGCCGGCGTAGGTCGGCCGGCCGTTGATCTGGAATTCGTCGCCGACGATCGAAACGGTGGTTTGCCGCGCGGACGCCGAATCGGCGTTCGCGACCGCCTGCGCGAGACCGAAAATCACAAGGGCGAGGACCGCCGTGCGGAGGATGAGGCGGACTGATGCTTTCATGAGTGGCAGAATACCAACGGCAGTCGCCGGGTTTACAGATCAAAACCAGCCGGACGCAGTCCTCCGGCTCCAAGTCGCCCGCCTGCGGCAGAATCAGCGATCGCCGGCCCAGAGTTGATCCGCCTGCTGAAGAATGCCAAATTCACGATCCAAAGCCAGTGGCGCACCAATCATTACATTTCCAGGAGCGCTCCAGCATCCCGCTGGCGGAACAATTGTCGACGCTTGGCAGACAAAAAACAGATTCTCTAACGCTTGGTAGCGCGCGTCCACTGTTGTCGCTTCCGCCGCTGCCCGCTAATCAATCATGCAAACCTTCAAGAATTACCTCCTGCTCCTGTTGGCGCTGATTATTTTCGGTCTATCTGCGCTCGCCTGGAAGCAACTCCAGGAGATCAATACATTGCGTGCCGCCTCGCTCAGCAGCGGCGAGCGCGCCGACTGGCAAAAGCGCGTCTGGGCCGCCCAAAAACGCGCGCAGAACCTCGAGAACCAGCTCGCCGCCACCCGCCCCGGCGGATCCGCCGCCGGCGCCGTTTCGTCCGCCCGCGTGCAGCCTCCGGGAGCCGCCTCCGGCAACATGATGACCGGCTTTGCGTCACTCATGAATCGTCCCGAGGCGGTGCGCCTCATGGCCATGCGGGAAAAAGCCATGCTCAATGCCCGCTATGCCGCCCTGTTCAAGAAACTCGCCCTGTCACCCGAAAAGCTCGCGCAATTCCAGAGCCTGCTGGCCGACAAGCTGTCGGTTCCCATGGACGTGATGACGGCCGCCAGCCAGCAGGGCATCAACCCGATGCAAAACCCGCAGGAATTCCGCCAGCTCGTCCAGAACGCCCAGGCCGAGATTGAAGAAAAAATCAAGGCCGCGCTCGATCCCGCCAGCTCCGCCCAATATCAGAATTACGTCCAGACGGAGCCCCAGCGCACGGTCGTCAACCAGCTCCAGCAATCCTTGAGCTACACCGACACCCCGCTCACCACCGCCCAGGCCGACCAGCTGATACAGATCCTGACTGACACCTCCACCGTGAATGGCGGCGGCGGCGCGCCCGGCACCGGCGGTGCGGCCGTTACGTACGTCAACCGCACGGGTTCCGGAAACAGCATGGTCGTCGCCGTCATCACCCCGCCACCGGACGGCGGCGGAGGCTTCGGGGGAAGCCTGGTCACCGATGAGACCGTCACCCGTGCGCAAAGCGTGCTCTCCACGGCGCAGATCCAGGCGCTGCGGGAAATCCAGCAACAGCAGCAGGCCGCGGCGCAACTGCGGCAGCAGATGATGCAGAACCCAGGCCCCGACGGAGCTTCCCCGCCACTTCCGATCGCAGGACCTCCTCCGCCCCCGGACGGCTGACGCCGCGGTCCGGCGTGTCTTTGGCCCGCACGGTTTGTCCTATCAAGTCAGGGACTGCCCATCGGTTTCTCCGAGGCTGGCACGCGCTCGACCGCGCGGGTTTTTGCGCGCCAAGCCTGGTAGTCACGCAAGGCGCCGGCCGGCCAGTCGCCGTACCAGCCGTAGCCGTTGCGCCGCTCGGGCGAGATCTCTTCCACCGCATAATGAATCGTGCGGTCCCGATCGCCGAACACCGGCTTGTCCGTCTCGAGCTCATACAGCCGCGCCCAGAGCGGCGGAGCCCCGGACGCCGCCGTCAGTTGCTCCTCACCGGCCGCGTTCCGGCTCCAGGCGAGGTCGTGCACCGCCGTGTGGTGGAACCAGGCCATCGCGCCGTCCACGGCAGCGACGACGTCCGACGACGGCTGCGGCAGGCTCATGA
>PLMW01000004.1 GCA_003142615.1 Opitutia bacterium | reverse complement strand
CCGATTGTCGCAATGCCCCTGGTTCATCCCCGTCATAAGTGATCCGCGGGACGGAGCGCATACCGGTGCGGCACACGAGTGGTCGGTCAGCAACATTCCCTCCCGGGCCATCCGATCAAGATTGGGTGTCAGCAGTCGCGGTGTCCCCTCGGAGCGACCATTCTGGTAAAACGCACCCACATCCCCATAGCCTAGATCATCGACGAGAATAAAGAGGATGTTGGGGGCCGGTGGTTTGCCCGCGGCGGCGGCGTTGGCAAGGGCGGCCAAGCCGGTCGCCAAGGCCGTGGAAGCCAGTCGACGGTAATTCATACTGCCGCCAAGTTTTGCAAGAGCGGGTCCAAGGCCAAGATGTAAACTGTCATGCACAGCGAAGCCTGTTCTGTTGCTAAAGAAAGTGCACGAGTTATCTAAGAAGATCGGTAAACTCAAATCGCGACTACACTGCTGGCGCCGATCGATCCGTGCTCGCGGGATCCGTGTAAACATAACCGCGCGCCAGCGCCGCATAGGACAGCACCTGCGCCTCCTCCCAAGCGCGGTCCCGGTGGAGTTCGCGGGCCAGGAGCTGCGCCACGGCGGG
The DNA here is from genome assembly GCA_003142615.1 of Opitutia bacterium. Taxonomy (GTDB): domain Bacteria; phylum Verrucomicrobiota; class Verrucomicrobiia; order Opitutales; family Opitutaceae; genus Fen-1467. The sequence continues at coordinate 4,141 of PLMW01000004.1, read as the reverse complement.
CGCCGTCTCCACAGAGGCCCGCGCGTCGAGCAGCAGGGCACGCGTCCGGCGCGCGAGGACGTCTTCCACGGTCCGGGCCATTTCGTGGCGCGCGTGCCAGACCACCTCGCCTTGCTGATACGGCAGCCGCGGGTGGAGCGGCGCTGCCAGGGCGGGCTCGGCCTGCATCAGCGAGACGATGGCCCCGGCGTCGGCGCCGTAGGGCCGGAGATTTTTCGGTCCGATCGGCTCGTGCGTCCACCCGTGAATCGGCAGCGTTTCGGTCGGGCTGCGCCGGTTGTCGACGCCTGCCACCATCTCGGCGTGGTCCACGACATCCTCGGCCATCTCATGATAAGTGGTCCATTTTCCGCCCGTGCTCGTGATCAGGCCGCTCTCGGCGACGACGATCGTGTGGTCGCGGGACAGCGCGGCGGTGTCGGTGGCGGCGCCGGACCGGACCAGCGGGCGCAGTCCGGCGAAAACGCTCAGGACGTCGCCGTCGCCCGGGTCTTTCGCCAAGTACCGCCGCGCATGCTCCATCACGAACTCGCGCTCCTCTGGCAGCGCCCGCGGCTCGAGCGTGTGCGCCGGCCGGGGTGTGTCGGTGGTGCCCACCACCACCCGGTCGTGCCAGGGCACCGCAAAGAGGACGCGGCCGTCGGCCGTCCGGGGGACCATGATCGCCGCCTCGCCGGGCAAAAATTCCTTGGGCAGCACGAGATGGATGCCCTGGCTCACCGCGACGAGGTCCGGCACTCCGGGGGCGTCCCATCTTCGTATCGTATCTACGAATACACCAGTCGCGTTGATCACCGCGCGGGCCCGGACCGCGAATTCCGCGCCCGTTTCGAGATCCCGGACCTGCGCGCCCGCCACGGTGCCGGCCTCCTTGATGAGGCCGGCGGCGGCGCAATAGTTCAGCACGACCGCCCCGAGAGTGTCGGCGGTTTGCGCCAAGTCGACCGCGAGCCGGGCGTCGTCGAACTGGCCGTCGTGATAGACCACACCGCCCACCAGCCGGTTGGTTTCCACCGTGGGTATGAGGGCGACCGTCTCTTCGCGGCTGAGCTGGCGCGACGGATTTAGCCCCAGCCGGCCCGCAAGCTGATCGTAGACCTTCATGCCCACGCCGTAAAAGGGTCCCTCCCACCAGCTGTAGTTAGGGATGACGAAGGTGAGATCGCGAACGAGGTGCGGCGCATTGTGGGCTAGGCGGCCCCGCTCGCGCAGGGCCTCGAGCACCAGGGAAATGTTTCCTTGCCGGAGGTAGCGCACGCCGCCGTGGACCAGTTTGGTCGACCGGCTCGAGGTCCCCTTCGCAAAATCCGACTGCTCGACCAAGGCCACGCGGTGGCCCCGCGCCGCCGCGTCCACCGCCGCGCCGAGGCCCGTGGCTCCGCCGCCGATGATCAGCAGGTCGAAGGGTTCGGTGGCCGAACGCAGTCGGTCGAGTGAGCGGGCTCGTTGCATGCGGCACATCCCGGGCGCTTCAGGCCGGTCTCTCCCAGTTTTTGGCCCGCTCCAGGGCGCGCTCCCATCCCTGCTTGAGCGGCGCCATGGTCGCGGCGGGCCGGGCCGGGACAAAGGTGGTGTCTATGGCCCACTTGCGCGCGATCTCGTCGAGACTCGTCCACACGCCGACCGCGAGGCCGGCGAAATACGCCGCGCCCATGGCGGTCGTTTCGATGTTTTTTGGCCGCACCACCGGCACGCCGAGCAAGTCCGCCTGGAATTGGAGGAGCGGCTGGCTGCGCGCGGCCCCGCCGTCGACGCGCAGTTCCTTGAGCACGAGCCCTCCGTCCTTTTCCATGCACGCCAGGAGATCGGCGGACTGGAAGGCGATCGACTCCAGGACGGCCCGGCAGAGATGGGCGCGGTTGGTGCCGCGCGTCAGGCCGACGATCGCGCCGCGGGCGTACGGGTCCCAATGCGGGGCGCCCAGTCCGGCAAAGGCCGGAACCACGAATGCGCCGCCGGCGTCGGGGACGGAGGCCGCCAGTTCGTCGAGTTCGCGGGCCGAGCGGACGATCTGCAGTTCGTCGCGCAGCCACTGGATCGCGGCGCCTCCGATGAAAACCGACCCTTCGAGGGCGTATTCGGTTTTCCGGCCGATCCGCCAGGCCACCGTCGTCAGCAGATTATTGCGCGACGGCACCGCCTTTTCGCCGGTGTTCATGAGCATGAAACAGCCCGTGCCATAGGTGTTCTTGGCCATGCCGGGCCGGAAACAGGCTTGGCCGAACAGCGCGGCCTGCTGATCGCCCGCGATACCCGCGATGGGCGCTCCCCCGGGGTGCAGCCGCGGGCTCACCTCGCCGTACACTTCGGAGGACGAACGCACCTCCGGCAACAGGGCGCGCGGGATACGGAAAAGCACGAGCAGCTCCTCATCCCAATCTCCAGTATGGATATTGTAGAGCAAGGTGCGTGACGCGTTGGTGGCGTCGGTGACGTGGACCCGGCCGGCGGTCAATTGCCAGATGAGCCAGGTGTCGACCGTGCCGAAGCAGAGCTTGCCCGCCTCCGCCTGCGCGCGGGCGCCCGGCACGTGGTCGAGGATCCAGCGCAGCTTCGTGCCGGAAAAATACGGATCGAGGCGCAGCCCCGTCTTCTGCGCGACCATCGGCTCGGCGCCGTCGCGCTTGAGCCGGGCGCAATCGTCGGCCGTGCGGCGGTCCTGCCACACGATCGCGTTATAGACCGGCCGCCCCGTGGCGCGATCCCAGACGATCGTGGTCTCGCGCTGGTTGGTGACGCCCACGGCCGCCACCTCCCCGTCGGAAAGGTTGGCCTTCGCGAGGGCCTCGGCGGCGGTCTCGCTCTGGCTGGACCAGATCTCGAGAGGATCGTGCTCGACCCACCCGGGCCGCGGGTAGATTTGCCCGAATTCCTTCTGCGCTGCGGCGACGGCGCGGCCGTTCTGGTCGAACACGATCGCCCGGGAACTCGTCGTGCCTTGGTCGAGGGCGAGAATATATCGGGTCTGGTTCATCAAAGACTGTGGCTGCCGATCAGAATCCAAGCAGCTTGAAGAGAAACGCTCCGGCCGCCCCACCGCACAGCGGCGCGACCACCGGCACCCAAGCGTAACCCCAGTCCGACGGGCCCTTGCCTGGAATGGGCAGCACGGCGTGCGCGAGGCGCGGACCCAGGTCGCGCGCCGGATTTATGGCGTAGCCGGTCGGCCCCCCGAGCGAAAGGCCGATGGCAAACACGAGCATGCCCACCAAGGCCGGGCCGAACCACGTGCCGACCGCGGCCGCCCAGGTCTCCTGCCCCGTCGCGGCGCCCGCGGAGACACGTCCCAATGACAGCACGCCGAACACGAGCGCGGCCGTCCCGATGAACTCGGTCAAAAACGCGGGTCCGAAACGCCGGATGGCCGGACTGGTACAATGGCAGGCCAGCTTGCCCGCGGGGTCGTCGGTCTCGCTCCAGTGGACGGAATAGGCCAGGAACACGAGCACCGATCCCAGAAAGGCCCCCGTCAACTGGGCGAAAATGTAACCCGGGACGAGGCGCCAGTCGAACCCGCCGATGCTCGCCAACGCCACGGTCACGGCCGGATTGACGTGCGCCCCGGAAATCCGGCCCACGGCGTAGACCGCGATCGCCACGGCGCAACTCCATCCGGCGGTGATGACGATCCAGCCGCCGCCCCGGCCCTTGGACTTACCCAGGACGACATTGGCAACGGCCCCGTCGCCGAACAAAATGAGCAGGGCGGTGCCGACCAATTCGGCGAGGTACAGCTTCATGATGCTTCAAGAGTTCAAAGCGGCACGCCGTTCGCCCGGGTGCCGCAACAGGTCACCTCCAGCCCGAGTTCTTCGGCGAGACTCGCCTTGGCATAGAGCGCAAGGTCGGCTTCGCGTGCCGAATTCGCATAGGCCACCTGGACGTGGTTTGCCTTGTGGCGCGCCATCATCTGGTCGCGGCTCACGCCGTAGAGGACCGCGTGCATTATGGGCCACTGGGCGGTCGTCTCCTTCCACCGCCTCTCGGTCTCCAGGCGCGGCAGAGCGACGACCTTGGCCCGGCCGATGTCCATCTTGAGCTTCCGTCCCTCGACGAACACCCGCGACCAGACGATTTCTCCCGGTTTAGCGACGCCGCGCAGGGTTCCGCCACCCAGGCGGAAATACATCGGCGGCTGCCG
>PLMW01000064.1:13025-14902 GCA_003142615.1 Opitutia bacterium | reverse complement strand
TGGACCAGCTCGCCCCACTTCGCGTAATCCTTCGGCGGCCAGGCCCAGCCGGTGTAGATCTCGTCGTATTTTGCCGCCGGCGTCCAGTGGTGCTGATACGGCTCCGGTTTCACCGAGAGCGCCTTGGGCATGAAACCGATCTCGACGTACGGCCGCACGCCGCGCGCGAGGTAGGTGTCGAAGATGCCGTCGACGATGATCCAGTCGTACACCGGGTTGCCCGACGCGTCCTCGGTGCAGGCGTTGGTGCTCCCCCACTTCAATGCGGGTGTGCCGTCGCCGGTGCAGAGCAGGTTGTGGGCGCGGAAGTAGACCGCCGACGGCGACAGTTCGCCGAGTTCCGCGATGAGCTTGCGGCCGTTCGGCATCGTGGCGTAGTTCGGCTCGTCGGCGCCGAAGAACCGCCAGACCGGACGCAGTTCGCCGCGGACCTGGGCCGCGTCGACGCGGATGCCGACGGGAAACGTTGTCGGGGGGGCGGCGCCGGCGGCGGCGAGTCTGAGGCCCGCGCCGAGCAAGACGAGGGTAAGGGCGAAACGCATGAAGCGAGCGGAGAAGACGACGAAAAAACGCTAGCCCGCGATAACCGGACCGCAACTGTTGTTGTGGGACGCAAAAAGGTCTCTGCCCTCCGACCCCTGCCAGGGCTCACGCGAAGCCGCGAAGGCGCGAAACCGAAAGGAGGAAAACCTTTCATTGATTCGNNGTACCAAGGTCGTGCTCGATGGCGACCTCGCGAAACTCTATGGCGTGACCACCAAACGGCTCCTCGAACAGGTTCGCCGCAACCAGTACCGCTTCCCGCATGACTTCTGTTTCCAGCTTGATCGACAAGACGTTGCAAACTTGAGGTCGCAAATTGCGACCTCAAGTGGCGCCCATGGCGGCCGCCGCAAACTCCGGCGACCGGCTGACTCCGCTCCTAGAGGAACTCAACGAAGCCCTGGTCGCCTGACCGGACTACACTAAATTTGATGTGGAATTGCCATGGAGTTCACCGTAGAGTTCTATGTTACGAAGGAAGGACGGTGCCCCGTGCAGGATTTTCTCGATGACCTTAAAGCCAGCGATCCCGGCGACTTTGCCGCGGTGCTCGCCGGGCTGGCCAGATTGCGCGATCGCCAGAATCACCGTGAACCACTGTCCAAGGCACTCGGCGACGGTCTCTTTGAACTCCGGCATCTGGGAAAACTCAACACCCGGGTCCTCTGGTTCTTCATGAAGGGCCGCCGCATCGTCGCCGTCCATGGCATCCGCCACAAAGGGCGGGCCATCCCCGCCCGCGATCTCGCCACCGCCCGCGCCCGCATGGCCGACTGGCTGGAAAGGAAACCCAATGGATAGCAGCGAAAAGACTGAAGAAGGGCTCACGCGAAGCCGCGAAGGTCGCGAAGAGGAAGGGGAATCCACGAGACTGAACGTGGAGGAACTTTCAGCAGTGGTGGTGGACTTCGCGGCTTCGCGCCTTCGCGTGAACCAGATCGGAGCACGATGAAAAAGACCAATTTCGACCGCTACCTCGCGGAACAACTCAAGGACCGCGCTTTCGCCGCACGATTTAAACGCGCCGGCGAGGCTTGGGACGTCGCCCTGCAGATTGCCGCCTTGCGCGAACAGGCGGGCCTGTCGCAAGCGCAGCTCGCCACGCTCCTCAAGACCTCCCAGCAGCAGATCAGCCGTCTGGAATCACCCAGCTACGAAGGTCACTCCCTGAGCATGCTACGCCGGGTGGCCAGGGCGCTCAACGCCCGCGTGCGGGTGGTGCTGGAGCCGGCGGATTCGGCGAAAGTCTTGTCGGTCGCCGAGCCGCCCGCGCCCTACCGCGCCAGCCGCCGCAAACTACCTTAGCCTTCACTGAACACGACTGGCTTCTGGCC
>PLMW01000064.1:0-12997 GCA_003142615.1 Opitutia bacterium | reverse complement strand
CTGCAGGCGAAAATCGACGGCGCGGCCGGCGGCGACGTCCTGCTCCTCGCCACCGGCACCTATCGCGGCTTTCGCATCGCCAACCGGCATTTCACCCCCGCCCGGCCCCTGGTCATCAAGGCGGCACCCGGCGCCCGGCCGCTCATCCTGGGGAACAACTACGCCGGCTACCTGGGCCACCTCAGCGATTCCAGCTATCTCGTGTTCGACGGGTTGACGCTGGAGAACAGCAACCAGCCGTTCTACTGCACCAGCATCGATCACTGCCTCTTCCTCAACCTGGAGATCCACAACACGGGCCAGGAGGCCATCCACCTGCGGGGCGCCTCGCACGACATCGACATCCGCAACTGCCGGATCTACGACACCGGCCATTATCGCGACCAGTGGTGCGAGGGAATCTACATCGGCATGGGCCAGCCGCCGTTCGAGGCCGTGGAAAACGTGTGGATCGAGGGCAACGACATCCACCACACCGGCCATGCCGAGGGGATCAACCTCAAGGCGCGCAGCACCCACATCACCATTCGCGGGAACCGGGTGCACGACCTCACCCCGGGAACCGCCACCCAACACAATGAGGCCGGGATCAGCTGCGAGGCCGCGGACTTGACCTTCCGCCCCGGGGTCGACCCCGACATCTGGATCGAGCGCAACGAGGTCTACAACGTGAGGTTCGGCCGGTGGGCCAATGGCATCCAGGCGTCGACCATGGGGGCGAAAATCGTGCACAACCACATCCACGACTGCCAGCAGTACGGCATTGAATTCAACGACTACCTGAACGGTCCGGGCGCCTGCCCGAACTGGCTTTACGGGAACACGATTGCGGACTGCGCCGCGGGCGCGGTGAATCCCACGACCCTGCCCTACCAGAACGCAGACCCCGGCCCCAACCCCAACCGGCCGCAGACCTGGTACGCCTCCGAATCAGATGTGGTATATGCAAAGCCACTTGTTGAGCGCCTCTTGGCATCCCTTAACTAACCAGCCATGCCCAGAGCCTGCACCGAAGACCAGCTGGTCGAGCAGCCCGCTGTCGGTCTGTTCGCGGAGCTTGGCTGGCACCAACGGCCTCGACGCTTGAGAGGCAAGCATGAGTGCGCGTACGCCGAACAACGAATCCACGCCGGCAGAATGCCATGAAAAAGAAACTTTCCGCAAAGGCCCGCAAAAAGAAAAACAAGCACATCTCGGCGCGAGCTGCTGCGCGCGAACGACCCACCTGGAAGGTCGAGCGGCCAAATGAGGCCAAAACCCGAGCTGCCAGGAAGCGGAAGTCTGTTGTTCAGGGGAGCATTCGAGGGGCAGACGGAACACCCAGGCTTGGCCTGACTGTGAGAGCCTTCGACCGCAATATCGGCAAGGACGACACCCTGCTCGGCGAAGCAACGACCGATGCCCAAGGCAACTACCGGATCGCCTATGCGCCAGGGCAGCTCGATGGAAAGGCCGCCGCGGACCTGGTCATCACGGTCTATCAGGACAAGACCCCGCTGCAAACATCGGACGTCATCTTCAATGCCCCACCCGATGTAGTCAGAGACTTCACCATTGCCGTGGACAAAGGCCCAGAGTTCCAGTGGCTGCTCAATAGGATAAAGCCTTTGGTGCACAACAAAATTGGCGATGCAGGATTTTCCGAAACGCAAATCGGCTTTTTGCCTCGACGCCATAAACCACTTCGCTGAATAGAAATGACCACACACGCCTACACCGAAGACCAGCTTGTCGAGCAGCCCGCCATCGAAAGGACAGAAAGGGTCTGGTTTAAACAATTGTGACCGGAGAGCGGCGGAAGCGGCCGGCGCGCGAATCCTTGAAACCATCGGCGGGAAGACCCAGCCGGTTGGTTGAGCGCCAGGGCCTGTCCCGAAACCACGCGGTGCACCCGGATTCCCGATTGCACGCGTTCGCTGCCGCCGACATCATCACCGCCCGATCATGGCGATAACCTCACAAAGCGAACTCGGGAGCGTGAAACTCCACGGCCCCGTGCATCACGTCTTCGTCGATTTCGAGAATGTCCAGGAAATCGATCTGGGTTCGATCGGCGAAAAGTCCGTCGAGGTGACCCTGCTCTTGGGCAGGATGCAAAAGCGGCTGGAGGTCGGCTTGGTCAAACAGCTCTTGCAGCGCCCGTCCGGGGTCCGGCTAATTGAAATGGGCGCGTCCGGGAAAAACGCCCTCGATCTGGCGCTCGCCTACCACCTCGGGAAGGCCGCGGCCGACGACCCGTCGGGCTGCTTCCACATCATTTCCAAGGACAGGGACTTTGATCCGTTGATCGCACATCTCAAGCAGGCCAACATCAAAATCTGGCGCCACGACACGTTTTCCATTCAGGCCATCTTGCCGGAGAAACGGCCGGCCGCGGCTGCCGACAAAGTCGAGATCGTGGCCAATCGTCTCAGGAAAAGCACCACCAACCGGCCGAAGCGGAAATCCACGCTGCTTTCGCATATCAATGCCCAGTTCCAGGGACGGCTCAAAGACAGCGAGGCGGGTGAGATCGTGGAATCGCTGGTCGACCGCGGGGTCATCAGCATCGATCCAAAAGGCAAGGTGACCTATCAGCTGTCGGCTGGCCCGCCGGCTTGAACCGACGACTTCCACCCCACCGATCCATGGCAACTCTTCCCGGACATCCCTACGCCCAGTTCAACTTTCTCGTGGACTTCAGCACCGGCGGCCCCGGCGCCGGTTTCCAAGAATGCTCCGGCCTGGATCCGGAAGCCACCGCCGCCGAATCCCGCGCCGGCCACGACATGGAGAACCGCGTCCGGAAAATCACCGGACAGCACAAGGCCACCAACCTCACCCTTAAACGCGGCGTCATCAGAACGCCGGATTTTTATCAGTGGCTTGAAGACACCCGGGACGGCAAACCGGGTGCCTCCCGCACAGTCATCATCCGTCTCCAGAACGAAGAACGCACCGCCATCGGGCGGACGTGGAAGTTCGCCCGCGCCCGGATCATCAAACACGTCAGCGGCCCCCTAAACGCCAAGGGCACCGACGTCGCGATGGAGGAACTGACCCTGAGCCACGAAGGCCTGGAGATGGAGTGAGCCAAGCCGGTGAGTGGCCAGCCACCGGCGGGAGAAGACAGAAAGGGTCGGTCTAAACAGTTGTGATCGGAGAGCGGCGGGAGCGGCCGGTGCGCGCATCCTTGAAACCTTCGGTGGGAAGACCCAGCCGGTTGACGCCTTCTTTCAACGCCTTTTGCCGTAAATACCTTAAACCGGGCAATAGGCCCGGCTTTTGAAAAGCCTTCCCCCTTTTTCGGGACAAGGACGTTTAAGGGAGGGAAAGCCCCTCTTGAGGCATGGCAAAGCAAGGGAAAAACCACGGGAAAGGTTTTTCGGAAAGCCTTCCTTCTCCGCTTGCCCTGTGTGAGCCAGAGGACGGAGGACAGACGACTGGGACTGGCGTGCCGGCGTCCAGACCAATTGTGAACCAGTTCGCCCAACGGGCGCCCGCGCTTTGCATGGCCACGTCGGTACCGGTGCCCATGGCAATGCCGACCGCAGCTTCGCTCACCCTGAGATCACCTCATAGAACTTCGGCGTGGTCTTGCCATCAAACATTGGCCTTACCTGCTCGGCCTCTTTGTCGCGGATAGAACTGCCATGCATCGCTTTGAAGCCGGCTTGATCTTCAAATTCAACAATCGCTGCATAGTTCCCCGACTGTAGAGGCTTCAGGAGCTTTCGGCTTATGAAGCCCTGAAAAACCGAGTAAGCTTGGTTTGACTCGTCAAACCATTTTCGGAATTCAGCATCCTTGCCATCTTTGATGCGTGGAAAAGAAATAATGACTAAAAACATAAGTATCGTTCCTCTAGTTTGATTTTTGATTGAAAAACAATTTGTTCTGACAATTCACTTTCGAGAAGGTGGACGCCCTGCGCGATGAGTTCAAAGGCATTCACGGTCGTGCTGTGTTAACTAGGTGGCTGTGGTTACTACTTGTGCTGGTGAGGAGGTGCGGGAGTTCCGTCGGTTTCGGAGAAGTGGCCATGAGCCGCGCTGGCCGCCGCGTCATGCAGCCCTTCGACGTAGTGTATGTATTCCACGTAAGTCTTCACGAACTCGCGCCCGGCTTCGACATCGTTCGGGTCGAATTTCTTTTTCGCCACGGCGGCGGCGAAATGTTCTCGCAGACCGTGTTCCATCTCTTCGGATAGAAGCTTCACCACGGGATCAAGATTGCCGGTTTCCAGCGCCTTGTCGCCCGCAGGGATGGCCGGGCCGAGGTCGCGTCCAGCGGGTTTGAGGCCGGTATAAGGCGCGCCTTCGCCAGCACGATGGATGCGCACGAGGGTTTCGAAGAAACACATGTCGGCCAGATCGCGCGCTTCGGCACCAAGCTTGCGCACCGCGAGCGTTTTGTCGAAGGCCTGTTTGATTTCGGTTTCGTCATCCTTCTGCACCCAGACAAGGACAAGGTTTACGTTGCCTTCAGCCAGCGCCTTGCGCGCGGCCTTGACGACCGGGCCATCCAGGCCGTCGCAATGCGCTCGCGCGGTTTGAGGAGCGAGGAACGCCGCCGCAGCTAGTATGGCCACAGCAGCCAGTGATACTTTCAGGTTCGTGTTTATCATGGTGTGATTGCTTTGTCGTTTGTGGTTTCTAGTTCAGGATCGGATCATCGTGAGGATAATCTTGCATCGCTTCCGCGCCGTGAGCGCGTGCGGTTGATGCGCGGGCATGAGGATCATCTCACCGCCTTGAACCCGATGCGACTGGCCGGAGATTGTAATTTCCCCCTCGCCTTCCAGCATCTGCACGAGCGCGTCGAACGGCGCCGTGTGTTCGCTTAAACTCTGACCCTGGTCGGAACGCGAAGATGGTTACGTTGCCAGTGGGCTTCTTCACGATCTCGCGGCTCACGATGGCACCGTCCTGGTAGCTGACCAGTTCGGGGACTTTCGCCAGTTTGGCGCCGACAAGACCTTTGGGTTTGGAGGGAATGTCGTTTTGCATCGTTGCTCCGTTTCCCCTCGGGTTAATTTTTAGCGGGCGCGCCGGCCGAGTCATTTCGGAGTCGCCAGGCTGTGACCGCAGCCAGCAGCGCGGGGACAAAGCCAGCGAGGAGGAAGACCTCGTCGCCCGGCAGTCGCAGCCATTCCAAAGTCCGCATCAACGGTTGCCCGATGAAGGCAAGGCTGCGCGCGTGCCAGCGACTATTTCTTCGCCGGTGATTTTTGCAGCTGGGCGATTTCGTTTTCGGCTTTCCCCAGTTTCGTCTGCAACTCGGCGGTCAGGGTCTTGGATTCGGCCAACTGCGCCCGGAGTTGGACCATGTCGGCCTTGGCTTTATTCAACTCCGTCTGCATCACGGCGGTCTGGGCGTGGGCGAGCTCCACTTCCCCCTGATGCTTGATGGAGACAACCTTGGCTTCCTCCATCTGCGTTTGGAAACCGGTGGACATCACCCGGATCTTCTCCAACTGGGTTTGGAGCTCGGCGGCGCCGGCCTTGGCCTTGTCAAACTCGGTTTTGAGCTGAACTGATGCAGCCTTGGTCTCAGCCATTTGTTTCTGAAGCCCGGCCGTGCCGGCCTTGGCGTCATCCACTTGCGCCTGCAACAGGACCGCGTCAGCTTGAAGCTGATTCGACCGATTTTGGATTTCCACGATGGTGGTGTTCCGGGCGCTCACCTGGCTCCAGATTACGGCAATGATAATGAAAAGAACGGCGGAAAGCGCACCGAGAACAATGGTCAAGAGGGGTGTTTTCGCTGGGCTGGGGACAGGGGCGTCGGTGTCCGCGGAGCTGGAGTCATGAGCCTCCGCCTTGGGTAGGCTGGTGACCGGGGCGGCAGTTTTCTCGGGAGTGGGGACAGGAGCCTCCGTCTTAGTGAGGCTGGTGACCGGGATGGGAGTTTTCTCGGGAGTGGGAACAGGAGCGGCAGGCATAGTTTAGCGAAACTACACCGATCCCCAATCGGGTGATATGGGGTGTTACCCTACGGGAGAACGGAGGGCGGAGACCGGAAGCTGGTTTACCGGGAGAAAGCCGGCAAAAGCCGTCAGAGGACAGCAGGGATCTGGTTTGAACAATGGTGATTGGGGAGTGGCGGAAGCGGCCGGCGAGTGAAGCCTTGAAACCGCGCCGGTTGGCGCGATTCGACTTTCCTAGGTTTTGCTGGCTCTGGAAGGCGTGAAGTGACAGGCTCGGATTCAAAGATCGCGGAGCCACTTTCGAACTGTTTCGCGAGATCGAAACCACCCTGAAAGGCCAAACCATGAGCGCCCTCAAACGATTCCGGATGCAAACCATGCTGCTGTTCCTGGCTGCCGGTGCGGTTGCCTGGGCGGAAGACGTACCCACACGCTTCATCCGCATGGACCTGAGGGATGGCCGGACTCTCACCAACGTGGTCGTCAAATCCTACGATGCCGCCACCGGCAAACTGCTGCTGGTGGCGGACGGCAAAGCCATGCTCGTTCCGGCGGACCTTATCCCGCCGCCCCTGGCTGCGCGGCTCAAGGCCGGTGTACCCGCCGCCGGCTCCACTACTGCGTTCGTCACGTCCCAGCCGGTGGCCCCGAGTGCTGTTCCCGAAAAACCGGCGTCCGCCCCGACGGTCCAGATGATCGACACCCCCAGCGCCACCGGCTCCGACCAAATGCTCGCCAGCCACAAGGGGGCGGCAGAGGAGCGGGCGCAAAGATACTACCGGTACGAATTCAAGGCCGGCTCCGACGCGATCAGCGTAACCGCACTGGATATTGAGACGGAACAGCCCGAGGCGATCATGGGATGGCCGGACCGCTTTCGGACAAAGGGCAAGGCCTACCTGGAGTTTTACGACAGCAAAGGCGGCAGCTTCAGCCGCACCACCAGTTCGTTCGAGATCATCACCGAACAAAAGCCGGGCCAGCTGCCCAAGGTCGTCGATTTCACCCGCCTGTAAGTTCGCCCGCCGGCCGGTTGAGCGCTGATCCTCAGGCCAGGCCGCCGCTGGGGTGGACGCCCTCCAGCCCTCCTCGACCGCGTTGCAGCCGGTTCAGGTGCCGGGTTGCACGTAGGGCACGGGGGCGAAGAGGCGGCGTTCAGCGCCGCGCGGGTCGTCCACCACTTGCGGAGCGAGGTCGAAGACCATCGTGGCGCGCCGGTCCAGGTCGAACCTGGGCCAGGGTGGCAGGCGGGGCGTGTCCGGACACCCGGTGCGGGCAAAGGCAATCCAGGCCTCGCTCATCAGGTCCGCCATCCGCTGGGCCGCGGGGCCGGCGCCCACCATCGAGGCGCCGTAGCCGGGGTTGTCGAACACCAGCGGGAGGTCGAGCATGTGCGGCGCCTTCCACTTGCCGCCGTCGACCGGCGTGCGCCAGTCCAACTGGAAGACGTAGGTCGGCGCGCCGCCCTGCCGGGCCCGGCGCTCCGCTTCGATCACCATGCCCTTCCATGACCGCGCCGCCGTGCTGGCGGCGAAGAAGACCTCGCTGGGCGAATACTCCGGGTGCAGGCTCCGGTACCCGGCGACGACCTGCCCCGCGTTGAGGTCGCCCATGAATTGCCGGGCGTGTTGCTCGAGCCTGGCCGGCAGGGTCTCCCAGGTGAGGCTGAACGTCGCCGGGGCGCCCTCGCCGATCAACAGGGTGGTCTCGTCATGCGTGTTGCCGATCATCATCGGGACGTCCGCCGAGAGCGGCGAGGCGTCGGGCGCGAAGGGATCGCGCGGCAGGACGCCGCCATCCACCACCGGGGCGAACGACTGGCCCCGCGCGGCGGCGATCAACCGCTCCATCGGCATGGTTTTCAGCTCGGCGACGCGGTCGGGGGTCAGGCCCAGCGCCGCGAGCACCGCGCGGGCGGTGGCCGTGGCGTGGTCGCGGGTGCGGCCGGTCAATTGCTGGCCGCTCAGCGTGGCCACGCGGTGAAACAAACCCCGCGCCGCCGGCATGGCCATGAGGGTGGCGCACTTGGCCCCGCCGCCCGACTGGCCGAAGATCAGGACTGCATGCGGGTCGCCGCCAAACTCGGCAATGTTGTCGCGCACCCACTGCAGGGCCAGCACGAGGTCGAGCATGCCGGCGTTGCCGGAAGCGGCGTACTCCGGCCCGCCGAGCCCGGCGAGATAAAGGAACCCAAAAAGATTGAGGCGGTGGTTGAGCGTGACCACGACCACGTCGCCCCGCCGGCAGAGCCGCACCCCGTCGTAGAGGTCGAGGTTGGCCGAGCCGCTGGTGTAGCCGCCGCCATGGATGTAGACCATGACCGGCCGCCGGCCATGATCGCGCAGACCGGGTGTCCAGACATTGAGATACAGACAATCCTCGCTGATGGGTGTGCCGGCCTGGGGCGTGGGGAAGAACGACGAGTCTCTGGGCGCGGGCTGCGGCGCCATCGGGCCGAAATCGAGCGCGTCGCGCACCCCGTTCCATGGCGCGGGCGGCACCGGCGGCTGGAAACGCCGCGGCGCCGTGTCCGCGCCGTAGGGGATGCCCTTGAAGACCTGGATGCCCTGGTCGACCCGGCCGCGCACCTTGCCGGCCGTGGTTGTCGCGATCGGGGCGGCGGGAGCGGCCGGATCCGGGTCGACCGCCGCCGCGGCGACAACCCGGACGAGCACGACACTGATGACGGCGAAAAATCTCCGCCATCGAGGGATCAGACCTCGGGGGTGCATGCAGGCACCCATAGCCGATCCCCGGTGTTTGTCCACGGTCGCGAAGGCGGAACGCCCGTCACCCGCCTGCAAGTTCGCCGGCCGCTTCCGCGCGGCCCCGGTCATTTCGGCGCCAGCCAGGCCTCGGGCAGCGGGAAGTCGCCCTGCAGCCGGAGGTCGCGGGAGGAGCTGCCGACCAGGATGCGAAAAACGTCCTTCTCCGCGCGCCAGCCGCCCTGCGCCGGATCATAGAAGGCGAAGGCGCGGCGCTCGAGCGGGAGGGTGATGGTCTGCTTCTCGCCCGGCTGGAGGAACACTTTCCGGAAGCCTTTCAGCTCCTTGAAGGGCCGCGGCAGACTGGGGCTGGTTTGGTGCACGTACACCTGCGCCACCTCCGCGCCTTCGCGCGTGCCGGTGTTGGCGAGGTCGAACTGCACCGTCACGACCGGGTCTTTCGGATCCGCGCCGGCGACGAGCTTGAGGTTCGAGTAGGCGAAGGTGGTGTAGGAAAGGCCGAAGCCGAAGGGGAAGCGCGGCTCGATGGCTTTGGTGTCATACCAGCGGTAGCCGACGAGCAGGCCCTCGTCGTAGCGTTCGGTGCCGCTTTCTCCCGGATAGGCGCGCGCACCGCCGGCGTACGCCGGGGTGTCCTCGATTCGCCCCGGAAACGTGCAGGGCAGCTTGCCCGAGGGATTCACGTCGCCGAAGAGAAGGCGGGCGAGCGCGTTGCCGCCCTCCATGCCGCCGTACCACGCCTGCACGACCGCCGGCACCCGATCCAGCCACGCGTCCATTTCCACCGGGCCACCCGAGACCAGAACCACGATCGTCCGCGGGTTCGCCTGCACCACCTGCCGGATCAGCTCGTCCTGGCCGTAGGGCAACTTCAGGTCGTGCCGGTCCGCGCCCTCGCAATCGAAGGGTCGCTGGCGCGTGAGACCCGCGACCACGATGGCCACGTCCGCGGTTTTGGCCGCCTGGACCGCGCGCGCCGCGAGGGCGGCGGCATCACCGTCCTTCGCGTAGCCCTCGGAAAACGTGACGTTCACACTGGCGCCCACCCGGCGCAGGATGCCGTCGAGCGGGCTGATTTCGTAGAAGGCCTTGATGCGGGCGCTGTCACCCCCGTAAGCCTGCGACCGCACGGCATCGTCGCCGATCACCGCGATCGAGGTGAGCTTGGCGGGGTCGAGCGGCAGGGTTGGGCCGTCATTCTTGAGCAGAACCATGGCCTCCTCGGCCACACGGCGGGCCGCGGCCTGGTGCGCCTTGGTGTTGATCGAACCCTCCGGCCGGCCGTCGAGGACATGCGTGGCGATCATGACGCGCAAATTGCGCCGGACCTTGTCGTCGAGCGCCGCCATTGGGTATTCGCCCTTCTGCAGGCCGTCGCGAAACGCGTCCGCGAGGTAGAATTGGTTGTACGGCCGGTTGGTGCCCATCTCGAGGTCGAGGCCGCCGGCCGCCGCCTCGCCGGTGTCGTGGGTGCCACCCCAGTCGGACATGACCAGCCCGGGAAAGCCCCACTCCTGCTTCAGGACGCGGTTGAGGAGGTAATCATTCTCGCAGCAGAACTGGCCGCGAAACTTGTTGTAGGCGCCCATGACCGCCCACACGTGCGCCTCCTTCACGGCGGCTTCGAACACCGGCAGGTAGATCTCGCGCAGCGTGCGTTCGTCCATCTCGACATTGATCGAGTTGCGCTTTGTCTCCTGGTTGTTGGCCGCGAAATGCTTCACGCAGGAAGCCACGTCGTGCGCCTGCACGGCGCGGATGTATTCCACGACGAGACGCGAGGCGAGCCAGGGGTCCTCGCCCAGATACTCGGCGTTCCGGCCGTTCAGGGGTGTGCGCATGAGGTTCACGCCCGGCCCCAGCATGATGTTCTTGCCGCGCTTCAAAGCCTCCTCGCCGATCACATCACCGTAGGCCTGCGCCGCCTCGGGATTCCACGTGGCGGCTAGGGCGATCCCCACCGGGAGGCAGGTCGCGAAGTCATCCGTGCGCCCGGCGGGATACCAGCTGTTCGCATTGACGTCCTCGCGCACGCCGTGCGGCCCGTCGGACATCCAGCGCCGGGGAAGGTCGAGGCGCGGGATCGCCGCCGTGGTGAACTTGGAGTCGCCGTGCACGAGGGAGATCTTTTCCTCGAGCGTCAGGCGCGACAGCAGGTCCTCGACGCGCGCCTCGACCGGCTGCGCCGCGTCAAGGTAGACGGGATGCATTCCGGCGAGATGGATGGAAGGCGCCTCGGCGGCGGCCCGGACGGCACCGGCGGGAACGACCAGCAGGGCCAAGGCAACAACGCCGGCGAACAGGTTGCGGCGATCAGGGTGATGCATGGGAGCGACAGGGCGAAAGATTTTCCAGGGCTTTACCGCCCGCCGGCGGCTTCAGGAGCCTGACCGGTCGGCCAGTACACCGTGTACCGCTGGTGATGCAGACGGTAGAAAGGAATGAGCGTGAGGTCCCGCGGCCGGCCGATGCCCTCGGTCTTGAAGGTCAGCGGCTCGCCGGACACGGGCTTGAGCGCCGCGAGAATGCCGGCGGGCTCCCCGATGAGCGTCGGTTCGGGCGGGGTCGGCCACCCCCGGTACTGCTGCTGTTCAGTCGCATACTGTCCCCCGGCCGGCAGGCCGCCGGTCCCCATGGCGCCCGCCAGCAGGATGGGGCCGTCAAAGATCGCCACGATCTTCGGGGCGCCCGGCAGGGACTCCGTGCGCAGGGTCATGGGCAGGCCGATCTCGACCAGATCCCCGTCCTGCCATTCGCGGCTGATCGGCACATAGCCGGAGGCGTCCGGCGCCGCTTCGACCACACGGCCATTCACCTTAACGGTGATGCCCGGCTGGCACCACGCGGGCTGGCGCACCCGCAGCGTCAGCGTCAACGGCTGCCGCGCTTGGAAACGCAAGCGGGTGGCCGGCTCCTCCGGGAAGGCGGTCTCCTGGCGGAGCACCAGGCCGCGCTCGGACCAGGCCAGCTCCGAGGCGATGAACAGGTTCACGTAAAGGGAGGCCGCGTCGTGCGCGTAGATCATTTCGCCGTATTTCGCGTGGTTCTCCATGCCGGTGCCGACGCAGCACCAGAACGAGTTGTCCGGAGTCGAGTAGGTTTTGAAGAGCCCCGGCTTCATCGGGATGAAATAGGCAAACATGCCCGTGCCCGGATCCTGCGAGGCGAGGATCTGGTTGTAGAGCGCCCGCTCGTAGAAATCCATGGTCTCGACCGACGGGGCCCAGGCGAAGAGGTGCTCCGTGAGCTTGAGCATGTTGTAGGTGTTGCAGGTCTCGGCCGTGACCGGGCTGAGATGGCGGGCAAAATCGGTGACGGGGAAAAAGTGCTCGTCGTCGCTGTCGCCGCCGATCGCGTAGGAGCGCTGCAAGGCCACCTGCCGCCAGAAAAAGCGCGCCAGGTCGCGGTATTCCTCCCGGCCGGTCAGCTCATATTCGCGGGCCGCGCCGGTGATCTTGGGAATCTGCGTGTTGGCGTGCAGGCCGTCCAGCCGGTCCTCCCCGCGCGCCAGCGGCGCGAACACCGCCTGGTGGTTGAACGCCTGCGCCAGCCGCAGGTGATCGGGATTGCCGGTCACGGCATAGAGGTTGGCGAGCACCTCGTTCATGCCGCCGTGCTCGGTTTTCAGCGCGCCTTGCATCTGCTCAGGCGTGAGGCGGTCGACGCGGAATTTCACCCAGCCGGCCAGGCGCTGCAGCACGTCGAGCGCCTGCGCGTTGCCCGTGTGCACGTGCACGTCGAGCAGCCCGGCCATGATCTTGTGCATCGTGTACCACGGCGCCCACACGGGCTTCTGCGCGTCGACGAGGTCGAAGAACGATTCGGGAAAGGCCGACAGGTAGCCGGGGTGATAACCCTGCTCGACCATCTTCTCCTGGCACTTCGCCAGCTCGGCCACGAGCTGGGCCGTGCGGGCCTTCAGGCGCTCATCGCCGGTGGACGCATACATCAGCGAACAGGCGGACAGGTAATGTCCGAGGGTGTGCCCGCGCAGGCCGCTGCCGGGACTCTCCCAGCCGCCCAGGGCCGGCGTGTAGGTGAAACCCCAGAGGCCGCTCGTGACGCGAAACATGAGCAGCAGGCGGTCCGGGTCCAGCGACAGCAGATACTGCCGGTCCAGCTCCTGGGCCTGCTTGAATGGACTGTCGAGCAGCCGCACCTGCGTGAGATCAAAACCGGCGACCTGGCTGACCGCGGCGGGAGGCGGGGTGGCGGACGCCGGCCCGGAGAGAATCAAGGCGGCGATCAATCCGGGAAAAAACAGTTTCATGGTGGCGGGCGGGGCGGCCGGCCGCCCCGTTTTCAGGTTTATTCGAAGGTCACGTCGATCGCGTCGCCGCGATAGCGGACGGTGCGGTCCGGC
>PLMW01000072.1 GCA_003142615.1 Opitutia bacterium | reverse complement strand
ATAATCCAGGGGAAGATTTCGGCTGCCGGTGCCGAGCACTGGCGGTGATCGAAACCGAGATCGCCAGCATCCTGCCGTAACGATTTCTGTTGCGCATTAGCGGGTCTGCCTCTTATTAAGTGGCTTTCACAAAACCGCGTGATCGCTACTCAGCAATTCATCGGCGCCAGCCGGACGGTCGACGAGCGCACCAAGCTCGTGGACCGGATCGAGCGTCTCCGTCAGGAGATCGCCGAGTCGGAGGCGAAACACCGCGGCATCCGCATGGCTATCGACACACGCAAAAGAGTCCTCGCACGACTGGAGGCCCAGCTCATCCTTGTGGATGACTCCGCCCCCGCCCGCGTCCCGGCCGCGTGCTTCTGACCGAGCGGCGGGCGCTCCCGCTGAATGCGCTGCGCTACGGCCCGCGGCAGAACGCGAAGTCGTGGCCGAACAAGTTCCAAAGCCGGTTCATCGAGCCGGGCATCATCTCCTACGAGGATCGGGGCGGCGACAAGGAACTCGTCTCCAAGGAGGCGATTGACCGCTGCATCGCGTCGTTCGAGGGCAAGCCGGTCATCGTGAAGCATGGCAGCGGCGTCACGCCGCAGACGATGGAGTCGAAGGCCACGGGCTACATCGTGCGCACGTGGTTCGAACCAACAGACGGCTGGTATTGGTGCGACGGCGTGATCATCGACGACGAAACCAAAGACCTGATCAAATCGGGCTGGCTCGTCTCCTGCGGATACCATGTGACGGACACGGACGAACGGGGCGGGGAGTATCACGCGATCCCCTACGCGAGGGAAATTTTGGCGTTTGAAGGCGAGCACCTCGCCATCGTGGAAAAGCCACGGTACGAGGGCGTCAGCATCAGACTCAACTCGAAACATACAGAAGGAACCATGAACGTATTCAAGATTCTGAAGAAGATCGTCGCGCCGGCGAAACCCGACGAGACCAAGCCCGGCGCCGGCGAAGCTGCCGATGTTTCGGGTGATTCCGAGGTCACGGTGGACGGAAAGCAGGTCCGCCTGAACGACCTCGTCGAAGTNNCACGGTGGAGGGAAAGCAGATCCGCCTCAACGACCTCGTGGAAGCATTCAAGACCCGCGAGAATGCCGGGTCCGTCACCGCCGACACGCAGATCGAGGTCGACGGCAAGCCGATCAAGTTCTCCGACATCGTCGCCGGCTATCGCGCGAACACGCTGTTTGAGGCCAATCGCTGTCACGAGACGCCCGATGAGAAGAAGGAGCGGGAGAAAAAGGAGAATGAGGCGGCGGACAAAAAGCGCCATGACGACGAGGAAAAGAAGCGGCACGATGACGAGGAGAAGAAACGCGCGGATGACGCCGAGGCCAAGAAACGGGCCGACGCGAAGGACGAAGAGACGCGCCGCAACAACGAGCGCCAGCGCAACACCGAGTCCTTCCGCATCCTCGGGGCCGCCCGCAACAACCCGCCGGTGACGACCAGCGGCACCCCGTCCTTCAACTCGATGGACGAGAAGGTCGAGCGCGGGCGCCGCCTCTGCTCGCTCAAGGTCGTCGACGACACGAAGAAGAACTGACGACCCACTCTCGAAAAACACCCAACAGGAGAAACCAAATGGCCTATCTCACTCAGAATCCGAATCAGACGTTCATGGCACCCGTGCTCGGCCAGGTCGACATGGCGTTCCAAGTCAACGTCAAATCGTGCATGATCTATATTTCCAGCATCATCGGCTACCTGTCCGCTGGAAGTCCGGTCAAGCTCGTTCCTCAAGCCGGGAAGGGGCAAATCATCGTGGACGGCGCTGACGGCGCGACCGATGCCCCCTACTACGGCGTCATCCTCTACAACCCGCGCAAGAACCTCTACGCTGCCGGTGACATGTGCGAGGTCGGCTGCGCTGGCACGGTCGTCTATCTCGAAGCCGGTGCGGCAGTCCGCCGGGGCGATCACGTGGAATCTGCGAAGGCGACTTCCACCGGGGATCCACTCGTGACCACGGTTGCGAACGGCACCGACTACGAACTCGGTCTCGCGCTCGACCAAGCGGCTGGCGCTGCGGAACTCTTCCGCGTGGAAATCCGGCCGTCCGATCCGGCCCTCGCCTACTGACCCGGAGACCCAACCACTCAACCCTATCAAGGAGAAAAATCAATGAGCGGACTAAAGACAGTCATCTACCGGGACACCGGACGCCTGAACGACAAATCGGGGCAGCCCGAGCTTGTGCCGGAGCCCATCAAGGACACGCGAGGCCTCAGCATCTTCCGCGGCGGCCGGATGGAGAACGGCGCCTGGGATCGCTTCAACGCGACCGGGGACAGCCCCGAGAACGGCGCGGGCTACTACCGCGCCATCGACACCCTGACCTACATCAAGAAGCAGGTCACGGAGCAGAAGTTCTACGAGTTCGACGTCGAGGAGATTGTCCCCATCGCCGTGGGCGACGGGGCATTCTCAGACGACATCCTGACGTGGCGGAGCTTCTCGAACTCCGGGGACTTCGAGGCCGGCCTGATCCGGACTGGCGCCAGCCAGTCGCGGCTCGCCCGCAGCGAAACCTCGGTCGACTCGGTCAGCCTGAATNNTGGCGAAGCATCAGGCGCGGGCCAAGGACTGGCAGCTCGGCATCCAGCTCCTCGCGCTCCTGGGTTCGAAGGTTGACACCGGCCTGCCCGGCTTCCTGACCGGCAATGTCGGCACGACCGACGCGGCGACCACGATCACGACCTTCATCAAGCTGATGGACGCCGCGACCCTGGCCACCTTCGTCGCAACGGTGATCGGGGTGTACTTCAAGAACACCAACTCGACCGTCATGCCGGACACGTTCCTGATCCCGATGCAGGACTTCCTCGGCTTGGGCACGCTGACCCCCGGCACGGTCGGCACCTTCCCGGTCCCGCGGATCGAATACCTCACGAACCTGTTCAAGCAGACGACCCGCAACCCGAACTTCAAGATCATCCCGAACGCCTACTGCGACATTGCGGTGGCGACCGCCCTGCGCGGGATCGCCTACAACATGTACATGCTGTACCGGAAGGATCCGACTTCCGTCCGCATGGACATCCCGGTGTGGCCGATCACAACCCAGCCGGGGACGGTGAACAACTTCCAGTTCGAGGACGTGGCCTTCGGCCAGTTGACCGGCGTCGGCTACTACCGCCCGCTGGAGGCGACGAAGTTCACCCACGCGGTCTCGGCAGGCTGAACGATTGCGGAAACTCAACAGCTCACGGCCGACCGGGATCACCCTCCCGGCCGGCGCCGGAGCACGTAACCGGCGCATTTCCTTATGAGCACCACCAACGAAAAGACGAAGACCGAGCCGATGGTCCGGCTCTACAACCGCGGCAGCGGCGCGTACACGCACGGCCCCCACCGCATCAACGGCGGCTCGTTCGCCACCGTCCCCGAATCGACGGCCAAGGTCTGGCTCTCGATGTTCCCCGACAAGATCATCACGGCGAACGATGCCGAATCCTCCGGGGAATCCACCCGGCGAGATCTGCAGGTGGCGAATGCCAAGCTGCAGGCGGCCGACCGCCGGATTGTCGACCTNNTGCCGCCGGGTCCGCTCGGCTAAGCCATGCCTCTCACCCAGCCAACGGTTGCGGACTTCAAGGCCCAGTTTCCACGAGACTTTCCGTTCGCGCCCGTGGAGGGGACCGACGCAAGCCCGACGCCCGGGACCAACCCGAGCAAGGTGATGGACTCGGACATCACGGCGGCGTTCTTGGCCGCCGCGGCGAACTTCAACATCGCGCTCTT
>PLMW01000018.1 GCA_003142615.1 Opitutia bacterium | reverse complement strand
TGGTCGTCACGGATGTGGTCATGCCCCGGAAAAGCGGGGCCGAGACGATCCTGGAGCTGCGCCGCCTCCGGCCGGGACTCAAAATCATCGCCATCTACGCCGGCGGACGCATCTCCGGGATGGACTCTGGGGCGACGGCTCAAGACTTGGGGGCGGACCGCCTGCTCGCCAAGCCGTTCACCCGGGAGGANNCCGTGAGGCGGAATTGCGGGCGAAATGCACCGCTCGCGGACGGGCCTTCCGTCCGGATGACCCTCTCCCCTGAAACTGGAGTGGCCTTGTGTTAGGATTCCCATTTGCCCCTTCCAGTCATGGGGGGCAGGTCACGCTCCGAACTACTCGCTGTCATCTTGGCGAAAATGCACGCTTACGATCAGAAGACTGGCGGCGAGAATGTTCTTTGAGTTAGGTTTTAATACGGATAAGCAGCGTTCGGCCCATGAGTGGTGATTGCCACATCCCATCGATTGCCCACCCTGAGGAAGAGAAGGGCAGAAAGTGGCCCTCCGTCCATGAGTGAATGCACGGCATGCGATTATATCTGATCAACCCCTCGAACCCCCTTGTCAGCATCGTCAAGGTCAGTGAGAGCCGCTGGAACCGGTACCGCGTGTGGAAGCCGCTCAGCCTCATGGTTCTCGCGGGCCTGACTCCACCGGAGTGGGAAATCACGATCGTGGACGAAAACCTCGGCACGCCGGACTATCCGACCATGCCGCGGCCAGACTTGGTGGGCATTACCGCTTTCACCGCGCAGGCGAACCGCGCCTATGAAGTGGCGGCTCACTTCCGGCGCCTTGGAGTCCCCGTCGTGATGGGTGGCATTCACGCCACCATGTGCTGGGACGAGGTCATGGAGCGCGTCGACTCGGTCGTCTCGGGGGAAGCCGAGAGCGTTTGGCAGCAGGTTCTGGAGGACGCCCGGCATGGCAGCCTGAAGCGACGGTATGACGGAGGGCTCGCCGAGATAAGCGATGTCCCGATGGCCCGTCATGATCTCCTGCCCGCAGGATATGCGTTTGGAGCCGTGCAAACGACGCGTGGCTGTCCGTTGAACTGCAACTTCTGCAGCGTGACGGCGTTCAACGGGGCCCGCTACCGGCAGAGACCCATTGCGGATGTCGTGCGGGAATTCCAGTTGATCCGCGAGAAACACGTTCTGGTGGTGGACGACAACCTCATCGGCACGCGCGCTGAACACATCGCCCGCGCCAAGGACCTGTTCCGCGCCCTGGCACAGGCGAACCTGCAAAAGGAATGGGTTGCCCAAGCCACCATCAACTTCGCCGATGATGACGAACTCCTGGCGTTGGCCGCGAAGGCCGGGTGCGGAGGCGTCTTCATCGGCTTTGAGTCCCCCACGCCGGAAGGCCTTCGGGAACTTGGCAAGAAATTCAACCTTCTGAAGGGCCGGGACTGCCGCGCCTCCGTACGGCGCATCCAGCAGCACAACATCCTGGTCGGGGGTTCCTTTATCCTCGGTTTGGACGTCGATGAACCGGGCGTCGGCAAACGTATCGCCGAGGCGGCCAGCCAGTACGGCGTGGACAGTCTCAACGTGCTGTTTCTGACGCCCCTGCCCGGCACGCGCCTTTGGGACCAGATGAAAACGCAGGACCGCATCGCCCTCGGCGCGTTCCCGGAGGACTGGAAATATTACACGCTGACCTACCCGGTGGCCCGGTACAAACATTTGTCCCTGAACGGCGTTATCGAGGAGATGAACTCCTGCAACGAGCATTTCTATTCCATGTCGCGCATTCTATATCGGGTGTGGGGCAGTCTATGGGGACGCCGCCAGCCGCTGATCACCTTGGTCGGTAATCTCTCCTACAGGAGCAACGCCAGGTTGGACTGCAAGGCCTACGCGGACTTCAAGCGTCAACGGGGCAAAGGGTATGCGGAAAAGTCGGCCATGAGCCTGCCGCCTGCGGAATCGCCGCAGGCGCGGTAACGCTTGAGTGACACGGGGCCGACCGGACTCGAACCAACAGGTAAGAAATCTCAATCGGCTGAAGGCAAGACCACTTGCGAAAACGAGAAAAACGCCAGCGCACAGACTGGCGCACACGACGCGATCAAAGCGTGTCGCGACCTGGCGGAAATCGTCACGCACTGGCCATCGCTCTCGCCCGACTTACGCGCCGCAATCCTCACGGTTATCCGCTCTACAACTGGCGGGCAAGAGCAGGTCCACCGATAAGGCCCTCTCCGCTAACGGGTCTTGGATGTTCACCTGCAGCTCGTTCACCACCTCCTCCTGCGGGCTTCCGTTCAGGAGGTCGCCCGGAGTCAGGTATCGCAGGCGCCGCAGGGCCAGAATCTTTCTTCGTCCTTCGGCCTCCGGCCACCGCATTGTTCGTATCAATCTGTTGAACTGGCCGGGGAATTGGGCCATGTTTGCCTAGTTTTATACCCCGCGATGTCAAGAACGTGGCGGCATGTCCTGCATCTTTTTCCACGCACGCTCCTGCTTTGGCTGCTGCTTCCCGGCGTGACCGCTTGCACCAGCATGGTGCCTCGCCAAAAGCTGCCCGCTGCCCTCACCGGTCCCGATTTTGGCGATCCCGTCAAAGTCGTCACCATCCCGCTGCCCGCCATCGCCTCCAGTCCCAACGAGGGGGTCTCCGGCGGCATTCTGACCGCCTTCCTCCTCTACAACCGCAAGGATGAAGTCAGCACCCTGTTGGCACCCCAGGTGAACTACAACCGCAACTTCGGTGTCACGGCCACGCTCTATGGCGCGTTCTATCCGTTGCCCACCCGCAGTTACGAAATCAATCTCTCCCAATCGACCAAGATCAATTATGACTACGAGTTTAAGATCCGCGACCAAACCCATTGGGACCACAAGCTGGAACTGAATTCCTTCCTCTTTGCGTTTGCCGACGGCTCGGCGCGGTTTTTCGGGTTCGAAGCCCGCTCACCGCAGCAACAGGAGACCAATTACGCCGACACGGAAACCGGCTTTGATCTGTCTGCCGGCTATGACGTCGGCGGACATTTCCAACTGGTGATCGGCGAACGGCTCAGGGACGTCGACATTCATCGGGGGGCGGTTAACGGAATCCTCTTTATCCGCGACCGCTTCCAGGCAACCGGGGTCCCCGGCCTCAACGGTTTCACCGCTCATGCCCAGCGGCTCTCGCTGATCTACAGCACGCTGGACTCACCGGATATGCCGACCTCCGGAGTCTATGCCCGGGCAACCGTGGAAAACAGTTCCAAGATGCTCGGCAGCACGGCGGATTACTGGCACTTCGGCGGAGAAATCAAGGGCTTCATTCCCCTCGACGACGCCCGCTACGTCAGCGTCATTCGCCTCGCCTGCAACCAGACCCAGGGCAACCGGGTCCCATTTCTCGAACAGAGCATCCTCGGCGGAGAAAACACCTTGCGCGGCTATGGCAACAACCGGTTCATCGATAATTGCTACCTCCTGCTCAACTTGGAGGAGCGGATCCGGCTGTTCCGCTGGGAAGTGTTTCATGTGAATGCCGACTGGGAGGTTGCACCGTTCATTGACCTGGGTTCGATCATGTCCGCCTTCGACAAGGCCCGGGCCGAGGATTTCGAATTCAACCCCGGCCTCGGTCTGCGGGCGGTGGTCCGCCCCAACATTGTCGGCCGGATTGACATTGGGTTCGGTAAGGAAGGGCCGGCGGTGTTCGTAGGGCTGCGATATCCATTCTAGCACCGACGAGCGCCTCGAAAAAACGTGCCCGGTCAAAATCGATGCACCCCTGCGCCGGAACAGCTGTCCCATTGACGGGGTGCGCTCCCCGCTGTAACCTTATATCATACCAGGTTCCATGAACTCGCACTTAATGAAACCATCGTGGATGGCCTTTGGCGTGGCCCTGATCGCAGGCGCCGCTTTGACCGCAATGGCACAGACCGCACCGAACGCCTCAACTCCTGCCGATGAGGAGCCGGTTAAACTTTCAACCGTCGTCGTCACCGGCTCCCGGCTCACCGGCCCGTCCGGTGCGGTGGCCGTGCCGGTGACCGTGCTGAGCTCCCCGCAGATCGCCGGGAGCGGCGTGGCCACCAATGTCCTGGACGTCCTGCGGAAGGCCCTGCCCCAATTCACGGGCAACGCCAACCTCGGACTCGAAAACGCGGGCGGCGTGGCCTTTTTCAGCATGGGCGGTTCCGCCGTCTCGGTGCACAACCTGAACACGCTCGTGCTCATCAACGGCCGGCGTGTGGCCTTCGACCCGGCCGAAGCGGCGGTCGGCAACGAATTCGTGGACGTGAACATGATTCCGCCTTCCGCGATCGACCGCATCGAGGTGCTCTCCGACGGCGCGTCGGCGATCTACGGCTCCGACGCCGTCGGCGGCGTGGTCAACATCATCCTCAAGTCCGGCTTCAACGGCTGGGAAGCCGGCGTCCACTGGGGCGCAAGCAGCAACCGCGGCGGCTACACCGAGCGCTCGGGTTACCTCACGGGAGGCGCGAGCACGGCCGCGACCTCGCTCCTGCTTTCGGTCGAGGGCACCGCGACGAGCCCGATCTACATGAAGCAGCGGCCATACTCGAACCCGATCTTCGGGACGACGAGCTACCCCGGCATCATCGACCTCGTGAACTTCCAGACGGGCGCCGACACCTTCTACCAGCTCAATCCCGCGCGCAACGCCCCGCCCGGCGGCGGCCAGTACACGATCGACCAGCTCGTGCAGATGGGCGTCTACACGCCGCAGACCCCCGGCCAGGTCATCGCGGGCTACAATCTGGCGAATGAACAGACGCTCTACGCCAGCCTCAAGCGGCGCAGCCTCGTCGGAAACCTCGAGCACAAGATCTTCGGCGACAGCCTCGTCGTTTTCGGCGACCTTGTTTACGCCATTACGCACACGCAGTCCTCGCTCAACGGACAGTCGATGACGCCATACGTATCGACGCCGTTCACCGATTTCGCCCAGTACGGCACCTCGCCGCCCCCGCCGGGATTCGCCTATGTGCCCGCCACCCAGGCCAGCAATCCATTCTCGCCGGCGTGGATCAGTCAGGGCTACCTCGTCACCGCGCACAACCTGTTCTCCTCTTTCCCCGTTCTGACCCAAGACAACTCCAACTTTTTCAGATTCTCGGCCGGTCTGAAGGGAACGATCAATCCGGACTACTCGTGGGAAGCGGCGGCCGTCTACAATCGCTATCACCTCAGCTACACCAGTCCCGGACAGATCAACACGGCCAACCTGAACGCCGCGCTTGCCTCGGGCACCGTGAACCCCTTCGCGTACAGCCAGCCGACCGGCTCCCTTCCGGGCAACATCATCGGTACCCGGTCCAACGACATGGCCAGCACGCTGGCCGCCTACGATGTTCTGTTCCGGGGCGCACCGCTCGATCTGCCCGCGGGCAAACTGAGTTTTGTCGCCGGCGCCAGCTATTCCCGCGAGCACCTGACGGCGGCCCCCGATGCCAATAGCCTGCCGAACGCCATGGGCATCCCGGCTTGGCTGGGCTACCAGTCTTTCTCGCCGTTCAACGCCTCGCGCGACATCACGTCGCTTTACGCCGAGCTGAAGATCCCGATTCTGGGCGCGCCGCAGAACATCCCGGGTCTGCGCGATCTCACCCTCAACTTGGCTGAACGTTACGACCATTACACCGCCGTCGGCCACTCGTCCGTGCCCGAGGCGAGCCTCCGGTACCGGCCCGTTGACGACCAGTTCACCATCCGCGCCTCAGCGGGAAAATCCTTCTCGGCCCCGCAGCTCTATGATCTCTTCGGGCCGGTGCAGTCCGGCCAGGTCCCGCCCATCACGTTCAACAACTATGGCGGCGGCCAGACCCAGCAGGCGGTGTTCAACGGAATCGGCGGCTCCAACCCGTCGCTCCAGCCAGCCAAGGCCACGACGTGGTCGGCGGGATTCGTGGTCGCCCCGCACACCGCCAAGGGCCTCGACCTGTCGTTCGACTATTTCCAGACGGTCGTGAAGAATGAGATCGGCTACCTGAGCGACGTGGCCATCGTGCAGAGCGTCGAGCTCCAGGGTCCCGCGTCCCCCTTTGCCCAGTACGTCCACTTTGGCGGCCCCAACGGACCCGGCGTCACGGGGCGGGGTCAGCTCAGCACGGCAAATCCGTCAAACGTGTACATCTTCACGCCCCTGATCAACTTGGCCTCGCAGGCGGTGAAAGGCTTCGACGCGACGCTCAACTGGTCAATCCCGACGCCGTCCGCGGGACGCTTCAACCTCACCTCGGCGCTGACCGTCTACAACAGCTATCTCCTCCAAGCGATCCCGATAGAGGACTACTTCCAGTACGCTGGACACGCCTCCGGCGGAGGCAGCAGCAGCCAGGGCACGATCCCCCGCTGGCGCACCTACACAACCTTGGAATGGAAATCCCATGGCATCGACGCCCTCGTCGGCCACACCTACGTTCCCTCGGTCACGGACATCGGGCCGGGTGGCGACACGGCGAGCCCTCCCGTCGGCGTGGGTTCGTACCAGCAGTTCGATGCCAGCCTCGCCTACGACCTTTCCAAGATGGGTTACTCCGGCCGGCTGGGAAGGCTCGCACTGCGCACCGGCGTCAACAACGTCTTCAATAAGATGCCGCCCGTGGCGCCGAACGCGTTCCCGTCCACGAACGCCGACGTAGCCACCTACGACGGGGCGATCGGCCGCCTGTACTTCGTGGACGCGAGCTATCGGTTCTGATCCGTCGCGGGCGCGAAGCGCCGAGGGGTGCTTCGCCGAGGAAAAAGGAAAATCGAAGAAGAAAGAGGGCGGGCAGCTTCTTCCATCTTGCTTCTTAAATCTTGAATAGGCGCGGCGCCCGCCCATGCGCGGATGGAAGTGATGCCGGAGCGCGAGCTGGTGTAGGTCGCGGATGCGCGGGGATCGGCGTCGGGCTCACGTCGGAGTTCGGCGTTGAAAATCGGGTGCCGCTAAAATGGCACGTCGACGTCCTCGACCTTCGGTTTGGCTTTCTTCGGTGTGCCCTCTTTCTCGATGCTCTTCTTTCCTTCGGAATACTGAAATCGGCGAGAGCCTAGTCGGTGAAGGTGGCTCACAAGCCCATCCCCGTACTTCCTCGTATGTTCCCCATTAAATCCGTAAGCCCCCTGAAGTTCCGGGTTGTCATTGTACGCGGCGATCAGGTCATCGACCTGCTTTTCGCTAAGCCGTTCAATCCAAGGAAGGGCAAGGGCCATCGTGTTCCCCTCCTCAAATTGGGCGCATTTCCTCAATGCTGACACGTATCCCGCGAACCACCTGTCCTGCCGGACGAGGATCTTCACGATCTCGATGTGGACGCTGGCCCAATCACAGGTGAGCGCCTGAAACTTTGCGAGGAAGCCGTAGGGCGTCATCCCGAAATTCACGGCAATCGTCGGTACGCCCCGGCAAACTGCATGACCCACCTCCTGGTCGGTCCACTTGCTCAGATGAAAGTCCGGGGTCATCAAGGCTACGAATCCGTCCATGGTGGCCAAAGCGTTCTCGATCTCATCCTGCCACGTCTTGGTGGGATGAATATCTACATGGGCGACAAACGACGAGATGCCGAACAACTTGAGCTTCTCCTTCAGTGCGCCGGTCTCGGCCTGCACCTCGGCTCGGTGGCTCATAAAGAGGCGGAACCCGCTGTCCCCCCAGATGCGTTTCGTTGCGTCCGGTGGAACCGACCTCTTCACCTTCTCAAGCAGCCCTGAACGCTCCCTCCACTCGTCAGTCGCGGGCTCCATCTCAAGGTACACCTCCTCGACAAATTCATTTTGAACGTGGTGAAGCGCATTTAGATCCTGTTTGATTTCATCCTGAATAGCCGCCTTCTTTGAAACCGCCCCAAGGAAGATGTTTTCGGGCAAAGTCAGGTGCAATCCGTGGCCGTACGTTCCGCCGTCCCAGTTGTCGACGCTGGTCCGTTCATCGACATGCACCTGTGCGTTTACGAGGATCTCCTGTAACTGCCTCTTCCCGTCACGGCCATAGACCTTTGCAAGCGTCGCGATGCAACGCTCCATCTTCCCTGGGAGTAGGTCGGCCATAAAGCTAGGTCTTGCGGAGCAAGTAGACTGTCAAGGATGCGGACACCCCCACCACCAGCTCGGCTTCCTCGAAGCTAACCGTCCTTCCCTCGCGGACGTGCCGCCCGTATTCCGACGCGTAACCCCAGAGCTTATCCACCGCCAAGTTCAATGGAGCCGGGAAGGCGTCCTGATTCCGCTTGAGCCAATCACCGAGGGTCAGAGACGGCTCGGACGTGATGTCCCGGGCGACGCACTCAAGCGCGGCCATCGCATGCCTTATTGCCCCGGTCACGTCGGGATCAGGCAAACGAGAAAGGTCTCGGAGCGCCTCGTGCAACTCAGCCCGGGCGACCTCCCGCCCGGTCTTTGCCGCGAGGTCCGCCGCCGTGCTGAGCGCGTGCTCGAAGACCTCCGGTCCCCGGACCTGAATCTGGCCGTCCACAAGCTGCCAGCCGACTCCCTTCTTCCTGAAGGCGCGATTCACCTTGTCAGGAAACTCGTAAGGACCCTGCGGCGACGGATTCCAGCCTCGAAACCCGGGGTCGGGCCGCTTGCACAACCTCTCGATGAGGTCATAGACGAAGAACCACGGAGCCTTCTGCAGGAGCTCTCGCACCTCGAAATCGATGTTCGGAAAGTCGGACCAGTTGCCCGGATTCGGGGTTTCCATCAGCTCTCGGCAGAGGATGGTTCGGAGGGAGCCAGGCTTCCACCCGCTTTCGTAGGCATAGTCCACAACGAGGTCGCGAAGCCACGGAGGCGCGTCATGCCGGACGGTGATCTCGGCATCGGGAAGGTCCAGCCCCTGGCGCTGGGAAAACGTCTTCATGCGAACCCCAAGGCTAATCACTGGACGAGGGAATTTCCAAGGGTGCAATTATATCTCGTGGCACAATGCACCGGATCGCGAGGCCTTCGTGACCACCGCTGCTGACGCCTATCGCTACCACATCGGCCGGTCCGAAACCCAAGTGCGGAAGCTCGCCCAGATTATGGACGAAACGTTTAATTCTGAATGTGGAGGCACGAAGTTCAAGGTCAACTGAGACAAGGTCTCTCGGCCCTTAGCTCCCTGGATTCTTTGCTGCGGATAGCTCAGGCAGGAAGTTCCAGCGACGGGATGGCCTGCAGGGCGTTCCCCGAGGCGCCCTGGATGTCGCCGCACATCGCGGACATGTTCTCGACCACCTGGGAGAGCCTTCCAGCATGCCCGCCGGCCGGTGACCCAACTCATAGCAGGCCCGAATTGACGCCCATGGGTAGTTGCGTACTCCCCGGCCGGGCCGTGAGCGGGTTCTGACGAGCCTCACAGGCTGCACCGGCCGCTAAGGCGGGCCTGCCCTGCCGGTCGCCCAGCGCACGACTCCCGAGTTCAGACCACCGCAGGACGGGCTCAGGCGCGATGGATCTCCCCGAGGATTTCCGCAAACCACTGCATGCGCATCCGGGCCTTGGCGCTGCGCACGCTCAGGGCCTTCAGCTCCGCCAGGGCTTTGCTGGCCGTTGATGGCAGGAGGCGATTTTCGGACTTGGTCTCTTTGGATGGCTTGCCGCCACCGCCCGCCACCTCGAGGTGGACGACTTCGTGAAGTTCCTCCGGCAGGAGGTCTTGGACGTACGCGCGGGCGAGTTCGCCGCGTTCCGCCGGCGTGCGCGCGGCGACCGTGGCCAGCAGCCCCAGGTGGTCCGGCCGGATCGTCCGGTACTTGCCATGGAGGTAGTTGTTCACGCGGGAGACGGCGATGCCGGTCGCCGCGCTTAATTCGACTTGATTGATCCCGTTGCGCTCCATCAGGACCTGAAGCGCGGTCGAGAAGAACTGGGTGCGGGGGGATTTGGTCCTGGATCTGGGCATGGCGGGTTTTGGTTAATGCACGACAAAGCGAGGGCGAAACCGTAGGATGGCTTCGATCCACATCTGCGTGTATTTGCGGACGCGCGGAACCGTGGCGCATGGCGGGGTCGCGTGGGGGTTGCTGGCGGACATAAGACCTTTCCCGCCGGCATCGAGCGGGAAACCGCGGCCGGAAAAATCGGGGCGAGGATTGGAATAAATTTTAATTAACAACACTTGTAATATAATGACTAAAGTCTATAATAAAAATATGGGCGGCGCTCGATTAAGCGTGAAGGTCCGCCAGCTCATCGCCTGCTGGCTGGATTCTTCCGCGCATCTGCAGCACTGCCCGGATGTCCCCAGCCTTCAGCGCTGGGAGGCAACCATTGAAACTTGGGTGACGAAGGATTGCTATCCCCTGCTGGTGCGAAGGGAGGTCGGCAGCCATGGCGGAGAGCGGCAGATCCATGTCGGGACGGGGCGGGCTCTGGCGGCCTGCGATAACAGCCCGGCGGAATGGATTTTCCGCCGATGTCTGGAGGGGACGGTGCTCACCCCGGACGAATTGTTCCGGCGCCTGAGCGACCGGTCGCTCCCGGCGGAGCAGAAGCTGCCGGTCACCCGCTTCCTGGGCGCGCGGGATGAGCGCCGGTGCGAGTACACCGGCTCGTTCAACCGGCTGCCCACCTTCGCCGACGAGAACTACCATGTGGTCCACATCTTCGACGTGGGAATGGACAAGAAAGGGCGGATCATTGACCTGCCGCTGCCGATGCTGATATTGCATTCGCGTCGGCTGCTCTCGCCCTCCAACATCGTGCTGGTGCGATCGGACTTGGCTGGCCTGGTGGATTTCAAGTGCTTTCGCGCGGAGGTTTTGGCGTGGAAGCAGCGCCGCGGCATTCCGGTGCCCGCTTGGCTCGGCTCAGCGGAAAAGGTTCGGACAGCGGGTGCGAGGAGGTGACCGCCTTGCCGCGGTAAGCCAACTCAACGTAGGCGCGTACAAGAAGAGGTGGGCCGGCGCGTCTCCTGCGCAGCAGGAGACGTGACGGCTAGAGGCGTTGGTTAGCATCTTTTCTTCTCACGCGAACTTCACGCCTTTCGTGGGCACTGCTTTGAACGCAATCCAGAACACGATGTAAACGAGAAGGCCGATAAAATAGAGGATGCCCAAGATAAGGAATATCAACTGGACGACAGAGCGATTCATGCCCCACTTGTGCGCAAGCCCGCCACAGACGCCGCCAAGCGTCTTCTCGTCCGAACTTCTGTAAAATCCCTGATATTCCAATGGACGCTTATCAAGTGTGCCAACGGAGCCCACTGTAGCCGAAGTGCCGATGGCCAGATACACAGCTACCGCTTTCCCGTCTTGCACGTCATAGTCGACCTTCAATCCACGAGTCGGTAAATTGGAGTCCTTCCACTCCGCGCCGGCGAAGGTGTATCTCTTTCCGTCTTCCCCGGAAATGAGCCCCGAATTACTCTGGATGCTGAAATCTAAGATGTCGCCTTTCATGATTTATAGGGTGGTGCTTTGGTCGAAACGATTGGCGAGGCATTTCTTTACGGCCTCTAGCAAGCGAGCATCAACTTCGGGCTTGCTCTTGTCTATCCAGATGACGCCTCCGGTTCTTGTGTAGGCGCCGTTCGGCGGGGACTTTTGTTCGAGCTGACTAACGCTGTAGGCGTAGTCGGTGTCTGATGTGCTGGCTACTTGGGCGGCGAGTTTCATATTTTTTGGCTAGCCGTCATAGATGACCCGCGCCGCGTGGCGGCGTTGGGTCTGGCGGCTGTTGGTTCGGCTTGTTTTTCATGCTGGTCAATTCTGCGGAGTCGGAGCCTCAGATGTTTCGACGACTCGGCAAACCCGATGACCACATACGCGGCAATGACCTTCGAGCACCAAATCGCCCTTCTTCTCTTTTCCGGTATAGTCAACGATTTCGACGGACGTCCGGCAATTCCCGCACCAGACAGCACGCAGGATTCTTTCTTTCGCCTCGGGCCAGACGGTGCTCCAGAGCAACTCTGCTTTCGGACTGAATTTCTTCGCGCTCACGATAAATGCTTACTTTTGCCGAACGATTGAAGTGAGCCGCGAGGGTCAGCGCGGAGCGCTGGCCCGAGTTGGCTCTGCTGCCTGGTTGAACGAAGCCGCTGACGCGGCGGCGGGGAGCGGGGGCATGGGGGAAGCGGGCCTGAGTGAGCGTGGAGGCAAACGGGACCGGAGGCAAGGCCCACCCACGGAGCCCGTCCGGCCCGCGACGAGCCGGGGGCCACCCTTCCCGGCCTCGCGGGGAGAGGTGGCAGGAGTCAGGAGGGCACCGTGATAAGATCACGGCGGGCGTAATCACGCCTAAGCAGGTACCATGCGAGCATGTGCGTTGCGACGGGAAGGATGGCGCACGTCACCAGGCAGGTTGTGAGGGACGGCAGACGAAGCACGGATGCGGCAAAGTACATCACGATCCAGCCTATCAGCGCCGGCATAAGCACAAAGGCCGTCAGCAGGGTCCCGACGCAGCCAAGGCGTTTTGGAATGAACCTAGCCCACTGAAGAAGGGGCAGAATCGAGAGCACGAGACCCAGTTCGAACACAAACCACGGGATGATCGGAATAGGCCGCGGTGCGGTTGCCTGCATCCTGGCGACCAATGCGATCACGAGCTGGATCAATCCCCAACTGAGAACCAGACCCAGTTCGAAGGAGAGGACGGAGCGAAAACACACCCCGGCCCGGTCGCGGCGGGAGAGGGGATAGACCCGATCGTTTTGCAGCCCGGCGGTGGCCAAGACGCCGAGAATCATGGCGAAAATGATGGTCAAGAGATTGTAGGTGGGGGAAAACCCACCGTGGTAGGCGGCCGGATCAGCCAGCATATAATAGATGAAATCAGCCCTCTGGCCCGGCTTGGGGTATGCAGCGAACAAGTCCAACGCCAGGTTGAGCAGGGGGAAGACTGCAACCAAAGAGAGCAGCTTGCGTCCGCTGTTCTCGTAAGACGCCGCCCTGGCCCAGGCCCAGAGATCATTCCCGAGCCAGGTCTCGCGCCACCGTCGCGTGGCTGTTCTTCCTTGGAAGGGGTGCTTGAGCGATTGGATGCGTCTTTCAAGACTGCGTTCGTCCCAGTCGCCGAACGGCGAAATCCGCGGTGTGAGAGCCTGACGGCGCAGCCGTTCGCGATCGAAGCCAAGCAACACGCAAAACGGCGCGCCGCAGCCTGCCGCCGCTCCGATCAGCCACGGATGCGCGATGGTGCATTCGAGCAGCAGGCGTGCCTGAAAGAAAACAGCACCGACTACGATCACCGAGCCGAGCTTGATTGCCAACGACCGGCCGGTATGACCAGATTCGCTGGGAAGCAGCAGACAGGCCATCAGCCAGCTCAACATCCAAGCTGGGAACATCGGGATGTCCGGCCTCAGAGCGTGAACCACTGCCGCCCAGCCCAGGGAGGTCGCGATCGACGAGATCGTGAACCAACGGCGAATCGTACGGCGCAACCCGGGGAGGACCCCGCCGAACGTGGTGTGAAATGCTTCCTGTGCTGTCGCCGCCAACAATGATCCATACACCAGGAACGGTACCATCAGAATCATCAACGCGAACGTTACGGCATCCGCGGTCCTCGAACCCAAGCCGATCGCGCTGATGATCAGGAAAACCGCCCATACGAAGAGATAAGACAGGAGCGATCTCAATCTCAGCAGTTGAAAGAAGCCTCGCGGATTCATGGCTGGCGGTGGCTCCCTCGAATCAACAGCGGGAAGAGCTGTTCAAGGTTGAGGGGGCGGGCGACGAGGTCGACATCATGCCCGGCGCGGAATCCGGCCTCGTTGAGGCCGGGGTTGAGGACCAGGAGCCGTGCAGCATGGCCGTCACTTTCCTGGGCCAATACACAAGGCTCGTCGAACCGCGCCGGCAGGTTGCCGGCTCGGGTTGTGACCGTCCACTCGGCGTAGCGCTCCTGCAATTCGTCCAACGGCGCGTTGACGGTCAGCCGGCCTTCGTCGAGGCAGATTACCCAGTCAATCACCTTCTCGACGTCGTGGAGGATGTGAGATGAAACCACGATCGTGCTTTCATCTTCGCGCGCGAGTTCGATGAGCAGCGTCAGCATCCGCTCGCGAACGATGGGGTCGAGCGCGCTGAACGGCTCGTCAAGCAGCAGCAGGCTGGGGTGATGACAAACCGCGCTGATCACGGCGAATTTCTGCCGGTCGCCGACGCTGAGAGTGCCGATTCTGGGGCGACTTGGCAGCGCCAGCTCCGACTGCAGGCGTCCCAGGCGCGTCCGGTCCCATCTATGGTAGAAGGAGCCCAGGTAGCGTAGATGCTGCTCCACCGTCATCCACTCTATCAACCGCGGCGTCTGCGGCACGAAACCGATCCGCGACAACTCCGAGTCGCCGAGATCCCGCCCAGGCATGCCCAGCGTCCGGCATTCGCCTGCCGACGGCAGCAGCATGCCGACAAAATGGTGTAGCAGTGTGGTCTTGCCGCTGCCGTTGCGGCCAAGCAGACCCGCGATATGCCCCTCCGGGAAAGAAAACGTCACATCGTTAAGGGCGGTGGTGGCGTCGAAACGCTTTGTGAGATGGTCGGCTTCGAGGACAGGGTTCATGGTTCAAGAGTCTGGTCGGTTCAACATCTCGCGGAAAAGGCGGACGGCTTGTTCGGAGGAGACACCCATCTGCCGGGCGGCGATGGCGGCCGGGGCCAGGTGTCGGCGGAGGTGGCCGAGCTTGTGTGTTTGGTGCTCCTCCTTGGACGCTGCCGCCACGGTGAGCGTCTGGCCGCGACGGCGCTCCAGCACCCCATCGTGTTCCAGCAGGCCGTAAGCCTTGCTGATGGTCATGGGATTGAGCGAAAGCGTGGCTGAAAGCGCCCGGGTGGACGGCAACTCGGCGCCGGGTTGGAGTACACCGCTGGCGATCTGAAACCGAATCTGGTCCATCAACTGCCGGTAGGCCGGCACCCCGCTATGCGGGTCGATCGCAATCAGCATGATGTATACTGTATTAATGCAATAATACAGGTGTCAATTCAAAACCTGTTCCGCGATGCGGATGAGCGTGAGGATGCGCGCGTCGTGGTTGTGAACCGAACCATGGCGCAGGAGACCTGGCCGGGCCGGAGCGCGCTGGGGCAGACGCTGGAGCTTGACGGCGCGACGTATGAGGTGATTGGCGTCGTGGGTGACATCGGATCGGGGTTCACGCTGGGGCGGCGGCTCCGTTGCGTCTATCGGCCGGATGTGCCGAGTGGCTATGCGTCGCCGTCGGCTCAGGGCGTGACGCTGCTGGTTCGGGCCGAGCGAAGCGCCGACGTTCCCTTGCTGGTGCGCCGGGAACTCGACACCATTCTGCCCGACCTGACCGTGTTCAACGTCAGCAGCATGACCGAGCAGGTCGAGCGCATGGCATCCATCTTCCGCATGGCCACGGCGATCTACGGCGGGATGGGACTATTCGGGCTGGTTCTGGCTGCAGTGGGGCTGGGCGGGGTGTCGGCCTATGCCGTGGCGCGGCGGACACACGAGATTGGCATCCGGCGGGCGCCCGGCAGCGTCCGCCCGATGGTAGGCCGCGAACCACGGGTGCCGCCGCAGCGCGGCGTCGGACTCCCGGACGGCGGGGAGCACCACCTTGATCGAGGTGCGCCCGCCCATGCGCTGGTGGAAGTGGTGCCGGGGGGCGAGCTGGTGCAGGTCGCGGATGCGCGGGGAGCGCCTCCGGCCGTCCCGGCCCTCCGGGCCGAGCAGGCGGTCGAGCCACTCCGCCAGCCCATGCAGCGCCCTTACGTCTGGCAGGCCCGCCACCCGAAACCGCCTCGGGCTGGCCGCGTCGCGCCCATTCCCCGACCTGCAGCAGCACGCGCCTGAGCGTCGCCTGCTCGTACGGCGACCCCCGCCACCTTTCCTTTGGTGCCAGACGGCGCTATCTCCGCCGGGGTTCCCTCCATGCGGGCGAGGGGACTCAGCGCTGACTGGCCTAGCAGGAACGCCGGCGGCGAGCCTCTGCTGCAGGGCGTTGAACTTCCCAGGCGCCCGCTCGAGCATGTTCGGCCCGCCGAGGCTCCAAGCCCGGCGTCCGAAGTCTGAGTTGGAGGCCAAGCGCTCCCTTGCCTCGAGGCTGACGCCCCCGACGCAGCGGGCGGAGTCCTCTCGGATGATGTGCACCTCGTAAGCTACCCGCGCCGGACGGTGAGCGAGATCTCGTGCCATGGATCGCAGGGACGGTGTCTACGACGGCGGAGCGGCCCGCCCAGCCAGTGCCGCCAGACCATAACCATGGCGGCGCTGTCGAGGCGGCAGTACTGCAGGAGGAGCCGACGGCGGCCGCCACGCAGCAGGTGGTTCCAACTGTCCTCCGTATTCTGGCCTCTGTCCTCTGACTCCTAGCTTTCGGCCTACTCTTTTTCCTCCAGAAACCAACGTTGCGCCGAAGGGCCTTCGGAGCTAAACACGGATCGGCTCCTTTTCTTCATGAAGCCTATTTCCTCGGGTTTTCGGTCCCCACACGAAAGATCACTTGAGGCACGCCGTCGCATTGCCCGCCGCCTCCTAACCGTCTTCGTTTGCTTGTCAGTGATGCTTGTCGCCGGCTGTGAACATGCGTCTGGCTCTGCGATTGTCACTGGCACAAGGCGACCTCCCATTTCTCCAGACGCCGTAAAAATCTATATCGATGCACCAGCCGACTACGAAACCATTGGACTCGTGCATGCCCAATTTCAAACCGGAGCGATGAGGGAAGCTGCTAAGCAGGAAATCGCGATGAAAGAGCTAAAGAAGCAAGCGGCAGCTTTGGGCGCGAATGGGATATTGCTGACTGCAGTCGGCAGCAATGATGCAATGGTTGGAGCATACGGCCGCGGTTTCCTGGCCGCTGGTTCGGTCTCTATGCCCGAGTTGTCCGGTCGGGCGATCTTCGTTAACAAGTGAACAACTCCCGACTACTTAACCCAAGGCACGGCCCCAAGATTCGGGTTGTGGCGTCGCCCACCCCAAGGTTCTCCGGCGCACGTCGGAATGGGTGCAGCTCATGCGGGAAACGAAGACTTGAGGTGGCCGCGGGCGGCAAACTGTGATGAACCCCGAGATCCAAGACAAACTGGACGCACGTCTGGCGGGCGGTGAGATAACCCAGAAGGAGTATCTGGAGATCATGGCGACACTTCGAAGCAGCGAGACTTCGAACCAGCCGTTGCTAGTTGTGCCCGAAGAGGAGCTGGTCCTGTGGGCGGACGGGCTTGCATACAAACAGCAGCGATTCGGATACGACCGGGTGATCAATCTGATATTCCAGAACAGAAAGAGCACCTTCAACTTTCTGCCGACATCACGCCTTACAAGCGTAAGCTTCGACCTAAAGGAAGGCCCGCACGTGTCTGTTGGCGAGGTCACCGGGATTCTGCCGGGCAAAAGGGCACCGATCATCAGACAGGCGTATGTGATAATCCGGCAGGCGACGTGCGACCGCAGGAGGGACACCTATCTGAAAAAGCTGCTTAACGACGGCCATT
This sequence comes from Opitutia bacterium, assembly GCA_003142615.1. Lineage (GTDB taxonomy): Bacteria > Verrucomicrobiota > Verrucomicrobiia > Opitutales > Opitutaceae > Fen-1467. The sequence continues at coordinate 5,486 of PLMW01000018.1, read as the reverse complement.
TTGAAATCGGCGGTGCCAGACTGCACATTGGCGGGCTGGTCGAGAAGGACGGTGTCAGCATCGACCTGAAAACCGCGGCCAAAGAAGGGGGACTCTCCTTTGGCACAGTGCAGTCATCGGGCATCGTCTTCAGTCTCAGCGGCATGACAACGCAGCACAACCCTTTCGACGTTCTGATCGAGGCCAAGAACCCGAAGAGGCGAATTGTCTTCACGATACCCTATGACTACGACGTTATACGGGACGTAATCGAGATTCTGGCCAAACCTAAGACGCCCTGAAGACCGTGGTCGATGGGGAGTCCAACGCGGGAGCACCACCTTGATCGAGGTGCGCCCGCCCATGCGCGGATGGAAGTAGTGCCGGAGTACGACCGGTTTGACGCGGCGGCCTCGCGAGGAACGCTTGGCCCCAAGAATGAACCATGATCGCGGTCAGGCGGACTTGGCTCGATCAGCAACCGTCAGGACAAGCCCGGCACCGGCGAGGAACAGCAGGAAGCTGTAGCCGAAAGCCGCCGTCGTGCCGACCGCACTCCAGAGGGCGCCGACGATGACGCTCGACAGGAAGTCTCCGAGGCCGTTCACGGTCGCCAGAACGCCGAACGCCATCCCGTGTTGCGACTCGTCCACCAATTCAGCGCAGAAGGAGTCTTCCAGGGTTTCTTCAACGGCCACGTAGATCCCACCTGAAACAAAAATCAGCGCTAGCGACCAGACTGTGAGCGGCAGCACCATGATGGCCACCGCCATGAGCGCAGCGAGGAGATAGCCGGCCGCCAGCACGTGCCTCTTTTTGAAACGGTCCGCCAGCCCGCCCGCGATGAGAGCGAATCCCGCATAGAAGACGTTGTGCGCCACGTAGAGCCCGACCGCGATGCTCGCGGCCTTGATTACGCCGAGGGCGGGCGTGAGTCGTTGCGTCGCCAGCAGAATGAGCAGGGTGTGCGCGAAATCTCCCGCGCCGAACAGCCCGACGGCCACGAGAAACTTGCGGTAGGCTGCGGGCAGTATCCGCAATTGTTCGCCAAACGAGATGTGCGGCACCGGCGCGCGGGCCTTTTCCTTGACGACCAAGGCGATCAGCGCCGTCGCGATCAGGCTGGGAATGAGGGTGACCGCGAACAGGCTGGAATAATGGTGGTGGAACGCGGGGAGCAGCAGGAAAGCCGTCGCCGGCCCGACGATGGCGCCCAGCGTGTCCATCATCCGCTCGAAGCCGAAGGCACGACCGTAAGTCTCCTTCGTCACCGACCCGGCCAGCAGCGCCTTCTTCACGGGCGTGCGCACGCCGCGTCCGAGCCAGGCGCAAGCCCGGGCGATCAGAACGTGCCACGCTGACGTGGCCAGACCGAACGACGCCGTGCCCAGCGCGGTCACCAGATAACCGATGACAGCGACGGGTTTCCGCCGCTGCAGCTTGTCCGTGTAGTAGCCCGACCCCATTTTGGCGAAGCTGGAGAGGCCGTCCGAGATTCCTTCGATCAAACCGAGCCAGGCCGCGGCGACGCCCATCGTCGCGAGAAACGCGGGGAGCACAGTCGTGGCGATCTCGTGCGACCAGTCGCTGAAGAGCGACGCCAGCCCGATGCCCAGCACCGTGCGGTTGAGCCAGGGGACGCGGAGCCGGCGGGAATCATTCATGGCTAAGGTTCGGCCGGGGAGGCTCTCCTCTCGGTGGTCACTCGCCCCAGCCCTTGTTCCTACTCTCAGGGCCTGCCCGCGACCTTGCCCGCTCCCTCGTGCGGATGCAGCACCTCGTGGTCGGACGCACTCTCCAGATGCGTGGTGACATAGGCCCGCGGCTCCAGTGAGCATTCAACTACGCGCTCGATCTCCGTGGCGGTCCGATGGGCGTCCGCCAGGACGGCGCCGGCGGGGAACAGCAGGTGAACCTCCACCCAATGCGCGTCGCCGAGGTTGCGGTGCCGCAGTTGGTGATAGCTCAGGCCGCGCTGCTGCGTCTCCCGGTCCAGGATCTCGGTGAGCTTCGCCTGGGCCACCGGGTCGGCTTTGTCCATGAGTCCGACAAACGCCGACTTCATCAAGCCGGCCCCGGACCACAGGATATTACAGGCCACGATGATGCCGCAGATGGGGTCGAACGGCAGCCATTTCGTGGTCAACACCAGCCCCAGCCCGACCAATACCGCGAGACTGGTCCAGCAGTCGGTCAGCACGTGCTTGCCGTCCGCTTCCAGGATGAGCGAGTTCTTCCGGCGCCCCGTCCACACCAGGTAGGCGCCCAGTCCGCCGTTGATGGCCGCCGCCACGGCCGTCAGCGCCGTGCCCGCACCGAGGTTCTCCAGTTGCAGGCCGCCCAGCCATTTGTGGATGGATTCGTAGATGATGTAGATCGCCGCCAGGATGATCATCGCCCCCTCGAACCCGGCCGAGAAAAACGAGATCTTCGCGTGCCCGTAGAGGTGATCCTCATCCGCCGGACGATAGGACAACCGCAGGCTGTAGGTGGCGAAGATGACTGCGGCCACATGCACGACCGACTCGGCTGCATCGCTCAGAATGGCGGCAGATCCCGTCAACAGATAGGCCCCCATCTTCATGAAAAACATGACCACGCCGATCCCGAGAGACAGGTTCATCGCAAAGCTCAATGCTCTGCGGTCGGATTCAGATCGGACGGCGACCTTCATGGGGATGGTGGCTTGGGATGCACTCGCAGCCGTTCCAGCACAGCGGACTTCCGGCTTCGGTGGGCATTGGACCGGGGTAGCATGCCCTTGTAATCGCGATGATCTTCGACGCAATGCCAGTTTCGGGCGCGACAAGAACAAGCCGCCTGCGCAGCGAGAGTTGAGGTGGAAGGACCGAGGAGCAAACGAGCTCCGTCTCCACGCGAGGTCTCCGCCGTCGGCGAAGGCTGCCGCCAGCGAGACCCCGAAGCTCTGACACTGGTCCCGTCCCCCGTTCCTATCCCGCTGCACCCTTCCGGCCAGTTCCAGTGTGGTCGGCGTTGGCCAATGACCACGGGCTGCCTTGGGCTACCGGGTTCCGGGGTTCGGAGGCGAAGAACCTCACACGGGCACGCTTGTCGTCGGGAACCCCGGTCACAATTCTTCTGCGTCACTCCGCATTGCGAACAGGCACCCCGAGAATCCCGGGGGCCGTCGTTGCGGGGGCACCGGGGTACGCCGGCGAGGGGGTTCGGGACCCTTCCCTACCATCGTTTTTGCGGCGGGACGGCTGGTAGCGTGGGATCGGGAGACGGGCAAGCCGCTCGAACCGAAATTCGCCCCGTCGCTGGGACTGATCGAAGACACGGCCAGGCGGGTCGGAGGGCCGATTTGGGTGCGCGGCGGCATTCCGGTGGTTTCCGCCGATGGCAAAACGTACGAGGTTCGGAATCGGATGACGTTGTGCCGGTGCGGCAGATCCAGCAACAAACCGTTCTGCGACGGGTCACACGCGGCATGAGGTGCCGGCGTGTCGAAGATCAAACCTGCGTCTGCAAGAGAGCTATGATTTCTTGACGCGTTCAAGCCGCTCAACTTCGCGTTCCAACAAGTCGCAGCGGCAAGTACTGCAGGGGGAGCCAGCGGCGGCCCGCCTGCACCCCGGGCGCGGGGCCGGGGGCGAGACGGTGGACTGGACGGCGACCTGCATCAACCTCACGGTCGGCACGGGCTACACCATCACGGCGACGCTGTCCACGTACCCGCTGGACGGCAGGCTGCGCGGGCGGTGGTGACGTGGGGACAGAGGCGGTGGCGGTGGTGGCGGCGTGCTTCTTGGGCACCATCACCTCTGGCCAGAAGGTGCCCGCCAAAGGTGGCGCCGGCGGCCACGACGGTGGCGCCGCCACGCCAGGCGGACCAGCAGGGCCGCCGGGCAGGAAGAGCACGAACCGCATCGTCTTCCTGCTCTGCCACTGGCTATCGAGGACGGCCTGCGTGAACACTCCGCACGCGCGGTGCCGGGGCAAACTGGGTCACGACTCGATTGTTCGCCTGATCGTAACTTGTCTTCATGCTTGCATCCTGCAGGATTGCTGTTTGGAGGGGTGCCACGGGACGAGAAGAAGCCACCAACAAAATTCCTGCCATGATCGCCACGCAAATTCGCCAGAAAGACGCCATCTTCTACTTTGCCTCCTATCCGTCGGAAAAGCTCCTGACCAAGGTGCGGTTCATCAGCCGGTACTACACCGAGGAGGGCGAGGGCATCCAACCGGAGGAAGTGCCGGCGGATGACGACGTCGCCCAATTCATCGCCCGCATCGAGCGCAGCGACAAAGCCTTCCAGCGACAACTCTCCCGCGCCAAGGTGCGCGCGATCCGGAATTTCTACGAGACCGCCATCTCGCAGCCGCCCATTCCGGGAACCGTGCTGCTCTTCACGCCGCAGAAGCTGCACTTCGAACCTTGGAGCAACGGCAGCGGGATCGGCCGGCTGCAGGAGCCGGAGGAGAAATTCCTGATCATCGACGGACAGCATCGCCTGGCGGCCCTGCAGTTCTACGAGCAGACGCACCCCGACGACGTCAAGAGCATCCAGGTGCCGTGTGTGATCTTCGACGGCCGCAGCGAGGATTTCGCCACCGAGATGTTTGTGATCATCAACTCCACGCCCACCCGCATCAACAAGAGCCACCTGGTGGATCTGTATGAGCGGGTGTCCTGGGCGGAGCCGGACCGCTTGTTTGCCGCGCGCGTCGGCGAGATGCTTTACCGCGAGGCCGACAGCCCGTTGCGCTACCGGATCAATCGCCTCGGTGGCCGGAGCCGGCAGGAGAAATGGATTCTGCAGGCCGAACTCTTCAATGAGATCCATCGCTGGGTGAAGCAGGACTGGAAGAAGATTGCGGCCGTGGGCGCGGACAAGCGCGAAGCGGCGCGTTACTACGAGGTGGTGCGCGATTTTCTGAAGGCGGCGGCCCAAGTGTGCGGCGAGGCCTGGGGCAACCCCGACTACATGATCACCAAGGCCGTCACACTGAAGGCCATGGTCCGGGTCTGCGCCGACTTGGCCGCGGTGGACACCGATCCCCCGGAAACCCGCGTCGAGCGCTGGCGGGAACGGCTGGCGCCCTGGACGGAGCAGATTCGCGCCTTTCGCAACGAAGGCTTTTATGAGCGGTTCCCGGCGAAAGGTCAGGTCGAACGTGTCGCCCGCATCTACCATGAACTCGCTCGCTGTGCCGGCATCCAATCGCGCGGCCGAGCGTAGGGCCGGTGCAGTGGGCGGGAATCGCGCCGCGCCCACGAAGTTCGACGGCTGATCGCCGGCGGGACCAACCCGCCGTCCGCTGCTATGGCCCGCCACTTGGTGACAGCGAAACAGGAGGAAGAAAACCGAAAGGCTGCGCACAAAACTGTCGGCCCAGCCGACAGAAGAAGGCGGGGCCAGGATTCAGCCGCAAACGCGGCCGTGATCCCGTTGGGACCGAGGGCCGGCGGGCGCCGTTCAGGCGGCGGGCTTCACCGGCGGGGCTTCGGCCTTCGGCTTGGCGGCCTTGGATGCGAGCAT
>PLMW01000002.1 GCA_003142615.1 Opitutia bacterium | reverse complement strand
GTGACCTTTGTTTTGTGACCTTTGTTACTGTACGACCGGATGATAGCCGGAATTCTGGCGCACCCATATGGGGTCTAACCCGACTGAATGCATCGCGAAGGCGGCATTCTCCCGACGCATTCGTGGTGCGACCTGCGCACCGGCGGCTTGATTCCAGACATCCCTGCTTGGGCCCTTCGACGTAGCTCAGGGCAGGCCACATTCGACATAGCTCGGTTCGACTTTGCTCACCGCAGGCAGGGTAGGCCCTTCGACACAGCTTCCGCCTTCGCCCGTTCGGCTACGGCGCGACAGGCAGGGCAGGCCGGGAACCCGTTCGACAGACTTCCGCCTTCGCCCTGCGGGCTACGACGAGACAAGTCGCGGAGTGCAGGCCCGGTCCGCCGTGTCACCCACCTTCGAAGTTCACCCTTGTCGCGAACGCGTCTGGCGGATATGCCAAATGCGCCATGGAGACGCTGCCGCCCTGCCCAGCGTCCTCCACCCAGCCGGAGGCTTGGGGGACTACCGGGGGACCACCCCGGCTCGAACCAATCCCGCGACCGATAAGCTCCCCACCCCCTCCCCTCAAATCCAGTTTCTCATCAGTTGGAGGATAAAATGGAAATCAAAGTGGATGATTTCAAGCAGAGCGGGCTTTATCTGCTTTTTCCCGGAGGGAGGCAGATCGTTCTCACCCGTGAAAAGATCGAAGCCTTCGCGCATGTCTTCGAAACCAATCTGGACCAGATTCCTGTTGAAATCAGAGGCGCGGTAGCCTTTCAGGCCTGTCCGGTGTGTCCCGAAAAAGATCGCGCCAAATTCTGCCACGCCCTGCCGGCGACGCTGGCTTTTTTTGAAGAGCTGAAGGGTTTCAAATCCTTCGACCACGTCGGCGCCGTTTACAAAGGTCGTGAGCAGGGTCTGGTCCTGACCCCGAAGACCACGATGCAGGAAGCGCTGCAATTCGTGGTGATTTTCAGCCTCATGTACTACTGTGAGGTCGGGAAGAAATACTGGAAGTACTTCCTGGGAATTCACCCGCTCCTGGGCCCGGAGGAAATGATCACCAGAATCCACCTCAATGTTTACTGGGATTGCAAAGGCGACAAACAGAAGGTCACCGAAGTCCTGCGTTCCTTCGGAGACGAGATCACCTGCACCTGCCGGTGCCAGGTGGAACGCCTTGGGCTCATCTGCAAAAATGACGCCCTGATGAACGCGTTTGTGAACACCCAGGCCCAGATCGAATGGCTGGCGATGACCGAGGACGCTCTGCTCGAACAGTCATTCGAGGAATTCCTGAAAAACGGCTAGGGGAAACCCAGATGGGGTCGGGTCTAAACCATTGCGATCGGGCGGGCGGACTGCGTCACGGCTTGATTCCAGACATCCCCGCTTGATTCAGGAGCGACGGGGGACGGCGGGAGCCCGTTCGACAGGCTCAGGGTCTGCGCCACCGNNCACCGCTGGCAGGGACGGCGATGGGGCCGGGCCTTGCGGTGGTTGCCCGTTCGACAGGCTCAGGGTCGGCGACGCCGCGGCTGCCGGGCGCGCACCGGCTTTCCTGTTTGCATTTTTTGAGTCACTGAGACCACGGAGGCAGAAGGAGGTCACAGAGGAAGAACGGATTTCCCGGTGAACTCCGGATCTAATCTCTGTGCGCTCTGTGTCGAATCGATGAGCCGCAGAGCGCCGCCTTCATCTCGGTGCCAACTCCGCCGCTGCCTGGGCCGGCGTCAGCACGCGTGCGCCATGCAGGATGGCCGGCGGATAGTGCGCCAGGTTTCCCGTCACCATGGTCCGGTCAGGGACGGCGAGAGCGGCCTCGACAAAAACGATGTCCGCGGGGTCGGGCCCAGCATCGGGCAGCGCCGCGGGCGTCACCATCATCTGCCCGCGCAATCCCTCCAAAAACGCCTGGACCTTTTCCGGCGCAAGCTTCAGGCGCGGGCGAGACAGCACATCCCGGTACTCGGCCAGAATCCGCGCGTCGTAAACGAGTTTCATCCGTCCCTCGAGCATGGCATCCAAGACCCGCGCACAGGGGCCATGCGGATTCAACAGCCCTGACACGACGACGTTCGTGTCAATGACCCATTGCTTCATCGGCGACGGCGGCTGGCACGGACCGCCGCAACCTCGGCGTCAATTTCATCCATCGTGAGCGTGTCGGTGCGGTTGACGACGGAATCCGCCCGGATCGCCTCCACGGCCTGCGTCAGCGCCACGCGGTCCAGCATCGCCAGATCGCGGGCAAAGGTCGCTTCCGAGGTCGGAATCATGATGGCCTTCGGTTTGCCGTTGGCCGTGATCAGCACGCGGCCAGCACGGCCGACGGCAGCCAGGGCCCGGCCGGGACGCGCGGAGAGTTCACGGGAGGCGAGCCACTTGGTTTTCATGCCGTCAGTGTCGTGCAAGTGTCGTGCATGTCAAGCGGCAGCTCCCGCCAGCGCGGCGCTTCGGCGAGGCAAGCCGTCCGCCGGGGCGAATGATCCCAAGGGAATCGTTTTTCAGAAGGAAACGAAGGGAACGGAGAGCCGAACCAAGCCGGGCTCTTGCTGTTTCAGTCTTCGTTGCCTCCGGTGAAAACAAGCCCGGACGGGTTCCGATCTTGGTCACAGAGAGCACCGAGGCTGAATGAGGTCACAGAGGAAGAAAGGATTCCCCGGTGAGCTGCTCCGTCAGCCAGGCGCTGGGCGTGTCGCTGAGTTACCGCATGCGTGCGGCCACTGCCAAGGCGCCACGCCCGTGCGCTGGCGTCATACGTCGTAAAAGAAGATGAGCGTGAACTCGCCGTCATCCTCGGGCAGAATTTTGTGAGAACGGTATTTCGGCTTTTGCATGCGATCGGCAACCTTTGTCGCGACGTCGCCAGCCGCGACGTCGTGCAGAATCTCGATCTTGTATGCGGTCTTGGCGCTTTTGGAGGTGAATGTATTCGTTTTCATTGGGATGTGGTTGGTGGTGGTTTCGCTAGTTCGAGAATGTCGTCTGCCGCAAACGCACCGAGGAAATTGGCGAGCGCTTGCCCGGGTAGAGCGTTCACCAATTTGTCCCTATCGACCGTGTTGACGTAATTTTGGATGAAGGTATCTTCGTCCGCTTCCCCTCCCCGCAGGTCGTTGATCGCCTTAATCACGGTTTCTTTAGGTTCCGTGGGGAACGCCGTGGCGATCGTTTCGGAGGCGAGGTTGCTCTTGAGTGCCTCGATGAGCAAAGTCGCCTTCGCCACATAGAGCACTTCCTCTGTCTGTTGACTGAGCCACGAAATGATTTTCGCGCGAGTGGCCTTTTCACCGTTTTTGGTGTTGGTGATCAAGATCTTTGCCCGCGCCTTGTAGTCGGTCACACTCTTGAGTTCTTTTTGGATACTCTCGATATCGCGGTTGGCCTTCTCCTCCTTCTGCGCAGCGCCCTTCTGCATTCCGGAGAAAGCGCCGTCGATGGTGCCGGCGAAATAGTAACGCTCGAGATCCTGCAAAGCGGCGGCCAGAGGATATACCTCGGTGCTGGCACCCGTGCCCCTGATCAGATCCGCCGCCACCGCGCGGCGCTCGGCCGTCATTTGCTGGATGATCGCCTTGATCGATTGTTCGTAGAAAAAGTTTTTCCCGACCGAGGTTCGGCTGGCGGTGAATCCGCCGGAGACCAGCGATAGCACGGTCTTGGTGGTGGCCGGCGTCATGGCGGCGGAGGTGGAGCTGGCAAACACCGATCCCAGTTCGGTGACCGTGTCGAAGGTCTTCTTCGTAGATGCGAACCGCTCGACAAACAGTGCGTACTGCTGATCGATCTCGATCATGCCTAGATCAATGATGCGGTTGCGAATCTGCGCCTGCTTGGCGGCAACGGTCGCGTTGTGATATTTTTGGATCAGGGGCACGATGTCGGTGCCCGTGTCCTTCTCGAGTTGCGCGAGGATCTCTTGTGGTCGTGCGCTGCGCGCGGGACGGCCAGTGAAAGAGCTGACGCAACCGGTCGTAAGCATGAGCAAGGGCCCGAGCAGGAAGCAGGATATGCGGTGAATACCTAAATGGCAGCCGGAGTGATTCATAATGATGGGATGTTTTTGGGGGAGAAGTGACGGATGGCATTCAGGGTGCCGGCACTGTCTTGGGTGCATGCGGACGTCTCATCGCCTCGCCAAAGACAAGGCAGCAAAAGGTCAGGAACAGAAGCGTGCTGGCTCCCAGATATCCGGCCGCCAACCGCTGCACCGCCGAGCGGAGGTCGTCCTCTTTGAACAGCCGGTCCAGGTGAGGCAGCGTGAAGCCCTCGATCAGATCGCCCTTCGAAGGCTGTCCATCGGGATTTTCCCGGATGGCTTTCAGTGCCTCTTCCGTATAGCTGTCCTGCCCACTGCCGACAACGACCCGCACCTTTTCTCCGACCGAGGATCCCTGTGCTCCAAGCACGGGTTGCTTGTCGTAGATATAGATGTATTTCGGCATCAAGCGTAGAATGTAAATGCCGGTTCCGGCCAGGGCCAGGGTCCCAAAGACCAGCGTCGCCAACATCACCGGTTTTTCTGACGCCGGCTGGAAGTAGGTCCACAATGCATACGTGAGGACCAACGTCGCCGCCAAAAGGACGATGGTGAAATAGCCGTAGCTTGATCCCGGGAATCCATAGTTCGAACCCGGAGGTGCGACCACATCGACAAACGGGAGCAGCGAGGTGGTGACGCCAACCGCGCCAAAAATATAGCCGCAGATGCTGTTGAACTTCTTAATGTATTGCGTGAATGTGGGCATGGGAAGGGGGCCCGGCTCGCTCCGCTCAGGGAGACCCGGGATCGAGAGTACGAGTTAGGATGCTGTCCACGCTGACCGTAACTTTCTCTGTGGATGTCTTGAATCCAGGTTTGGAGATCTGCACGAGATTAACGCCGATCCCAACGAAGGTTCCGCTGCCGTTGATTACCGTCCATGTTCCGCCGTACAAGGGTTTCCATTTGCAGGTGCAGCCATCGGGCCGGGCCACCACCGTCAGCCAGGCCAGCTTGGCGTCACGCCTGAATGCATCCAAGGCCGTTCTGATTTGCTGGTCCGCCTGCTCTTTGGGCAGCGTGCCTGCGGCCAGCAGCGTCCGGGTAGTCTGGGCTCCATTTTCCAAGTCGGTCATCGCCTTCTGCACCGCCAAGCTGCCGGCGTTTCTGGTGCTCTTGTCCACGGGGAAGGAACTGATGCGCTCCAGCAGCTGATCAGGAGACGGCGTTGCCGGATCGGTCACAATGCCGTTCTCCTGAGAACGGCCGGACGAAGCACCTCCGACGAGGAGGGCGAAGCAGGCGAGGCACAGGGCTGCCAGCCTGCCATGGGAGATACAGGGAGTTTTCATGGTGGGGATGGTTTGAGGGAAGAAAGTCCAAACGGGTCAGGGTGAAATCATGGTGGCAGACTTGGAGGGATCGGCGGCGGAAATTGATTCACGCGCGCAGGCATCCCCTCCCCCGGACCAAGAGGTCCGTTCTCCACCCAAGGGCGCTGTCGGGGTCGCGATCACAGCATGCCTGATAGAGCAAACGCTGCCAGCAGGCCGGCCGAATTCGAACCTTTTAAACACTCTAATTTAGGTAGACAGGCCGGAGGACTGGAATGGGTTCAGGCCGGAAGCCCAGATGGAGTCAGGTTTAAACCATTGCGATCGGACGGGCGGGCGGCGTCACGGCTTGACTCCAGGAAGGCGGCGCGCAGGACGGAGGTCATCCACCCTGCGCGGGTGAGGAGTTACTTCTTGGGGGTGAGCAGGGCGCCAGCGACCGCGGTCATCGGGTCGTTGCCGAGGAAGACCTGGGGGGTGATGATCACGTTCTTCTCCCCGGCGAGGCGGATGATCTCCAGGCGGGCGGCGTTCTCGACGCCGAGCGCCTGGATGATTTTCTCGTAGGCCTGCCGCTGGTAGTCGGCGAGGACGAGCTGGGCCTTGCCGGCCTGTTCGTTGATGGCGTTGCTGCGTTGCGCCTCGACCAGCTGCTTTTCGGTGTTGGCCGTGGTTTCCGCGTTGACGAGATTCTTGCGGGTTTCCTCGGCCTGCATCTGCTGGTTGTAGGTGGCCTTCTGTTCCTCGGCGATTTTCTTGTCGGTCTGGGTCTGCAGGAGCTTCTTGCCGGCCTCGGTGACCGTCAGGTCAACATTGGCCAGGTAGACGGCCGACACGTTGAGGAAGCCGTTTTCGAGCTTGGCCTTCACCCGGTTCCGCAGGTCGATTTCCTTTTCGGAACGCTGGTTGATGAGGTCGAGCGCGTTGAGCTTTTCGCCAATGTTGCGGACTTCGGCGCGCACGACCGGGAGGACGCCCTGCGCCTCGAGGTTTTCGAGGGTCTCATCCTCCTGGAGGTTTTTGACGACGAGATCCGGGTCGCCGTGAAGGGCGACGAGCTTGGGGGCGTTCTCGGGAGTCACGACCACGACGACGCGGACATCCACCGCAATAGTGAAACCATCCTGGCTGCGGATGTTGATGCTGTTGTCGTCGTGCTGCGTTTTCTGGTAGGTGTAAACGCGCTGGGTCGTCTTGACCAGGATGGCGGAGTACGCGAGGGGGTTCAGGTAGTAGGTGTCGGGGGTGAGCGCGACGTTCCAGATTCCGGAGTAGCCGCGAGGCACCAGGCTGTTGCCGTTGATGGTCTCGGCGTTTCCGGTGAACGCATTGCCCGTGTTGTCCTTGATGACCGCGACTTCGCCCTGCCTGATGATGAGCGCAGGCCGGGGGGTGATGCGAAACAGCGCGGTGTTGTAGCGGTACACGCCGGGGGGCAGGACGGTGAGCTGCACGCCTTTGTAGCCATGCTTGGCCGCATGGGCGTCATTGGCGGGCTTGAGCCACGCGCCGAGAAACTTCTCGGCATCCAGATAGGTGAGGTCGTCCCAGGCCGGAGCGAAGGTCATGCCCTGCGGCATGGGCTTGCCTTCGAAGGCCTCGATCAGGCCGACCTGGCCGTTTGGGATGGTGATGACGGGCTCTTTGGTGACGCTCTTGGCGCCGGGGGTGACCCAATGCCATCCCGGTCCGAGGATGGTGGCCTGGGGTCCCTTTTCGCCGTCGAGGGCGACGATCCTGCCGGTGGGCAGGTCGGGCGCCATGAAACGGTTGGAGACGATACCGGTCTCCCCGTCGGAGATGACCGTAAAGCCGGACAGGGACATCATGAAGATCAGCGCGAGGGCGCCGAGGACTAATATGGTTTTGGGGATCATAAATGATGAGGGCTTACTTTTCGTAGTCGGAGAGCGTCCAGTCCTTGATTCCGTCCATTTGCGGCTTGGTGCCGAAATAGACGCCGCCAAAAGGTTTTCCATCGGCAAATCCATAGAGGGTGAGATTCAGGACGCCGGTGTGCTTCACTTCATAAGCCAGCTCAAACGCACCGGTGCCTCTCTCCACCTTCATCATCTGCGCGGGGGAAACACTCTCTCTGCCAGCCCCTTCGGGCTGGGTCAGCGCCAGGAGCAGCGTCGCGCGCTCCTTGCTCGCCAAAAGATATTGGCCCCGCACCACCACCCGGTCGCCGGCGGCCAGATTGGGTGAGTTCGCCAGCACCTGCTCGATGACGATGGCGTCGCCCGCCTTGAATTTCTTTGGCCCCAGCACAAAGGGGATATTGGCGAGCCCGTTGCCGGCCAGACCGGGCGGCGGGCGCGCCGGCTCCGCGGCCGGAGGCGCGACCGCGGCGGGCGTGGACGCGGGCGGCTTTGACGGCTGATTGGACTGTCCAAACAGTGCATCCATCTTGGCCTCCCTTTGCTTCAACTCTGCCAGCGGGGGCACCCCGAGCTCCATTCGCAGCCGGTCAGTGACCGTGGTGTCGACCGGAGACAGCCGGATGGGAAAACCCGGTCTCGCGGCTCCGTATTGGGTGCCAAATCGCTGCGGTCGCCCGATGCTCACGAGAAAGCGATCCATGCTGGCGGCCGCGAGCCACTTCGCCCGGGGCTCGCCCTTGCCAATCGCCACGACGCAGAGGTCGTGACAAAGCAGGAAATCATCGGGCGTCAGGGCGTGCTGCAGGATCATGGCGGCGTTATAATAATCCGGGCCCGTCCGCAGCTGGCCGGCGGCATAGAGCTCTTTCACCCGCCTTTCGCGCTCGTCGTCCCGCCGGCTCAGCGCGAGGACGTCAACGGGCTTGCCCGCGTACGCCGGCTGCCGGTCCGCCTGGTCCTCGTCATACAGGTGTTGCAGCTCCGCATTGTCGTTCGCTGGCTCGTTCAGGGCGAAGTGGCTTACACCGGCCCGGCGGCAGATGTTGATCACGGTGGCCATCTCGTCCGCCGACGCGCCCGCCTCCACCGCAACCTGGAAGTTGACCTCCTTGTCCTTCCTCGCCTCCGCCGCGGCCAAAGCACCGAGCTCCTCCAGAGTGATCTTCTTTTCTCCGACGCGGACGGAGCCGTCCTTCCCGACGTTCAGCGAGACGGTGTCCGCTGCGAACAATGGCGACACGGCCAATGCAAATGCCGCGATCAAACCGCTGATGTAATATTTGCTGCGCATAGATTTTCTTCTCCGAACGTTACAGATCTGCCGCGCCGGACGGCGGCGCGCCGGGTGCGCCGGCAGCCGGCGTGACGCTGGTCCGCATTGGCCGCGGCACCTGGTTGGGCTTTCACCTTCATCGGGAATATCGTCAGCCCAGGCAAAGCAGGCCTAGGCCTGCTTTGCTTTTTCGAGCAGCACGATGATGAGCGTCGCGATGGGACCCAGGAAGAGGCTTCCCAAGAACCAACCGAAACCGCTGCGATTCTTCGCCTGGGCGAGGCCCGCATTGATCAATGCCAGCGTGAACCACCCGACTGCGTATTGTGGAGTGTGGTATAGCATAAAGTGGGGCGCGGCCTTTTCGCCGAACTGAGTGGTTATCCTATCTGCGATTGCCGTTATAAGACCTGTCCATGGCTTCTTCCCGCCATGTTGGTCGCCGGAAAAAAGTGCCTTGCATTTCCTGCAGCAGCTCGCTGCTTCCAGACACCTGCCCCATGGCCTTGAGCGTATCCACGAGGCGGCCGAATTCTTCCATCGCTGCAAGACGCCTATCATCCCGATACATCAAAGCAGCGTAGTTCGGAAGCATACTGTTGTACGGGTCCTGGCCTTTGAAGCTCGCGCCCGGATATCGCGATCTCAGCAGTTGTTCCAAACCCCATTTGCCGGTCACCTCGGTCTCGGGGAGGACGAGCTTGGGGGCGTAGACCATGACCTGCGGTAGTTGCACCACGCCTTCCTCAGCAGATTTCGGACTTTCAGAGAGCGGTGCGGGCGGATTGAAGGACGGGAGACCAGCGACGACTGCCGCCGCAATGGTGGGTGAAATCCGCTGAGCTTTGTCCTCCGACCGCGGCAAAGCGGGTGAAGGCGCTGCGTCTTGCGCAACAAGCGGCAGGCATAACCCCGCCACACAGACTAGCTCACCCAGTGCTGCTCTGAAGCGCTTCACGATGGATTCTTTTTAATTCCAACCCAAGCCGGCCCGGGCCGCAATTCGTTAACGGCCTAGGGCAGTTCCTGCAGCAGGATGCGACGGTATTCCATCTGGCCGCGGTCGCCCTCCAGGCCGATGGGGCCGGTCGCGGGCACCGGCAGCGCGGCTTCGAGCACCTCGCCGTTGCAGGTGCAGTGCGCCACGCCGTTCCGCACCGTGATCACGATCTCGTTCCAGTCCTGTGGCCGGTATTTCGTGAGCGTGGTATAGGGACCGGCGAGGAGGTAGTCGCGACACTGGAGCTGGGGTCCGCGGATGAAGATACCGCTGTCGGTGTTCGGCGTGGCGCGGAACTCGAGCTTGAGGATGAAATTCCGGGGAAACTCGCGCGTTGTCCAGAGTACCTGGATTTTCCGATATTCGGGCGGCGTGGTCACGATGAGCCGGCCGGCTTTCGCGACGTAGCGGCCGTCATCACTCGCCGTCCGTCCGTCGAAACTGACCGCCTGCGTCACGATCGGCCACGCCGCGGCATGCGGATCGCGGCTTTGCCAGCGTTTCGCCGCCTGGATATCTTCCTCCGTAGTCGGCCGGTAGCCCCAGCCGGTGAGATCACGTCCGTTGAAGAGGCTCACGAAGCCCGGCTCGGAGGTGAAGTCGTCCGGGGTGTTTTCGACAAAGCCGAGCGTGGCGAGCACGGGACGCAGCGCGGCGGCCCACTTGGCGTAGCCCGCCGGGTTCGGATGCAGCAGATCGGGAAACTCCTCCGGTTTGGCTTCGCCCTGCGCGTTGGCGAACAGCGGCCAGGTTTCCAGGAGGGTGATTTGCGGGTCTCCCTTGACCGCGGCGGCGTAGAGTTCGTTGAGTTTCTTGATCCGGTCGGCGGGACACGCCCGGGTGGCGGAGCTGGGGAAGACCTGGCAGAGGATCACCGGCAGATGCGGATCGGCTTGCTTGAATGCGGCGAGGATGAGCTTCAGGTTGCCTACGATGGTCTCGGGTTCGGCATGGTTCCCAAGGTCGTTGATGCCGATCAGGAGGACAACGCCGGCGGGATGCAATGCGAGGACGTCGTCCTGCAGGCGGAAAAGGACGCCGCGCGTGGTGTCGCCGCTGATGCCGCGGTTGACGGCCTTCACACCGGGGAAGCGGTTGCCGAAGTCGTCACCCCAGCCCTGGGTGATGGAATCGCCGAGAAAAACGAGGGCATGCTGGTCCTGCGCGGTGCGCATGGCCCACTGACTGCGGCGCTGCGTCCAGACTTTCTGGAACCAGTCGGCGCGCGTGATCGGGCCGGCGCCTGGCAGGCCGTCGTCCGTGGCCGGAATCTGGAAGCGCGCATCCGCCGGGGGCGTTGGTGCCGCGGGTTGGGCGGCCGCGGTGAAGGCGAGAAGGAGGGAGGCGGTCAGCAGCAATACGGGGTGTTTCATGGCGTCCGGACATGCTGGTGGATGCCGGACCCAAGGCAAGCCGGGGCCTTGCGCATTGGCTTGTCGCAGCGCTGGAAACCGCCTAGTATGACGGTCCCCTCAAACTATGATCACAAATACCTCCTCTCCCCGCTCGGCTGCGTGCCGAACCGCCCTGATTGCCTTGGGCTGTGCCTTCAGTCTCGTTCTCGTGTCAATGCCGGCGCTGAAAGCCGCTGATACCGCTGCGGTGCCGCCCATGGCCGGCAAGGCTCCGAGCCTGCCCCTGACCACCACTTTCGAGAAAGGGACCGCCCGTGAGATGGGCCCGTATGTGCTGAAGCTGAAAAACGACTCGAAGGACGCCCTCAAGGTCAACGTGAAGATACTCCTGAGCGTGGCGTTCCATATGGGCTCCAAACACTGGGACCTTCCCGAGCACGTCATCGACCCAGGCCAGGTCTGGACCGTTCCGGACCTTTCCGCAGGCGACAAGATTTCCATCACGGCCCAGGGTTTTGCCCCGCTCGAGCTCGTTGTTCCCTAGGGAGCTCCCGGCCCGCCGCGATGGCCGCGGCGTGGCCTTCGTGTGGAGTCTTGGCCAGGGTCGCCCTGAGGAACCCACCACCCTTTGGGTTCTTCAAAGCGATGCTGAAAGGTGGCGTCCCCACGGCCTGGCCGAAGGGGTCATGGGTGAACGATTGACAACGAAGGTTCAGGATTCGTGCAGGCGCGCTTCAGCCCCCGGATTTGGCAACATCAAAGGTTCACAGATGACCCCTTGCCAACACCCCGCGTGAACAGACGAAGCATCGTCGCTGCGAATCGTGAATTCTACGACGCCTTGTGGTCGCGGGCACATCTTGAGCGCCCGGATCGTTTCAACACCTGGCCGCTGATATCAGGGTTGCTTCCGGAAGCGCCGGCGCGTTTGGAAGTCGGCCCCGGCCTGCGCCCGCGCCTGCCCATTCCCGGCACCCATTTCCTCGACATCAGCGCGCCGGCCATCGAGCGGCTGAACGCTCGCGGCGGAATCGCGGTCCCGGGTGAAATCACCGCGCTGCCCTACCGGGACGGCGAATTCGGCCTGGTCGGCGCCTTTGATGTCATTGAGCACGCCGAGGACGACCAACAGGCGTTCCGGGAACTGAGCCGGGTGCTGCAGGACGGCGCCGTGCTGGTTTTCTCCGTCCCCCTGCATGAGAAATGCTGGACCGGTTTCGATGAGTGCGTCGGACATGCCCGGCGCTACGAGCCGACGGCCCTGCTGGCGCGGATTGAGGGCAACGGACTGACGCTGGAAAAAAGCGCGGCGTTCGGAATGGCCCCAAGAAACCCGCGGCTGCTGAAGTTCGGCATGGACTCCCTGGCGAAGCACCGGACGGTTGCGATGTGTTTGTACAATTGGGTGTTCATGCCCCTGGGCCGCCTTTTTCAGAAACGATTGAAATTGGGCCCGGGCATGATCGACACCAATGGCGTTGACGGGATCCTGCTGGTCTGCCGGCGCCGTCGGCACACTCCGCCCAGGTTACCGGTGCAGGCGTAGACCGGAATCCGAGAAGAATGGGGTCATGCCATGGGGTTGCTCACGCCGCGGCTTTCAGCACGCGTGCTTGTTTGATGCGGCCGGCGTTGGCGGCAAAGGGGCCCTCCCCGACCCGGTAAAGCCTCACCTCGGGCTGCAGGGTCTCGGCATATTCATGCAGGGCCTCCCGAAAGTCGGCATTCAGGTGCTCAAGCCGGCTGACCATGGCGCGGGCAAACTGCTGCTTGAGCTCCTCGGTCGGTTCCGCGGCAACTTCAAAAAGAAAACACGGACGCACCGAGGCGGCCTGTTCACTCACGGACAGGCAGAAGGAACGGGTGATGCGTGCCAGGGCGGGCTCCGCATACAGACATTGCTCGAGGTCCTCCGGGTAGATGTTGGCACCCATGACGCTGATGGTGCTGTCACGCCGTCCATAAACCCACAGAAAGGGAAACCGGATCAGCCGCTTGGCTTCAGGTACCAGGTCGCGCAGCGCATAGCCCAGGTCACGCAAGCGGGCCTCCACTTCGTCGAACCGGGCCACGCCGCCCTCATCATGCACATTATACCGGATGCGCGGGGAGAGCACCGACCCCCGGGTGATGGTGAAGAGCAGCTCGCGGTTCCCGTTCACCTCGACGTGATGCATGAGCGGGTTGTACTGGAAGAGCATCGGCAGACGGGAGTCGGCGCCAAACAGGGCCGCCCTCACCCGGGGATCCCGCCACGCCAGCCGGCGGATGGCCACGGCCACCGGGGTTTCCCCGGCAATGCCGATCTCCAGATCCGTGGCGCCATAACCGCTGTACACTTTCTGGAAATGTTTCAGCAGATAATCGCGCAGCCCTTCCGACATGCCCTCACCGCCGACGAGGGCATTGAGGCGGTACTGCTCGAAGGGAAACCCGCCCTGCTCCGCGACATCAATGAAGTGCTTCAAAAACGGCGGGTAGCCGACGATGAGGTAGGGATACTGCGGCCCGAAGAACCGGAGCGTCGAAAGGATCTTGTCCAGGTCGGGGCCGGTGTTCTTGACCACTCCATTGTATTCCATGGCCTGCCCCATGTTGATCCCCGTGGCCCAGGCACCCATGGAAAAGGCGTTGATGGTGATGCACGGCTCCGTCCCGTAGCAATAACTGGCGAAGTACGAGATGAAGCGCTGCGACTCGAGCCGCTCCCGTTTGCTGCGCACCCAGTTGTAGGGCGTGCCGGTGCTGCCCGAGGACTCGTCAATCATGATTCTTTTGAGCGGCAGGGACCCAGTGCAGCACCGGGCCTCGGTGGGATGAACCTTGATGTAACTCGCCTTGTCGGTTTCGGGGATGGCAGCCGGGGTGGCGTTGGCTTGCGCGAGGTGCCGGGCGTAGGCGGGCACCAGCTTCGCGGCGCGGAAGAACGCCCGGCGCGCCCGCAGACGGCCGGACCGGTCCAGGAATCCGGGGGACATCAGGGAGAAGCCCCGAAGAAATGTCGCGTAACGCCAGCACACCAGTTGAAGGAGGAAGTCTCTCGGGCCCAGAAGCAGCCATCGCAGGCGTTCGCGCAGGGTCGGTGTCAGTTTCATGGCGGATGTCTTTTCGACGCCGCCAAGCATACCCGATCCCCCCGGCGGGGCGTTAATTGATAAACTTGATGCCGGTCATTGCGTGGGCCAATCCAACCGGCTGCGTGAGCTTCTCCGCGGGAAGCGCTCCGGCCCGGGCGCGCCTGTCCCATCACCACTCTCTGGACCAGACCCTATCCGTCCTCTCCCAACCGGGGAAGTGCCTCCGCCTTTTTTCACTGGTCTTGGGCTCGCTGGAGCGCCGCGGCCAGCGCTTGCCGGGCCGCAGGATCATTGGGCGACAGGCGCAGCTCCTCCCGGAAGGCTGCGGCCGCCGCCGGCAGATTTCCCAAATGAAGCCAGCTCACCCCGAGATTGTGCCATCCCGGTGCAAAATCCGGCTGCAGACGCAGCGCCTCTTCATACTGGGCGATCGCGTCCTTCAGCCGCCCGGGCACCTGGGCCCAGGCGTTGCCCAAGTTGATGTGCGCCTCGGCAGAATCCGGCTGCAGGCGCAGCGCCTCTTCATACTGGGCGATCGCGTCATTCAACCGCCCGGGCATCTTCGACCAAACGACGCCCAGGTTGTTATGCGTCTCAGCAGAATCCGGCTGCAGGCGCAGNNACCTGTGCCCAGGCGTTGCCCAGGTTGTTGTGCGCTTCGACAGAATCCGGCTGCAGGCGCAGCGCCTCTTCATATTGGGCGATCGCGTCATTCAGCCGCCCCGGCATCTGCGACCAAGCGAGCCCCAGGTTGTTGTGCGCCTCGGCATAATCCGGCTTCAGGCGCAGCGCTTCCTCATACTGGGCGATCGCGTCCTTCAACCGCCCCGGCATCTTCGACCAGACGAGGCCCAGGTTGTTACGCGCCTCGACAGAATCCGGCTGCAGGCGCAGCGCCACTTCATACTGGGCGATCGCGTCCTTCAGCCGCCCCGGCACCTGGGCCCAGGCGTTGCCCAGGTTGTTGTGCGCTTCGGCAGAATCCGGCTGCAGGCGCAGCGCCGCTTTATATTGGGCGATCGCGTCATTCAACCGCCCCGGCATCTGCGACCAGGCGAGCCCCAGGTTGTTGTGCGCCCCGGCATAATCCGGCTGCAGGCGCAGCGTCTCTTCATACTCGGCGATCGCGTCCTTCAAACGCCCCGGCATCTTCGACCAGACGAGGCCCAGATTGTTGTGCGCCAGCGAACAGCCGGGATTGCGCGCGAGGGTTGCGCGGTAGAGCGTCTGATCATCGTGGAACATTCCGCAATGGGCCCACGTGAGGGCGCCAAGCAGCACGGCAAGCGCCACCACCAGCCCCGGGCCCAGCCAGCGGAGGCGCAGTGCCGCGCGCC
>PLMW01000019.1 GCA_003142615.1 Opitutia bacterium | reverse complement strand
GAGAGCTGCGCGCGGATCACCGCCTGTTCGTAGATGCTGCTCATGTTTTTCCTCCTCAGTTGCCGAACACCTGCACCATCACGGTTTGCGAGTCCTCCGGGCCAATCGGCCCGCCGCTCGGCTCCCAGCTCATGACCGTCACGTAGTATGACGAATGGGCGATCTCGATCAGGTGGTTNNCCCGGTGGAAATCCGCGTGACGCTCGCCACGTTGTAGCCCGCGCTGATCGCCCCGGAGAAGCCGTTGAACCGTACCCATGCCTTGCAGAGCTGCCGCGAGTCGCCCTGCAGCGTTGCCGCCAGCGTCTTCCAATTGTTCGTGTCGGTCAGTGGATCCGAGGTGATGCCGTCCGCCTGGCAGATGTAGGGCGTGACGTGCGGGCCAGTGTTGACCGGGCCGCGCCGCACCCAGTCGCCCGTGTTGTAGGTCGTGGGCGAAGTCACGTTGTCGCCCGAGCTGTCCCACTCCGGGATACCCCGGCTGTGCAGATAAGCCAGCAGATAGGTGACGACGAAGCGGAATCCATTGTCGTCCTCCAGGTACGGCGCCTGTCCGGTCGCGAGCGAGCCGACGAGACCCTGCAACCATTGCGCGGTCTGGATGACGTTCGGGTCGTTCGACCAGACGGGCGTGCCGCCGGCCTTGGAGCCGAACGCCTCGATGTTGCCGGTGGGCGCGAGGCTGCCACCAAAGACCTTCGCTGTTTTTCTGAGGATGCCTGCCATAAAAAGTTCTCCTTAGTTCACTTTCAACGCCACCCAATTATAGGTCCCGCCGTCCGTCGCGAGGCCGGTGATCGTCGCGCTGTTCGTTGTGGTGGAGACCTGCGGGTAGGCGTTGGCGCCGCTCGCGGTCTTGAGCGTAAGGACGATCACGGTGTTCACGTCCAAGGCCGTGCTGGTGATCGTTCCGGCGCCGGCGGTCAGCGTGACCGTTCCTGCGCAGGCGTTGGTGCCGGACTTGACTGAAAGCGTCGACCCGGCCGGACCTATCGCGACGCCGGTCGAGGTCAGGGTGGCCTTCGTCACGCCGCCGACTTTCAGGAGCAGATTGGCCAGCGTGTTGCTGTCGAGCGTGACGTTCGCGCTTCCATCCGTCCAGAGCGTGCCGATGGCCGCACCGCCATAGGCGAAGAAGTCCACCCCGCTGGGGACCAGCGTCTGATAGGCGGTGCCAGCGGTCAGCGTGAGGTTGGGGAAGGTCGCGGCCGACGCGAAGTTCCAGTTCTGCGCGGCCGACGCCTGCAGCATGCCGCCACTGCTGGTGAAGGTCGTGCCGCCGGGCAGCGTCAGCGTGTTGACGACCGTCAGGGCGTTCCAGCTTCCGGTCTGCGCGGAAGCAAAGGCGGCGAACGCCGCGAAGGCAAACAGGGCGATGATCTTTCTCATGGTAGGGCCTCCCAGAAAACTTTGTGCGTGGTGTCGCCCGCCGGACCGGAGATCGCGAGCTGGAAGTCGGTGGCATTCCAACCGCCGACGATGAAGGCGGCGATCAGGTTGGCGGTCGCGTTGGGGATGATGACCGTCAGCCGGAATCGCGTCGGCACCGCTGCCAGCGGTCCATGCGGATAGTCAATGGTGAACAGCACGGCCGTCGCGCTGGCGATGGTGTAGAGCCCGGAGTCGAGCGGGACATTAAACGCGCTGACGGGAATCTGCGCGGAGCCGCTGGCGACGCTCTGAATCTCCAGCGAGGCGTCGGCATCCGGGACCGTGACTGCGCGGCCGATTTGAAGGATGGTTTCGTTGGCCATGTTTAACCTTGGGTTATCCGGGTGTAGCCAGTGGACGTGACCCGCGTGTAGCCATCGGAGGTCACGCGCGTGTGGAAGACCGGCAGCACGTTGATCGTGATACCGCAGCCCATCGGGCGCGGCAAGAAGTTTACGAGGATCGTGGTCGAGATCGGCAGGAGATCGGGCACGACATTGTAGGTAAGGCTCATGTCCAGATTGTCCACGACCCAGATTTGATTCGGGAAGAACTCCGCGAGAAACTGCTGGATGTAGGCGAGCGTCCCGTCGAAGCGGTTGAGCGCTATCTGAAGCCGGAGTGCGAACAAAAACTGGAGGTCGGTGAAGTCCGTCAGCGGCAGGTTTCCCTCCAGCACGCGGTCGTAGATGAAGCCGTTCAACGCGGAAAGGACGCTGTTGTAGCCATAGACGCTTCCGCCACCCGCGACCAGCGCATAGCCGAAATACTCGATGGTCCCCGGCACGTTCGACCGGCGGGGCACGCCGATGTATTTGGCGAGGATGTCGAGCTGCGGGCCGACCGCCGTGTCGAGGTTGAACGCCTCCGCCAGATCCTCCGCCATGAAGTCCGCCACCGCCTGCTTGANNTCAGGAGATGGTGACGTGCGAAACGTCCGGGATGTCGAACTGGTAGTTGACCGCGGTGGGGGTTACGAGCGGATACCAGTTGGCGTTGTCCGTCGAGAGCCCCTCGAGAGAGACACTGGCGTTCGGAGCGATGCTTTTGATATAGGCGATAATGTCGGCGGTGTCCGCCTTTTGGTTGATCCCGTAGGAGCCTCCAAACTCCGCGAGGATGGCCGCGGCAATCGCCGTCTTGTCCAGCGAACCAGTGATGGCGGTCAGCGTGGCTTTGAACCAGAGCGTCTCCAGCGTCGGGCGGTCGAAGACCACGGCAAAGAGCGTGCCATCAAACTGCGTGACCTGGACCGAGACCGAGCCCTTCATGCCGCAGCCGGCGTTTTTCTTGACGTAGATCGCAGCCGCCACGTCGGCGGACGCGCCACCGGCGACGATGCACCAGATCGAGTGCGCCGGCACGCCGTTCGCATCCGGGTTGGTGTTGGTCTCGTTTTCGAAGACGATGGCCTGCGTCACCCCCTCTACGTCGATCAGCGCGGCCAAGAGCCCCTGATACCATCCCTTGCTCGGCAGCGCGACGGAGTTCGCACGCCGGATCCTCAACGCCGCGTCCGTCTCCTCCGCCACGCCCACGGACGTCGCGCCCGCCGGATTGCTGACCGAGGTCACACCGGCCAGCACAGTCACGGGCACGGTGATCGTACCGATGGCCGACTGGATGACGCCCATCTGCGCCGCCTGGAAAAGTAGGCTCGTGGCGCCGGCGGTCAGGAAGGAGTAGGTGGCCACGAGCTGATATTGGTTGCCGTTGCCGTCGGCCACGGTGAAAGGCGCGAGGGGGTACAGGTCGAGGCCCGGGAGCGTGACGGCTTGCGAGGTCGTGACCGTGACGTACTGCTGTGTATAGGTGCCGGGCTCGCGCGCCACGCCGTTGATTGCGCAGCGTTCGTCAAGCGCCACGCCCACCGCCTGATCCGGGTCGAAAGAGTCGTAGATCGACTGGAGCATTTCCAGCACGTCGATCTTCCCCTGTGCGTAGAGATTTACGACTTGGCCGTCGGGAGAGTTGGCGTCGACGTTGATGTCTGCGCCGTAGATCGCCTTGAGTCCCGGGTAGCCGGGGGCGCCGTCAAGGATTTCGGAGATGATGTCCGCCAGTGTTTGGATCGTCAGGCCGGCGGCGCCGAGAGAATTTGAAGACATGGCTTAGGAGGGTTGGACAATACCACTGAACTGCGTGTAGATCGAGTTGGCGTGGTACGCGACGGTCAGCTGGCGCGTCGCGTTGTCCATCTCCACGTCGACCGAGTTGATCGAGGTGACGCCGAACGACTGCGCGATGACGTTGCGCACCTGCAGGAGGATGCCCTGCTCGGCTGCGGGGTTGAACGTGCCGAGCAAGTTAAACCAGTCCACGCCCAGCAGCATCGCGGCGAAAAAGTCGTTCTGGAAGAACAGCAGCCGTGTCTCGACATTCTCCGCAATCGCCGCCTGCCCGGTGCAGAAGTTGCCAAGCCCGCTTCCGAACTCAAAATCGTGATTGCTGTCGAGTCCGCGGATTTTCACTGGAAGAGGTTTTGCAGGGAGGTTTTGACGTTATCGAAAGAAGTCTTCACCGAGCTGAGCGCGTTCACCGTGGCCGTATTGGGTATATCGCCGCGAGTATCCACCCAATTCTTCAACGCGTCCACCAAAGAATCCTCCGCGGCCATCAGGGCGTCGAGCGCCGCGCGCAGGGTGCCGCTGGCGTTGCCGATGGCCATGTGCAGACCATCGCTCGGGATTCCCGGCACTGGTTTCGTCGCCGGCCGGATGCCCACCAACGCAATCCCGTCGGCCAGCGAATGCAGCCGGGCGGAGTTCGGCGGCGCGCCGGTCGTGCCGTTCGTCCACCACGGATCGAGATCGCGGTCATTGAAGAGCACGATGCACGGATCGCCCTCCGCAATCGGCATCGCGACGTAGGCCGATCCGCCAAAGAGTACGAACACCGGCACGTCGACCAGCAGCGGGTAGGAGTAGATCATCGGATCGGGCGGCACCAAGCTGCCCTCCATCGGCGTGTTGTAGACCGCCCGCTGGATCACGAGCTGCACAGTCGCGCTCTGTTTCGACGGGTTGAACGACTGGATGATTCCGACCTGCACCTTATTCAGGTTGGAAAAGGCAACGAGGCGTTCGCCGTCCAGGACGGAGCGCAGGCCGGGTTCGTTAATTGGGCCTTGGTTTGTCATGCGCCGGAGAGCGCGTTCACCGCCGCGCTGAAGAGGTTGCCGTTACCGAAGATGAACGAGGCGGTCGTGTTGTAGTCGCCGTTGACGGTCTTCGACACGATCCCGTGGTGCCGGAAACCCATCGTCTTGTACGCGCCGTTGAACCGCGGGTTGAAGGCGCTCTGGATGTAGACGATCTGGAAGAGCGCCAGCCGCGGCTCGAACAGCATGTCCCACTCGACCAGCACGCCGGAACGCCGCGGGGCGCCTAAGAGCCCGGTGTCGGAGCTGATGACCGGCACGTCCGGGTTGTTCGACCCAACGCTCGTCACGTCCTGCACCTGGCCGGCGATGATCCCTTCGTTCGTGTTTAGCGCGTAGACGATGTTGTCCGAGATCGTGCAGTTGCCGCCGCTCTTCTGGCGGATCAGGCCCCAGGTGTTGCCGAACAGCACCTCGCCGCGCATGTTCACGACTGGGAACTTCCCCACGACCGGCGGCCCGGCGATGTTCGGCAGCGCGCTCCCGAGCTGGTTGATCACCTCCGCCGCGGTCTTCGCGTTCGCGCCTCCTGCGTTGCTCGGTACGTTTGTCCAGCCGTTGGTCATCGGAAAACCGCCGTCGAAGGCGTCGATGATCGTCACCACCTCCTCTTTCTGCTTCTCCGAATACGCCTGGAGGATCGTTCCGTTGAACACCCGCGGCATGAACCCCGCGTAGCCGGCGAAGAACTGGATGGCCCGGAATTGTGTCCAGTCGAACCGGTCCTTATAGATCGCGTCGCGCGTGGTTGGCCCCAGGCCGTAGACCTTGAACTGCGCGGTCTGGGAGGACGCGAGCGACTGGCGGGTGATCGTGAACTCGATCGAGAGGCCGTCGGGGATCGTCAGGTTCTTCGCCGCGCCGCCCTTGTCCGGCTGCACCTCAAGCGAGAGCCGGCAGGTCCGCATAAACTTGGCTCCGGCGAAGCTCATCTTCAGTCCCCCGGAAAATACGCGCCCTCAATGGTGAGGACGTCCGCCGCATCCAAGAGGAGCAGCGTGCACTTGCCGTTCACTAGATCCTCCTGCCCGGTCGGGTCCGTGCCGTCAGGGGTCGA
>PLMW01000080.1 GCA_003142615.1 Opitutia bacterium | reverse complement strand
TCACGGATGCCTACGTGGGCACCGGTGTCTATTATGGCCCGCAGCGCAATCCGTGGTTTCGCGACGATGCGTGGGTGGATGGCCACCGCTGGTATGGTGGACCACCAGTCCAAACCGACATCGGAATCTACATTCATCCGCCACGGGGTCGGCGGTGATCACAGAGCGGGAGGAATCATCCGGCTCACCGTTGATGCCCACGTCGTTGTGTTTAGAGAACAACGACCTGTTATTGACTTATTGAACAGAGGAATGACTCCATGAATGAAACCAGGCATTGGGCAGGGGAAATCGGATTCGTGTTCTGCAGTGTCGTGATTGGCGCCTTGACGGGATGCACAACCGACGAAGAACGACCGCGAGATGGTGGCGCATATTATGGGCCGACAGGGCAGGCCGATGCCTCGTACGCTGAGATTCGGACTGAAAGCGATTTCTATGAGCCACTCAGCCCGTACGGGCGATGGGAGGTTGTTGGATCCTACGGCCGCTGCTGGATTCCGGGCGGAGTGGACGCTGGTTGGAGTCCCTATTCAAACGGTTACTGGCAGAGCACCGACGCCGGCTGGTACTGGGCCAGCGATGAGCCTTGGGGCTGGGCCACGTACCATTATGGTCGCTGGGATTCGAGCCCGCAATATGGCTGGTATTGGGTGCCACAGACGCAGTGGGCACCTGCGTGGGTCTCCTGGCGACAAGGCGGTGGATACGTCGGCTGGGCGCCATTGGGCCCATCGGGAAGGGGCGTTGTGGAGGTTGGCAGGAGAGGCGCCACGCCGGGAGGGTACGTCTTTGTAGAGGAACGTCGCTTTCTGGACCCCGTTCACCCCAAGACGATCATCGTGAATAACACGGTCATTAGCAAGACCGTGATCAACCAAGGCCCGCGTACTGCGGTTATCGAACAGGCCAGCGGACGAAAGATGCAGGCGGTCCCGGTTCGCCAGCTGCGCAGCCAAGAGGAAGCAAAGGTCGTCGCCAGGCACCCGGCACCAACATCGACCCGTGAGAGAGCAGTCCCGACGCCGGTTCGCAGCCAGGCGGAGAACGCACCTCCCGTGCGCGAGCCACGTCAGGTTGAGAAACCAGCCATGACGGCGACGGAGCCGCAGCCGCCGGCAACGAAGAGCGAAGTCCACCAAGCCGACGGGCAGAGCCGAGCTGCGAAGCCCGACGAGGAGAAGCGAGCGCAGCAGGAAAAGGTGCGAGAGACAGAGGGCGAGAAGAGACAACCTGTTCCTGCCGCGGTGGAAGCCAGGCCGGAGACCCGGCCGCAGGCTAAACATGAGACCCAGCAGACCCAGCCGGAGGCTAAACATGAGACCAGGCCGGAGGCAGGGCGGCCTGCAGCGACCAGAGAACCAACCGAGCAGAAGGCCGGGAAAGACGACGAAAAGAAGGATTAGCGGGCCAAGGTAGGAGCGCCGCCGCCTCGTGACCTCGGCGTTTGCCAGCCCGAACGCCGCGTGCCGGCCAGGCCCGGTTCGCGGGTCGCACCACGAACGCGTCGGGAGAATGTCCGCCATCGCGATGCTTTCGGTGGGGTTAGACCCCATATGGGTTCTCTAGAATTCCGGCTATCATCACGCCGTACAAAACAAAGGTCACCCATGTCTCTTATTACCGTCGTGCTAACCTTGATCGTCGTCGGCGTGCTGCTCTGGCTCGTCAACAACTACATTCCGATGGCCGGATCGATCAAAACCATCCTCAACATCGTCGTCGTGATCGCGGTGGTCCTCTGGCTGCTGTACGGCTTCGGCGTGCTGAGCCACTCGGGAGAAATCCGGTTGCCGGTAGTGAAGTAGCACCGCCAGGAATTCTTGCCGTCGCGCGTGGCCTGTCCCGAATTCCGTCGGCCCGCTGACCATGGATAACATCAGCGAGATGATCATGATCAACGCCGCCCTTGAGCATCACGGCACGACCAGCCGCGGTGGCCACCGGCCACGTCCCGCTGACATCGCCACCACGTAATCACCGCACAAGCTGCTTGACGATACGCGGCATCGCACCACACCCAGCGCCATGCCCTTCCGTGTACTCCTGCTTGTGCTGGCGTTCGCGTTCCTGATGCATCGCGCGGCCGGCGCGACACCCGAAAAGGCGGCGCGACAGCTTGCACAGCGCGTCGCGCCCGCGCTGGCCGGACAGGTGACGTTTGAGACCATTCCGCCGGACAACGGACATGATGTCTTTGAGGTCGAGAGCCTGGGCGGGAAAATCGTTTTGCGCGGCAACGACGGCGTGGCCATGGCATCGGCCCTGAATCGTTACCTGGAGGAATTCGGCCACTGCGAGATCTCCTGGAATTGCGGAAATCAGCTGGTGATGCCGAAATTGCCGCCACCGGTGGAACGAAAAATCCGCGTCGTCAGCCCGTATCGGTTCCGTTACGCCTACAATTACTGCACGCATGGCTATACCATGGCGTGGTGGGACTGGCCGCGCTGGGAGCGGGAGTTGGATTTCCTCGCCCTCAAGGGCGTCAACCTCGCGCTCATCATCCAGGGCCAGGAACTGGTGTGGATCAGAGGGCTCCGGCAACTCGGCTACACCGACGCCGAAGTACGGCAATGGCTGTGCCTGCCGTCGCATCAACCCTGGCAATACATGTCGAACATGGAAGACTACGGCGGGCCGGTGCCGCCGTCGCTCGTGGACCGGCGGGTCGCGCTCGGCCGGAAGATCATCGCGCGAATGCGTGAACTCGGCATGGAACCCGTGCTGCAGGGCTACTACGGTATCGTGCCTTCAGATTTCAAAAAACGATTTCCGGACGCGAAGATTCATCCGCAGGGCGAGTGGGGCGGCCTCAAAAGGCCGGACATGCTCGATCCGCTCGATCCGCTTTTTGCGAGAATGGCCGCCGCGTTTTATGCGGCGCAAGCCGAGCAATTCGGCCGGGCGAGATTTCTCGCGGCCGATCCTTTTCACGAAGGCGGCCGGATGGAGGGCATCGATCTGGCCGCCTGCGGCCGGGCGATCTATGGCGCCATGGCGCGGGCCAGCCCGGAAGTGACCTGGGTGCTGCAATCATGGCTGGAGAATCCGCGCCAGCCGATGCTCGACGCGCTGGATAAATCGAAGCTGCTGGTGCTCGACCTCTTCTGCGAAGCCAAGGAAAACTGGCGGGAGCGCGGACAATTCGGCGGCACGCCATGGCTGTGGTGCACGATCCATAATTTCGGGGGCAATGTCGGCTTGTCGGGTCGGCTGGATCTCCTGCGCGAAGCGCCGGTCAGGGCGCTTGCTGAAGCAGGACCGGGCAAGGGGCAGATGCGCGGCATCGGCGCGTTGATGGAGGGCAGCGAGACGCAGCCGCTGCTTTGGGAGATGTTCTTTGGCAACGCCTGGCGCAGCGAGGCACCCGATGCCGACCGCTGGTTGCGCGATTACGGTCGTCGGCGGTACGGCCGGGAAGCGCCGTCGGCGCAGCACGCCCTGCAGATCCTGAGCGAGACAGTTTATGGTTCCGCCGCAGGCGACTATCCGTTGAATTCGGTGGTCTGCGCGCGCCCTTCGCTCGACCCCTATCCGAAGGCGCGCTTCTGGGGCTCGACGGAACCGTTCTATGACACGAAACGCCTGGTCGAGGCCTGGCGGTCTTTGCTCGAGGCCGCCGCCGCATGCAATGGAAGCGACGGCTACCGCTATGATCTGGCCGACGTGGGCCGGCAGGTGCTGGCCGATCTGGCCGGGCGATACCACAAGGCGATCGTGCAGGCGTATGCCCGCAAAGACGCCGCCGCGGTGAGGCAACTCGGAGGCAGAATGTTGGGCCTCATGGGCGATCTCGATGCGTTGCTCGCGACGCGAAGAGAATTTCTCCTCGGCATCTGGCTGGCCGATGCGCGGCGGTGCGGCGCGACAAAAGGCGAGCAGGATCTCTGCGAGCGCGCGGCGCGCGAATTGGTCACAACATGGACCAGCCAGGACACCATCACCGCCGATTACGCCAACCGCCAATGGGCCGGCCTCGTGGGCACGTTCTATCTCGCCCGCTGGCGGACCTGGCTTGACGCGCTGCAATCGGCGCTTGCTGCCGGCCAGGCGATCGATGTGGAAGCTACGCGCACACGGATCCGCGAGGCCGATCTGGCGTGGACACGGCGCCACGACCCGTATCCCGTCGTGCCGCGCGGAGACGTCATCGAGGTTTCACGCCGGCTCCTGGAGAAGTATTCCACCGACGCTTCCGCCCCGCTGTCTGCCGCCCCGGAGTGAGGTCATGGCGCCAGCCGTGGCGATCGGGGAATCATATGCTTGAATCTCAGGCCGCACCGCGGGGCGCCATCGCATTGACCCCGCTGATCGGAAACCGGATTGGTGGCGAAGCGGCGGGCTACCTGGCCGGAACATCAAACGAGGGTGGCAGACTCGCACGGTGTGCCCCCCATGTCTTGTTGGGCTGCGCGCCAAGCAGAAACTCCAGGCGGTTCTCCTTGGCGGAGAGAACGTCCAGGGGCAGCCACGTACTGTCGTAGGTGCTGCCATTCAGCTTCACCGACTGCACGTAGACTCCTTCGCCACGGGAGAGGATCTCCAGCGTACGTCCATTCCCCATCTGCACGGTCGCGCGGGAAAACATGGGCGTCCCCAGCACCAGCCCGCCGACTCCGGGGATCACCGGATACAGGCCGAGGGCATTCCACACATAGACTCCCGACGTGGCGCCGAGATCGTCGTTGCCGGGAAGCCCATCCGGCTTCGCGGTAAACGTTTCGCGGCGGACGCGATCAACGACTTCCTGGGTCTTCCACGAATTTCCCGTCCAGACATAGGCGTAGGGAGCGCAGAAATCCGGCTCATTGGTCACCGTGAAGGTCGGGACCGCCCAACCGCTCAGCTTCTGGAAAAACTTGTCGAGCTTGGGAACGACCTTCTGTTCCCCGCCCAGCGCGGCAAACAGACCGGCGTAGTTGTGCGGAATCATCCACGTATACTGCCAGGCCGAGCCCTCTTCGAAACCAAGCTGGTCAACCTGATCCCAGTTCTTGTGGCGTGGCATGAGGTGGTCGGGATCCCAATCGCCGAGGAATTTGCCATCGGACGTGCGGGGCCGGATGAATCCGGTCTCCGCGTCCAACAGGTTCCGCCAGTTCTGGGCGGAGCGCAGCAACTTGGCGGCATTCGCTTGATCGTCCAGGGCGGCGGCGAACCTGGAGATGGCGAAGTCGGCGCTCGCATACTCGAGCGTGACCGACGCACCGGTCTC
The DNA here is from genome assembly GCA_003142615.1 of Opitutia bacterium. GTDB lineage: Bacteria > Verrucomicrobiota > Verrucomicrobiia > Opitutales > Opitutaceae > Fen-1467. Next base: position 22,619 of record PLMW01000080.1, on the reverse strand, counting down.
GTTGCCATCCCCGACCGGGATGTAGCCCCGGCTCAGATATTCGGCCAACCCCGGCCGCTGGGACTGGCCGTGCGGGCCCGTCCCCGGCTGGGTGGCGCCCTTCAGCATGAAGTCCAGCGCGGTTCTGGCGGCGAACGACCGTGCCCCGAAGGCATGGGCCTCGGCGATCAGAAGCGCCGGCGAGTCCCCGCCCATGACGTAGCTTACATCGTTGGCCACCGGCCAGCGGGGGAGCCATCCGCTTTCTTCCGCGTCGCGGATCAGCGACTGCATCATCTGGCTGGTCTGCTCCGGCAGAAGCAGGGCGTGAAACTGGACCACGTTGCGGTAGGTGTCCCAATCGGAAAAGTTCGCGTACTGCGCTCCCCCCGGCGCCAGGCGCCGTACTTTGCCATCGAAGCCGATATACTCTCCGTTGCCGTCGTTGAACAGATTCGGTGACAGCAGCATGTGGTACAGACCGGTGTAAAAGATCGTGCGCTGCTCGGGCGTGCCGCCGTCGGCGTGGACCCGCTCCAGCAGATCGGTCCAGCGGGCCTTGGCGGCGGCGTGGACCGCCTCGAAATCCCATCCGGGTATTTCCGCCTGCAGATTGGCCAGGGCGTTGCTGATGCTGACGAACGAGACGCCAACCTTCGCGACAATCGGCTCCGCGCCGCGCGGGAAGGACACATACGCGCCCACCTTGTGTCCCGCGGCGGATGTGCTCCCGGGACTCACCGTGGCGGTCCACGTGCCCGCGGAAGCAAACGGCCGGGCGAACGTCAGGGCGAAATAGAGGACGTATTGGCTGTCGCTGCCGCAGAAGCCGCCGCTGTGGACGGATCCCACGATGGTATCCGTGCCGCGGACCTCCACCGCGCTGGTGTCGGCTTTGCGTTTCGCGTCATCCACGTTGGCGCTGTCACTGACCTTGATCAGCAAGGTCCGCGCCGCATCGGCCGGGAACACGAACCGGCCGATCCCGGCACGCGCGGTGACCGTGAGCTCCGTCTTCACGCCGTTGTCGAATTCCACCGCATAGTACCCCGGATGCGCCTGCTCGCGACCATGGGAAAATGCCAGGGCATAGTCCGGGGAGGAGCCCGGGTCTGTGACTTCCCCCGTCCAGGGCAGGATGGGCACGTCCGCGTAAATGGGGCATCCCGCGCCACTGATGTGCGTGAGGCTGAAGCCGCGGATCGTCCGATCTGCGTGGTGATACCATCCATCCGCCCTCGTGTCCGGTCCCCACTGCAGCATGCCGAAAGGCAGGGAGACGCCGGGGAAAGTATTGCCATCGGCCGCCGTGCCGATGAACGGATTCACGGCGTCATAAGGTCCAAGCGGCGCGCCATCCTCGGCGATGGCTGCGGCGGAGATCAGCAATAGTCCAGCCAATAGCTTGTTCATGCCCCCAAAGACGGCGGATTTGCGGCGAAGGGAAGGCGAAAAGCAACCTCCGGAGCGACCTTGACGTGCGCCGTCTCTGGCCAGATTTGCCGGGGCGGGGCCAGGCACCCTTCGTCTAGAAATGGCGTGTCGAGCGACCTTAGGGGCATGCCCCCTTTTACCCGGAACGGAGCATGCGGCGGCCTGGGTGTGGGCCGCCTTTGGGTTGGGGGTGGTTCTTACCGCCAGTATGGGCGGCGGTAGAAATGTCCGCCATGTCGGACTATCCATTCGCCCCTGACGTAGACATGGAATCCGGCCGGCGGGATGGCCCAGTATCCGGCCATCCAGTTGTATTGGTAACCGTTCCAGTCCCAGTATCCGGGGACCCATACTGCGTAGGGGGAGGGCTGGGGTGTGACGATGTCCGGTGCCGGGGCGTTGGCTGGGACCGTTGGGACGGCCGCGATGGGCCGTCCGTACACCGTGCCGTTCTGGTTGTCGATCGAGTTGCCGATCGTGCCTCCGGCAATGGCGCCTGCCAGGGCGCCGATGAGGGCGCCGGCGGGTCCGTTTCGGCTGCCGCTATTGTTGCCGATGATGGCACCGGCGAGGGCGCCGGCAGCGCCGCCGGCGACGGCACCCTGTTGGGTGTTGGGGCCGGTGCCGACGCATCCGGTCAGGACGGTGCAAAGGGTGAGGGCTGCGGCTGTGATTTCTCTTTTCATGGTGTTATTGTCTTTGACTTTGGGTGCGGGATTTTGGTTCCCGCCTGTTCCTTTGAAGTCCATGACGATCCCTGGGTGTCTTGGGATACAGAGGCGTCTTTCAAGCTCTTGAATTCGCAGGTGATTTAATGGCGGGCGTAACTTGTGTTAGTAGCGGGCGTCTTCTTGGATCAGTCGATTGTTACGGGGTCTTCGAGGATAACCGGACAGAAAACGGACTCAGTATTCTCGGCAAAAAACCACCCCCGTAACCTGTTGGTTGACGGGGGAGAGTGGTGGCAAGGCCCGGAATCGAACCGGGGACACAAGGATTTTCAGTCCTCTGCTCTACCAACTGAGCTACCTTGCCGGAGCGAAAGAGGGGCAGCAAAAGAAGGGCGCGGATTGACGTCAACGGGATTCCTCCTGAAATTACCGGTGCACCGACCATGAGCGCGACCGCAACCAGGATCGCTTTGATCACCGGCGCTAACAAGGGCATCGGCTTCGAAGTGGCGCGGCAGCTCGTCAGCCATGGTTTTCAGGTGGTGCTCGGCGCCCGCCGGCGCGATGCCGGGCGGCAGGCCGCGGCCGAGCTCGCGCAGAACGGTGGATTCGACAAGCTCACCACAGGCGGGCAGACGCAGTTTCTTGAAATCGACATCGCCAACCCCGCCAGCATCACCCGCGCGGCAAAGCAGCTGGCGGCACTGGTCGATCATCTCGATGTGCTCGTGAACAACGCCGGCATCCTCGAGGACGGCAAGGCCACCGCCCCCGACGTGGACGCGGGGGTGGTGCGGCGCACGTTCGAGACCAACACCCTCGGACCCTTGCTCGTCACGCAGGCGATGCTGCCGCTCCTGCTGCAGGCGCCGGACGGCGCCCGCATCGTCAATGTTTCCAGCGGCGCCGGCGCCCTCGGCGAGATGACGAGCTGGGCGCCGGCTTACAGCATTTCCAAAACGGCGCTCAACGCCGTCACCCGCCAGTTCGCCGCCGCCCTGCGCCCGCGCCACATCGCGGTCAACTCGGTGTGTCCCGGCTGGGTGCGCACCGCCATGGGCGGTGCCGGCGCTCCGCGCGCGGTGCAGCAGGGAGCCGACACCATCGTCTGGCTCGCCACCGAGGCGCCGGCTTCGCTCACCGGCCGTTTTGTCCGCGACCGGAAGGTCATTGGGTGGTGACCGGCAGGCGGGCGTTGCCCTTTGCCGCCCGCGCTAGCGCAGAAGCGAACGCAGGTCGTCAAGGGAGAGGCGGGCGGCCGCGGCATCGCTGGCTTCAAACACGTCCGCCAGCAGCGCCCGCTTGGCCTCCTGGAGCTGCAGCACCTTCTCCTCGACGGTCCCGACGCAGATCAACTTGTAGCTCGTGACCACGCGCGTCTGGCCGATGCGGTGGGCCCGGTCGGAGGCCTGCGCCTCCACGGCGGGATTCCACCACGGGTCGAAGTGCACGACGGTGTCGGCCCCGGTCAGATTAAGTCCGGTGCCGCCCGCCTTGAGCGAAATGAGGAATACCGGCACGTCGGGCGATTGCTGGAAACGGTCAACCTCCGCCTGCCGGGCGCGGGCGGGCATGGTGCCATCGAGGTGGCAGCAGGCCATGCCTTGTGTCTCCAGTTCCGCGCGCAGCAGCGCCAGCAGGGAGGTGAACTGGGAAAACACCAGCATGCGATGGCCGTCATCGACCGCCTCTTCCAGCAGCTCCCGAAAGGCCTCCAGCTTGGCCGAGGCGAAGTCCGGATCCTCCGCATGCTCCTTCAGCAGCCGCGGATCGCAGCAGATCTGCCGGAGGCGCAGCAGTTGCGTGAGCGCCGCGAGGCGCAGCCGGGCCTCGGCGGCGCCGCCCGCGGCCAGGGAATCGAGTTCGCGCTCGCCGCGCTCCTGCCACTCGCGATAGAGCGCTGCCTGCATGGGGGGGAACTCGCAGTAAACGGTCTGCTCAATCTTCGGCGGCAGTTCGGGCGCGACCGCGGCTTTGGTACGGCGCAAAATGTAGGGCGCGGTCTGGGCGCGCAGCCGTCCGTCAAACCAGGCCTTTTCCTCACCGTGCGCCCCGGCCGGCGGGAGCGTGAGGTAGCCGGGCATCAGAAAATCGAACAGCGAGCGCAGGTCGTCGAGGCTGTTCTCAATCGGCGTGCCCGTGAGCAGAAAGCGCCCGCGCGCCCGGAGTGCGCGCAGCGCCTGCGCATGCTGCGTGCGGCGGTTCTTGATGTGCTGGGCTTCGTCGCCGATGACGCAGATGAACTCCGCGGATTCAAACAACTCCCGGTCACGCACCAGGGTGCCGTAGGAGGCGATGACGAGGTCGGCTTCGTTGAAGGCGGTCACGGAATCCGGCCGCCGGTCGCCGTGATGCGCGATGGTCCGCAGCCCGGGCGTGAACCGGGCCGCTTCGCGCCGCCAGTTTTCCACGAGCGAGGCGGGGCAGACGACGAGGCTGGCGCCGCGAAGCGGAGGATCCACGGCGCGAAACACCGCGAGCAGTGCCAGCGCCTGCAGGGTTTTGCCCAGGCCCATTTCGTCGGCCAGGACGCCACCGAGTTCGTGGCGGTACAAATGCCACAGCCACGCCACCCCGAGCCGCTGGTAGGGTCGCAGCAGCGCGGCGAGCGGCGGCGGCACGGGCGCCGGCAGGAGTTTCGACAAGTTGCGCAAGGCTTCGCTGCGCACGCGCCAGGCCGCCGGCGGCTGGAAGGCCGGCGTGAGCGATTCAAGCAAACCATCGGCCTCGGCCACGCCCGCGCCGGTTATGTGCATCGTCCGGCGGGGGGTCGCACCGGTCGTGGCATCGCCCGACAGCCGGCGCTGAGCCTGGGCAAGCCGGTCGAGCATCGCGGTGGGCAGGAGCACGATGTTGCCGGCATCCTCGACGTAGTCCCGTCCGCACGACAACGCGGCGCGCACGGTCTCCTCGGAGGCCCGTCCGGCCCGCAAGGCCAGCGTGACATCGTAGCCACCGGCGGTCTCGACTGCCGCGCAGGTCGCCTCGGCAAGCTGCAGTCGCGCCGTGTTATGTTCGAAATTGGGCGTGAATTGCGCACCGTAGTGCTCGCGCAGGCTTGTCCAGTGGGTCGCGAGGAAGTTGAGCGTCTTGTGCCGGTCGCGCAGCCACCACTTGCGATTCGATGTCTCCAGCACGAAGCCGTGGTGCTTGACCAGCTCAAGTGCTTCGTCGTGGGTCGGGTGTTCGAGGGAGGGAAGGGACATGGCGAGATAATGCTCGCTGCCGTCGACCATCAACGGGGTGGCGGTGCCGGGTATGCCGAGTTTGCGCCGCAGGATTCTGGGCGGATCCGGCGGGGGCGCGGGCGGGGGAGCCGGGAGTTCTGTTTCCTCGAGGTGCTCGCTTACTCCCCTGAGAGCCCCGTTGTTCCAGGCGAGCGGTTCCGCCGGGCGGTTGACCCAGAAAAACACCGGCTGGTCCTCGGTGACGGAGAGGAGTTCACGCAGCTGGGCGCGGGTGAGCTGGAGAAACAGTGGAGATTTTGCCTGCGGGCCCGTCTGGTCCTGGAGCCAGGCAAGCGCCGGCAGCAGCTCCGGGGCGGGGGCGGAAGCGGACTCGATCTTCACGGCCACGGCATTGCGCGCAGCCGCTGCCGCGAGATTGGGCGGGAGCAAGACCCGAAGCATGGCGTCAACATCCGGAGTGTCCGCCTCGACGCGAGGTATTTTTTTGGAGACGCCGGCGGCGGCATTTAGAAGGCTCAACCGCGGGTGGACACGGCGCAGCGTCGCAGTATGAATGGCCGCGTGAGCCACCGCCTTCGCTGCCTGATCACCGCCGGACCGACCCGCGAGCACCTCGACCCGGTGCGGTTTTTGAGCAACGGATCGAGCGGCAGGATGGGTTACGCATTGGCGGAGGCCGCCGCGGCGCGCGGATGGCGGGTTGACTTGGTGAGCGGCCCGGTGGCGCTGCCGCCGCCGCGAGGGGTGAACGTGCATCCCGTGGTGTCCGCCGGGCAGATGTTCGAAATGTGCGAACCGCTTTTTGTGCAATGCGACCTCTTCTTTGCCGTGGCCGCCGTGGCTGATTACCGCCCGAAGTCCGTCTCGCCCGAAAAGCCCGGGAAAAGCGGCCGGCCGCGGCGGCTCGTGCTGGTACCGACCATCGACATTTTGAAGACCCTCGCTGCGCGCAAGCAGCCGGGGCAGATCGTGGTGGGGTTTGCCGCCGAGACGCACGACCTTGAGGCCCGGGCGCGACGCAAGCTGGAGGAGAAAAAACTCGACTGGATCGTGGCCAACGATGTGAGCCGTCCCGGACTTGGCATGAATGCGGACGACAACGCCGTGTTGCTGCTGGGGCGGGGCGGGGACCGGCTCGCCTATGGTCCGGCGCCAAAATCCGCGGTGGCCGGCTTCATCCTCGGGAAAGTGGCGCCGGCTTCCGAAACGCGCGGGAATTCCAGTCTGTAAAGAGCGAAAAGGTTCCTGGATTTTTTTGTTTATCCGGAGCGAAAAGCCAGAACCACCGGTGCTCTGCGGGGTCCATCGACCCGTGCAATATGCCCAAACCTGCCTGATGATGTAAAAACCCGCGCCAATTTGGCGTTGTGAATAAAAGCCCCTTTACATCCCTCGACCCGCCACCCTTCATGCGCCTCCCACTCTGAGTTTCATGGTCAGAAACAGACATCATGTAAGGTACGTCATCCTCCTTTTGATGGCTCTAGCCATCGGGGGAGGCGCCGCGTCCGCATCGGAGCGCTGGGTGACCTTGCAGGCCATTAATTGGGTGGAGAATCCGCACAACAGCACCAGGGTGGGACCGCGCGGAGAACTGGGACCCTATCAGTTCAGGCCCTCCACGTGGCGCATGCACACCAGGAAGCCGTTCGCTCTGGCGGTGCAACGCCAGACTGCCGACGAGGTGGCCGTGCAGCATTACGAGTGGCTCAAGCGCGGTTTGGAAAGCAATGGCATCGACGCCACGCCCTATAACATCGCGCTGGCGTGGAATGCAGGCCTCGAGCGGGTCGTCAACGGTCGCGCGCCGGCATCGGCTCAAGAGTACGCGTCGCAGGTCAGCAACATGGTCCAAAACCTGCAGGCGCGCGTGGTCGCGAATTCACCTTAGCCGGGACGACCGTTTGCCGGTGACATGCCCGGAACCATGGCGGGCGTGAAGTCCGGGGCGCCGCCCGGTTACTTCAGAAACGTCGTCTGCTCAGGCTGGCTGGCCTTGCGCCTGGCTTCCTCTTCCTCAGGCGTCGAATTGAGATGCCGTGGCGGGCGCGCCACCCGCTTCGCCACCGTCGCCTCGCGTTCCGCCACGATGCGTTCGGCGATTTCCTGGATCTGCAGTTTGATCCAATTGTAGGTTTCGCTCCCCTCGCGGTAATCGGCCCGGCCATAGTGGCCGATGCGGTCGGCATTCCGCAGGGCATCGTTCTGCTTGAATTCATCGAGCCGGTCCGGGTTGTACACGCCGTAGGCCTTGCCGCCGCGCTCCTTGACGAGGGAAAAGCAGGGGATGTCGCTCGGGCCGTCCGCGATGTAGATCATGTTCGGGAACTGGATGCGCCTGTCCTCGGAGGGGATCTTCGCATTCACATCGAGCACCGGGTCCTTGTTGGTGCCCTTGTTGATCTCGAAGAGCGCCCGGGTCTTCGAGGTGTTGTCGATCATCATGCCGATCTGCGCGATCTCGGCGTCGGCCCCCAGCTCGAACTCCTTCTGCTGAAGAAAACCGGGCTGGAGCGGGTTTTCGATGAACTCGCAGCCCCAAATGCCGTCGACGTAAGGGGCGATGGCGCTGCCGCGGATCATTTCGGCGATGCCGGTGCTGACAATGTAGTGCTCGAGCTGGACTTCGTGCTTCCGGTATTCCGGGTTCTCGGTCACAAAGCCTCTGCTTTTTTCGAAGAATTCCGGCAGCCCCTGGTAAAACTGAATCTCGGCGCCGAGTTCATGGAGCACTTTGTTGTTCAGCTTCGGCATCAGCCCGGTGCGCACATAGGTGAGGATGTGGTTCAGGTAGCTGATCTCGCTGGAGATGCGGTAGCCGCGTTTGGCGTAGTGCTCGACCAGCTTGTTGGTCTCGGCCCAGAACGCCGCCTCATTGATCCCATAGCGACGGAAGAGCGGCGCCTGCATGTAGCCCGGAATAAGAGTCTTGTCGAAGTCCCAGATGCAGGCGATGATGGACTGAGTGAAGAGCGTCGTAGCCATGGCTGATCGTCACTTGTAGGCGGAGTTCCGCCACATAGCGACTGGCTTTAACCAAGCCGCAGACCGCGGCTGGTGCAATTCGCAAATCTCCACGCCTTTTCCCTCATGGACACTCTGCCGGACATCGCTCCCTTCCAGCGGCGCCTTGACGAGCTCAACGCGCAAATGGCGGAGTCGTCGTTCTATGCCAATCCGCGGCGGGCCGCGGAAGTGACGCGCGAGCAGCAGAAACTCGCCCAGCTGGTCGCCGACCATCAGGCCTTTGAGAAATTTGGACGCGAAATTGCCGAGGCCCAGGCACTGGCCCGGGATCCCGCCGGCGATCCCGCCTTCAAGGAGCTCGCCGCGCAGGAACTGCCCGGGTTGGCGCGCCGGCGCGACATCCTCCAGCAGGCGGTGCTGCTCGCCATGATCCCGCCCGACCCGACCGACTCGCGCAACACCGTCATGGAAATCCGCGCCGGCACGGGCGGCGAGGAGGCGGCGCTGTTCGCCGCCGAGCTGGCCCGCCTTTATCAGAAATATGCCGACGCGCACGGCTGGAAGGTCGAGCCGATGGGCAGTAGCGTGAGCGAGCGCGGCGGTTTCAAGGAGGTGAGCTTCCTCATCAGCGGGCAGGACGTTTACCGGCAGCTCAGGTTCGAGAGTGGCGTCCATCGCGTGCAGCGCGTGCCCGTCACCGAGGCCAGCGGCCGCATTCACACCTCCACCGTCACCGTCGCCGTGCTGCCCGAGGCGGAGGAGGTCGACCTTCACCTCGATCCGCAGGATCTGGAAATCACCGTGCAGCGCGCGAGCGGTCCGGGCGGGCAGGGGGTCAACACCACCGATTCCGCCGTGCGCGTCATCCACAAGCCGACCGGCATGATTGTCTTTTGCGCCGACGGCCGCTCGCAGCAGAAAAACAAGGCCAGCGCCCTGGCCGTGCTCCGCTCGCGGCTGCTCAAGCTCCGGGAGGACGAGGAGCGCGCCAAATACGCCGCCCAACGCCGCAGCCAGATCGGCACCGGCGACCGTTCCGAGCGCATCCGCACCTACAACTTTCCGCAGAACCGGGTGACCGATCACCGCATCGGCCTCACGCTCCACAACCTGCCGCATGTGCTGGAGGGGGGAATCGACGAGATCATCATCGCGCTGCAAAAGGCCGACTACGAGGAGAAGCTCGCCGCGCTCACCGGCCAGATGTACTCGCCACCCCGGGGCGCCGGCGATGATTGACCCCGGGGAACCAACCTCCGGTTAAGCCGCGTCTTCCACCGGTCTGAGGTGGTACCGGCGCCGCCGCGCGGATGGCCGGTGGGGCAGGTGCGGCAAACACCCTTTACGGTCAGAGCTTCCTCGTTAATTTGGACAGCCGCCGGAATCCACGCCAATGATCACCCTCCTCGAGGTCATCAAGAAGACCACAGATTTTTTTTCGGCGAAGGGCGTGGAGAATCCGCGGCTCAACGCCGAGCTGCTTATCGGCCACGTGCTCGGCCTGCAACGGATGCAGCTTTATCTGCAATTCGAACGGCCGGTGACGGAACTGGAGTTGGAGAAGATCCGCCCGCTGGTGAAGCGCCGGAGCCAGCGGGAGCCGTTGCAGTACATTCTTGGCGAAACGGAGTTCTTTCACCTCAAGCTGAAGATCGACCGCCGGGCGCTCATTCCGCGGCCCGAAACGGAGCACCTCTGCGAGCTCATCACCCAGCGCCTGCCGGCGCCGCCCGCGACGATTCTGGATCTTGGCACCGGCAGCGGGGCGATCGCCCTCGGGCTGGCGGCGTTCTATTCCAATGCGGCGGTCACGGCGCTCGACGTGAGCGGGGCGGCGCTGGACCTCGCGCGGGAAAATGCGGAGGCCCTCGGTCTGGCCGGACGCACGCGGCTGCTGTGCTCGGACTGGTTTGCGGCGCTGGAACCCGGTGCCCGGTTCGATCTGATCGTCGCCAATCCGCCCTATCTCTCGGAGCAGGAAACCGCCGCCGCCATGCCCGAGGTGCGCGGGCACGAACCGCTTGTGGCGTTGGCGTCGGGCGCGGACGGCATGACGGCGCTCACCCGCATCATCACCGAGGCGCCGCTTTTCCTCGCGGAAGCGGGCCTCCTCGCGCTGGAGACCGGCCTTGACCAGCAGACGGTGCTGCGGGAGCGGGCCGCGGCGGCGGGGTTCACGCGTGTCGAATCCCTGCGGGATCTCAGTGATCGCGATCGCTATTTGCTGGCCTGGCGGCACTGAGGCCGGAGGGCGGAGCGAGGCAACCGGACAAGTTCAAGCCTCGCTGCCGATTTTCCCGGCCTCGGTTTCGACCATCGGGTCACGCGTCACCCGTTCTTCGACACTTGCACGGTGAGCGGCGCGCTGCCGTTGGCCCAATACCGGGGATTTTTCGAAAGCGACAAGGCGTCAGACAGGACGCGCAGGCTCTCGCGCAGATGGATGTCGAGCTTCGTGATGCCTGCGTCCTCCTCGGTGCTCAGGGTGCTCTCGTCCTCGCTGTCGGCCGCCTCGGTCTTCTTCTCGGCGGTCGCGGGTTGGGGGACGGGCGGCACGAGGGTGAATTCCTTGTAGGGGAAGTCGCTTTTCGCGAGCTGGCCCTTCTCCGTATCCATCGTTTTCTTGAAGGCGTCGTCGACCTCCTTTTGGCGGCGGCGTTCGTCGAGATTGAGCGGGATTTCCTTCAGTTCCTGCTTCACCTTGTACCAGGCAATGCTCTTCTTGAGGTAGGCAAACTCCTCCAGATGTTCCTGCCGTGACTGGCTGGCGTCGCGCAGGGGGGCGAGAATCTGCGGGTCGAGCGGGCGGCCGCTGAAGGTGGTGGAGGGGATTTCATCCCAGACCAGGGCGTGGGGCAGGTCGGATTCGCCAATCGGCATGTACTCGTCAATGGAGGGCAGGACGATGTCGGGCGTGACGCCCTTGTTTTGCGTCGAGGATCCGTTCGGCAGGTAGAATTTCTGAATGGTAAGCTTGGCGGCGCCGGTCTTGTCCGGCAGGCGCGCCAGCATGCGGCTGACGTTCTTCATTTCCACGATGGTCTGCACCGAACCCTTGCCGTGCGTGGAGCGATCGCCAATGATAACCGCCCGGCCGTAGTTTTGCAGCGCGCCGGCGACGATCTCGGAGGCGGAGGCGCTGAAGCGCGACACCAGCACGGCCAGCGGGCCGGTGTAACTGATCGGCGTGTCCTCGTCGTTGTCGACCTGGACTTCCCCGCTGTACGACTTCACCTGCACGACCGGTCCCTTGTTGATGAACAAACCGGTCAGGTCGATGGCCTCGGAGAGGAGGCCGCCGCCGTTGCCGCGCAGATCAAGCACCAGGGCTTTGATGCCGGCGGCGTCGAGACGGTTGATGAGTTCGGCGACATCCTTGGTGGCGCTGGTGCGCTCCTCACCGCCGCTGCCGTTTTGGTCATCATCGGAGAGGCCGTAGAACGATGGCAGGGTGATGACGCCGATGGGAACGATCTCTCCGCCGGCATCGGGCACGTCGTAGATGGCGGCGCGGGCGCGGGCAGAGTTGAGCTTCACCACATCGCGCACAATGGTGATTTCCTTGTGGACGGAGCCGTCGGTGACGCCGGCAGGAATGACCGTGAGCTTCACCCTGGTGCCTTTCTGGCCACGGATGAGGTCGACGACCTTGCGCAGCTTCATGCCGATGATGTCAATGGGTTCGCCCTCGCCGTTCGCCACGGTGACGATCTTGTCGTTAGGCTGCAGTTGCTTGCTGAGATCGGCGGGGCCGCCGGGAATGATTTCCTTGACCACGCAGTAATTGTCCTCGAAGCCCAGCAGGGCGCCGATGCCAACCAGGGAGAGCCGCATCTGGATGCTGAAGTCCTCGAAGGTCTCGGGTGAAAAATAACTGGAGTGAGGGTCGTAAAGATTGGCCAGGGAGGTGAGAAAGATCTCGGTGACATCATCGGTCTCGATGTCGGCGAGGTTCTTGAGCATGCGCTCATAACGGCGGCGGACATTCTGCTTGGCCTCGTCGATGGTCTTTTTGTCGAGCAGGTCCTGCAGCAGCTCGAACTTGAGGCGGCGGTGCCAGAGGTCGTCCGCCTCGGCCTGCGTGGCGGGCCAGGCGGTCTTCTTGGAGCGGTCGAGGGGATAGGTCTCGTGGGATGTGAAATCGAAGTCCTTTTTCAGCTCCTCGAAGACCCAGTTGATGCGGCTGTCGACGCGCTTTTCGTACTGGACGTAGATGTCGAACGCGGCGTCAAGTTTGCCGAGCGTCCGCAGGTTGTAATAAAGCGCATTGGCGTAACGCCGCGTGAAGGCCTCCTGGTCGGTGGCCAGGAAGAAAAGCCGCTGGCTGTCGAGTTCGCCCATGTAGTCATGGATGAGATTCTGGCCGAGTTCGGGCTTCGGCCGGCTGTTGACCGCCTCGTGGTTGAAATGAACCTGCTCGAGCAGTTCCACCATGGTGCTCACCTCGGTGGCGAGCGTGCGCGTGGTCTCGAAATTACGTTCCGGCAGGGCCTGACCAGTGGTGAGGACGGCCAGGAAAACGACGGCGGCTGCCGCCGGGCGGCGCAACCATGGCAGGAAGGTGAGGAAGGACATCGGCTTTATGAGAACAGCAGGCGCGTGAAAGGTTTCACGACGTGGCGCCCGCCCAAACGTTACATAAGAAAGCACAAAGCGGGGTGGCTTCAAGACTGTTACACTGAATTAACCCCGGACGGCAGCAGAGATAGCACCATCCGGCGGGTTTCCGCGAGCCGGCGGCAGTGTTCGGTCCAGAAGGACGCCTCATCCGCAAAACCCAGCCAGCAGGCCAGGGGGGCGCGCGCCTCGGCGGAGGCGGCCAAGACGCTCACGGCCTTGCCGGTGTCGCTCCGGAGCAGGATTTCGATGCGCTTGAGAAAATTGTAGCTGGCGAGGAGCTGCACGGCGGCCCCGGCCGGGATGAGGCTGGCGTCCGCCAGGGCGCGCAGCCCCCGGCCGGTGCCGGGCTGGCGGAGGTCCGGAAGCGCATGCCCGTGGCGCAGTTGGAGCAGTTGCACGAGAAATTCGAAATCCACCAGTCCGCCGGCACCGGTCTTGAAAGCGCGCTCCGGCGGCGACACCGCGCCCCGCTCGCGTTCAATCCGGCCCCGCATGGTCCACATGGCGGCGGCCTCCGGTCCGGCCAAAGGGGCGCGATAGAGCAGGTCGGTCACGAAGGCCGCGAAATCCGCCGCCAGTTCCGGGGCGCCGGCCACGATCCGCGCCCGGGTGAGCAGCTGGCGTTCCCAGGCCTGCCCCGAGCCTCCCGCATGGTAGGCGCGCAGCACGTCCGGCGTGGTGACCAGCGGGCCGGCGTCGCCATGCGGCCGCAGCCGGAGGTCGACCTCAAAAATCGCGCCCAGCGGCCCGCCGTGGCGCAGCAACCGTTGCAGCTCGCGCACGACCGGTTCCGCCGCGGCGGCCTCGGCCTCCCGGGCGACGAACAGGAGGTCGAGATCGGAGCCGAAGGTCAGCTCGGAGCCGCCGTATTTTCCCAGCGCCACCAGCAGCAGGCTTTGCCGCGGGTCGAGCTGCTGCAGCACCTGCGCCAGCACGGCGTCGGCCAGCAGCGAGAGACTGGCCTCGACCTGCTCGATGCTCAAAAAACCCAGGAGTTCGCCGATGGCATAACGCACCTGCTCGGCCTTCACGTACAGCCACAGCCAGGCGGCATGACCTGCGCCCGCCGGGCCGGAGGCGAGCTCGGCCGCCAGCGCCGCGGCGTCCTTGCGCTTCCGCAGCACTTCCGGCCGCAGCACCTCCTCGGCGATCTCGGGATGTGCGCCCAGCAGCTCATAGGTGAAGGTGCTCCGGTCGAAGAGCAGCGCCAGCACGCGGAAGAATTGCGGATTTGCGGCGCAGCCGTTGAAGAACTGCTGGCGCGTCCCATAACGCTCGGCGAAGTGCGCGATCCGGCGCAGCGTCGGCACCGGCTGGGCGAGCTTCGGCATGATTTCGTCGAAGGTGTCGACGAGGTGCTGGAAACGCACGACGAGTTCGCGATTCACCTGCTGCCCGCGGTCGCCGCACACAAAGAGGCGCAGTTCGTCCGCCGCCCCGTCCGCCGGGCCCAGCCAGCGGCGCAGCCGTCCGGCGAGTACCGGGGGCGTGCGCTGGGAGGTGAAGAATTCCCACCAGTCCTGGAATTCGCTGTCGCCCGCCTCGCCGCGAAAGAGCCCTTCGTAGATGCGCCGCACCCGGGTGCGCACGGTGTCGAGCTGGTGCTGAAATTCCCCGACCGACGCAAACCCCAGCGTGCACGCGATGGCGGCCACCTCGGCGTCGTCGGCCGGGAGCGCGTGCGTCTGGTGCTCCTCGCGCATCTGGATCGCGTGCTCGACGCGGCGCAGGAACCAGTACGCCTCCTCCAGGAACCGCGCCTCCCCCGCCTGCATCAGTCCGTAGCGCACCAGCTGGTCCAGCGCCGCGGTGGTCGCATGCGTCTGCAGAAAGGGATAGCGGCCGGCATGCAGCAGCTGGAACGCCTGGGTGATGAACTCGATTTCGCGAATGCCGCCATGACCTGATTTCACGTCGCGCGTCAGGGTCTGGGAGCCGACCACCTCCTGCTCGGTGCGGGTCTTCATGGCTGCGACCTCGGCCAGCAGCGACGGCGGCGGATGGCGCGGATAACGGAACGCATGAAGGCTCTCGAGCAGTTCCGCGCCCAGTGCGAGGTCGCCGGCGACCGGCCGCGCCTTGATGAGCGCCATGCGCTCCCAGGTCTGCCCGGCGGCGGCGTAGTAATGTTCGAGTCCCGCGAGCGAGCGCACCAGCGGGCCGTAGGCGCCTTCCGGCCGCAGACGTACGTCGACGCGGAACAGAAAGCCGTCGGCGGTCTGGGTCTGCAGCAGGCTGGTGATGGTCTCGGCCACCTTGGTGAAGAACTCGACGTTTGAAAACACGCCCGGCTGCCCGTCCTTCCGGCAGTGGCCCTCGCCCTCGTAGAAATAGATGAGGTCGATGTCGGAGGAAAAGTTAAGCTCCTGCCCGCCGAGCTTGCCAAGGCCGAGCACGCAGAAACGGGCTGACCGGCCGAGCTCCTCATCCCACGGTTCGCCGTAGCGGCGGGTCCATTGCCGGAGGGAGAGGTCGCAGCACTCGCGCAGGCAGAACTCGCCCAGCCGCGTCAACTCCCCAACCGTCGTGGAGGGCGGGGCGAGGCCGTTCGCGTCGCGATAGGCAATGCGCAGGGTCATCTTGCGCCGCCACCGGCGCAGCACGCTCAGATGGATTTCATCCTGGGTGATCGTCTCGCCGGACGCCGCGGCGAACGTGCGCCACTCATCGCGCAACGCCTGGTAGCGGAAGGGGGTGTCGCGATTGTGCGGCTGCTCCAGCCAGAGACCGTAGTCGGGGTGCCGCCGCAGCAGCCGCGCGTAGAGCGGGCTGGCGTCGGCCAGGCGTTCAAGACGCGCCCACGCCTCGGGCGGGAGCGCACCGGCATCCCACGCGGGATGTTCCTGGTGCAGCAGTTCGCGAAAGCCTCCGGGCGAGGCGGGGCCGGGTGGCGCGTTCACGTCGGAAAATTCAGCGGCGGCTGAGGAGATCGCGCGCCTCGTCGAGCAGGCGCTTCTCCTCGTCGGTCAGCGCGCCGAAGCCCTGGCTGTTGATTTTGTCGAGGATGCGGTCCACTTCCGCGCGCAGGTCGTCGCGGCTGGTGATGTTCACTTGAAAGCGCGGGGCGGAGGGGGCGGTTTTCCGCCGGCGACGCAGCCAGCGCGGCAGCTCGATGCCGGCGGCGGAAAATCCGCCGAACGGGTCAACCCGGCCGGCCAGCCGGTAATAGCCATAGGCACTGAGCATGGCGGCGAGATTGGCGATGTGTCCGTTCCACAAGCGAGAGGGGTGGCCCATCATCTCGTAGAAAAGGAAACCGACGAGATCGAGCGCCACCCAGAACCAGCAGAAGAACTTCGGCTTCATCGCCACGGGGATGATGAAGAAGGCGAGGAAGGTCATCTGCTCGTTGCCGTGGTAACAGCAATACAGTGCGAAAAAGCCCGCGAGGGTTGCCATGGGTCCATAGAGCATCCAGTCGACCTTCAGCGCGTAGGCGGCGCACCACGCCAGCGCCCCGACGGCGATGAAGCCCGCATAGAGCCAGGCAAACCGCCTTGTGCCGATCAGATCACGCACCGCGCCCCCGAAAAAATACAGTCCGAGCAGGTTGAAGATCAGAACGAACACTCCCCCCGTGTAGTCGGCGGTATTCTGCAGGAAATTGTAACTGAGGAGCGTCCAGAGTTTCCGGCCGTGCAACACCGCGCCGGCGGAAAGTCCGAACCAGCCATAGTGCGCAGATCCATCGAACCACCTCTCCACCACCAGTTGCAACAGGTAGAGCGCGGCAAAGACGGCCATCAGCCATTTCACCGGATCGAACTGGAAATCGCTTTTGGATTCCCGCATGTAATGCCGATCGGAGAGCATCCGGCAGAAAATTAGGGGGACAACCCGGCAAACTCAAGTCCCTCGCGTGCATCGTCCGCACACACGGAAAATTGCGGATCTTGCGGTGACACCGCAGCATACCGTCCGGACCGGACCGGGGCGCGGGGATACCCTTGACAGTCTTCCGCATTCGTTTTTGTTCGCCGTTCATCATGGCCAATAAAGCAGACAAGGTGGAAACCAACGTGTCAGGTAAGTATTACGTCGACCAGCAGTGCATTGATTGCGACCTCTGCCGCGAGACGGCCCCGGCTTTCTTCACCCGCTCTGAGGAGGGCGGCTATTCCTTTGTGAGCAAGCAGCCGACCACCGAGGAGGAGATTGCGGCCTGCATGGAGGCGCTGGAGGGCTGCCCCGTCGAAGCCATCGGCAACGACGGCGACACCTGAGCCCTTATTCCCTTTCTTCCCCGGGCGTTCCTGCCGCAGGATGCCGGTGATCGCTTAAGATTCTTCCAAAGAAGTGCTGGCGGATAATTGTTAATATAACAGTCATTAGGGATTAACTTGAAGTTGTCCTGCAATCTTGGGTGTCTATCGATGGCGCGACGCATACGCGTGAAAAAGGAATCTGGCACCCGCCTGCTCATGCTTGCCGCATTGGCAGCGGGCACGCCAGCAGTGGCTGAGCCTCCCCTCGAGCTGCCTGAATACATGGTGTATTCGCCGCGGGTGGCTTTGCAGGAACCAACCGGTGCGTTTGCCATGCCGGTCACCGCGCTCCGCTATGAACCGCTGGCCGACGTGCAGGCCCGCGATCTGGCCGAGGGTCAGGCCGACATCGCCCTCCGCGGCGGCATTTTTGAGAACACCGGTTTCCGCATCGGCGGTGCCGTCCTTTATGATCCCCAGACCGGGCACTATTTCGCGGAAATCCCCGTGGCGCCGGCCATGATCTCCGCCCCGCGCATCCTGACGGGGGTCGACAATGTGTTGGCCGGCTTCAACGCAAACGTTGGCACCATTGCCTATGACTGGCAGCGCATCCGTTCCCATGGCGAGCTGACGCTCGTTGCCGGCCAGTACGATTCCCTGCGCGGCAGCCTCTATCAGGGTGTCGTGAGCAACACCTCCATGGCCGGCGGCACCCTGGCTGCCGACGCCGAGGTGTCGCGATCCACGTCGGACGGCTCCGTGCCGTTTGGCGACCATCGTTTTCAGCGCTATAACGTACGCCTGCAACTCGCCGGGCCGACCGCGCAGACCGATCTGTTTTACGGCTACCAGGCAAAGTTCTTCGGCTGGCCCAATCTCTACACGCCGTTCGGTTCCGACGAAACCGAGAATCTGGAGACCGTGCTGGTGGCGCTCAATCACCGCTCCAGCCGGGGTGCGGACGGCTGGCTCGAGGTCGGTGCCTTCTGGCGGCGCAACAAGGATGATTATGCCTTCAATCGCTTCGCCCCTCTGGGGTCAGTGCATCCCTACCAGCACACCACATGGACGAGCGGCGCGACCTTCTCCGGCCGCGACAACGTGGGCGCCTTCATGCTTGGCTTCAACGCCGTGGTGCTCGCCGACAATCTCAAGTCCACCTCGCTCATTTACGGCCGCTTTCACGCGCGCACCTACGAAAAAATCGGCCTCACCCCCGAAAGAACCTGGACCCTCGACGCCCGCCGTCGTCTCACCCTCAGGACTGGCGCCACCTGCGATAATACCAATCGTGATGGCTCCGCCGTTTCGCCGTTGGTTGAAATCGCGCTTGATGACACGCCGTCGGGTGGGGGCTCGCACCGCCTCTTTTTCAGCTATGCCCAGTCCACGCAGGTGCCCACCTACACCGCGCTCAATTCCAGCCCCACGGCGGGGCTTTTCCGGGGCAATCCCAACCTCGGCCGCTCCCGCAGTCACGATCTCGAACTCGGCTGCGACGGCGCGCAGGGGGTCTGGCAGACCCATGTCGCCGTTTTCTACCGGCGCGATGATCAGCTCGTGGACTGGACTTTTCAACGCGGCGTCATCGCCCGCCTGGCGGATCCGGTCGATATCAGCACAGCCGGAGCGGAGGCCGTGGTGAAGTGGTCCATGCCGCGCTGCGAGATCACACTCGGCTACACCTTCCTGCACAAAAACGCCGACTACGGCTCGGCGACGGTTGATGGCAGCTTCTACGCGCTTAATTTTCCAAAGCAGCGCCTCACGGCGGCGATCGTCGCGCGGCCCGGGGGCGGTTTCGAACTGCGCATGGATAACCAGGCGCGCATCCAGGAGGACAACCCGCTGCGCACGGTCGGCGGCAACCGGGCGCTGATCTCGTCGCTCGGACTTTTTTACCGGCCGCCCCACGCGCGCGATCTCGCTCTCTCGCTGCAGGTGGACAACCTTTGGAACTCGGACTTTCAGGCGGTGCCGGCCGTTCCCGCCGCGCGCCGCCAGGTTTCCGCCGGCCTGGCCAATCGGTGGTGAATGCTTCCAGCTGTGATTGCCGGCCGCCGCCGCGCTGGACCGTGCGGATTCCACCGCGCGGCAGTCAGAACCCCGGCCGAATCCGTGGTGATGGCGCCCGCGTGCCATGCCCCGATGAAGTGCGCAAGTCTGTCACGGTTGGCGCACTGATCGCGCCTCGGCTGCCCATTACAACCGGCGCCGGTGTTTCCAGCGCGAACGCTTCCGCTTGCAAAAGCCGGGAACCTCGTGATTTGTGCTGGGGCAAACAATCACGCGTTTCCGGGAAACTTGGGATGCGATCTGCTGGTCATCAGCAAGCACTCTTTAACAAAACCATGATCACCTCGTTAGCTTTCGCCTTCATTCCTCAGCCAATCTTCATCCTGCTCTTCATTTTTGTTTTCATCTTCGCGCTTTACGCGCAGATGCGGGTGTCCAGCGCCTATGGCAAAAACGTGAAGATTCCGTCGCGCGGTCACATCACCGGCCGTGAGGCCGCCGAGGCGGTGATGGGCCGGGCCGGCATTGACGACGTTGAGATCGTCGAGATTCCCGGCCATCTCACCGATCATTACGATCCGCTCAACAAACGCCTGTGCCTCTCGTCCGAGAACTATCGCGGCACCAGCCTGGCCGCGCTGGGGGTGTCGGCCCACGAATCGGGCCACGCCATCCAGCACAAGGTCGGCTACAAGGCCCTGCAGGCGCGCATGGCGTTGATCCCCGCCACGCAGATCACGTCGAGTCTCCTGCCTTTCATCATGTTTGGTGGCTTCTTTTTTGGCTTCGGCGGCGTGCTGCTCGATCTGGGCATTATCATTTACGCGGTGTTGTCCCTCTTCCAGCTCATCACGCTACCGGTGGAATTTGATGCCAGTCGCCGCGCAAAGGTCGAGCTGGTCGGCCTCGGTATTCTCGACCGCGACGAGATGCCGGGCGTCAACGAAACCCTTGACGCCGCCGCGCTCACCTACGTCGCCGCATTCATCACGGCGCTCCTGCACCTCCTGTGGCTGCTTTCCATGCGCCGGAACAACTGAGCGCGGGCAGGAATTAACGACAAGGCCGGTCGAAAGACCGGCCTTTTTTATTGGCGTCCGTCAAGGTACGGTTTGCCAGCCGCAGTCATGATGAAAGGCTGCCAGATTAATGGCGGCATTGCGGACAACGAATAGAGGCGATTGATCCCGCTCTGGCGGCAACTGGCCCAGAAGTATTTCCGCCGCCGGATGTCACCGGCCCCGGCGATCGGTCATGGCGTGGACTTGCGGTCGGGCGATGCCGGCGAGGTCCCTGGCGGGATCAAAATTCGAGCGGTACGCGCACCACGATGCCACCCATGACCTCGCCGACTTGGTAGCGTTGCGGGATCGATGCCGGTCTTCGTTTGTGGCAGTCAATGCAGGCGGCGACTGCCGGGATGTCCGGATAGACGGCGGTAAGGTATCGCCGACCGCCCAGCATCTCCTGGCCATAGTAGTTCTGGGTAGGGTGGCTGGTGACGAAAGCCAGCCCACGTTGCTCCAGTTCGGTCTGAGGTCCGTTTCGCGGATCGATCGGATGAAGGGAGCGCAGGGCATAGCTGAACTCGGCTCCTTTGCTCTGGATCGACTCGGCAGCGTGTCGAAATATTTCACACGGCAACGGCCAGGATTCACCCGGTTTACCGCTGGCGGGGGCGTTCGGTGGTGGTGCGTCCCCGGTCTGCCGCGCGATGTACGTTCGACAATACATCTCGCGGTCCGCCGCGATGACGAGGTGCAATGAGTCGGCCTGATCCTGCGGGCTGATGGCCCCGTTGGACGGCGGGGGCAGCGCCGGGGCGTCGCTGGGGCTTGTCGCCGAGTTCGAGCTGGCGCCCAGGGTGGACAGGGCGAGGACAATCAGCAGGGCGACGAGAGAGAATGCGGTCGGCAGCGCGACCCGATTTCGAGCCTTCATGGTTATGTCTCGGTTGGGGGAATGGGAACGAACCGGCCTTGCTGACAGGTCAGCACCTGCAGCGTGTCCGTTCGGTTGCCGGAATTGTCGAAGTGGAGAACACCGGTGACTCCCGCGGTGGGGAGGGCAAGGGGAAATTGGCGATAGCCAGCGCTATTGCCGGCGCGACGCAGGGTTTCAATCAGCACTCGCGCGGCATCATACGCCGCAGCCGTGCTGAAGTCCGGTTTGGCGTCATATTTCTGCCGATACTGCCTCTCGAACTGGTCCGCTCGCGCGCGGAGATCGGCGTCTGCCCGAAACTCCGTCACCAGTACTCCGGTCGCGGCGGCGCCCGCGGCGGCGACGAATGTCGGCGAATCAAGCGGGCTGGGTCCGGCGAGACAACCGCCATAGCCCGCGGCCCGCAACGCCGCGGCAACCGTTCCCGCCTGCGAAGGCGGCAGCCAAAGGAGCACACCGCCCGGAGCGGCCGCGACGACCATGTGAACCAGGGAGGCGAGGTCTGTCTTCGGTTCGCCGCCCTCGACGATCCGGTCAAGCCGGGTTGCGGTGACGCGGGCAGCCGTTTCAAGGTCGCGGCGGACCGCACGTCCCGGCCGTCCCTCCGGAACGATCGCCCACCAATGGAGCGGGGATCCGTCCGGTCGCCGCGACGCGGCGAAGAGGGCTTCGGCTTCCTGATCGGTGCGCGGAACCACGCGTACGGCCCAAGGGACTCCGGCTTCCGTGACCGACGAATCGGAGCAGAGGCTGGCCACCGGCACCCGGGTGCGGCCGGAAACTTGCAGGATGAGATGGCTGGCGGCGCCGTCGGACGGGGTGATGATCGCGTCCACGTGGCGGTTGCAGACCAGGATCACCGCATCGTTGCCGACGGTCCCCCACTGGCCGTTCTCGCTTCGCACTTCCAGTCCGACTGGCGCGTCGCCGGTTTCGTTTGCCTCTGCGACGGCTAGTTGCACGCCGCGCAGCAGACTGTCCGCATCCGGTTCGGACGGCGGCACGACAAGCCCGAGCGTCACCTGGCGGACCCCCGCGCCTCCGGCAAGCGGGGCGAGCAACAGCCAAGCGAGCAGGCAGCGCAATTCGACTGGCATGGACTCTGAGGGTTAGCGCTGGGCGACGGAGGGCGAGAACTCCGGTTCTGGCTCGAAGACCCAGCGCCCATGATCAAACCGCACCAACCGCACCGGTGCGATGTTGGTGCCGGTGCCGTCGAACTGCATCCAGCCGGTGACGCCTTGATAGAAGTCCAGGTTGCACACCTGATCCCGGATGCGCCAGCGATTCGGGCCCGCGCTTTGAATGGCGTGGATCAGTATCTGGGCGCCGTCGTATGCATAGGCGGCATAGGCGTCGGGCTCATGGCCCCAGCGCTCCCGGAAACGAGCCACGAAATCGACCCAGAGGGGATCCTTGCGCTCGGAATCAAGAAAGTACGTGATCATCGTGCCATCCGCCGCCTCACCGGCATTCTGCAGGAAGCGATCGTCCATCAGAAGGTCCGTGCCGAAAAACCGGGCCTTGATACCCTCTTGGCGAAACTGCTTGGCGAAACGGCCGACATCGTCCGGCTCGCCGACGAAGAAGAT
>PLMW01000084.1 GCA_003142615.1 Opitutia bacterium | reverse complement strand
TCGGCGTTCATGACCGCGCCATGGCCCGCATTGAAAAGGGGCGAATCCTCCATCACCTTGATCGCGGCAACGACGGCGTCGAGGCTGGAGCCGCCGCACTCGAGCGTATCATAGCCGGTGGCGAGCGATTCCGTGAGTTTGGCCCGGTACCGGGCTTCAAGCGCCGGCGTCAAATCCTTGCGGAGAATAACGCCGGCCCCGCCGTGGATGACGAGGCCGAAGGTGGTGCTTTGCATGCGGGAAACGTCGGCGTCTTCCGCTTCCGAGGCAAGCGCAGCGGAGAGACCGGGCTTCCCCGGCGCTCAGGGCGCGACGCGGCGGCCCACAATGATCAGGTCGCGTTCGACCCCATACAGTAGCGCGACGCGCGGCAGGTGGCCCCATGTCTCGAATCCGTGCTTGGCACACAAGCGCAGGCTGGGTTCGTTGTGCGCCCAGATCAGGCCGACCAGCGCCTTCAGGCCGAGGGTGGGGGCATGGTCGAGGGCCCGTTGCAGCAAGAGATTTGCCAACCCTCGCCGGCGGTGCGTCTCCGCCACGTAGACACTGATTTCCGCGGTCGGATGGTAGGCCGGCCGGGGATGAAAATCACTGAAACTGAACCAGGCGCAGACAGACCCGCGCTCATCCTCCACCACCCAGATCGGCCGACGCTCCGGGGAGTGGGTCCGAAACCATGGCACGCGACTCTCGACGCTTACCGGCGTCGTATCGGCCGTCACCATGCCGCCGGGGATGGTGGCATTATAGATGGCGACGATGGCGGGCAGGTCGGCCTCGACGGCATCGCGCACGAGAGGAGAAGGTTCAGGGCGGGGCGACATTGGCAGCTGGTTTAATGTCGGCCGGCGGTGAGATGGTCGAGTCGGGAAACGCGATGTCCAGCGTGACATCAAAAACCCGGCCCTGGATGCGCTGCACCTTGGAGCTGGCGGGATTCAGGGTGAAGGTGGCATCGATACGCCCTGAGCGCTGGCTGGGGGAGGCGGCCCGGTAACGGTAGCGCCAGAGGATGCCTGCCTCGGTCGTCTTTGTCTCCATCGGTGCGCCGAGCAGCGCCACGAGGTCCTTCCGGACCAGTTGCGGCGGGGTTTGGTTCGGGCCAAGATCCTCCCGGACGCTCGTGCTGGCGGTACGCTTTTCCTTGTCAATCCGGGCGTGGCCGAATGCCCGCACGATCGTGAGGAAAAACTGCTTGGGGACGAATGCAAACAAGCGCTCGGGAAAGATGACGCGGGTGAGCTTGTGGTCGACAAAGATGAAGTCCACGGCGATCTCGTAGTTCCGCGGATTCTCGCCGGCCACGGCATAATCCTTCACCCACCGGAACTGCCAGCGTTCGGCCACGCCCACCCGCACGCGCGATTCCGGCACGAGTTTGAAGAAGGCCATGTCCTCGACGAGCAACACCGGTTTCCGGCAGGTGATCTTCACGCCATCCCGCAGGTCCGTCTCGAAATAACGGTCGAAAGCGGCGAGCTGGTTGCGCAGTTCGAGCAATCGCAGGTAAATGCACCCGCCGAGCGTCAGGCAGACGAGCGCCCCGGCCAGCAAGACCGGAATCCGCCAACCCGGCGGCCAGCTCCGCCGCGCGCGCTTGCGTTGGGCCGACGCTTCCAGCTGGTTCAATTCTTCGTCTCCGGCGGAGGCTGGGTGAACTGCATTTTCCCCACAAGATCCAGCAGCCGCTGGCGCAGGGTGGTGTTCTCCTCCTCGATCGTCTTCTGGTAGGTCGAATGCTCCAGCACGCGCTCGGCCAGCTCGGTGCTGACGACGAAAACGCAATTATATTTGACGAAGCAAAGGTTGCCGCGCTTGGCGACCAGCGGCTCGGCGGCGGACCCCAGGGTGACCCGCTGTGCGAAAAACGAGCCGCCGGGCAGCAACGTGAAGATCAGCAGCGAGCCGTCCTGGAACTTGGGAAGAAAGGCGGCATTGTCCTCCATTTTGGAGCCTGGGAAGCGGGCCACAAAATCGGGCATCACGAGACTGGTGAAAAAGTAGACGAGAAAATCCTTGGCGCCGCGGGTGTCGTATTCCCATTTGAGTTCCCGCGAGAGCAGGAAGGCCCCGATGCTGATGTGCGTGCTGAAGTCATCATCGAAGGTGGCGACGTTGGGCGTGTCCGAGATGCTGCCGCCCAGCTGGGGCAGCACGGGGATTCTGACCTTATAGATGCCGGTGGGCGAAGTGTAGTAGTCGCCTTCAACCTTCCCATAAATCTGTGGGGGGGGAGCCAGTGCGGTGGTCGCATCGGATCCCGGTTGCAGTGCGGTGGTCGTGTCGGCCCCGGGTTGCAGTGCAGTCTGCGCCGGCAGGCGGGGCAACAGGCACAGACTTGCAGCAAGCAGGAGGAGAGGGACGCGGAATTTCATGGGCCAGGCTCGATTGAATGACAGTGGCGATTCATTTCAAGTTCCTACATGCTGTGGAAATGCGCGCACTTATACGACTCGCAATTTCTGCCAGAGTGCCACGGAAATCTGTTCCGGACGGGCCTGCGGGCCGAGGCCGGCGGCGGTGAGCTCCGCGAGCCACGCTAGGGCGGCGGCACCAGCAAGGCGCCCGCGCAGCAAGGCGGCGATCTGCTTCCGGCGTTGCTGAAAGCAGGCGCGGATCAGGGCCTTGACCGGGGCCGTGAACAGAAAAGGCACGGGTTTGCGCGCGAGATTCAACAGGCAGGAGTCGACGTCGGGCTGCGGATAAAAGCAAGCCGCTGCTACCCGGTGTCCCGGCGCGACGTCGCAGGCGGCCTGCACAAAGATGGAAATGGCGCTGAAGTCCTTCGTGCCGGGCCGCGCGGTATAGCGATCGGCGGCCTCACGCTGAAGCATCAGCACCATGCGGAGGGGCAAGGGGCCGGAAAGCACGGCGTCCATCCATGGCGTGGAGATGGCGTAGGGTAGATTGGCAATGATCTTGAAGCCGGTGCCGGCGGGCCCGGCCGGCAGCCCTGCCAGCGGAAGTTCAACGGCATCACCCTCGCGCAGATGCAGCCGTCCGGGAAATTCCGGCCCCAGGGTGGCCGCGAGGTGCGCGTGCAGCGCGCGGTCCTTTTCCACCGCCCAGACCTCCGCGCCGGCTTCCAGCAGGGCGGAGGTGAGCGTGCCCAAGCCGGGGCCGATCTCCACGATCGCGTCACCCGGCCGGACTTCGCCGAGGGCGAGCGATTTGCGGACAATATTGCCGTCGACCAGGAAATTCTGCCCGAGAAAACGCTTCGGCTTGTGTCCGAGCCGGGCCAGCAGGTCGCGGGTTTCCGTGGGCGTGAGGGGCATGAAAAATCGTCCGCCGATGTCAGCGAGCGGCGCGGATTTCGGCGATCAACGCCGCCGGGTCGGGCGCCTTCATCAAGGCCTCGCCCACGAGCACGGCATGGGCGCCGGCGGACCGGACCCGGGCGGCATCGGCCCCGGTGAAAATGCCGCTTTCGCTCACCGCGACGACTTCGCGCGGCAGGAGCGGAATGAGCCGCTCGCTGATCGCCACATCGGTCGTGAAGCTGGTGAGGTCGCGGTTGTTCACGCCGACGAGCCGGGCGCCGTGCCGCAGGGCCCGCGCCAGCTCGGGCTCGTCGTGGATCTCGAACAGCGCATCCAGGCCGGCGGCGGCGGCGGCGGCGTGCAGCAGCTTGATCTCCTCGTCGGCCAGGGCGCGGACGATGAGCAGGATGGCGCTGGCGCCGGCCTCGCAGGCCTGCAGTACCTGGATGGGGTGAACCATGAAATCCTTGCGCAGGCAGGGCGGGGGATGCGTTCCGCCCACCCCCGGGAAAGGCGACGCGGTGCG
This sequence comes from Opitutia bacterium, assembly GCA_003142615.1. Classification (GTDB taxonomy): domain Bacteria; phylum Verrucomicrobiota; class Verrucomicrobiia; order Opitutales; family Opitutaceae; genus Fen-1467. The sequence goes on along the minus strand of PLMW01000084.1, from coordinate 15,111 downwards.
AAGGCCCGCGGTCACGCCGCGCAAATCGTCAAGCGTGCCGCCGAAATATTGAAAATCGGTCAGCACGGACAGCGCATCGGCCCCGGCCGCTTGAAAGCGGCGGGCCTGTCCGACGGCCGAGGCGCCGGCCTTGATCTCGCCGGCCGAGGGCGAGCGGCGTTTGATCTCCGCGATCACGGCGAGCCGGCCGTCCGCGCGCCGCAGCGCAACGGCAAAAGGCGGCGGCTTGGGCCGGGCGGCGGCGGCCCGGACCAGCTCGGCCTCGGTCACCGACCGCATGAGCGGGGCGACCTCCCGGCGCTTGTGCGCCATGATTTCGGCGAGCTTGTCCATGAAACCACCACGAAACACCCGAAGGGCCCGAAAAGGGAAACCATTTTTTTGGTGTATTTGGCGCATTTCGTGGTTACCTCCGCTTTCCGCATGAGTGCCATTGACGATCTGCGCCAGACCGTGGCCCGGCTGCGTGCGCCCGACGGCTGCCCGTGGGACCGCGAACAGACTCACGAAACGCTCGCCCGCTGTCTCATCGACGAATGCAGCGAGCTGCTCGACACGATCGACCGCCTCGATCTGCCGCACATGCGCGAGGAACTCGGCGACGTGCTCGTGCAGGTGATCTTTCACGCGCAGCTCGCCGCGGAACGGGGCGACTTCACCTTCGACGACGTGGCCCGCGAAATCAAAGAGAAGCTGGTGCGCCGCCATCCGCATGTCTTCGGCAGCGGCCGCCTGAACACCTCCGAGGAGGTGCTCGTCCAGTGGGACGCCATCAAAAAGGTCGAAAAGCAGGCCGCCGGAAAGACCGAGCCGACGGTCTTCAAGCACCTGCCGCCGCAGCTGCCCGCGCTCATGTTTGCCGAGGCGGTCTGGAAGCAGATCACCAAGAAGCATCTTCCCGTCGCCGGTCTCGTTGACGCGGCGAGGATCGCCCGCCTTGGCGGGGAGCTGACCGAAGAATCGCTGGGCCGGATGCTCTTCGAACTCGCCGCGGCCGGGCGCGCAAGGGACCTCGATCCCGAGGGGGCCTTGCGCAGGGAAACCGCCCGCGTGAAGGCGGCGGTGGAGCAGCGGGCGAAAGCAGGAAACCCGGAACCCGCCCCGCCGCACTGAGGCGCGGTTTTCTTTCCGCGGCCGCGAATCCGGGTGGAAACACAGTATTCTTGGCTTCCTGGCTCCGGGGTTTAGTCTGCCAGCCGTACATGGAGACGCTGCCGAAGACGCCGGAGCCGCTGCCGACGAAGATCATCGAGGAATGGCTCGCGCCGTTTCTCGAGCATCTTGAGAAGGAACGGCGCTACTCGCGCTACACGGTGCGCAACTACCGGCAGGCGTTTGAGGACTTCTGGCGCTGGCTCGCGCGCAACGGTCTGGCGGACCGCGGCCTCGACCGGCTGGGGGTGCGCGAAATGCGCGACTTCATCATCGAGGGGCAGCGGCGCTTCAGCCGCCGGACCCTCCACAACCACGTCTCAGGACTGCGCGCGTTTTGCCGGTTCTGGCAGCGGCGCGGCCGCCTGAAACGCAATCCGCTCACCGGCGTGCCGCTGCCCCGGCTCGACAAGCCGCTGCCGAAATTTCTCACCGAAAAACAGATGACGGCTCTGTTGACCGGACCGCTGCGCCTGCTGGAAAACCGGAGTCTGGACGCCTTTACGGCCTGGCGTGACCGGCTCGTGATGGAGCTGCTCTACGGCGGCGGCCTGCGGGTGAGCGAACTGGTGGGGCTGGACTACGGGCAGATCGATTTCGAGCGCGGCGTGGCCCGCGTGATGGGCAAGGGGAGCAAAGAGCGGCTCTGTCCGCTCGGCCGGGTGGCCATGGCGGTGCTGGTGAAATGGCGCGGCGAGTATGCGCGCGACAAGACGCCGGAGTCGCCGGTGGTCGTCAACCGCCGCTACGAGCGCCTGCCGGTGCGGCAGGTGCAGCTGCTGCTCAAACGTTACCTCGCGCTCGCCGGCTTACCGCTGGACATGACACCGCACAAGCTGCGGCACAGTTACGCCACCCACCTGCTCAACGCTGGTGCCGACCTGCGTCTCGTCCAGGAACTGCTCGGTCACGTGAACCTGACGACGACGCAGATCTACACCCATGTCAGCGTCGCGCACCTGAAGAAGATCTACGAGCAGGCCCACCCGCGGGCGTGAACATCCGGCCCCGGGCTGATCACGCCGCGGTCAGCCCGGTGATGCATCGGGTGGTGGGTCAGTTTATGTAGGTCGGGCTTTACGCCCGACGCCAATACGCATCGCCATCACTCTGTCGGGGATAAACCCCGACCTACAGTGACGGTCCAGTCCGAGCAAACTGATCTACTACTATGCGTCGAGGGCGATGGGCTCGGCCTTCACCCGCCAGATCCGTTCGCAGTAGTCGCGGATGGCGCGGTCGGACGAGAAGTAGCCCATCCGCGCCGTGTTCAGGATGGACTTGCGCGTCCAGGCTTCCTGGTTGCCGTAGGCCTGGCTGACGCGCTCCTGGCATTCCACGTAGGCGGCGTAATCCGCCAGCACCATGTAGGGGTCGCACCCGAGCAGGCTGTTCACCAGCGGCTGGAAGAGATCCGGCTGGTCGGGTGAAAAGAATCCGTTGGCGATCTGGTCGATGGCCTCCTTGAGGTGCGGGTCGGCTGCGTAATAATCCCGCGGTTGATAGCCGCCCGCCTTGAGCTTCTGCACCTCCGCGGTTGTCAGTCCGAAAAGGAAGAAGTTTTCGGGGCCCACCTCATTGCGGATCTCGATGTTGGCGCCGTCCAGCGTCCCGATGGTCACCGCGCCGTTGAGGGCGAACTTCATGTTGCCGGTGCCGGAGGCCTCCATGCCCGCGGTGGAAATCTGTTCCGACAGTTCCGCCGCCGGATAGATGCGCTGGGCGTTCTTGACGTTGAAGTCGGGGACGAACGCCACGCGCAGGCGGTGATTGACCTGGGGATCGGCGTTCACTTGGCCGGCCACGGCATGAATGAGCTTGATGATCAGCTTGGCCAGGTAGTAGCCCGGCGCCGCCTTGCCTCCAAAGATGACCGTGCGCGCCGGCCCGCCGGCGGCCGGCTCGCGCAGCAGCCGGTTGTAGAGGGTGATGATATGAAGGACGTTCAGGTGCTGGCGCTTGTACTCGTGCAGGCGCTTGACCTGGATGTCGAACATGGTGTCGGGATCGACCTCCACCCCGGTGCGCTGGCGGATGAAGTCTCCCAGCAGGGCCTTGTTGTGGCGCTTGGCCTCGCACCACTCCCGGCGGAACTCCGCCTCCGCCGCCAGCGGCTCGAGACGGTGCAGCTCGTCGAGGTTCCGGATCCAGCCGTCGCCGATGCGCGCGGTGATGAGCTGGGCCAGCCGCGGGTTGCTCAGCAGCAGGAAGCGGCGCGGTGAGATGCCGTTGGTGACGTTGGTGAACTTTTCCGGCGTGAGTTCATAGAAACCACGGAGCCCGCCCTGGCGGAGCAGCTCGCTGTGGAGCCCGGCGACGCCGTTGACCGTCCGGCTGCCCACCGTGGCGAGGTGCGCCATGCGGATATAACGCACCCCGGTCTCGTCGATCAATGAGAGCCGGCTGGTCCGCTCCTCGTCGGCCGGGAAACGGACGCGAACCTCGTCGAGGAAGCGCCGGTTGATCTCGTAGATGATCTCGAGGTGCCGGGGCAGCAGGCTGCTGAATAGCGGGACCGGCCAACGCTCCAGCGCCTCGGGCAGCAGTGTGTGGTTGGTGTAGCCGAAGGTGTTTTGCGTGACTTCCCAGGCCTTGGGCCAGGTCAGATGATGCTCGTCGACCAGCAGGCGCATCAACTCGGCGATGGCGATGGACGGATGCGTGTCGTTGAGCTGGACGGCGAACTTCCCGTGGAAATTCTCCAGGCTGCGGGCCGTCTGCAGATGCAGGCGGATCATGTCCTGGAGCGCGCAAGAGGCGAAAAAATACTGCTGCTGCAGGCGCAACTGCTTCCCCTGGGGCAGGTCGTCGTTGGGGTAGAGGACCTTGGTGATGTTTTCCGACACCATCTTCTCCATCACCGCCCCGTAGTAATCACCCGTGTTGTAGGCGCGGAAATCGAAGGACTCCGTGGCCGTGGCGCACCACAGGCGGAGAAAGTTGGCCGTGTTGACGTGGTAGCCCAGCACCGGCGTGTCGTAGGCCATGCCGCGCACCACATGGTGGGGCACCCAGCGCACCCGGTACTCGCCGTTGTCCTCATAAGCCTCGGTATGCCCGCCGAATTTCACATCGAAGGTCAGCTGCGGGCGCGGGAGCTCCCATGGATTGCCCAGGCGCAGCCATTTGTCCGTCAATTCCACCTGCCAGCCGTCGCGGATCATCTGGTCGAAGATGCCGAACTCGTAACGGATCCCGTAGGCAATCGAGGGAATCTCGAGGGTGGCCATGCTGTCGAGGAAACAGGCGGCCAGGCGCCCGAGGCCGCCATTGCCCAGACCGGGCTCCTCCTCCTGCTCCATGATCTCCTTCAGATCGAGCCCCAGCTCCTTCATGGCCTGGTCGGCAGCCTCGTAGATGCCGAGGTTGAGCAGGTTCTTGCCCAACTGCGGTCCCATGAGGTATTCCGCCGAGAGATAGCAGACGGTGCGACTCTGTTGTTCGAAGTAGGTCTCCGCGGTGCGGATCCAGCGCTGCAGCAGACGGTCGCGGATCGTATAGGCCAGGGCCATGAACCGGTCGTGGGGCGTCGCCACCTTCGGAAACCGTCCCTGCACATAGAACAGATTGTCACAAAACGCCTGCGCAATGGCATGGGGACTCAAACCCGTGCGAATGTTTTCGAGGTCTTGGGGAGCAGGTGCAGTCTGCGCTTTGAGGATCTTCTTCATGGCGGGGAGGGAGCCGTTGATAACCGGTCGGTGTGCGCGGAGACCGCGCAGGATCGCGAAGTGAGCGGCATTTTGCGCCGGGCGCCGCGAAGCTCAAGCTCGATAGATGAGGGAGTGGATCTGATCCATTCTTCCCCGGGATCGGCGAACGTCCAGCCACGGAAGAACACACTGGGCGCATAGGAACTGCTTTGTGCTCCCTGGTCGAGCGATTCCATTGGCGGCGCGGCCGGCGAACCTGACCGCTTTTACCGCGTCGTCGGTCAACTGATCACTACGCAGTCCACACGCTTCCCTCGTATCACCTCAAGAACCGGTCATTTTTACTCTTTTGAGTGATGGACATTTTTTCAGCGAGAGATAAAATGCGTTCATAGAAAAGAGGAGCTTGGGAAGTCCCCGTCCGTGAAACGGAAACAAAACCCCCGATCGTTTACGTACGTCTCTGCCTATGGCTTCGAGGCCGGGACGTTGCCGAAGCACCCTGTGTGGAAGAGGGCGCGCCGGACGACTGCAGGGCCGGGGGCCGCACGGAAGGTGCGTGCGAAACACCAAGCAGTAGGTGCGTGAAAAATGACCGGGAAATCATCCATCGCCGGTCGTCGGGATTCGAGCGGAGCGGGATGGCTGTTGGGCCTGATCTTTGTCTGCCTGGTCACGGGCATCGTGGCGGCCGGCTACTTCTATTACCGGAATTACGAGAAGCATTACCGCTCCGAAGTCGAGCGCCAGCTATCCGCCGTGGCGGATTTGAAAGTAGGCGAACTGGCGCAATGGCGCAGGGAACGGCTGGCAGATGGTGCCGTCTTCTTCAAGAACGGTAGTTTCTCCGGTTTTGTGCAGCGTTTTTTCGAAAAGCCGGAGGATGCCCAAGCCCAACGACAGATTCAGGCGTGGGTAGAAAAATACCAGACGGCAAATCAGTACGACCATGTTAGCCTGCTGGATGCTCAAGGCGTCACTCGCATGTCAGTCCCGGCCGGGCGGTCGGAGATGTCTTCCATTGTTGCCCAGCGCCTACCAGAAGTCCTGCGGACCGGTCAGGTGACGTTTCAGGATTTCTATCAGAACGAACACGACCAGCGCGTGTATCTGGCAGTTCTGGTCCCCATCGTCGACGAACAGGAAGCCGGCCGCCCACTGGGTGTACTTGTCCTGCGCATCGATCCCGAAACCTATCTTTATCCCTTCATCCAGCGCTGGCCCACGCCCAGCCTGACCGCCGAAACCCTGCTCGTCCGCCGGGAGGGCAACGAGGTCGTCTTTCTGAATGAACTCCGGTTTCAAAAAAACACCGCCCTGACCCTGCGCAGCCTTCTGGACCAAACGGCACTGCCGGCGGCTCGGGCCGCCTTGGGGCAGGAAGGCGTCATGGAGGGCATCGATTACCGGGGCGTGTCGGTGGTGGCGGCCCTGCGCGCCATTCCCGATTCGCCGTGGTCTCTGGTCGCCCGCATGGACGCCGCGGAAGTGTATGCGCCGCTGCGCGAGCAGCTGAGATTGGTGGTGGTGCTCATCAGCGCCCTGCTGCTCAGTGCGGGGGCCGGCGTGGGTCTGCTCTGGCGGCAACAGCGCGTCCAGTTCTACCGGGAAGGGGCGGAGACGGAGAATAAAACCAGACGCTTGGTGACGGTGGTGAGAGACTCGAACGATGCGATCACGATCCAGGACTTCGAGGGACGGATCACCGCCTGGAACCACGGCGCTGAGCTGATGTATGGCTATAGCGAGGAAGAGGCGCTTTTGGCAAACATTGAGCGCCTCACGGCCCCCGGCAAGGTTGCAGAGCAAAAGGATTTTAACCGCCGGCTGTTTGCGGGTGAAAAGGTCACATCGTTTGAGACCCAGCGGTTGACCAAAGACGGGCGGCTGCTCGACGTGTGGCTGACGGTAACGAAACTTGTAGACGATGCGGGGAAAGTAATTGGCATTGCCTCTACAGAGCGCGACATCACCGCGCGCAAGCGGGAGGCGGAGGAGGCCAGCCGCATGGTGACGGTGGTGCGCGACTCCAACGATGCGATCACGATCCAGGATTTTGAGGGAAAGATTACCGCCTGGAACCACGGTGCCGAGCTGATGTATGGCTATAGCGAGAAAGAGGCGCTTCAGATGAGCATTGGGCGCCTCACCCCTGCCGACAGAGAGGAAGAGCAAAAGGATTTCACCCGCCGGCTGATCGCGGGCGAAGCGATCACCTCGCTTGAGACCCAGCGGGTGACCCAAGACGGCCGCATTCTCGATATCTGGATGACAGTCACGAAACTGGTGGATGATGCCGGAAAACCGATTGGCATTGCCTCCACCGAGCGCGACATCACCGCGCGCAAGCGGGAGGAGAAGAACCTCAGGCGCATGGCGACGGTGGTGAGAGACTCCAACGATGCGATCACGATCCAGGACTTCGAGGGACGGATCACCGCCTGGAACCGCGGTGCCGAGCTGATGTATGGCTATAGCGAGAAAGAGGCGCTTCAGATGAGCATTGGGCGCCTCACGGCCCCCGGCAAGGTTGAAGAGCAAAATGATTTCACCCGCCGGCTGTTGACAGGCGAAAAGATATCTTCGTTTGAAACCCAACGGGTCACAAAAGACGGGCGCATTCTCGATATCTGGATGACAGTCACGAAACTGGTGGATGATACTGGAAAACCAATTGGCATTGCCTCCACCGAGCGCGACATCACCGCGCGCAAACGAGCGGTGGAGGAAGTCCACAAGCTCAACGCGGAACTGGAGCAGCGCGTCGTCGAGCGCACCGCGCAACTGGAGGCCTCCAACAAGGAGCTGGAGGCGTTCAGCTACTCGGTCTCGCATGATTTGCGCGCGCCGCTGCGGGCCATGGACGGCTTCAGCATGGCGCTGTTGGAAGACTGCGCCGGCAGGCTGGACGAAACGGCCCAGGACCACCTGCGGCGCATCCGGGCCGGCAGCCAGCGGATGGCGGAGTTGATTGACGATCTGCTGAGCTTGTCCCAGGTGACGCGGACGGAAATGCGGCGCGAACGGATGGATTTGACCGCGATGGCGGAAGAAATCGGGGCGGAATTCCAGCGGGCGCATCCGGATCGCCAGGTCAAGTCTGTCGTCGCCCCGGCGTTGACGGCCGACGCCGATGCGAGGATGTTGCGGATAGTGCTCAACAACCTTTTGGACAATGCCTGGAAGTTCACGGGCAGGTGCGCGCAGGCGCGCATCGAGGTGGGCGCACGGGAGCAGGACGGCCAGCGCGTGTTTTTTGTGCGCGACAACGGGGCGGGGTTCGACATGGCCTACGGCGGCAGGCTCTTCGGCGCGTTCCAGCGCTTGCACAGCACCCAGGAGTTCGAGGGCACCGGCATCGGGCTGGCGATCGTGCAGCGGATCATCCACCGGCACGGGGGTCGCGTGTGGGCCGAGGGCGCCGTCGGACAAGGCGCCACCGTCTATTTCACCTTGGGAAAAGAAAGGGACTGACTCATGAACAACCCCAAAACCATCCTGCTGGTTGAAGACAACCCGGACGACGTGGCGCTGACGCTGCGGGTGCTGAAAAAACACAACGTCGCCAACGAGGTCGTGGAGGCCCATGACGGTGTCGAGGCGCTCGATTACCTGTTTGGCACCGGCGCGCACGCCGGCCGCGACCTCCGCCAACAGCCCCAGGTGATCCTCCTGGATTTGAAGCTGCCGAAGGTGGACGGCCTGGAGGTGCTGCGCCGCGTGCGCAATGATCCGCGAACCAGACTCCTGCCGGTGGTCATCCTCACATCGTCGAACGAGGAGAAAGACCGCGCGAATAGCTACGCCCTTGGCGCCAACAGTTACATTCGCAAGCCCGTGGACTTCGACCGATTTGCCGAGTCCGTCCGCCAACTGGGCCTCTACTGGCTGCTGCTCAACGAACCACCGCCCGCGATCACCGGGATGCCATGAACAAGCCGCTGTGCTGTTTGCTGGCGGAAGACTCGGAAAACGACGCGCTGCTGCTGGTGCGCCAGTTGCGCATGGGCGGCTACGACGTGACGTGGGAGCGCGTGGACACGGCCGAGGCGATGCGCGCCGCGCTGGGCCGAAAGTCGTGGGACATTGTCCTCGCCGACTACAAGATGCCGCACTTCAGCGGGCTGGCCGCGCTGGAACTGCTCAAGGCGAGCGGCAAGGGCCTGCCTTTCATCATTGTGTCCGGCACGATCGGCGAAGAGGAGGCCGTGGCGGCCATGAAGGCGGGCGCCCACGATTACCTCATGAAAGGCAAGCTGGCGCGCCTGGTTCCCGCCGTGGAACGCGAGTTGCGCGATGCGGTGTTGTGGCGCGAGCACCGGCGGGCCGAAGTGGCGCTGCAGGAGAGCGAAAAAAAGTATCGGGAACTGGTCGAACACGCCAACAGCATCATCCTGCGCTGGACTCGCGACGGGAGGATCACGTTCCTGAACGAGTTTGGCCAGAAGTTCTTCGGCTACGCGGAGGCGGAAATCCTCGGCCGCTCCCTCATGGGAACCATTGTTCCGGCGAGCGAAAGCACCAGCCGGGATCTTCGCACGCTGATGGACCAGATCGGCGAGCGCCCGGAAGCGTTCGCCCAGAGCATCAATGAGAACATGCGCCGCAACGGCGAAAGGGTCTGGGTGGCCTGGAACAACAAGCCGGTGCGGGATGAGCAGGGCCAGGTGAAGGAGATCCTGAGCGTCGGCTCCGACATCACCGAGCGCAAGCAGGCCGAGGAGGCGCTGTTGGCCCTTTCCTCACGCCAGGAGGCCATACTCGCCGCCGTGCCGGACATCATCATGGAGGTGGACAACCATAAGGTTTATACTTGGGCGAATCAGGCTGGCATCGCGTTCTTCGGCGACGACGTGATTGGCAAGGAGGCCGCCTTCTATTTTGAAGGCGAGCAGTCCACCTACCAATCGGTTCAGCCGCTCTTCATCGGCCACCAAGACATGATCTATGTCGAGAGCTGGCAGCGGCGCAAGGATGGGGAAAGACGCCTGCTCGCCTGGTGGTGCCGGGTGCTCAAGGACGGGAGCGGGAACGTCATCGGTGCCCTGTCTTCGGGGCGGGACATCACCGAGAGCAAGCAGGCGGAGGAGGAACTGCGCGCCACTCAACAACGGTTTCAGGCGGTGTTCGAACAGGCAGCTGTGGGAGTGGTGATTGCCGAGGGCACCCAGGGCCGTTTTGTGAATGTGAATCGGCGCTTCTGCGAGATCGTGGGTTACTCCGCCGAGGAACTCTTGCAGCGGACCTCTGACGACATCACACACCCCGACGATATTCGCCATGACACCGCGGAATTGGGTCAAATCAAAGCCGGGGTCGTCCGGGGATCTTCATGGGAAAAGCGTTATCGGAAAAAGGATGGCACGATCGTGTGGGCCAGAGTTTACGTGGCTCCGCTCGATACGTCTGAAGTCAATCCGACCCTGAGGATCGGGGTGATCGAGGACATCACCGAGCGCAAGCAGGTCGAGGAGGCGCTGCGGGAATCGCAGGCGTTTTATCATTCGCTCGTGGATCAACTGCCCGCCGGAGTTTTTCGCAAAGACCGTGAAGGCCGCTATGTTTTTGTCAGCCCCTGGTTCTGCCGGCTCAAAGGCATGAAGGAGGAGGAGTTTCTGGGCAAAACGCCTCAGGAGGTTGCGGCAAAATCGGGCGCCACGGAGGAGGCAATCAAATATGCCGCCGATGGCATGGATCATCATGTCCTGATCATGCAAACCGGCAACCCCACTGAGTTGGTTGAAGAGTATACGGATGCCACTGGCAAGAAGCAGTTCGTGAACGCCATAAAAATCCCCGTCTTCAGTTCTGAAGGAAAGGTCATTGGCACCCAGGGAGTCCTGTTCGACATCACGGCGCGCAAGCAGGCCGAAGAGGCGTTGCGGGAGGAGCAGATCCTGTTCACTGACCTGATCAGTACGATCCCGGACCACATCTATTTCAAGGACCGGAAGAGCCGCTTTGTCCGCGTCAATGACGCCATGGCGAAATGGTTTGGAATGAGCAGCCCCGACGAGGCAGTCGGCAAGACGGACTTCGACATTTTCGGCGAGGAGCACGCCTGGCAGGCTTATGAGGATGAGCAGCGCCTCATGAGCACCGGTAATTCGCTCGTCGGTTGCGAGGAGAAGGAGACCTGGCCTGACGGCCACGTCACCTGGATGTCCACCACGAAGGTTCCCCTGCGCGACGCGGACGGCAACATCACCGGAATGGTGGGCATCTCGCGTAATATCACGGAGCGCAAACAGACCGAGAACGACATCCGCCTAAGCGAGTCGCTGTTGCGGGCGACCCTGGAGTCCACGGCTGACGGGATACTGGTGGTGGACGCCAATGGCACCGTCATCGATTACAACAAGCAATTTGGGGAGATGTGGCGGCTGCCCGAATCCGTTCTGGTCACCCACCAGGATCAGAAGCTTCTGGATTGCGTGCTGGAACAACTGGCGGCCCCGGAAGACTTTCTTGCGGGAGTACGCGCGCTGTACGCGCAGCCCGCCAAAGAGAGCTTTGACACGCTGCTGTTCAAGGATGGCAGAGTCTTTGAGCGTTTTTCACATCCCCAACGGATCGGGGATCGGATTGTCGGCCGGGTGTGGAGTTTCCGTGACGTCACCAAGCGCATACAGACTGAGGCGCACAATCGCGAGCTGGCGGCGCTGCTCGACAATGCGAATGACGCCATCTACGTGACGGCCCTCGACTGCACGATACTCTATTGGAACCGGGGCGCGGAGCGGGCTTATGGCTGGACCAGCGCCGAGGTGTTGAATCGGAAAACCACGGAATTACTCTCCCCTGATCTCGCCGCCATAGCGGCGCTGACGAAGGTCCTGTTCAAGCAGGGAAGCTGGTCTGGAGAGCGATGGCAGATGACAAAAAGCGGGCAGAAGGTGGAGGTATTCAGCCGGCTGACGCTCGTGCGCGACGAGCAGGGCCAGCCGCAGTCGGTCTTTGCGATCAACACCGACATCACGGAAAAAAGGCAGCTCGAAGCCCAGTTTCTCCGCGCCCAAAGGCTGGAGAGCATCGGGGCGCTCGCCAGCGGCATTGCCCACGACCTCAACAACGTCCTCGCTCCGATTATCATCGGCGCGCCGCTGCTGCGCGAAATCATCAAGGACCAGACGGCACGCCACCTGCTCAAAACGATGGAAACAAGCGCCCAGCGCGGGGCCGCCATTGTCAGGCAGGTGCTGACTTTCGCTCGCGGAGTCGAAGGCGAGCGCGTGCCCGTGCAGCCGCGACATCTGCTCCGGGAGATAGAAAAACTCGCCGACGAGACCTTCCCAAAAAGCATCCGAGTTGAATCCGACATGGCGGCCGATCTTTGGTCGGTTCTGGGCGACGCAACGCAACTGCATCAGGCCTTGATGAACCTGTGCATCAACGCACGCGATGCCATGCCGGGCGGCGGCGTCCTCACCCTGGAAGCCGCCAATATCGTGTTCTCCAAGGAGGCGGCGGAAAAAATCCCCGGCGCCCAGCCGGGTTCCTTTGCCTGTCTGCGTGTCACCGACACAGGTACGGGCATTCCGCCAGAAATCGAGGCGAAGATCTTTGAGCCGTTTTTCACGACCAAAGGTGTGGGCAAAGGCACCGGACTGGGGTTGTCCACCGTGGTGGGCATCGTGCGCAGCCATGGCGGCTTCATCCGGGTCGCCAGCAAAGTCGGTCAGGGGTCCACCTTTGAACTGTATCTCCCCGCCACGACGAACGAGCAGGTGGCGGTCAAAAGTGAGTCAGCCCCGCCGTGGCCTCGCGCGCACGGCGAAGGCATCCTCGTGGTGGACGACGAAGCCGCGGTCCGCGAAGTCGCGCGACAGGCACTGTTGGAATTCGGGTACCAGGTGATCACCGCCGCACGCGGAGCCGAGGCCCTCAAGATCTTCCAGAAGCGCCACCGGGAAATTCAAGTAGTGCTGACCGACATGATGATGCCGGAGATGGACGGACCGACCCTGGTCGCAGCCCTGCGGGTACTCGACCCGAAGGTCAGGATTGTCGGTATCACCGGCATGAGCGACATTGCGGGTATGAGCGGACTGAAGACGCTGGCGCTGTCGGCCATGCTGGCGAAACCGTTCACGATCGAAAAGCTCCTTGCGGCCATCCGGGAAGCGCTGCCGGTGACTGCTGGTCATGAAAAGACCGCCCCGGACGGCGGAGAATCACGGCCGGCACTGCCGGGCTGACGTCCGATCCGGTGCGCGGTCCGCGGTTCGGCCACGGAGTGCGGGCCGGACATCCCTGCCACCCGTCACTGGTAGGTTTCCGACCGCGGCGCCGGGACTTTTTCATGGAAAACCAGACGGACGCGCCCCATGATATGCCTCCGCAAGTCTCCGCACCCCGTCATGAGAGGCATCAATTTCCCCCGTTGGTCGCGCGTATTGATCTGGGCCCTGGTCGTGGTGCTCGGCACCGGTTCCATCGCGGTGCTCGCCTTTTCTCGGAACGAGCCGGTCAGCGCGCTCTGGCTGGTGGTCGCGGCGGGGTGCGTCTTCGCCGTCGCCTGGCGCTTTCACAGCGCCTGGCTGATGGCGAAGGTGCTGACAGTGGATGAGCTGCGGGCCACGCCGGCCGTCGTGCACGAGGACGGCAGGGATTATGTTCAGACCAACCGCTGGATTGTGTTTGGCCACCATTTCGCGGCCATCGCCGGACCGGGGCCGCTGGTGGGTCCGGTGCTCGCCGCGCAGTTCGGCTATCTGCCGGGCATGCTGTGGATTCTCATCGGCGCGACGCTGGGCGGCGCCGTGCACGACTCGATCATCCTTTTTTGCTCGATCCGCCGCCGCGGCAAGTCGCTCGGCCAGATGGTGCGCGAGGAGGTGGGGCCGTTCGCCGGATTCCTCGCCCTTATCAGCATCATCGCGATCATGATCATCCTCCTGGCGGTGCTGGCGCTGGTGGTCGTGAAAGCACTGGCGGAGAGCCCGTGGGGCCTGTTCACCATCACCGCCACGATGCCCATCGCGGTTCTCATGGGCCTGGGACTGCGCTATTGGACGCCGGGCCGGGTCGGCTGGGTGAGCGTGTTCGGTTTCGTCGGACTGCTGCTGGCGGTCGCCGGCGGGCAGTGGCTGCACGGCACGCCCTTCGAAGGCTGGCTCACGCTCAGGGGCACGACGCTTGCGTGGTGGATCATGGGCTACGGCTTTGTGGCCTCGGTGCTGCCGGTGTGGCTGCTGCTCGCGCCGCGCGACTACCTGAGCACGTTCATGAAACTCGGGACGGTGGCGCTGCTCGGCGTGGCCATTGTGCTCCTCGCGCCGATGCTGCGCATGCCCGCGCTCACCCGGTTCATCGATGGCAGTGGTCCGGTCTTCGCCGGCCCGGTCTTTCCATTTTGTTTCATCACCATCGCCTGCGCCGCCGTGTCGGGCTTTCATTCGATCGTGGCTTCGGGCACCACGCCGAAGCTTCTCGCCCGCGAGAGCGACATTCGTTTCGTCGGCTATGGCGGCATGATCACCGAGATGGTGGTGGGAATCATGGCGCTCATCGCCGCGGCCGCGCTGGAGCCGGGTCAATACTTCGCCATCAACATGAAGGGCGACATTACCGCCGTGACCCAGCAGATCACGGCCCTGGGCTTTCCCGTCACCGCCGGGCAAATGCGGGAGCTGGCGGACTCGGTGGGCGAAATCACGATGGTCGGCCGGCCGGGCGGCGCGCCCACGTTTGCCGTCGGCATGGCGCACATGTTTGCGGGCGTGCTCGGCGGCAGGGCCACCCTCGCGCTATGGTATCACTTTGCGATCATGTTTGAGGCGCTGTTCATCCTCACGACCATCGACGCCGGCACGCGCGTGGGCCGCTTCCTCGTCCAGGACCTGCTCGGCTACGCGTGGCGGCCGCTGGGCGAGACGCGCTCCACCACCGGCAACTGGATCGCCAGCGCCGCCTTCGTCGGCGCCTGGGGCTGGTTCCTCTATCAGGGTGTCGTCGATCCGTTCGGCGGCATCAACTCCCTCTGGCCCATCTTCGGCGTGGCCAACCAGCTCCTCGCGGTCATCGCGCTCGCGCTCGGCACCACCGTGCTGATCAAGATGGGCCGCACGCGCTATCTGTGGGTGCCGCTGCTTCCGCTCGGCTGGCTGCTCACGGTCACCATGACCGCGGGCTGGATGAAAATCTTCTCGGTCGACCCGCGCCTCGGCTTTCTTAGCGCCGCCCAGGATTTTGAATGGCGGATCGCCGCAGGCGGCAATGCCGCGCAGCTCGCCGAGTGGCGCAGCCTAGCGTTCAGCAACCGGGTGGACGCCGTCGTCACCGGGACCTTTCTCGTGCTGGTGGC
>PLMW01000085.1:22772-76703 GCA_003142615.1 Opitutia bacterium | reverse complement strand
GTCAGACCGGCGGCGATGAGCGCGAGCAGGCCGAGATCGGGCAGGTACTGCCAGTGATCCCAGACCCACGAATAGCGCGCGCCGTAGAGGTTGACAAAGCCCAGCACCGGAAAGAGCGAACCCACGAAAAACAGAAAAGCGGCGAGCGGCCCGCGGGTGCGCCGCCGCAGGGCCCACAGCGCCGCGCCGACCGCGAGCACGCCGAGCGGGAAAAGCCATTGCCACCAGACCGTGGCGTCCACCGTCCAGCGCGGGTAAACGAAGTTGAGGCCGGACGGCCAGACGAGCTTGCCCGCGTAGAACCAGATGGCCCGGCCGGCGACGAGCATGCGCCCGGTGGCCGGCAGGCTAAAATCCACACCCTGCGCGCCGACGTAGGTCTGTTCGACCCAGCTGCTGAACAGCCCCGCAGCCGCACCGAGGGCGAGCCAGGGGAGCAACGGCAGAACGTCGCGCCGCCAGTCGAGGCGTCCGCGTTTCCACCAGAAGACCACCAGCAAGGCCGCGGGCAGCGTCGCCGTGACGGTCTTACACCCCAGCGAACACACGAACAGCGCCAGCGCCGCGACATAGGTCCGGGGCCGCCGCGTCTCGTCGTAGTGCAGATAAACCGCGGCCGCGATGAGATAGAAGACGAGCGAGAGGGTGTTTTTCTGCTCCGTGATCCAGGCGACGGACTCGACGTGCACCGGATGCAGCGCGAACAGCAGCGCGGCCAGCCAGGCGACCCCGGCGTAGGGTTGCGCCCGGTCGCTGGCGAACAGCCGGCGCAGGATCAGCGCGAACAGCACCGCTGAGCCGGCGTGCAACAGCAGGGTGACAATATGGTAGCCGAGCGGGTGGTCCCCCCACAGCCGGTGCTGCACCCAAAAGGCGCTGTGCAGGAGCGGGTAGTATTGCTGGGTCGCTCCAGGCTCGGTCCAGATGCGCGCCAGGCCGGCGAGCGAACGCAACACCGGCGCGGTCACATAGTCGCTGTCGTTCCAGATGAAGCCGCCCGAGAGCGCCGGCAGGTAGGCGAGCAGAGTCGCGCAGAAAATCAGCGCCCCAGGCACGATGGTCCCGAGGATGAATGACGGGGAGCTTGCCGTCCCGGAGGGGGATGCCTTCACCACGGGGGAAAGCGAACAAATCTTCCGGCGCACCGCAACCGCCTAATCGAGGAGGGCGATGTCAGCGCCCGCTCGCGGCACTGATGGGAAGAACCACCGGGAAAGTTCATCCGTGCTGGCGAGTCCTCGATCAGGGGAACGCCGCGCGCACCGGGATGACGGGCGGCCGTACGGTGATTACAGCGAGCAGTTGAACGACCGGATTTTCACGGAGAGCACGATGGTGCGCCTATAAGCCCGGGTCGCCAAAGTGTGCGGCCGACCCGGCGCTTCAGACCTTCGATTCGGTGAGAGGAAGCCGGTGCGGCTGCGCGACGCGGTCCCAGTCCGTTGCGGACATGATGATGGAATCGGTGAGGCTGCCCGCGTTGAAGGCCACGTGCGGATAGAGGGTGCCGATCGCGATGTCGGCGATCAGTTCGAACGGCAGAATCGGTTCGCCAAAGGGCGGCACCGACCCGGGCACCAAGCCAGTCAGGGCCAGGAGTTCCTCCTGCGAGGCAAAGCGCAGCCGGTCGACCCCGAGCTGCCGTTTCACGAGCGCGGAATCCAGCTTGCGATCGGCGGGCAGCACAAACAGCCGGAATTTTTCGCCGGTCTTCAGGAGCAGCGCCTTGGCCCCGCACCCGATCGGCTCGCCGCGGGCGCGCGCTGCGTCCGCGGAGGTCGGCGTGGGCTCGTGGTGGACCTGCCGGAAACTCACGCCGGCTGTTTCCAGATGCCGCACGAGGCGCTCATGCACCGAACCGCTGTTATTCATCATAATGAGTCCAAGCCGGACTCGATACCTTCCGGCGGTTACGGCGTGTCTTCAAGCCGTCATTGCGACCCCACCGCGGCGGCGGGGCTGGATCGCCGCTCCACGCTGCACGGCGTTTTGGCCGCCATGCCAACATCGGACCGTCCCGGCCCTTTATTCTGGCAATATTATCATATGGCCCCCCCGCTGTGGTTCCTGCTAATCGGTTGGTCACCATGAAGAGATCCTTCCGTTCCGCCCTCGGCGGCATCGCGTTCCTCGCAGCGGTGGTGTTGACCGGCTGCCTGACCGCCCAGGCTGATGATTCCACGCTCCCGCACCTCGTGTGGAAAGACGGACGCCACGCGCTGATCGTGGACGGCGCGCCTTTCCTGATCCTCGGCGCGCAGAGTCATAACTCCAGCGCCTGGCCGGCGACGCTGCCCAAGGTCTGGTCGGCCATTGAGACGGCCCAGGTCAACACCCTTGAAGTCCCGGTCTATTGGGAGCAACTCGAGCCGGAGCAGGGCAAGTTCGACTACTCGATCGTGGATCAACTGCTCACGGGCGCCCGCGAACACAAGGTGCGGCTCGTGCTCCTCTGGTTCGGCACCTGGAAAAACGGCAGTTCACACTATCTGCCGATGTGGCTGAAGCGGCAGCCCGAGCTTTGTCCGCGCATCATCGGCAAGGACGGCCGTCGCGTCGACTCGCCGTCGCCCCACGCCCCGGCCCTACTCGAGGCCGACAGCCGCGCCTTCCGCGCGCTCATGCGTCACCTCAAGGAGGCCGACCCCCCGCACACCGTGATCATGGTGCAGGTCGAAAACGAGCCCGGCTCCTGGAACACGGTCCGCGACTATTCCCCCGCCGCGCAGAAACTTTTCACGGCTCCCGTCCCGGCGGAATTGCTCAAGGCGCTCGGCAAGGACGGCCGCGCCGGCGGCGACTGGACGGCGGTTTTCGGGAGAGATGCGGATGAGTTTTTCCAGGCCTGGTCGGTGGCGCGCTTCATCGGGCAGGTGGCCGCCGCGGGCAAGGCGGAGTACCCGCTGCCGCTCTACTGCAACGCCGCGTTGCGCGATCCGCTCACCCAGCCGGCGGCCAGCTCCTATGAGAGCGGCGGGCCCACGGACAACGTGCTCGACATCTGGAAGGCCGCCGCGCCGGCCGTGGACGTGCTGGCCCCCGACATCTACATGGACGACAGCGCGCACTACCTGAAAGTGCTGGAACTCTACAGCCGGCCGGACAACGCGCTCTTTGTGCCGGAGACGATCGGGTCTCCGACCGGCACCCGTTATTGCTACGCCGCGCTCGCCCGCGGCGCGATCGGCTGGTCGCCCTTCGGGATCGACAGCCCGCCCCGGAGTGCCACTGCGGCGGGCACACTGCCGGCAGGCGATGCGGCCGTGAATCCCCTCGCCATCAATTGCCGGGTGCTCGGCCCGATGATGCGCGAGGTTGCGCAGTGGAGCTTCGAGGGGCGGCTGCATGCAGCCGTGGAAGAGAAGGACGAGCACCAGCAAACGCTCGCGTTGGGCCGGTGGCAGGCGGACATAACCTTTGGCCCACCGACCTGGGGCTACGGCCGGAATCCGAAGGGCAACGCCGAACCGGTGGGGCGCGTACTGGTGGCGCAGTTGGGCGAGAACGAGTTTCTGGTCACGGGATATCTGTGCCGCGTGGACTTCAAGATCGCCGATGCGGCTTCCGGCGCCCAGCGGGACTTCCTGCGGGTGGAGGAAGGCGGCTACGAAGGCGGCGTCTTTCGTCCGGTACGCATCTGGAACGGCGATGAGACCGACTGGGGATTGAATTTCGGATCGGCGCCGCAGGTCCTCCGCGTTCAATTGGGGACTTATTGAACCGGCTCGGGAAAACCAACCCGAGTGCAGGGATGTGGGAACAATGCGGCGTCGTTCGGCGTGCCCAGCTCTGCTGCCCAGCAGGGCGCCCTACCCCCTTCCTCAAAGACCCAGGCAAAAAAATCCCGTCCTCGATTAATGAAGACGGGATTCGGGATCGAAAAACTGATCGCAGGTTTACGGCTTCTTGGGCTCGTCCTGCTTCGGCTGGTCCTGCTTGCTGTCGGTCTTGGTGGCTTTTGCGCCGGTGCAGCAGCAGTCCTTGTCTTTGCCGCAGTCGCAGGCGGCGGCCTTGGGTTTGTCCTGGTCTTTCGACTGATCCTTGTCGGCAGCAAAGGCGTAGCCGGACAAAAGGAAGGAGGCGCCCGAGAGCGCGAGGAGGAAACGGAGGTTCTTCATGGGAATATTTGGTATTGCTGGTTAATGTGTCCAGCAGGCCCCTTTTTGCAAGTACTGCGGAGTTGGGCCGCTGCTGGCGAAAACTGATGCCGATAACTCGTCAGATGCCGATGGGTCAGCTCGAGTTTGCTACCGTTAATGGTGTTGTATTTGGCTTCGCAGGATTACCCAACTACCGTCATTATACTCTCGCGGATTTTAATGGCCGCTGCCATGACCCCTCCCCATCCAATCCAGTGTCCTATCAGTAACGCGCCTCACACTGAGGCCATGAACTGCAAGATTTGTGGACACCCGGCGGAGCAACTGTTCAGCGCCCGCATCCTCGGCAAGTATGACGTAGCGTATTCCCGCTGCAGCGCCTGCGGCTTCATGCAAACGGAGGAGCCTTACTGGTTGGTCGAGGCGTATGCCGACGCCGTCAGTGTCTACGATGTGTGGTCGGTGTCGCGGCCCTGGCAGCACAGCACGGCCGTCGCGCGGTTGATTGAGCATTGCTTCGCGGATAGCGCGCTGCCGTTCCTCGATTTTGGCGGGGGCACCGGGATCTTCGTGCGGGCGATGCGCGATCTCGGCTATCCGTTCCTGCGCGCGGATGCCTACAGTCCCAACCTCTACGCGCGCCTGTTCGATCTCACCGACCATCCCTCCCTCCGGAAGTTTTCGCTGATCACGTGCTTCGAAGTGTTCGAGCATCTGCCGGACCCACTGGCGGATCTGCGCTCCATGTTCGCCCTCGCCGATACCGTCTTCATCAGCACCAACCTCATTCCCGCCGGAGTGAAGTCGGTGGACGACTGGTACTACTTCGCCCCTTTCCACGGCCAGCATGTATCTTTCTACACGGTGGCCGCGCTCCAAGAACTCGCCCGGATTACCGGCAGCCGGCTGCTGACCGATGGGGAAAATCATCACCTGCTTACGCGCGCGGATCTGGGCCTCACCCCGGCGGACTTTGCTGAAATCGTCACCAGCCGGCCAGCCGGCCTCGTACGACGGATGATGCGGAAAGCGGGCAATGCTTTGCTGCACCTGTCGCGTTCCCCAAAATGGCGCCACCGCGATTCGCTGACTTGGCCGGACTACGTTCATGTCACCGAAAAACTTGGCAGAAAAACCGGGCGCTGAGTCCATGATAGCTAAAGCAGAACGTGGTTGCTCATGATGACAAACACGTGCAGCACCCAGCCCGAATTCGCGCACGCCGTGAACAAACAGGATTCGCATGCCGCTTTCGCGCCTTCGGTCTGAAAAATATCCGCCCGGTAATTGCCGCGATTGATCACGTGGTAGATCGCCCCGGGATACTCGAGCCGCAGCTTACGGGCCATGCCGGCTGCCTGGCCGCCTCCGGTTCTCTGTTAACGGCCAAATGTACGGCCTGACCCTTTCGGATCGTCCCCCGCCGGCGAAAACTGGCCTGCCATCCGTCTCGTCCGCCATAGCTTTAGCGTCGGCGGAAGCTCTGCGAGAGCGAAGGCGGGGGCTTTGACTGCTGATATCTGACATCTGTCCTTTGTATTCTGTCCTCTGATAGCACCGCGAAGCCATTCAATTCATGCCCACTGCATCATAGGCCTCCCACCCCACTGCTTCCGCGTGAGATCAGCATTGAAAAACCGGGCGGCCCGCTCCCTAGTTTCCACATTCCCTTATGAATCATTCCACATTCCTCTGTCGTGTGGTCGGCGCTCTGGTGCTCGCCACGACATCCCTAGCCCTTCGCGCGGCTGACAACCCACCCGTGCAAGACATCCGCATCATCCTCCATACCAGCAAAGGCGATATCGAAGCCACGCTCTTCGCGAGCAAAGTTCCGATGACCGTCGCCAATTATCTCAACCTCGCCCGGCAGGGCTTCTACGATGGCCTCACCTTCCATCGCGTCATCCCTAATTTCATGATCCAGGGCGGCGACCCGACCGGCACCGGGCGGGGCGGACCCGGCTACAAATTCGCCAACGAATTCGACGACTCGCTCCGGCACTCCAAGCCTGGCATCTTCTCCATGGCCAACGCCGGTCCTAACACCAACGGCAGCCAGTTCTTCATCACCCACGTTCCCACGCCGCATCTCGACGGCAAGCACAGCGTCTTCGGCGAAGTGACCAAGGGCCAGGACGTGATCAATCAGATCACCAAAGGCGATACGATCATCCGGATCGAAATCCTCGACCCCACCGACGCCCTCTTCCAGGCACAGGCCTCCAATATCGAGCAGTGGAACGCGGTGCTGAAAAACAGGCGCCCGCCAGCTCCAGCCGATCAACCCAAATAGGGCACAAAATCAAGACTGGTGCGGGCAAAGGGAGTCGAACCCTCCTCTCAAGCTTGGGAAGCTCGCATATTACCGATATACGATGCCCGCAAAGAACCGTCGTCGGATAAAAGCCATTCCGGACGGATCGGCAACTACGAATAATCCCGCCGCGCCTCCAGCGCGCTCTTGAGCGTGACCGAGTCCGCATAGAGCACGCCGCCGCCGCTCGGCAGGCCGAAGCCGATGCGCGTGATCTTCATCTTGCCCGCCGGTACGCGGCTCACCAGATAGTGGCAGGTGGCCTCGCCCTCCACGTCGTTGGATAGCGCGAGGATGAGTTCGTTGATTTCCCCGGCCTCAATGCGTGCGACGAGCCGCGCGAGGTTGAGGTGTTCGGGGCCGACGCCCTGGATGGGCGACAGCTTGCCGTGCAGCACATGATAGGTGCCGCAAAACGCGCCCGAACGCTCGATGGCCACCACGTCGGGCACCTGCTCGACGACGCACACCACGCCGGCCGGCCTTTTTCCGTCGGCGCAGATCGCGCAGAGCTCGCCTTCCGCGAGGTTGCCGCATCGGGCGCAGCGTCGCACGGCCGCGGCCGCCTCCTGCAGCGCCGTCACAAGCGCCGGCAGCCGCTCCGGCCGTTCGACCAGAAGGTTGAGGGCGATGCGCTCCGCGGAGCGATAACCCAGTCCGGGCAGTTGTTTGAGGTGCTTCTGGAGTCTTTCGAAGGCGGGAGTCATGGCATGGTTGAGGGCTTCGCCCTCAAAACCCCGGCACCTTAAAGGCGGAGGTGACCTTCTGCATTTCGGTCTCGTACTGCTCCTTGGCCTGCTTGGCCGCGTCCTGCAGGGCGAGCAGCAGGGTTTCCTCGACCAGTTTGACATCCTCCTTGAGAAACTCGGGATCAAGCTTCAGCGAAAGGAACTTGCCGGAAACACTGATCTTGACGGCAACGGCGCCGCCGCCGGCCGTGACATCGATTTCCTTTGTTTCGAGCTGCGCCTGGACCGCCTCCATCTGGCGCTGCATCTTCTGGGCTTGTTTGAGGAGCGTGCCGACACCGGGCATGGGAGAAATTGGGTTCAGGGTTCAGCGTTCAAGGTTCCGAGCGGAAGAATGCTAGTGGTTCCCAAGCGCGGGCGTTCTTCAAGCACTTAATATCGCCGCATAACCCTCGCGAAACGAGGGGTATCGCGGCTTCCAGCCAAGCTTCGCCTTGAGTTTGGCGTTGCTGATGAGCCGATCGGGAGGCGACGCGAATCCGCGTTGCGCGCTGGCTGCGCCGCCGGTGAAACGCGGCGCCGGCCGGCCGAGCTGCTCCGCCAGCCAACGCACCACCGCGGCTTTCGGTTCAGGCGCATCATCGGCCACGTTGAAGATGCCGCCGGACAGCGACGCAGGCGCGGCGAACGCCGCAAAGACCGCCGCACAGATATCGTCACGATGCGCGAGATTAAGATGCTGGGCGCCACTTCCGGAGATCTCGGCGGCTCCGGCCCGCACCTGCTCGAGCAAATGATGGCGGCCCGGCCCGTAAATGCCGGCCAGCCGCAGGATGAACCAGCGGCGGCACGCGTCGCCCCCCCGGCGCAACAATTCCTCCGCCTCGAGCAGAATCCGCCCGGTTTCGCCCGCGCCTTCAGTTGGCGCCTCTTCATCGACCACCACACCTCCGTCCTGGGAATAAACCGATGTGCTGCTCGTGTAAACCAGCGTGCCGACCGGGTCGCGCTGCGCCCACGCCAGAAGGGAGCGCATCCCCTCGACATACGACCGGCGATAGCCGTCCAGCCCCCCGTCGCCCGAACTCACGCAGTTCAACACCAGGTCCGCGCCGGGCGCGAGACGCCCATGCCAGGTGTTCGCGGCGAGATCGGCCACCACGGTGTGCACGCCCAGGGCCGCCAGCTCCGCCGCCCGGCCGGGATTGCGCGTGAGCGCTTCCACCTTCAAGCCGGCCCGGCACGCCTCGCGCGCGACCGCCGTGCCCACATAGCCGCAACCAACGATCGTCAATCTTTTGTTCGCCAAGGTTGGGGCCATGCTCATGCTGAAAATTTGGAACCCGTAGCTTCGCCAAGGTTGGTTTCTTCGCAACCTGCAATCTGCATCCGCCATGCCCACCGCACTCACCCTGCTGGCCGAGGGATTTGAAGAGATCGAGGTCTTCACCCCCGTCGATCTCCTCCGCCGCGCCGGCGTGGAAGTGACCGTCGCCTCGCTCTCGGATCACCGCCACGCCACCGGCCGCAGCGGCATCACCGCGCATGCCGACGCCGCCCTCTCCGAGGTCGGCGACCATCTGTTCGACCTGTTGTTCATCCCCGGCGGCCCCGGGGTGAAAAACCTGCGCGCCGACCCGCGGGTGAGCACTGTGGTCGAGCGTCATGCCGCCGCGGGCAAATGGCTCGCGGCGATCTGCGCCGCCCCCACCGTGCTCAATGCCTCAGGCCTGCTGGACGGCCGCCGCTACACCGCCCACTTTTCCGTGGCCGGCGAACTGCCCCACATCCTGGCCGACCAGCGCGTGGTCGCCGACGGCAACATCCTCACTTCACGCGGCGCCGGGACAGCGCTGGATTTCGGACTGCTGTTGGTCGAAAAGCTCGTCTCGGTGGACAAAGCTAGGGAAGTCGCCCGTTCAATCTGTGTCTGAGTCAGGTTCAAAACCGGCTCGTCACGTGCAAAAGTTGCGTCCACTCTAGGGCTTGGAAAAGACCGGGGCTGGCGCCCCGGCCATGATTTGCTGCTGGCAACACCATGAAGTTGCACCCCTGCCGGTTGCTTCCACCGGAAGTGATCCGGCGAAGCTTTCTTTAATTTCCGCATGTGTGGCATCGCCGGTTTGATCAGTCAGAACGACTCTGACGAACAGCGGCGTGGGGCCGTGGCGCGCATGTGCGCCGCCCTGCAGCACCGCGGCCCTGACGATCACGGCGATATCAGCCGTGGGCCGGCGACGCTTGGCATGCGCCGCCTCGCGATCATCGACCCGGCGGGCGGACACCAGCCAATGACCAGCGCCTGTGGCCGCTATCACCTCATTTTCAACGGCTGCATCTACAATCACCGGGAACTGCGCGCCGAACTCGCCGCCGGCGGCTATCCTTTCCACTCGCAGTGCGACACCGAGGTGCTGCTCGCCGCGTTCGCGCGCTGGGGCGAGGATTGTCTGCGGCGGCTGCGCGGCATGTTTGCGTTTGCCGTGTGGGACGAGCCGGCCCAGGGCCTTTTCCTCGCCCGCGACGCGTTCGGCATCAAACCCCTTTATTACCATCACGACAACACGCAGGGCCGCTTCGCCTTCGCCTCGGAACTCAACGCCCTGCTCGCCTCCGGCGTGGTGTCGCGGCGCATCGACGTGCGCGCCGTGGCGGAATATCTGGCGTACTCGGCGGTGCCGGCTCCGCGCACCATCTACGAGGGCGTGGCCAGCCTGCGGCCGGGCGAATGCGCCCGCCTGGCCGGCGGCCGGCTGGAGGTGAAATCGTGGTGGCGGTTCCCGGCGGCCGGCGCGGCGGCCGGCGCCTGCCGCACGGCGGAGGAATTCCACCGCGAACTGGGCGCGCGACTCGATGACACCGTCCAGGCGCATCGCATCGCCGACGTGCCCGTAGGCGCCTTTCTCTCGGGCGGACTCGATTCCTCGGCCATCGTCGCCTTGATGGCGCGCGCAGGCGCAACGCGGCTGAAGACGTTCTCCATCGTTTTCGAGGAGACCGCCTTCTCGGAGGCCACCCACGCGCGCCGCGCCGCGGCCGCGCTCGGCACCGAGCATCACGAAACCGTTCTCACCGGCCGGCAGGTGGCCGCGGACCTCGAGCGCCTTCTGAATGCCTTCGATCAGCCCACCGGCGATGGCATCAACACCTACTATGTGAGCCAGGCGGCGCACGCCGGCGGTGTGAAGGTGGCGCTCTCCGGCCTCGGTGGCGACGAGCTGTTTGGAGGCTATCCAGCATTCCGCGATCTGCCGCGCCTCGCGCGCCTGCTGCCGGTCTGGCGGCTGCTGCCAACGGCCGTGCGTGAGGCCGTCACGCGCCGGCTCGCCCGCGGCGACGTCCGCCGGCGCAAGCTGGCCGATTTCCTCGCGCAGGCGCACGATTTGCACGACCTGTGCTCCTTACAGCGACGGGTATTTTCGTCCACCCTCGGTCAATCGCTGCTGCATCCCGACGCGCGCGCACGGCTCGGTGGAGCGTTTTTCCACCATCCGCGCCTCGACGAGCTGCGCGGCGAACTGGCCGGCGCCGATCCCTTCCAGACCATCAGCGCGTGGGAATTGCGCACG
Organism: Opitutia bacterium; assembly: GCA_003142615.1. Classification (GTDB taxonomy): domain Bacteria; phylum Verrucomicrobiota; class Verrucomicrobiia; order Opitutales; family Opitutaceae; genus Fen-1467. Next base: position 66,028 of record PLMW01000085.1, on the reverse strand, counting down.
TACATGGCCGATATGCTCCTGCGCGACAGTGATGTCATGAGCATGGCCCACTCACTCGAACTGCGCGTGCCGTTCATCGACGGACCCTTCATCGAGTGGCTGTGGGCGCAACCGGCGCGCTTCAAAGCCGGCGGCGGCCAGGCGAAATCCGCCCTTGCCGACGCCCTGTGCGGCCTGCTGCCGGAGGCAATCCGCCTGCGGGAGAAACAGGGTTTCACCCTGCCCTTCCCCGTCTGGATGCGTCGCGAGTTGCAGCCCTTCCTTGACGACACCTTTGCGGCGACGTCCATTGTGCGCACCGGCCTGCTCGACGCCGCGCCCGTGCAGGCGTTCTGGCGGAGTTTCCTCGCCGGCCGGGATGACCGCGAGTGGTCGCGTGTGTGGAGCCTGGCCGTGCTGATCGCCTTTCTGAACCGCGGATCCCGGGCATGAAAATCCTGCTGCTGTGCCCCGAACTGTTTGCCCGTGAAAGCGGCATCCAGCGGATCATGCGGCTCTACCTCAAGGCGCTTTGCGAGGCAGCCGGGGCTGGCGATGAGGTGCGCCTCGTCGTACTGAACGACCGCGAATTTCCCGAGGCCCTGCTGCGGCGCTACGCCACTGGGCGATTGACCCTGCGGCAGGCATGCAATCACAGCAAACCGGCCTTTGTCTGGCAAACGATCCGGGCGGCGGCCGGCGCCGACCGCGTGATCTGCGGACATCTGGGCCAGTTGATCGTGGCGTGGCTCGCGCGCTGCTTCCATCCCCGGCTGGAGTATTATCTCGTGGCGCACGGCATCGAGGTGTGGCGACCGTACACGCTGCTGGAGAAACTCGCCCTGCGTGGTGTGCGGCGCATTCTGTGCGTCAGCGACTTTACCCGGCGCGAGATGCAGCAGCGGATCGCGCTGCCCGAGTCGCGGTTTGTCGTCGTGCCCAATGCCCTGGACCCCCTGTTTGACCAGGTCCTGGCCGACGGCGCGCCGGGCAGCGGAGCGCCGGTCATCCTCACGGTGGCCCGGCTGGATGCCCAGGAACGCTACAAGGGCGTGGATCATCTGATCGAGGCGATGCCCGCGGTGCGCCAGACCGTGCCGGCAGCCCGGCTGCACATCGTCGGCACCGGCAGCGACCTGCCGCGTCTGAAGGAGCTGGCCGCCCGGCTGGGCGTGGCCGGCACGGTGGAGTTTGCCGGATTCGTCGACGATGAACACCTGCGTGCAGCCTATCGCGACTGCGCCCTGTTCGCCCTGCCGAGCAGCGGCGAGGGTTTCGGGATCGTGTTTCTGGAAGCCATGGCCCACGGCAAACCCTGCCTCGGCGTCCGCGCTGGAGCAGCGCCGGAGATCATCGATGGTACGTCGGGCGTGCTGGTCGATCCCGGCGACATCCGTCAGTTGGCAACGCAGCTCGTTTGGGCGTTGCAACATCAATGGAATCCGCAGCAAATCAAAGAGCGCGTCGGCCAGTTTGGTTATCCGGTTTTCCGCGAAAGGCTGCAGCGCGCACTCACCGCCTGATCCATGAATTCATCTTCGCCTGAGACTCTCGTCATCCAGGCCGGCCGGGCCGAGCAGCATTACTGGCGCGACCTGTGGCGGTTTCGGGAGCTACTCGGCTTTCTGGCCTGGCGCGACATTAAGGTGCGCTACAAGCAGGCGGTGCTGGGCATCACCTGGTCAGTCATCCAGCCCGCCGTGCAGACCGTGCTGCTGACTTTTGTCTTCAGCAAACTCGCCAAGATGCCGGACGGCGGCGTGCCCTACCCGCTGCTGGTGCTCGCCGGTCTTCTGCCCTGGCAGCTGTTTTCGTCCGCCTTCGGCGGGGCGAGCAACAGTCTGGTCGGCAACGCCAACCTGATTTCCAAGATCTATTTCCCGCGGCTGATTGTCCCGCTGTCGGCGCTCGCAGTCGCCTTGGTGGACCTGCTGATCCTGCTGGCGATCACCCTGCCCGTCACCTTGCTCTACGGGGTGATGCCGACCTGGCGGCTGCTATTGCTCCCGGTGTTCATTTTTCTCGGGCTGCTCGTCGCGTTTGGCGCCGGCCTGTGGATCACGGCTCTCACGGTGAAGTACCGCGATTTCCGTTTTATCTCGCCGTTTCTGCTGCAGATCGGCCTGTTTGTCACCCCCATCGGGTACCGGACCGACTTCCTGCCCAACTGGCGCGACTTGCTCGCGCTCAATCCGCTTACCGGCGTGGTCAACGGCTTCCGCTGGTGCCTGCTCGGCGGCGACTTTGAATTCTTCGCCTCAGGCCTGATCATGTCATTGCTGATCTCCGCGGTGCTGCTCGGCACCGGCCTGTGGTACTTCCGCGGCACGGAGCGACAATTTGTGGATGTGATCTGAGCCATGTCCGACACCGTCATCGCCGTCGAAGGTCTCTCCAAGCTCTACCGGCTCGGGCGCGTCGCGCGGCACGACACCCTGCGCGACGCCATCAGTCACCGGCTCACACATCTGCCCGGGTTCGCGCGGCGCTCCAGGCAGGACGACGCAACCGACGAATTATGGGCGCTGCGCGACGTGACGTTTGAAATCAAGCGCGGCGACGTCCTCGGCATCATCGGCCGCAACGGCGCCGGCAAATCGACCCTGCTCAAGATCCTCTCGCGCATCACCGAGCCCACGAACGGCCGGGTGACCCTGCGCGGACGGGTGGCGTCCCTGCTGGAAGTCGGCACCGGTTTCCACCCGGAATTGACCGGCCGAGAGAACATCTTCCTCAACGGTGCGATCCTCGGCATGTCGCGGGCGGAGATCCGCCGAAAGTTCGACGAAATCGTGGCCTTCGCGGAGGTGGAGCGGTTCCTGGACACGGCGGTTAAGCACTACTCCAGCGGCATGTACGTACGGCTCGCCTTCGCCGTGGCTGCGCACCTCGAGCCCGAGATCCTGATCGTCGACGAGGTGCTCGCCGTGGGCGACATGCAGTTTCAAAAGAAATGCCTCGGCAAGATGCAGGAGGTGGCCTCAGGCGAGGGTCGCACGGTGCTCTTCGTCAGCCATAACACCGCGGCCGTGCAGAACCTCTGCACGCAGTGCATGCTGCTGGAGGCCGGCCGCCGCCGCTTCTTCGGCGCCACAAACGAGGCGCTCGCGCTCTACGTCGACTCCGGCGCGACCACCGGCGGCCCGGCGATCGACAAGCAGGTCGTCCAGGCCAACTCACCCGTGCTCTGCACCAGCCTCGCCGTCAACGGCAACGCCACCGATCGCGTGGCCGTCGCGAACACTGCCGAACCGCTGGAGATTACGGTGGAGGTCCGGGTCACCGGCGACACGCGCCTGAGCATGGAGGCCTCCCTCTGCGACCGTTACGGCAACAAACTCGTGCTTTGCTCGCCCGGTCACGACCAGGATGGGGAGGATACCCACCGGCTCACGCCCGGACACTACCGCCTGCGTTTCCGCGTGCAGCTGCCGCAACTGTTTCGCGGCCACTACCTGCTCGATCTGACGCTCGCGCAGCCTTACGTCTGCAAGTACGCCAGCTTCCCGCTCGCGATCGAACTGGCCGTTGACAGTTCCGGACTCAGCTGGGGGCGCATGTATGAGGACGCGGGCGTGCCCGTCGGCTTCATGGTGGTGCCCGGCCGGGTGACGGCCGAGCGGATCGGCAATCTTTAGTAATTGCCCGGCCCTGTGAACCCCAGACGTTCGATGCAATCGCGAGTGGCGCGCGGCAGGAGCCACCCGCCACAGCACTGATCGAAATTTCGCATGCCCTCATTGACCGAGCAGCAAGGCACCCGCGAGTTGTATTTGGACCTGATGAAGAAGGCCCTGACCGCATCCATCTACGACGAGAGCGCCTGGGCGATCCTGCCGTATGCCCGTCCGGGTCCGGGCTCGGCGAGGCATCCCGTCCGATTTGCGCGCGCCCTTTTTAAGCACCTGTTGGCCCGGAGCATCGTGAACCAATCCACGATCATCATCAAAAAATGGCCCTTCGATGAAACCAGTCGCGGGGCCGGAAGGGATTTCCCCCTGTTCGGCTATACGATGGTGGGGCTCCGCCGGCTCGACAACCTGCAGCACTGTCTGGAGGACGTCCTGGCCAGTGGGATTCCGGGCGACCTGATCGAGACCGGGGCGTGGCGCGGTGGCGCTACGATTTTCATGCGGGCCCTGCTCAGGGCGCACGGAGTGACCGACCGCAAGGTCTGGGTCGCCGACTCGTTCGAGGGCTTGCCCTCCCCGGCGGATAAACACGACGACTGGGATCTGAGCGGGAACGAATACTTCAAGGTTTCCCTGGAGCAGGTCAGGGCGAATTTCTCGAAATTCGGGCTACTTGACGGACAGGTCGAATTCCTGCCGGGCTGGTTTCGCGATACCCTGCCCGCGGCCCCCATCGGGAAACTGGCGATTCTCCGCCTCGATGGGGACATGTATGATTCAACCATGGACGCGTTGACGCATCTATATGTCAAAGTGAGCCCGGGCGGGTATGTCATAGTGGATGATTACCACTCCTGGGCTTCCTGCCGGCGCGCGGTGACAGAGTTCCTAGCGATGCATGCGCTCAAGCCCGACATCAAAGCGATTGATCAGGACGCCGTTTACTGGCGAAAAGAATAGGATCAATTCCCTTTCCCGGCATGTCGCGCACCCTTCCCTGGCAATCCCTCCGGCTGCTTTCCCGCGCCTTCCGCTGGGGCAGCCGCCAGATCGAGACACTCATCGCGCGTCGCGGTGAAGTCCTCACACTGCATCCGGCCGGCCCGGCGCGTGGCAGCGTGGTCCTCTCCTACCACCGGGATCCCTGGCTTTATCCCCAGACCCGGACCGAGCACTACCACACCAATCGCTGGGAGTGCGGTCTCTTGGGCGATACGTTTGTCGAGGCCGGCTACCGCCTGGAGGTGGTCGAGTTTGACAATCCCTATTATCGGCCGCCCGTTGACTGCGCGTATATTATCGATCCGGAGCGCAACCTGGAGCGATTCGCAAAAATCGTCCCCGCGAGTTGCGTCAAAATCCAGCACGCCTCGACCACCCATTGGCTGCACTGGAACCAGGCCGAACTGCGCCGGCTCGACGGCATCCGGCAGCGGCGAGGCGCCGCGTTGATTCCCCGCCGGCAGATACCCAACAACCGCACCACCGAGACGGCCGACCGCATCATCTACGTCGGCAACGCCTACACGGCGGAGACTTTCGCCTTCGCCCGCAAGCCGATGCAGCGCATCCCCATCTCCACCGTGGTGCAGACGGACTGGCCGGACCAGAAGAACTTCGACCAGGTGCGCCGTAACTTCATCTGGTTTGGCAGCGTGGGTCTGGCGCACAAAGGGCTCGACCTCACCCTCGAGGCCTTTGCCCGCATGCCCGGATTCAATCTTACGGTCGTGGGTGCCATCGATCTCGATGCCGATTTCAAGCAGCTTTACCACCGCGAACTCTACGAACTGCCCAACATCCGGACGGCCGGCTGGGTGTCGGCCACATCGCCCGAGTTCCTGAGCCTGCTGCACAACATGGTGGGCGTGGTGTATCCTTCATGCAGCGAAGGTGGCGCGGGGTCGGTGATCTGCTGCATGCACGGCGGACTCATTCCCATCGTCACGCGCGAAGCCAGCGTGGATGTGCAGGACTTCGGCTTTGAAACCCGTTCCGACACCATCGAAGACATCATGACCGAAGTTCGTCGCGTGGCGGGACTGCCGGCAGAGGAGCTCGCCGCCCGCGCCCGCGCCGCTTGGGAACATGTGCGTGCCGTGCACACCCGCGAGCACTTCCGCCGGGTATGGCGGCAATACGCCCGCGACCAATTGCATTTGCCCCTCGCCGACCGTTGATCCATGGCCCCCGTCGGCTCGCGTTCCATCCGACTGTTCCGCAACCTGGCGGTCCGTCTCCGCCTGCTGCGCATCGCCTGCGGACGTCGCTACGTCTACCACGATTTGGCCCGCCTGTTGCCGCCCGCCGCACCGGAAATCAGCGACCTCCGCGGGGACATCAACCCGTTCGCGTTAGCCCGTGAGTTTCCTCCTTCGCCAGGCGGCCTTCCCGACTTTGCCGGCATCGGACCCGCCGCGGCTTTCACCCGTCCGGAGTTGCCCCCTTGGAACTCTGAGCCTGGTGTCGCCGAATTTCTGGGGGAATTGATCATCCGCCGTAAAATGCGTCTGGTCGTCGAACTGGGCAGTTTTGTGGGCTGGACCTCGGCTCATCTTGCGCTCGCGCTGCGGCACAACGGCGCCGGACGGCTGCATTGCGTGGAGAGCGTGCCCGACTTCATTGAGGTGGCTCGAGCAAATCTGGCCCGGCTTGGTCTCATTGACTGGGTGGAGTTCCTTGCGGGCGAATCATTGGATGCTTCCATCCTCGCCAGATTGCCAGCGGCGGTTGACTTGGTTTTTCTCGACACTACCCATCAGTACGACGCCACGGTGAAGGAAATCGCCTGCTATGCCAGCCGGCTAACCCCGCAGGGCTGTCTCGTCCTGCATGACTCCATTCGCTGGGGCGGTGTGCGCCGGGCGGTTCAAGAAGCCGCCGCGGCTTTCCGGGTCTTCACCTTTGCCACCGAGCAGGGCAACGGTCTTACCGTGCTTCTCAAGCGTCCATGAACGCATCGGCCGGCCGACCATCGCTGGATCCCGCAAAGAACCTGGTGACATCTCGGTTGACGTCGCTTGCTTCACCGCTGGCGGGTCCCCCACTCATCCTAGACTGATGGAGCGTACATGAAACGCCTTCCTGACGATCCTTCGCTGCCCGGCTGGCTGCTCTATCGATTCGTCCATTATCCGCGTGCCCAGCTGCGGACCCGCAATCCCGATTTCTGGCTCTATCTGCTGCTGCGCCGGGTGCGCGGCGGCCCGTTCGCCGGTTTGCGCTACGTCGGCGAAAGCCCGAGCCCGCAAATCGGGCCGTTTCTGCTCGGCTTGAGTGAAATGGAGATCTGGCCTTTCATTCGCCGCCTGCTTTCCGGCGAGTTCGACGCGTTCATCAATATCGGCGCAGCCGAGGGTTACTATGCGGTGGGCATGGCGCGCTTCAGTCGCATCCCTCGTGTGATTTCCTATGAGGGCAGCCGGTTTGGCCGCATTCTCACCCGTTTCATGGCCCGGAAGAATGGCGTCGCCGCCCGGCTGGACGTCCGCGGCCTTTGCAACCCGGAGCTGCTCGGCGCCACCCTTGCACCAATCGCGCATCCCGCCCTTCTCATCGATGTTGAAGGCTACGAGGAAGAGCTGGCCGACCCGGCGCGTGTGCCCGCCTTGCGCCGCGCCACCATGATCATCGAGCTGCATGAGCACCAGCGCCCCATGGCCGATATCCTGCGCCCGCGGTTCGCCGCCACGCATGATATTGAGGAAATCTGGACCCGCCCGCGGACGTTGGAGGATCTGCCAAAGAACCTCTGGCCGGCGACGATGTTCTTCCCGCGCGAACGGTTGCTTGAACTTGGCGCCGAGCGTCGCGGCATGCCGATGCGCTGGTGGCTGTTGACCCCGAAAAAAACTGCCGCATGACCGTCGTCCCGCCACCCCGCCTGCTGATCTTCAGTGAAGGTGCGCTTTCCCTCTCGCACGGCACCGGCACCATTTTCGCGCGCAACTTTTCGGCCTATCCCCCGGACCGGCTCGCCAACTGGTTCATCGGCCTGGCCGAGGAGCCGTTCCTCACCCGTCACCTGGACCTCAATCCACAGCGCTGGCCCGTCCGCCGTTGGTGGCCGCCGGCGGTGCTACTGGCCAAACTCTGGAACCGCTCGGTTGCGCGGACCGCCGGCCGCCGGTGGAGCGTGCCGGTCAACCGGTCCGGCCTCCGCGCCGCCGCCGCCGCGAGGGAAGAACGTTTCGACATCATCTACGCCATCGTCTACTCGCGCGCCGGCATCGACGCGCTGCAGGCCGTGCACGCCGGCCTGGGCCGCCGCCTGCCGCTCGTGCTGCAAATCCAGGATTTCTTTCCCCACAACGATCTGGGATTCTGGCGGGCGCTCCGCCGGCTGGCGCCGCACGTCACGGAAGTGTGGGCGGTGTCGGACAACATCGCCCGGTCGATCCAAGCCCACCTGGGATTGTCGGCACGGGTCGATCCACTGTTTCACCTCGACCTGCCGGCGGCGTCGAAGCAGGAGCACCGGCTGTTCACCGCGGACTTCCGCACCGTGGTCCTCGGCAATTTCTGGCAGCCGGCACTGCTGGATGACCTCAAGGCGGCCTGGCGCTTGTGCCGGGAGCAACTGCCCGGACTGCCGCCCGTGCGCTGGCATTGCCATCCTGCAGGGATCGCCCGGCTGCGCGCCGCCGGCCTGGAGCCCGGACCAGAAGTCGAACCGGCGCCTTTTCTCACCGGTGAGTCGCTCTTCGCCATGCTGCGTGACGCCGATCTCGCGCTCATTCCGTTCAGTCGCGCACTCCGGCCCGCGACGGATTACGAGCGGTTTTCCATGCCCTCCCGGCTCACGGAAATCTGCGCCGCCGGCCTGCCGGTCTTCGGCCTCACCGGCGAAAACACGCCGCTGGCGGATTACATCACCACNNGCCGCTCGGGCGCTGGCTGAGCGGGAGTTTCCACTCGCGCCTTTTCAGGAGTGGCTCTACGGCCGTCTGCAGCAACTGGCGGCATCTGCACCCAGACGATGAGCGCGGTTTCCAGGGGACTGAAGAACCTGATCAACCGGGCCCTCGGGCGTCGTGGTTATCACCTCATCAACACCCGCACCCAGCCCTGGCAGCCGACTTTGGCCGCCGGGCTGCGCCGGCTCGCCAGCCGCAAACTGGACATCGCCACCTTGATCGATGTCGGCGCGGCGGACGGCGGCTGGGCCCGAGCATTCATCGCCGCCATGCCGCCCTGCCCTCATCTCCTGCTGGTCGAAGCCCAGTCGTTTCACCAAGCCGCCCTCAGCCGCTTCAAAGCCGATTTCCCGCAGGCACAGGTCGTCATGGCCGCGGCCGGCCCGACGCAGGGCGAGATCTGGTTTGAGGCGGCCAATCCATGGGGCGGTCTTGCCGCCGCGAAACCCGATGGCCGGGAAGGACGGTGGATCCGCGTGCCCCAGACCACGCTCGACCATGAAGTAAACGCGCATCGGCTGCCGGGGCCCTACCTCATCAAACTCGACACCCACGGCTATGAACTTCCCATCCTCCAAGGCGCCTCCGTCACACTGGCGCAGACCGCCGCGCTCATCGTGGAGTGCTATAATTTCGACATGGCTCCCGGCGCCGAGCGTTTTCCCGCCTTCTGCCAGCACATGGAGTCGCTCGGCTTTCGCTGCCTCGACCTCTGGGATCCGCTCTATCGTGACTCGGACCTCGCCCTGTGGCAGTTTGACCTGCTTTTCGTGCGCGCCGACCGGCCGGAGTTTCTGACGCCGGTGCATCCGCAGGCCAAACCACCCGCGTCTCCTTGACCACACCGGAGTCCAGCCCGCGATGATTCTCATTTCGTGACCCTGACCCGTCTCACATTTTGGCTCGGCGTGATCGCGCTGCTGCTGGCGGGTCTGGCGGATTTTGCCGGACATCATCTCGTCAACGCCGGACCGGGCATGACCGGCGCCGGCCGCGTTCTGCCCGCGCTGCTTCTCGGTTGCGCGCTCGCCTTTTATTGTGCCTCCGGGATTTCGTGGCTGCTGATCCGGCGCAACGAGCATTTCTGCCGCGCGACGTGGACGATTGTCTCCCGCGTCAGCCTCCAGGTTCCGAAAGGCCGGCGCCCATGGTGCCTGATGATCCTTGGGTGCCTCCTGATTGTGCTGGTCTTTGACCTATCCGGTTTTGTGCACGGCTTTTTCCGGCTCGATGACTTCGAATATCTGCGTGTCGTCCGGCAGGAAAATGTATTCCACCAGCTGCTCCTGCCGCACGGCGGCCATTCGATCCCTCTCTTCCGCGGGGAAATATTCGCCCTCGCCATCGTTTCCGGTCCCTCGCCGCCGTTGTTTAATCTCGTGAACCTCACGACCTGCGTCGCCTTGCTGGCCGCCGGTTGCTGGCTGCTGGCCGAATTAGGAGTGGGCTGGCTGGGCCTGGCGGCTTTTATCTGCCTGAACTGGCTCTGGCCAGGCTGGGGTGAGTTTACCGCCGGGTATTACTGCATGCTGGGCTACGTCCAGGGCTTGACGTTGGGATTCGCGGCCGTGGCCGCACTGCTGCGCGCGGTGGCGACTGATAGCCGGCGTTGGCTGGCGCTGGCCTTCGTCCTCACGGGGGCGGCGCTGGGCTTGGGGTTGACAAGCGCCTGGGTGTTCCCCGCCTTGGGAGTGTTCGCCGCCGCCGCATTGCCTACCCGCGCCGCCGCCGCATCCTGGCTGCGCCCGTTCGTGACCGGAATCCTGATCCTCGGATTGGCATTTACCGCATGGAACCTGGCGGTCTTTCGCCACGGGGGATTTCTCGGTTCCCCCGTCGGCGGACCGTTTAACCTGGTGGCAATTTTAAGTTCCCTCGAGTCGGGCGTTGGCGGCGTGATGCTCTTCACTTTGCTTCCCGTGCAAGCGGGTTCGTTGAACACCTTCGGCCTGGTCTACGGCTTGGAAATCACGGCGATTGGTCTTGGTCTCTGGATTGCTTTTCGCCTGGCCGGTCGCCTCGGCGGGACCGACCGCCGTCTGCTGTCCGCCCTGACAGCCACCCTGCTGGTGCAGATCGCCATGGTCGCGATCGCCCGCCGGCCGCTGCTGGCCGGCTTCTACTGGCCCCCAAAGTGGACCGCCATGGCGCACTGCACGTTTGTCATGATCGTGGCTTTTGCGCTCGATCGCCGCTTGCGCTGCTCCCCGGATGGTGGCGGACCAGCATGGAAGTGGGCCGCCGCGACAGTCTTGGTTGGCATCTGGGCCGCTTTCGCGACACCCCGATTGCTGGATGCAATGGGGGCGCCCGTGAGCCGCGCCAACAATGTGCGGGGCGCCATCTCCCGGCATGCCGATTTCGACCGGCTTTCTGCCAGCATCGAGCGGCTGGCCCTTTTGCTGCAACAGCGGCCGGTCATCCTGCCGCCGTGTCCCGCCGACCGCTTTAATGGAGTTTTCCCCCGCCTGGAGGGATATTCCTTGTCCCAGGTCGCTTGTGCCCTGCCCGCCGATTTGATCCGGATTGCCCCGCAGCCACGCCCGCCGGCACCCCAGATGCGCGCGATCATCGCCGCCATCCCTGATCTCCGGCGGCTCTACCCTGACGTCGCTCCATGATGCGCTCCGAACCGTTCTGTCGCGCGGCGCAGGATGCGCTCGCATTGCAGATCTTCGAGGGATCTAGTGGACGTTCGCTTTCATGGCCCTGAAAGGACTCATCGCCGAGCTTCCCCCGCCACCTTCCGGTCGCGCCGGCTGGCCGTGGACGGACGAAACCGATCCGGTCGTTTACAACGAGCCGCCATTCACCGGTGTGTGGCCGCAGCTCACGATCGTCTGCCCGTCATTCCGTCAGGGCGGTTTTATCGAAGAGACGATCCGCTCGGTGTTGCTCCAAAATTATCCGCGGCTCGAATTCATAGTAATGGACGGCGGCAGTGATGACGAAACGCCCGCCATCCTCCGAAAATACACGCGCTGGCTGGCGTTTGGGGAGTCAACGCCCGACCGCGGCCAGTCGCATGCGCTCAACAAAGGTTACGCGCGCGCAACCGGAGAACTCCATGGCTGGATCAACAGTGACGATTACTACCTGCCCGGCGCGTTCGCGGCCGCCGCCCGGGCCTACCAGCCGGACCGCCGCGCGCTCTATTACGGCGACTGGCTCGAGCGGGTCGGCGACGGCCCCGGCCTGATCCTGCATCAGGAGCGCCCGTGCTTCGCGTTCCAGGTGGCCGTCGGCGGACGCACACTGCCCAGCCACGCCACCTTCTGGCCGGCGGCGGTGCACCAACCCTTCAACGAGGCGCTGCGCTTCACGCTGGACGCCGAGTTTTTCAAGCGCCTGACCGCCGGCGGCGTCAAGCCGCGCCATGTGCCGCACGCGCTCGGGGTCTTTCGGCAGCACGGGGCCGCCAAATCCAGCACGATCGTGGACGTGGCGCGCTCCGAGACCAAGGCGTGGAGCCGCGCGCAGCCGTGGCCCACGCACTGGCAGTGGCGGCTGTCCCGGCTGATGGATCGCGTAGCCGAACGCTTTCGCCGCAGCTGAAGAACGACTTCCGTCCATGCCCGCCAACTCTTTCAAACCTACCGTCCTGCGCTGGACTCGCTTCCGGGGTGACCATCATGGCACCGGCGCAGAAAAGCGCACAGCGCAGATCCGCTGGCTCTGCGACGAGGCCGGCGTCGAGATCGTGGACCTGCAGCCGCCGGAGGAATTCTCCCGGCTGCGAGCGCGCCTCATGGGCGCATGGCTTCGCCTGCGGCTGGGCACCCATGCCTCGGTGGATTCCGCCGGACCGGGCCTGTTGGGGTATCGTTACTTTTTCTTCGACACCGCGGTGCGCCGTTACCCGGACAGCAAGCTGATCGTTTGGGAAACGACCTATGACGATGTGCTGCCTTACGTCGCCCGCCGCCGTGGGAAGCGGCTGCTCGCCGTTCCCCATAATCTTGAGGCGTTGGTTTCCGGAAAAGTCTTCGCCGATCCCCACTACAATCCGCAGGCGGATCTGGCCGCCGAGGTGCGGCGCCTCGGCCGGGCCGACGCGGTCTTCACAATCGCCCGGGAGGAACGCCGGCTGCTGGAGGCCGGTGGCGTCGCGGCCCGCTACCTGCCCTTCTTTCCCGATCCTGTGCTGGAAAAGGAATGTCTGGAACTCCGCCAGCGCCGGCAGGCGCCGGACGCGACGCATCCCCTGCTGCTGGTGGGCAGCGCCTTCAACGCTGCGACCGCCCACGGCATGCGCCGGCAACTCGAATGGCTGCGCGGCACGATCCGCCCGGTCATCGTCGTCGGTTTCCAGACCGACCAAATGCTCGGCGAGTTCGCCAGCGAGCAGGTCAGCGTGCTGGGCGCCGTGTCGCGTGAGCAGCTCACGGAGGTAATGGCCGCCGCCGGCGCGCTACTGGTCCACACGCAGGGCGGCGCTGGTGCCGTGACCCGCATTCCCGAGGCCCTGCTGGCCGGCCTGCCGGTGATCGCCAACGCCAACGCGCTCCGCGACTGCCATGGCACCGCCGGCACTTACCGGTATGAAACCCGCGAGGAGTTTCTCCGGCTGGCCGCCCAGCCGCTGCCGATGCCACCGCCCCCGGCGCGACCCGTTCAGGACGAGGCGCTGTTCCAGTCGACGCTGCTAGAATTGGCGGCGCCCGAGGCGCCGCCGTCAACATGAGCCGCCCTTCCATGGACAAAGCCCCCGCATTGCCCTGGCGTGACCGGCTGCTGGCGTTCTGGAAGCGGCGCGGTTGGCGGGGTTATCTCACGCTCGTCCGTTGGTTGAAACCGCCGGGCGGTCGCGCCGAACTCTGCGTCGCAACGCGGTATGGTTCGCGGTTTTTTGTCCGCCCCGGCGACAGCGTGGACCACCATGTCTTGCACGAAGGCTTTTATGAATCGGAGGTGCTGGAAGCGGTCCGGCCCGCGCTGCGGGCCGGCGGCGTACTCTGGGTGGTCGGGGCAAACTTCGGACTGCACGCGGTCACGGCGAAATTTCTGCACCCGGACTGCCGGGTGATCGCCTTCGAACCCCTCCCCGCCATGAGCGCGCGGTTGATCGAACATTGTGCGCTCAACGGCATTCAGCTCGACCTCATCAGCACTGCTCTGGGCGAGCGTCCAGGCATTCTGCCTTTTTTTGTCAATGCCTCCGGCAATCCGGGCGCTTCGACGCTGCATCCCACCAACGCGGAGAGATTCGACTACAGCATTCTCGTGGCGGTGGAGCGCGCCGATGCGCTGATCGAAGGCGCCGGTCTGCCGGGCCCGACGGCCATGATCGTCGACGTCGAGCGCGCCGAGCTGGAGGTCTTTCGGGGTCTGGGCCGGCACCTCGCCCAACCCGCGCTCACACACGTGGTATTTGAAGCCGAGAACGAAATGCTCGCCTTGAGTCCGCCGCATCCGCTGGCCCAGCTCTTGCGCGACGCCGGATTCGCCCTGACCCGCCTGCAGCGGAACGAGCACACGGCGCATGGCTGCTCGAACTTCCTGGCAACACGCGCCTCGGCCTGACTTTCCTCCCTTGCCCATCCGTTCAATTCTTCGCCGGCTTGGTCTGGGACGAGCGGTCAGCCCCTATGTCTCTTCAGCTTGATTCCCTGCTGCCAGCCCTGCCCGCCGACACGCGCATTCTCGATGCGGGCGGGTGGTTCAATCCCCATCCGGCGGCGACGCACATGGCCGACCTCATGCCCTATGAAACCCGCCGGGGCGTTGTGACTTGTACGCCGCAGCCGGGCGAACGTTTCACGAAATCGACCTGGGTGCAGGCGGACTTTCTCGATCCACGGCTGCACCTGCCATTCGCTGACCGGTTCTTTGCCTTCTCCCTCTGCACCCATACGCTGGAAGACCTGGCCGATCCAGAACCGCTTCTGCGGGAACTGCGTCGCGTGAGCTGCGCCGGATACATTGAAACGCCCTCACGACTATACGAGCAGACCATCGGGCGGCGGGATCGCATGAGTGCGAAACCCGGGCAGGGGCACCATCACTGGATCGTCGAGAAGACGCCGGAAGGACGGCTGGTTTTTTTCTCCAAGGCCGACTCGCTCGACCGCCATCCCGGCGCAGGTGTGCCCCTGACGATCGCCGAAAGGCTGGCGCGCAAAGACGAAACCCGGTTGGTGTGCGCGCTTGCCTGGCGGGACACGTTCGCCTGGGAGGTGGTGCGCGGTGCCGCTGCGCGGGAGTGTGCGGCGGAATTCACCCGAGGGCTGACGATTTCATTCAGAGATCGCGCGATTGACGGTGCGCTGCGTGTCCTGCGGCGCCTGCGTTATCATCGCGACCAGCACTACGATCACGAAATCCACCTTTGGTGGGAGAAAATGCTTGTGCTGAGCCACCCCTATTCCTCCTTGCCCTTGCGATGAACAGAAAAGCATTAGTCCGCCGGCTTGGTCTGGGACGCGCGGTCTACCGGCTCTGGCACGCCCCGCTGGGCGCGCTGAAAACCTCGATCGCCGCCGGCGGACCGATCGAGCAGTGGCGCGACCGGCAGGCGCATGCGGCCATGCGCGCCGCCGCCGCCCGCCTCGCGCCGCCGCAGCTTCCGTCCGCCAATCCCGCCTGGCCCGAGGTCCACTTCCTCACTGGCGCCAAATTTTGGGATCAGACCGCCCTTTGTCTCTACACGCTCCAGGCACACGCCGGATGCAGCCTGCGGGCCGTTTTCCATGACGACGGCTCGGCCAGCGACGACATCGTGGCCCGACTCGGCAAGGTCTTCCCTCACGCCCGCTGGCGACGCCCGGCCGAAGCTGCCTCGGCCCTCGACCGCCACCTCGATGCGGCGCACCACCCGGTGCTGCGCGAGCGATGGCGAGTCTATCCGAACATCCGCAAGTTGATCGACGTGCACCTCGGCGCCCGCGGCTGGCAGCTCGTGCTCGACTCCGACATGCTTTTCTTCCGCCGCCCCGACTTCCTGCTGGACTGGCTGCGCGCACCCGACCGGCCGCTGCACCTGGTCGATGTGAAGGACAGTTACGGGTACTCGCGGCTCCTGCTCGAATCGCTGGCCGGCGCGCCTTTGCCTTCCCGACTCAATGTCGGCATCTGCGGATTGTGCAGCGACCAACTCGATTGGGACCGGCTGGAATCCTGGTGCCGCCGATTGCAGGAAGCCGAGGGCACCAGTTATTACCTCGAGCAGGCGTTGGTCGCGATGCTTTGCGCGGGAGGTCCGTGTGCCGTCGCCCCGGTTGACGATTATCAAGTGCTGCCGCGAGAGGCCGAATGCCGCGCGCCGCGGGCCGTGCTGCATCATTATGTGGCCGGATCGAAACGCGGTTATTACCGCACGGCTTGGCGTGTGGCACTTGACCGACTGCCCCACGAATGAAGTCCCTCCTCCACCAGTTCCGCCTCGGCCGATTCGTGTACCAGATCTGGTATCGTCCGCGCCAATGGTGCGACTGGGGTCATGCCTACGGCTGGAGGCTGGCATGGCGCGCCGCAACGGGGGGGCACACGATGGCTGCGGCCGTCCGCCGGCTGCCTGAACTTCCGCCTGTGACGGCTCACCTCGACGTCCCGGTGTATTTTCTCACCGGCCGGCGCTTCTGGCATCAAACGGCGTTCTGCGTCCATTCTTTTATCCGGCACAGCCGTGCTGGCTTTCCTCTGATTTTCATGAGTGACGGAACCTTGGACGCCAACATAGCTGAGCGGTTGACCGCACTCTTTCCCAATGCACGGGTCCTTAGCCACGTCGAACTCAGCGAAAAAATCGCCGCCTTCCTGCCTCGTTCACGTTATCCCGCGCTCAACACTCACCGCCACCGTTTTGTCCTGCTGCGCAAACTGACGGATACGCTGGTCGGAGAGCACGGTTACCGACTGTTTTTTGATAGCGACATGCTCTTCTGGAACCATCCTGGTGAACTGCTGGCCCGCGTACGTCGCGGCGAATCGCTCTACATGGCCGATGCCGGTGGCGATGGTTATACCCTGCCGCGTTCGATCCTGAAGCAGTATTTGAGTGTAGAACCGGCGCCGACCGTGAACAGCGGCCTTATAGGTGTCCACGCGGACAACATCGACTGGGATCTGCTGGAGCGGGCATGCGCCCTCCTCCTCACGGAAGGCCAAGATCAGCGCCTGCTCGAACAAACGCTTTGGGCCATCCTGCTCGCCCAGCAAAACGCCCGGGCACTGCCGGCCTCCGATTACCGGGTCGTGATTGATCCCCCGGCGTGTCGTGCCGCGCTTGCCGAAGGAAGGCCGGTGTTGATGCACTACGCCTGGCACGCGTGCTTGTCCTATGCGGCTGATGAATGGCAGCGCTACCTGCAGGAAACAGCCACCCGCTGAACCTGTCGCTCGTCGCGAACTCCCTGCATTAACAGGCCAATGACTTCTGTATCTTTGACGGCCGGAATCTCCATATGAAGCTGACATGACTAATCAGTCTGTACGAGGAGCGACACGAGAAAACCGTCATCCGGTCTGAGATGAATTCATCCTCTCGCTCATCCGGCATGGCTGCCGCTGCGGCCCGTTTCACCGTGGTCATGACGGCCTGCCTGCGGCCGGCCCCCGGATTTGCCGCCTCCCTGGTGCGCACCGATGCCGCGTTGCGGATGCGCGATTACCTGGAAGGACTGCATTTCTGGCTGCATTTGCCCGACCCGCGCATCAACCGGATCATTTTTCTGGAGAACACCGCCCATCCGCTCGACGAACCCGCCGCGCTGGCTGCGCGGGAAAATCCGCAGGGACGGGAGTGTGAGTTCCTCTCGTTCGACGCCAACGAAATCCCCGCCGGCCTGCATTATGGCTACGCCGAATACCATATGATCGATGTCGGCCTCGCCCGCAGCCGGCTCTGGCCGGCGAGCGACCACCTGATCAAGGCCACCGGCCGCTACCGGTTTCCCGCCATCTCCCGGCTCCTGGACCACCTCCCGCCGGATTTTCTCGTGGCGGCGGACACGCGCGAAAACACCCGGTTCTCACCCAAGCCCTATCACTTCGTCACCGCACCGTTGCTCGTGGCCCGGTGTGATTTTTTTGACCGGCACCTCCGCACCGCTTACCAGCGCATGCATCCGCCGCCACCTTACCACGGGCAGTTCATTGAAGACGCGCTTTACGATGCGCTCATGCCTCTCCGGGGACGGGACGGCGTCGTTCTGCGCTGGCCTGTCAACTGCGACCCGGTTGGTGTCGGAGCGAACGGCGACCGTTATGACACCCTGCGCAAACGCCTCGTCAGGCTGGCCCGGGCCATCGGCCGCCGGTTGATTCCAAACTGGTGGTTTTGATCACTCTCCTCCACGCATGGTTGCAGTTCCCGACCACGTACCGATCGGCATTATCCGCTCGATAATGCTGCCCTTCACTCCCGCCTGAATCATGCCGCAACCGCTGGTCAGCATCCTCATCCCTTCCCGTAATGCCGAGCGGTGGCTCGCGGAGACCCTGGCATCGGCGCTCGGGCAGACGTGGACCAACCGGGAGATCATCCTGGTCGACGACGGGTCGACGGATGGCAGCCTGGCCCTGGCGCGCTCCTACGAGGCGCAAGGGGTGCGCGTGATCGCCCAGCCCAACCTCGGCGCCAGTGCCGCGCGCAATCGCGCCTTCCACGAATCCCGTGGCGATTTCCTGCAGTTCCTGGATGCCGACGACCTGCTCTCACCGGACAAGCTTGAGCGGCAGGTGGCCGAGCTCACCCGCCGGCCCGCCGGAACGGTGGCCTCCTGCACCTGGGGCCGTTTCGCGACCGATCCGGCGGAAGCGGAGTTTGTCGATGACACGGTGTATCGTGATTTCCTTCCCATCGACTTCCTGGTGCTCGGCGGCGAAGGCTCCCACATGATGCATCCCTCGGCTTGGCTCACCCCCCGTACCGTGGCTGTCCGAGCGGGCCCGTGGGACGAATCGCTGACGCTGAACGACGACGGCGAATACTTCTGTCGCGTGCTGCTGGCAAGCTCCGGGGTGGCGTTCACCCTTGGCGCCCGCAGCTATTATCGTTCCAGGCTATCCGGCAGCCTGAGCCAGCGGCGCGACGAACGCAGCCGGCGGTCGCAGTTCCGGTCCATCGAGCTCATCGAGAAGCACCTGCTCGCTGCCGAGAACTCCCCGCGTACGCGCCGGGCGCGCGCCGGCTACTACCAGCGTTTCCTCTACGATTTCTTTCCCTTCCCGATTGAACTGATGCGCGCGGCCGAATCCCGGGTGACGGCGCTCGGCGGCTCATCGCTGCCGCCACCAATGGGACCGAAAACCGCGGCCCTGGCCCGATGGGTCGGCTGGAAGGCCGTCTGGCGCCTCAAACACTGGCTGCACCGATGACACGCCCCCGCATCCTGGTTTTCACGGCTTCGCACCTGTGCCGCAATCCCCGCGTCATCAAGGAGGCCTCGACCTTGGGCGCGGCCGGCTATGACGTGACGGTGTTGACGCTGTCGGTGCAGGGGCGTTTCGAGCGCATCGATCGCGAGTTCACCGAGTCGCTGCCGTTCCACCGGGTAACGCTGGACTACACCGCGCCGCTGCGCCGGACCCGGTTCCGTCATTTTGTCCAACGCGCCGCCACCTGGGAAGCACGCTGGGCGATCCGCTGGCTTCGCCTGGAGTCCGTGCAGGCACTCGGCCCCGCCTGGCCGCTGTTGCGCATGGCGCGGGCGCTCCCCGCTGATCTCACGATCGTCCACACGGAGATTCCCATCTGGGCGGCCACCCGGCTTATTCGGGCCGGCCGCGCAGTGGCGGTCGACGTTGAAGACTGGTACTCGGAGGATCTGATGTATGCCGACCGCCGCTCGCGTCCGCTCAAGCTGCTCAAGTCCGCCGAGCGCTACGTGCTCAATCATGCGCGCTACTCCACGGCGACCTCGGAACACATGGCCGACGCCCTCGCCGCCGCTTATCAGTGCCCGCGTCCGCTGGTGCTGCGCAACGTCTTTCCCCTGCAGCCACGCACGCGACTGGACCGGCCGGCCGGCGCCGGACCACCGACCTTCATCTGGTTTTCCCAGACGATCGGTCCCGGGCGCGGCCTCGAGCTGTTCCTGGCGGCGTGGGGCCGGATGGCCGCGCCGGCGCCCCTCTACCTCCTCGGCGACGAAAAGCCCGGCTATCGCCAGAAGCTGCTCTCCTTGGTGCCGCCGGAGCGGCGTGAACTCCTGCACTTCCTCCAGCTGGTTCCGCCGGACAAGCTGCCCGACAAACTCGCGGAATTCGACATTGGCCTTGCCCTCGAGGTGCCCTGGCCGCTCAACCGCGACATCACCATCTCCAATAAAATCTTCCAGTACATGAACGCAGGACTCGCCGTCGTGGCGACCAATACCGCCGGTCAGACCGAAGCCATGCAGGCCGCGCCCAACGCGGGTCTGCTGGTCGCGGCCCACGAGACCACCATCAAGGCACAACGGCTGACTGAACTCGTGACAGATGGACCACGGCTGCGCCAGATGCAGGCTGCCTCCCGCCGCGCCGCCGAAACGCAGTTTTGCTGGGAGCGCGAACAGCACCACCTGCTCACCGCGGTGGACCGCGCACTCGCCGGTGCCCCCTCCCGGTGAATCTTCCATGCGCCTGGCCCTCCTCTTCGTCCTGATCCTGCTGCCGTTTTGGCGGGCCGGCTACAAAGGGGCCAAACGACTCACCCGCCTTGCGGCGGTCTGGCTTTATCGGCAGATGCTGTCCAAACTGGCGCGGACCCTGCCGATTGAAGCCGGTGTCACCATTGTTTTCGCTCCGCATCAAGACGATGAAACCCTGGGCTGCGGCGGCCTGATCGCCCATAAACGTTACGAGGGCCTGCCCGTGCACGTGGTTTTCATCACGGATGGCAGTGCATCTCATCCCGGGCATCCACAGATCGGACCGGTCGAGATGGCGGCCCGGCGGTGCGCCGAGGCTCGTGAAGCGCTGGCCATTCTGGGGGTTGAAACCAATGCCATGCATTTTTTGGATGCGGCTGACGGCACCCTGGCGTGGCTGGAGCCCTCCAGCCGCGAAACATTGATCACGCGCATCGGGCGCCTCGTCGACCAACTCCAGCCGGCGGAGATCTTTGTGCCCTGCTGTCCCGATGGCAGCACGGAGCACGACGCAGTCTTCAACCTCGTGCGCGAATCCCTGCAACGCACCCACCGGCGTCCAACCGTGTGGCAATATCCGATCTGGTCGTGGTGGAATCCCTTCCTCCTGCTCAAGCATCTCTTCCAAGCGGGGCGGTATTACCGGCATCCGCTGGAGGACTACCACTTGATCAAGGAGCGTGCCATGACCCGCTACCGCTCCCAATTACAGCCGCTGGACCCATGGAAGGAACCGGTCATCCCACCGGAACTGCAGCAGGTGTTTCACGGCCGGGACGAATATTTCTTTCATTTTGACCTGAACCCGCCTGAAAACGCAGCCCCGTCTCCCCCGGGGCCGGTCAGCTGACTCCACATGTTAAATAAAATCTTCCGCCCCGACCTGCTCTCCCGTCTCAAGTACAAATATATTGACGCTCCGTCCGGCCATGGCCGCCCGATACCCCGGGAGGCCGCCGATGCCGAATACGCTTCCGGTGCGTGGCGTCATTTCCACGAGCCTCCCGAACTGGCCCGCCAGGCCGTCATCGTGGTGACCGTCAGCCAGCTGCACCAAAATCACGCCGTGCTGGACGTGGGTTGCGGCAGCGGGGAGCTGGCTCAACTTTTCCAGCCCTACCCGTGCCGCCGCTACCTCGGAGTGGATTTTTCCACCGAAGGAATCCGTCTCGCCCGGACGCGGGGGTTGAAAGGCTGCGAGTTTGTTGAGGGCGACTTTACCACATGGCGGCCCAAGGAAATGTTCGACGTGATCATCTTCAGCGAATGTCTCGGCTATGCATGGGACCCGGGTGCGTTGACGGCGGCGTTCCTGCCCTTCCTCAAGCCCGGCGGGCAGGTGATCGTCTCGTACTTTCGTTGCGGGCACTGGCAGGCCCTCTGGCGGCGGCTGGCGCGGCACCTGCGCACGCTGGAGAGCACCACGCTGACCAATGCCCGGGGACAGACATGGGATGTGAAGGTCATGCAGCCGGCCGGGCGAACTGATCAGCCGCAATGACGTCCCAAACTCAAATCCGCCGGTTGCTGATTGTTTCCCCGGGGTTTGCCCCGGCCAACGCCCCTGACTCCCATCGCGCACGATTGAGCCTGCCGCATTGGGAGGCGTGCGGCTGGAAGGTCGAGGTGCTGGCGGTGAAGGGCGAAGATGTCGAGGCGCCGCAGGAACCGGAATTGTTGGATTCGATACCCGGCGAGGTGCCCGTGCACCGGGTGAGAGCGTGGCCGCGGCAACTGATGCGGTGTCTGGGCGTCGGCAGTTTGAGCTGGCGTGCCCGCGGAGCCCTGCGCCGCGCCGGCGTCCGACTTTTGACCGGCCATCAATTTGATCTGGTGCTCTTCTCCACCTCCCAGTTCGGGGTGCTGCCGCTTGGTCCGTGGTGGCTTCAACGCACCGGTGTGCCTTACGTGCTGGACTTCCAGGATCCCTGGGTGACGGATTATTATGAAAAACCCGGCGCCCCCCGGCCACCGGGAGGCTGGAAATATCGCCTGGCGCGCCGGCGGGCCCTGCACGACGAACCGCATGTCCTGCGTCAGGCTGCGGGTATCGTCAGCGTGTCGGCACGCTATCTGGATGACTTCGCCGCGCGATACCCGTGGTTCGACCGTCGCCGCAGCCTGGTGCTTCCCTTTCCCGCGGCTGACACCGACTTGGCCCGGCTGGCCGTCCAGGGGCCTTCCCGGTTGCCTTCCCTCCAGCCGGGTTTCAAACATGTGGTCGCGATCGGGGCGGTCGGACCCTACATGCGCCGGTCGGTCGCGGGACTCTGTGCCGCCCTCGCGCGTCTCCGGAACGAGGACGCGGCCGCCGCCGGTAAACTTCGCTTCCATTTCATCGGCACATCCTACGCGGCCGACGCCCTTCCATCGGTGCTGCCCTTGGCGCAGACGGCGGGGGTTGCCGACCTTGTGGAGGAACAGCCGGCGCGCGTGGGATATTATGAAGCGCTTCGCTGGATGCTGGCGGGTGACGCCCTGCTGGCGGTGGGTTCCGATGATCCGGGATATGTTCCTTCGCGACTGGCCAATCTCCTCTGGATGGGAAAACCCCTGCTGACGATCGCATCCCCCGAAACCAGCCTGGCCGGCCGCCTGCTCGAGTGGGGTGTCACTCCGGCCCATTCGCCTGATGCCATCGAGACGATCGGCGCTTGGCTTCGACTCTTGGCGGAGGAAACGCTTCCGCCGACCACGCCGGTGTCCGCCTCGTGGCGCAAGGAGCATGGCAGCGAGGGCATGACGCGCCATCTGGCGGATTTTCTTCGCCAATGTTGCACCGAGGCCGCGCGCGGGAGTAGAAGCAGCCGCGCTCCTGCTGCCGATCGAGGCCATGCAATTCCCTGACCTTGTGCCAATCTGATGTCCCCGCCGCTCCCCACACCCGCTGTTGCACCCGCTGCCCGCGCCTCCAGCCAGAGGCTCTTCAGGCTGGGCGTGGCAGCGGTCGTGGCCGTCGGCGCTTATCTGGCCTACATCACACCCCTCAAGGATCCGTTGGAGATCGCCTTGGGACTGGGGATGCTGGTGCTGGCGGCCCTGCCGGCGCTGCAATGGGCCCGACTCTCCCGGCCTTATTTCCCGGTCTTCGAGATCTTCATGCTGACCGAGATCAATTTCTACGCCGTTCCCATGCTTATCGGTCAGGAAGACGTTTTCTCGTTCTCGGACAAAATTGTGAGCAACGCCGGGCTGGCCGTCATTGCCTTCCAGTTACCCGCGATCATGGCCTATTTCGCCACGCGCGGAGAACGCGCCCGACACCCGCTCCTCACCGAGTCACTCCTGCCGGAAAAGGTGCTGCATCGGGCCCAGACGGGCTTGTGGCTGAACACTCTCTACCTCTATGTGGCAGGTTTCACGACGCTGATCCCGTGGAATCTCGCCCCCATTCTGCGGGCTGTCTTCATCGGTCTGGGCATCATCTGCTCATTCATCCAGGCGCGGCGCTGGGGGGAAGGTCAGCTCGGCAGAAACGCCAAGATTGCCTACTGTCTCAATCTGACGCTGCAGATGGTCTTTCTCTTTTCCGACCTTTACCTGATCAACGGCATTTCGCTCATCATTCTTTCCTTGATCGGCTATGTGACCACCAGCCGCCGCATTCCCATCATCGTCATTCTTGTCACGCTTCCCCTGGTGGCCTTGCTGCATCATGGCAAGGCCGCCATGCGCGATGTCTACTGGCGCGGCGATCAGGCAACCCATCCCTCCCTGGTTGAGCTGCCCGCCTTCTTTGAACAGTGGATCAACCTCGGGTTCACTCCCTCCGGGCATTCGGGGGAACAGAAAAAATCGCTCACCGCCAATCTGATGGAGCGCGCCGCCTTGTTTCAAATGCTCTGCCTGACCATCGATCGGATCCCCGACTACCAGCCTTTTCTTAACGGCGACACTTACAAGGATATTCCCGCCCAGATCGTGCCGCGCATCCTCTGGCCCAACAAGCCCAGTCCCCACCAAAGCAATGCCCGCCTGGCTATTTACCTCAATCTGCTGGACGAGGAAGCAGCGGAGAGTGTTTCCATTGCCTTTGGGTTTTTGTGCGAGGCCTACGCCAACTTTGGGTACCTCGGGATTGTCGTGCTCGGGTTGGTGCTCGGCTGGGCGTTCAAGCGCCTCAGTCTGCTGGGCCAGGATGCACCCCAGTTTTCCGCGATGGGACTCTTCCTGATTCTTCTCACCGCCTGGAGCTTCCAGGTGGAACTTGTCATGGCCTCCTGGCTGACCTCGTTGTTTCAGGCGGCGGTGGTGGTGATCGGCATCCCGTTCGCCTTCCGGGCAACGACTGGGACCCCGGCTTCCTAGGCAGCTCACGATCCCGAACAAGCGCGCCGCATGACCCGGCTTGCCATCATTCTCTCGCATCCCACGCAGTACTATAGTCCGTGGTTCCGCTGGCTGCGCACCCATACTACGCTTGATTTCCGGGTATTCTATCTTTGGGACTTCGGCGTCACGACCCGGCACGATCCCCAATTCGGCCTGCCCTTCGCTTGGGATGTCGACCTGCTGGCAGGCTATGATTCCGAATTCGTCCCCAACCGTGCCGCCCGGCCGGGCACCGAACACTTCTGGGGGCTGCGCAATCCCGCGCTCCTGGCCCGCCTCGCAATCTGGCGGCCTGATGCCGTGCTTCTTTTCGGCTATCGCTATGCTGCGCATCTCCGGGCCATCGCGTGGTGCCGTCGGTGGGGGGTCCCGCTTGTCTTCCGTGGCGATTCCCACCTGCTGGGCCAGCCGCGGCCGGCGCTGCTCAAACGCCTCGTGTTGGGCGCGCTCTACCGTCAGTTTGCGACGGTCACTTATGTCGGCGCCGCCAACCGTGCCTATTTCGAAACCTTCGGGGTGCCGGCTGACCGCCTGCATTTCGCGCCGCATGCGGTCAACCACGAGCATTTTGATCCGCACCTGCCCGTCCATCAGGATGCCGCCGGCCGTCTGCGCGCCGACCTGGGTCTCGCGCCTGGACGTCGCGTGGTGCTCTTCGCCGGCAAGTTTCTGCCGCGCAAGCAGCCGCTCGCGTTGCTGGAGGCATTCCTCTCGGCGCCGCGGCCAGATGCCACGTTGCTTTTCGTTGGCGAAGGCGAAGAGAAAACCGCCCTGCAGGCGCGTGCCGCCCAGACGCCAGACGCGGATGTGCGCTTCCTTCCCTTCGCCAACCAGAGCGAAATGCCCGCGCGCTACCTGCTCGCCGATCTCTTTGTGCTGCCCTCGCAGGGCAACTCCGAGACATGGGGCCTCGCCGTCAACGAAGCCATGCACATGGGCCGACCGTGCCTCGTGAGCGATGTCGTCGGCTGTCAGCGCGACCTGGTCACCGATGGCGACACGGGCTGGGTCTTCCGCGCCGGCGACCCGGCACATTTGAAACTGAAACTCAACGAGGCGCTGAAGGCGCTCAGCCGTGACGCCGCCGGCTGGCGTGCTCGCGTGGCCGCGCGCATCGCCGGTTACACCTACGTGCAGTCGACCGAAGGACTGTTGCGCGCCCTCGCCGCCATCCGCCCCCCGGCGCCGAATCCATGAAGATCAACATAGCCATGGGCTTCTTCCTGCCCGTGCCGCCCCTGGCTGGAGGGGCGACGGAAAAAACCTGGTATGGCCTCTCTCGCGAGTTCGCCGCCCGCGGGCATGAGGTGACCGTGTTATCCCGCTGCTGGCCCGGGCTGCCGGAGGCCGAGACCCGTGACGGCGTGCGCCATCTGCGGCTGCGCGGCCATGCGCATACCCCCCATCTGCTCCGCAATCTCTTGTTTGATCTGCTGTGGAGCCTGCGCGTGTGGCGCACACTGCCGCCGGCCGACATCACCATTGTCAATTGTGTGGCTCTGCCCGTCTGGCTCGGCACGTTTCGGCGTGCCGCCGGGCAAGTGGTGATTATGCCGGGTCGGATGCCCAAAGGGCAGTTTCGCCTCTATCGCCGGTTGGATCGTGTGCTGGCGGTCAGTTCCGCGATGCAAACCGCCATCGTCGCGGAAAATCCACGGCTGGCTTCCGTCCTCCGGGTTTTCGGCTACCCGATCAACTGGCACCAACTTGCCCAGCCACGGCCGCCGCTTCCGACCGGCACGCCCGTGACCATCGGATACATCGGCCGTTTGCATCGGGAAAAGGGCCTGGAACTGATGGTGGCGGCCCTGGCAAGACTCGCCGAACACACCGCGCAATCATCCTGGCGTGTCCTTATATGCGGCCCGGCGGACGTCGCGCGTGGGGGCTCGGGCCGCGAGTTCAGTGCCGAACTCGAACGCCAGCTCGCCGCATCGCTCCCGCCCGAACGATTCAGTCTTCTCGAGCCGGTGTTTGCGGAGGAGCGCCTGGCAGCGATTTATCGGCAGATCGACATCTTCTGTTACCCCAGTCTGGCCGCGCGCGGCGAGACTTTTGGCGTGGCCGTGGCCGAGGCCATGGCCGCGGGTGCCGTGCCCGTGGTGTCGCGACTCGGCAGTTTCACCGACTTTGTGCGTCCGGATGAGACTGGCGTGGTGTTTGATCACACGGCTGCAGACGCGGCCGGACAATTGGCGGCTGCCCTTGCCGGCTTGTTGTCCGATACTTCCCGGCGGATTCGGCTGGCTGCCGCGGCCCGGGCCGCTGTCCACCGATACGACTATCCCGATTTTGCCGGGCGGATGCTGGAGGATTTTTCAACATTGCTGCCGGCGGTCCGTCGGCAATCCTGATTTCTGCAATGCCGGATACACCCCCTTATCTGGGTCAGGGCTGCGTCACACCGTATTCCATCCGCGAGGTGCTGCTCCAGTGGTTGTGGGCGCTCGTGCAGGCGACTCTTTTCCGCTGGAGCCCGCGTCCCTGGCATTGGTGGCGCGCGTGGCTGCTGAAGGCGTTCGGAGCCGATATTCCCGCGCCCGGCTGCGTGGTGGTGTTTCCCTCGGTGCGGATTTATTTTCCGTGGAAGCTCACGCTGGCGCCGCGCGCCATGGTCGGCCGACATGTGAACCTCTACAACCTCGCCCGCATCACGCTCGGTTATGGGGCGAATCTCAGCCAGTACTGCCATCTTTGCGCCGGCACGCACGACCACACCCGCTGGGACATGCCGCTGGTGGCCAAACCTATTACCATCGGCGGCAACGCCTGGCTCGGCGCCGATGTCTTCGTAGGGCCGGGGGTAACCGTGGGCGAACTGTGCGTCGTCGGTGCGCGCTCGGTTGTGATCAAGGACCTGCCGCCGCGCACGGTGTGCGCCGGACACCCCTGCCGGCCGATCAAGGACCGCCCTCCTCCGGTCTGAACGAATGAGAATTGCCCAGATTGTCCCCAGCCTCGAGGAGAAGCACGGTGGACCCAGCAAGTCCGTGCAACGGCTGGCGGCGACTCTCAGCCGGCTCGGTCACGAGGTCGATCTGCTGGCCACCCGGCCGGGGAATGAAACTGCAGCGGCGGAGGACGGCCGGCTGCGCGTGCTGCAGTTCCGCCGCGACCGTCCAGAATTTCTTTGCGCCTCGTCGGACCTGCAGGACCACCTCCGGCAGCACGCCTATGACTGCCTCCATCATCATGCGCTCTGGCTGCGCACGCTCCACTATGCCTGCCGGGCCGCGCGCGCGACCGGGGCGCGCCTGGTGATCTCACCCCGCGGCATGCTGAGCGACTGGTCGTGGCGGCACCGGCGCTGGAAAAAATGGCTCGCCTCCCGGCTGGTGCACCCCGGCGCGTTCACGCAGGCCCATGGTTGGCATGCCACGAGCGCGGCTGAGGCCGACGACATCCGCCGCCGCGGCTTTTCGCAGCCCGTCTGCGTGGCACCCAACGGTGTCGAAGCTCCCTCCGCCGAGGAATTGACCCGCGCGCATGAGGTCTGGACGCAACTCTGTCCCGCCGTCGCGGCACGCCCCGTGGCCGTGTTCTATTCGCGTTTTCACCGCAAGAAGCGGCTTCTCGAACTGATTGACCTCTGGATCGACATTGCGCCCAGGGAGTGGCTGCTCCTCGTCGCCGGCATTCCGCAGGAGTACACTGTGGAAAGCCTGACCGCCTACGTGCAGCGGCATGCCGCGCAGGAGCGGATCGCGGTATTCGACGGCAGCGACCGTCCGCCGCCCTATGGCGTGGCGTCGCTGTTCCTGCTGCCCTCCCACTCCGAAAATTTCGGCATGGTTGTCGCCGAGGCGATGGCGTGGGGTGTCCCCGTGCTGGTCACCGACTCCACGCCGTGGGCGGAACTCTCCGAACAGAACGCCGGCTGGTGCGTGCCGTGGGAAAATTATGGCCCGGCGCTGCGACAGGCGATCGCGGAATCGACCGACCGGCTGGAGCAGCGCGGCGCCCGGGCCCGCGACTGGGTGTTGGCCCGGTATTCATGGGAACAGGCAGCGCGTCCGCTGGCTGAGTTTTACGACCGGCTGGCAAACACGGCCTCATGACGCCCGCAGGAAAGACTCCCCGACCGCTTTTGACGGCGGAACCCGCCCGACAGACCGGCCAGCGGGACGACGACCGCCCCAGCCGGCTGGAGCTTCTCACCCTGATCCACGTCGCCGGACTGGTTCTCTTCACCACCTGGGATTTCGGCGGCGAGACGAATCTGGCGCGCCTCATCATCGGCTGGTGGGGCAGCCTGGCTTTCCCGATCATGGCGGCGGCCTGCCTGCGTCGACTGGAACGCCGCGACGAACTGCCTTCGGCCCTGCACTGGCTCTGGCCGCTGATGTTTTTCGACGTGCTGGTTTTTGCCGGCACACTCAATCCCAGCTTTACCCACGCCTTCGTCGGCGGCGCAGATGCGCTTGTGCTCGGCGGGACCAAGGCTGGCTGGCCCAGCTCCGCGCTGCCCGTGGTGTCGCTCCATGCCTTGTGGCAGTTCAACGCGATCTATCTGACCTGTTTCAACCTTGCGCTGGTCGTGACCCGGCGTCGGTTGCTGCGCGCCCTGTTGTTCATCCTGACGGTCAACGCCCTGCTGCTCGCGGTCATGGGCACGTTCCAGAAACTGGCCCGCGCGCCCGGCCTGTATTTTGGGCTGCAGCCCTCGCCCAACGAAGCCTTCTTCGCGAGCTTCATCTATCACAATCACTGGGGCGCGTTCATCCTGCTTTCCACCGCGGCCGCCCTCGGCCTGCTCTTCCACTATGCGCACCGGACCGATCACCATGATCGGCGGCACTCGCCCGCGCTGTTCGGCCTCGTCGCCACGCTTTTTATGGCGGCCTCGGTGCCGTTGAGCACCTCGCGTTCGTGCACGGTGCTGATGCTGGTGCTCCTGACCGGCGCGCTGGTTCACTGGTTGTGGCGCCTGCGCCGCAAACGTCAGGCGGACGGCGGTTCGCTGACGGTGCCTACGGCGGTGGCCGTGGTCGTGTTTCTCGTCGGCCTCGGCGGCATATATCTGCTGGGCCGGCCCGTCATCGAGACGCGCGTCAACAAAACCCGCGAACAGATTGAAGAGATTCGTCTGCGGGGCAATCTGGGCGGGCGCGAGCAGCTTTATGCCGACACGTGGCGCATGGCGCGCGAGAAAATCTGGTTTGGCTGGGGACTGGGGTCCTATGCGACCGTCTTCCAGATCTACAACCAGCAGGTGTCGGTGGAGGGATGGGTGCCCTTCTACGCCCAAGCTCATTCAGACTGGCTCCAGGCGTTGGCGGAGGTCGGCCTGGCCGGCACCGTGCTCATCGTCCTGATGGGGGTTGTGCCATTGACCAGTCTCTGGCGGTTGGGGCCGCCCGGGGCGGTGTCAGGGTATTTGTTGGCCGGCTGCGGGCTGCTGGCGCTTTATGCCGTTGTGGAATTCCCCTTTGCCAACCCCGCGGTGATGGAAACTTTCTGGCTCTGCTTCTTCACCGCGCTGCGCTATCACAAGCTCACCTTGGGCGACGCCTGATTTCCGCGTCATGTTCTCCGTCCTCATCCTGACCCTCAACGAGGAGCGCAAACTGTCGGCCTGCCTCGCGTCGGTGGCGGGCTGTGATGACGTGGTCGTGCTCGACTCGGGTTCGGCCGACCGCACGGTCGCCGTCGCGCGGGAGGCGGGCGCGCGGGTGTTCGTCAACCCGTTCGAGAACTTCGCGCAGCAGCGCAATCACGCACACCGGGCGATCGAGTTCCGGCATCCCTGGGTGTTCCATTTCGACGCCGACGAGCAGATGACGGCGGAACTGCGTGCCGAGTGCGCGGCCTATCGGGGGGATGAGCCGCTTGATGGCTGTTATGCAGCGCCGCGCGTGCTTTGGGAGGGACGCTGGATTCCCCATTGTACGGACTATCCGGCCTGGCAGGCGCGCTTCGTCAAGGCGCGCGGCTTCGAGTTTGTGCAGGCGGGGCACGGCCAGCGCGAGGCGCCGTCCATGCGCATGGGCCGCCTGCGCACAAATTATCTGCACGACCTCTCGGCGGATGGCGTCGACGGATGGCTCACCAAACACCGCCGCTATGCCCGGGAGGAGGCCGCGGCCTTTCTCGCGGCTGGTCCCGGGAGTGGACGGCACTTTCGCGCCCTGCTGGCGGGACCGGCATTGGCGCGCCGCCGCGCCCTGAAGTATCTGAGTTATCATCTGCCCGGCCGGCCCGCCCTGCGCTTCATCTATCAATACCTGCTGCGCGGCGGATTTCTCGATGGGGGTCCCGGCTACCGCTACTGCCGGCTGCTGTCACGCTACGAGGGCTTTGCCAACAGCGAGATCAAACAGCAGCGCGCCAGCCGGCGAAGCCAAGCAGCGCCATGAGCAGCGATCCGGCACGTCCGCGCGTGGTTTTCGTCAACCGGTTCTACTGGCCTGATGAACAGGCGACGGCGCAGCTGCTCGTCGACCTCGCCGAGGGCCTGGCCGCCCGCGGATGGCCCGTCACCGTGGTCACGAGCCGGAACGCCCGGGCGTCACCGGACAGCTCTGCGCACGAGCAACGCCACGGGGTAACAATCACCCGCGTGGGCAGCCCGCAGCGGCGAAGCCGGAGCCTCGCCGGCAAAGCCTTCGATTACACCGCCTTCACCCTGGCGCTCCGCCACCGTTTGAAGTCTGAGCTGGCCCCCGGCGACTGGCTGGTGGCGCTGACTGACCCCCCGTCGCTCGCGCCGATCGCCGCGGCGGTTGCCCGCCGACGGAATGCGAGGCTCATCCACCTCATCAAGGACATTCACCCTGAGGTCGCTTTTGCCGTTGCCCGTAACTGGTGGCTCCCTTGCCTCAGCGCGCCTTGGATCCGCTGGCGCGACCGGGCGTGGCGCCAGGCCGAGTTCTGCGTGACCATCGGCCAGGACATGGCTTCGCTTGTCGCCGAACATGGCGTGGCGTCCGCCCGGTTGCGCGTGATTCCCGACTGGGCGCCCGGCGGCGAGACGCTGGCCCCCGTGCCGCCCGCCCAAAACGAACTGCGCCATGCCTGGGGGGTCGCCGACAAATTTGTTGTCGCCTACTCGGGCAACCTCGGGCGGGTGCATATCCTCGAACCCGTGCTCGCCGCCGCGACGCTACTGCGTGACGAACACGATCTCGTGTTTCTTTTCATCGGCGATGGTCCGCGACGTCCCGCACTTGAGGCCACCGCGCGGACCCAGGGGCTCAGTAATGTCCGTTTCCTGCCGCCGCAACCGCGGTCGCGGCTTTCCGAAAGCCTGTCAGTCGGCGATGTTCATCTCGTAACGCTGCGCGCAGGGTGCGAACGCTGCGTCTTCCCGAGCAAGCTTTATGGTATTCTGGCGGTGGCGCGGCCCGTGGTGTTCGTCGGTTCACCGCAATGCGAGCTGGCGCAAAGCGTCCGCCAGCGCGGCGTCGGCCTTGTGATCTCCCCCGACGATCCTGCGGCGCTCGTCGCCGCCCTGCGTGAACTGCGGGCGGATGCGGACCGTCGCATGGCCATGGCCCAGGCGGCGGCACGCTGGTCGCGTGAAACGGGCGGCCTGGCGGCCGCGCTCCACGCCTGGGCACAACTGCTGGAGACCGGCCAGGTCCGCCCGACCCTGTCGGGGCTTGCCGGAACCGTCATATCTCCGGCATAATCCTTCCGTTCATGACCGACCGCCGTCTGATCGCGCTGCTCCTGCTGCTGCTGGATTTTCTGTGCGTGGTGCTGGTCTTTCACTTTGTGGGCTGGCTGCGCGGCGTGCAGGATGCCGGCATTTTCGCCGTCACACCGCTGCTGGGCCCGTTTGCCGTCTTCTTTCTGGCGGTCCATTTGATCGATGGCTACTCGGCGCGAACCGACATGCTCAGCGCCTCCTACACGAGCCAGCACACCATCGCCCTGATGACCGGCATGCTGCTGATGCTGCTGGTGACCTTTGTCTTCATCAAAGATCAGTACTCGCTGCAATCGTCCCGCGCGGTGATCGCGCTGAGCTTCGTGGTCCTGGTGCCCGCCACCCTCAGTTATCGGCGCTGGCTGGCGCTGCGCGTGGCGGGCGAACACCAGCAGCGGTCCCTCATCTTCATCGGCAGCCAGGCCAGTTGCGTCGCCTTCAAGGAAGCTTGCGAGAAGAACCGCACAACCCAGGAGGTGCTCTTTGTCGCGACCGATGCCAGGAGTCACGAGAGCATGACTCCCTTCGTCGGCTTGGAAATGCACGCCGTCACTCAGCTGCTGCCGCTCCTGGACAGATACGCGGGGCGGATCGAAGCCATCGTCCTGCATGAGACCAGCCGCGACCTGCCGCTGGCCGTGTCGGAAAAACTCATGGAGCTGCACTTCTCCGGCACCACCACCTACACGCTGGAGCTTTTCCACGAGGTTTACTGGCGCAAGATTCCCCTCTACCGGCTCAATCCGACCTGGCTCTTCCAGGAAGGCTTCCAGAGCGCGCGCGATCCCGTATTTGAGCGGCTCAAGCGGCTGTCCGACATCGTGCTCTCCCTGCTGGGCCTGGTGCTGGCTTCGCCGCTGCTGCTGCTGTGCGCCGCCGCGGTCTGGCTGGAGGACCGCGGCCCCGTTTTCTACCTGCA
Source organism: Opitutia bacterium (assembly GCA_003142615.1). GTDB lineage: Bacteria > Verrucomicrobiota > Verrucomicrobiia > Opitutales > Opitutaceae > Fen-1467. Next base: position 33,026 of record PLMW01000085.1, on the reverse strand, counting down.
GACGCGGGTGGGAAAAAACCGGGCGACCTTCCAAGTCTACAAGTTTCGCACCATGCGTCCCGGCGAGGTGAAGGGCGCCCTTTACACGCAGCCGAACGACCCCCGCATCACCCGCGCGGGGCGCCTCTTGCGCGCCATGCGCTTCGACGAGTTCCCCCAGCTCTGGAATGTGCTGCGCGGCGAAATGAGCCTCATCGGCCCCCGCGCCGAATGGATCCGGCTGGTCGAACGCTACGAGCGGGAAATCCCCTGCTACCATTTCCGGCATCTCGTCAAGCCCGGCATCACCGGTTGGGCGCAGGTGAATTATCCGTACGGGGCCAACCTCGACGACACGCTGCGCAAGCTGGAATACGACCTCTACTACATCCGCTACTTCTCCTTCACCCTCGACGCCTCCATCGTCCTGAAGACGATCCATATCATGCTGTTTGGGAAAGGGCGGTGACTACGCAGAATCACCTTGACCACGGATTTCACGGATTGGCGCGGATGGCTCTTTGCTCTCATCCGTGCCAATCCGTGAAATCCGTGGTCATCTTGTACCTGTGAAACAATACGAGTTTATCGTCATCGGCGGCGGCAGCGCCGGTTTCAACGCGGCGCGGGTCGCCGCGTCACTCGGCAAGCGCGTCGCCATCGTTGACGGCGCGAAGATCCTCGGCGGACTGTGCATCCTGCGCGGCTGCATGCCGTCGAAAACGATGCTTTACAGTGCCGAGGTGCTGCACCTCGCGCGGCAAGGCCGTGCTTTCGGCCTGAGGATTCCGCGCGCCGGGGCGGACATGCCGGCCATCCAGGCCCGGAAGCGAAGGATCATCGGCGACTTCGCCGCCCATCGGGTTAAACAGCTCACCGCAGGGCGCTACGATCTTTATCGCAGCCGCGCCCGGTTTGTCGATGCCCACACCCTTGTGCTGGCGGACGGTGTCCGGCTGCGCGGCCGATGCTTTCTCATCGCCACCGGCTCCAAGGTCAGCGTGCCGCCGGTGCCGGGCTTGAGGGACGTGCCGTTCTGGACGAGTGACGACGTGCTCGACCTCGATTTCGTCCCCGCGAGTGTGATCGTGCTTGGCGGCGGCATCGTGGCCTGCGAGCTCTCGCAGTTCCTGCATCGCATCGGTGCACGCGTGGTGCTCGTCCAGCGCAGTCCGCATATTCTGCGCGATCATTCTGCCGAGGCCGGCGGCGTGCTGCAGCAGGCCTTCCGCGACGAGGGCATCGAGGTTTTCGCCGGCACCAGCATCCGGCGGATCACCCATGAACGGCGCGGTTTCACCGTGGCCTTCGCGCACGGCGGCAAGGTGGTGACCAGGCGCGCCCGGCATCTTTTCAACGCCCTGGGCCGCGAACCCGACACCGCCGGGCTGGGACTCGACGCCGCCGGGGTGAAGACCGGCGGCGAGGGTCGCGTCATTGTGAACCGCTGGCAGCGGACCTCCCAGAAACACATCTATGCCGCCGGCGATGTCTGCGGGCCGCACGACATCGTGCATCTCGCCGTCGTGCAGGGCGAACTGGCGGCGCGGCATGCCTTCGGCGTCAAAGGCATCAAGCCTGTCGACTACTCCCTCCTGCTCAATGTCGTGTTCACGGAGCCGCAACTGGCCACCATCGGCGTGCAGGAAAGCGATCTCCAGGCGAAAGGCCGGCGTTACCTGAGCGCCTCCTATCCCTTCAACGATCACGGCAAGTCCATCCTCATGGAGGCGAATTACGGTTACGTGAAGGTCATTGCCGAACCGGTGCGCGGACGGATCCTGGGCGCAGAGATCGTCGGCCGGGACGCCGGCGAGCTCATCCACTGTTTCAGCGGGCCGCTGGCGATGCGCGCCACGGTGTTCGACCTGCTTCGCGCACCGTGGTACCACCCCACCCTCGCGGAAATCATCACCTACCCGCTGGAGGCGATCGCCGATCAGGTGCGGAGCCCATGACTGTTCCGCTGCAACGCGTCATCGGACGGTTTTTCTCGGCGACAGGGCTGGGCTGGCTGCCGGTGCGGGTGCGCCGGGGTTTCACGTCCGGGGCCTGGTGGTCACTTTATCCCTGGACTTCCTATTGGCGCGGAACCTATGAGCCAGCCGTTCAGACCGCCCTCGTGCGCCTTGGCGACATCCGCGGCTGGAACTGCTGGGACTTGGGTGCTCACTTCGGGTTCTACAGTATTGGCCTGGCCCAGCGAGTCGGTCCGAAGGGCGAGGTGGCGGCTTTTGAACCCAATCCGCTCAGTTTTCGCCGACTGGCCTACCATCGGCGTCTGAACCGTCTTTCCTGGCTCAAGATCTACGCGGCGGCGGCGTCCGATCAAACCGGCCGGATGGAACTTTATACTTACGGTGACCTCAACAGCACCACCACTCATCTTCCCTATGATGGGGAGACGCGCACCCACGCCTGTGCGCCGGTCGCCGTGCCCACACTCAGGCTGGACGAACTGGTCGCCGCCCATGACCTGCGTCCTCCGGAATTCGTCAAAATTGACGTGGAGGGACACGGCCATCGCGCGCTGGCCGGCATGAAGGAGGTTGTGCGCAGCAAGCGGCCGATTCTCCTGACAGCGCTGCACAGTCCGCAGGAAGCTGACGGCATCTTCGGCATCCTGAAACCGCTGGGCTATGCTTCCCGGCCAGTCGGAGAATTCGCCGCAACGGATGCCACCCGGATCGGAAGAGATATTTTGTTTACCCCGCCAACGTAAGCAGGTCCGCAAGTTCCACCCGGCGCTCATAAAGCGCCTTGCCGATGATGACGCCGTCCAGGTTTGGACGGCGTTTTTGCATCTCCACCAGCTGCACTACATCCTCGCGGCGGCTCACACCGCCCGAGGCGATCACGCGGCAGTTGACCGCGGCCAGCATGGCTTCCTGCGCGGCGAAGTTGGGGCCGGTGAGCATGCCGTCGGTGCTGATGTCGGTGTGGATGAGCGTGCGCACGCCGAGCGCGTCCATGCGCCGGGCCAGTGGCGTCGCCAGGGTGTCGGTGGTGTCGACCCAGCCTTTCACGGCCACCCGGCCGTTCCGGGCGTCGATGCCCACCGCGATTTTTTCGCCGTGGGCCTGCACGAGTTCGGCCACGAACGCCGCGCTCTCGGCCGCGCGCGTGCCGAGGACCACCCGGCTGACGCCCAGCCTGAGCGCGTGCTCCACCGCGGCGCGTGTGCGCAGCCCCCCGCCCAGCTGCACCCTCAAGCCAAGCGCGACGATGGCCTGCACGGCGGCAAGATTCACCGGCTCGCCGGCAAACGCCCCGTCGAGATCGACCACGTGCACCCACGCGCTGCCGGCCGCCTGGAACTGCGCGGCGACCGCGACCGGGCTGGCCGCATAAGCGGTCTCCTGGTCGGCGCGCCCCTGCGTGAGCCGCACGCAGCAGCCGCCCTTGATGTCGATGGCGGGATAGATGGTCATGGGAACGGGAGAGGTCTCGCGCAAAGACGCGCGGACGCAAAGCAATTTTCTCCTTTGCGCCCCGGCGGCTTGGCGTGAGATATGTCACCCATGCCGAAATACGAAGTCCCCGCCTTCCTCACCGAGCTGCTCCACGCCCGCTCACCGTCGGGCTACGAATTCGAGGCGCAGAAGGTGTTTGACCACCACGTCAAACCCGCCGCCGACAAATACGCCAGGGATGCACTCGGCAACCGCCTGGCCACGCTCAATCCGGACGGCGATCCGGTGCTCATGTTCGCCGGCCACATGGACGAGCTCGGCCTCCTCGTCACCTACGTCAACAAGGACGGCTTCCTGTATTTTGACACCATCGGCGGCCACGACCGCACGGTCATTTCCGGCCGCCGGGTGGTCATCCAGACCGCCCGCGGCCCGCTGAAGGGCGTCACCGGCAAGCGCGCCGTCCATTTGATGGATGAGAATGACCGCAAGAAGGTGCCGGAGATCCACGAAATCTGGATCGACATCGGCGCCCGTTCGAAGAAGGAGGCGCTGGCGCGCGTGTCGATCGGCGACGTGGCCACCTATGACCACGAGTTTGAACTGATCCACGGCAGCATCGGTGCGTCGCGGGCCTTCGACAACAAGGTCGGCGCCTACATCGTGGGCGAGGCGCTCATCCGCCTCGCCGCCACGAAAAAGAAACTGGCCGCGAAGGTCGTCGCCGTGGCGACCGCGCAGGAAGAGATCGGAGTGCGCGGCGCGACGACGTCAGCTTATGCCGTCAACCCCCACATCGCCGTGGCGGTCGATGTCGGTCACGCGACGGATCATCCCGATTGCGACAACCGCAAATACGGCGAGACCAAGCTGGGTGGCGGTCCGATCATCTGTCGCGGCCCGAACATCAACCCGAAGATCTACGAGCGGCTGCTCAAGGCCGCGAAGCGGTTGAGAATCCCCTACCAGCTCGAGGCGGACCCGCGGCCGACCGGCACCGATGCGCGCGCCATCCAGATGGGCCGCGGCGGGGTGGCAACCGGTCTCGTCAGCGTGCCCCTGCGCTACATGCACACGCCGAGCGAGGTCGTGGATCTCGAGGATGTGGAGCGCTGCGTGCAATTGTTCGTCGCGTTCGCCCTCTCGCTCGAAAAAGGCGACTACGCACATTGGTGAGCGACGGCGTGCCCGTTGCCCGGGTTGACGGGGGAGAGGCAACCAGCCGGCCTTGGCGCAACCAGACGGAAGCCAAAAGCAAAGCCGCGGCACTGGCCGCGGCTGGCGCGTTTACCAGGGGCCGGCCTGCACCTAGGCCGCGTTCTTCTTCTCCGCCTTGGCGGCCTTCTTGAGCACCGGATGGCGGCGGCCCTTGACCACGCTCTCGTCGATGACGACCTCGATCACGTCCTCGCGCTGCGGCAGGTCGAACATGACCTCGAGCATGAGATTTTCCAAGATGGCGCGCAGGGCGCGCGCACCGGTCTTGAGCTCGATGGCTTTGACGGCGATGGCGCGCACGGCGTCGCGGGTGAATCGGAGTTGCACGCCGTCCATGGCGAACAGCTTCGAATACTGCTTGACCATGGCATTCTTCGTGCGGAGCAGGATGCGGACCAGATCGGACTCGGTGAGCGGATCGAGCACCGACACGACCGGCAGGCGCCCGACGAATTCGGGGATCATGCCGTAGCGCACGAGATCCTCGGGTGCGATCATCTTCATCATCTCCTCCGGCGTGAGGTTGTGGTCCGCCGGGTTGATGTGGAAGCCGAGCGAGCGCGAACCGACGCGTTTCTTCACGAACTGCTCGAGGCCGACGAAGGCGCCGCCGCAGATGAAGAGGATGTTGGACGTGTTGACCTGGATGTATTCCTGGTTGGGGTGCTTGCGGCCGCCCTGCGGCGGCACGTTGCACACCGTGCCCTCGAGAATCTTGAGCAGCGCCTGCTGCACGCCCTCCCCGGACACGTCGCGGGTGATGGAGACGTTTTCCGTGGTCCGGCGGATTTTGTCGATCTCGTCGATGTAGATGATGCCGCACTCGGCCTTCTTGACGTCGTAGCTGGCGGCCTGCAGCAGGCGTAGCACGACGTTCTCCACGTCCTCGCCCACGTAGCCGGCCTCGGTGAGCGTCGTCGCATCCGAGATGGCAAACGGCACATCCAGGATCCGGGCGAGCGTGCGCGCGAGCAGCGTCTTGCCCGAGCCGGTCGGGCCGACCAGCAGGATGTTGCTTTTCTCCACCTCGACGTCGGAGAACTCCGGCGCCAGCGTCGCGCCATTACGGTGCGACTGGCCGGCGTCGAAGATCAGACGCTTGTAGTGGTTGTAGACGGCAACGGAGAGAACCTTCTTGGCGTGTTCCTGGCCGATCACGTAATCGTCCAGCGTCTTCTTGATCTCGGAGGGTTTGATGGGACGGATTGCGGGGCGGCTTTCGGCCGGCAGCGTCTTGACCTCGCGGTCGATGATCGTCTTGCAGACGTTGACACACGAGTCGCAGATGTAGACGCCCGGCCCGGCGATGATCTTCTTCACCTCCGTCTGCGATTTGCCGCAGAACGAGCACAGGGTCATGCGGGAGGATTTGGCCATGGCGGATGTCGGATGGGGCGGTGGGTTGCCGGCGCGCCAAGAATTCAGGCGGCGGGTTGTACCACGAGGGTCTGTGCCTCGCGCGTAGAGGCGACGATGTGGTCGACAATGCCGTAGGCCTTGGCCTCCTCCGCGCTCATGTAGTAGTCACGATCGGAATCCTTATCGATCTGCTCAGGAGTCTTGCCGGTATGCCGGGCCAGCGCCTCGTTCAGCGTGCGGCGCCAGCGCAGGATCTCGCGCGCGGCGATGGCAATGTCGGCCGTCTGCCCACTCGCGCCGCCCGTCGGCTGATGAATCATCATACGGCTGTTGGGCAGGGCGAACCGTTTGCCTTTCTTGCCGGCGGCAAGGAGCACCGTGGACATGCTGGCGGCCTGGCCGATGCAATAGGTCACCACATCATATTGCATGAAGTTCATCGTGTCGTAAATCGCCATGCCGCCCGTCACCACCCCGCCCGGAGAATTGATGTAAAGATAGATGTCCTTTTTCGAATCCTCCATCTGGAGGAAGAGCATCTGGGCGATGACCAGGTTGGCGACGCCGTCATCGATGGGGGTGCCGATGAAGACGATTCGGTCCTTCAGCAGGCGGGAATAGATGTCCATGCTCCGCTCGCTGCGGCCGGTGTTTTCAATGACGGATGGAACGTAGTAGCTCACGGGAATTTTAGATCGCTCAAGCCTTGGGCGCTGCCGTCGTGACGGTAGCCTTGCTCACGAGGAAATCAAGTGCCTTGTCGAAAACGATGGCCTGCTGGAGCGTGCGCAGGCGGTCGCGGTCCTTGGCGAACTCCTTGGCCACTTTTTCCGGCCGCTGGTTGGAGCGCACCGCCTCGCGCATGATGGCGCCGTCGAGATCGCGCTCGTCGGCCTGGATTTTCTCCTTCTCGGCGATTTTCGCGAGCAGCAGCTGCACTTTCACCCGGCCGGCGGCGGCGCGGCGCGCATTCTCGTAAAGCTCCTGCTTGTTCTTCTCAAACTCCGCCTCGGGCACGCCGCGGCTCAGGTGCTCCTCCATGAAGCGGCGCAACACGCCCTGCGTCTCCGCGGCGATGAGGCTTTCCGGCAGCGGGAATTCGATTTTGTTGGCGAGGGCGTCGCTCACCTGCTGGCGCTGGGTGCGGCGGTTCTCGTATTCTTTGCGGAGCTTGAGGTTCTGGCGGACCTGGCCCTTGAGGGCGTCGAGATTCTCCACCTGCTGCGCCTTGAAAAATTCCGCATCCAGCGCCGGCAGCACGCGTTCGCGCACCTCCTGCACCTCGACGGCATAGACCACGGCCTTTCCGGCCAGCGCGGGCACGGCGGCAAAATCGGCCGGGAACGTGATGCCGGCGTCCTTCTTATCACCCGCCTTGAGGCCGGCCAGTTGCCGGCCGAGGCCGGGGATGAGCCCCTCCTGCTCCCCTTCAACCTCCTCCCAGGTCTGGGGCACCTTGCCGTAGATCTGCTTGTCCGGCGCCAGCTCGGCAACCGGCTTGCCGTCGATCGTGCCGCTGTAGGCCAGCTTGACGTAGTCGCCCTTCCGGGCGGGACGTTCGGCGACGCGGAAGTCGGCGCGTTCCTGGCGGAGGCTCTCGATGACGGCGTCGACCTCCGCCTCGGTCGCCTCGGTGGGCCGGACGCTGGCGGGCAGGCCGAGGTAGTCGGGCAGCACGAATTGCGGGTGAACGTCCAGCGTGAAGGTGACGGCCGCGGACAGGCCGGATTCGATCTTGCCCTCGGCGACTTCGACGACACTGACCACCTCGAGCTTCGTCTTCTCGAGGCCACCCCGGTAGGCCTTGCCCACGACCTTGCTCTTGAGTTCCGCCTGCACCTCCTTGCCGAAGCGCTTGACGATGAGTTCGGCCGGCGCCCGGCCGGGACGGAACCCGGGCAGCCGCGCGACCCGGGTGATTTCGCCGACCACGGCCTGATATTCGGCATCCACCTCGTTCTTATCGAGGGACACGATGAGGCTTTTGCGCGTTTCGGAGATGTCTTTGAGTTCGATGTTCACTGCGGGCTGGGAAAAAAGGGTGGAGACAAACGGAATTGGTCACGTTACGGGACGGTCGCGCCGACGGTCAATGCTGGATTCTTTCCGCAGGGAAAAACCGCCGTGGCTGGCGGCCCGGCCGGGTTCGCCAAAGTCTTGCTCGCGGAGTGCGGCGGCGCATGCTCACCGGACATGCCCAGTCTGAACTCGCTGGTCGCCTCGCACGGCGTCGTGCTGCTGATCGATTCCGCATCAGCCTGCGTCCACGCGGGACTGTGGCGGCGTGATTCCGATGCGATCTGGCGTGAATCGCGGCGGGAGGCCGGCATCGCCATTTTCGAATGCGTGGATGCCGTGCTGGCCGAGGCCAGCGCCGGCGTGCGCGACCTCGGCGCCCTCATCTTCTGCGAGGGCCCCGGCTCGATCCTTGGCATTCGGACGGCGGCAATGGCGCTGCGCACCTGGCAGACGGTGGGATCGCGGGCGCTGCCGGCGTTCGCCTATCGCAGTCTCGAACTGGTCGCGCACGACCTGTGCAGTTCCGGAACGCGGCCGCCTTTTGCGGTCATTGCCGATGCCCGCCGCGACACCTGGCACTGGGTCGAAGTCGACGCCGGTCAGGCCGTCCACCCCTGGCAGCGGGTGTCCCGCGCCGTGCTGGCGGAGTCCCCCGGGGATCTTTTCATGCCGGCCGGGTTCCGGGTCTGGGCGCCGCCGCCGCGGGCCGTTGGCGAGGTTCCCTACCCGCCGGCCGGGATGTGGCGCCGCCAGGGTGATGCCGACCTGCTGCAGGCCGCGCCGCAGCCCGACGCCTTTCTCCACGAGGATTCCGTCTATGTCGCGTGGACGCCCCGGATCCACCGGGCGCCCGGGCCAACCGTCTCTTGATCCATGCACTCCGCCCCACAACTTCCGCTCCGCTGCTGGGCCGAAATCGACCTCGCCGCACTCGAACGCAATCTGAAGCTGATCCGCGCCTCGCTACCGCCCCACATCAAATACGTCGCCGTCGTCAAGGCCGACGCCTATGGCCACGGCCTGCATCAAACCGTGGCCCGGCTCATGCACGCGGGCGCCGATCTCTTCGCAGTCGCCAACGTGACCGAGGCGGCGGCCATCCGCGAACTCGGTCCCGGCTGGCCCGTGCTGGTGTTGAGTCCGTTGCTGCCCGAGGAGGACAAATACCTCGTCGATTACGACCTTACCGCCACGGTCTCCACTCCGGACGAAGTCGACCGTTTTGACTCCATCGGACGCGCCGCGGACCACGTCGTTGCCGTGCACTTGAAAATCGACACCGGCATGGGCCGCCTGGGTGTGTGGCACGAGCAGGCCGGGCAGCTTTACGAGCATATTCGCAAGGCCCGCCACGTGCGTCTCGACGGCGCCTTCACCCACTTTTCCAGCGCCGACGAGGATCCCGCCTTCACCGACGAGCAGCGCCGCCGCTTTCTCGCCGCCTTGCGCCGTTGCCCCGGCCTCGAACTCGGCCGCCTGCTCATCCATGCCGACAACAGCGCCGGCCTCGAAACCTCGCACGGTGAACAGCCGTTCAACGCCGTGCGCGTCGGTCTGCTCCAGTTCGGCATTCTGCCGCACCCGCATTCGATGCTCGCACGCGTGCATACCGAACCCGTGTTCAGTTTCCGCACACGCGTCGGCCTGGTGAAGCGGCTGCCGGCCGGCACCGACATCAGCTACGGACGCACGCACACGCTGAATCGCGACTCCATCGTTGCCGTCCTCTGCGCCGGCTATGGTGATGGCATCGCCCGCGCCTGCAGCAATCGCGCCCACGTGCTCATTCGCGGACGGCGCTGCCCCGTGCTTGGCCGGGTCACCATGGACCAGACCATCGTCGACGCGACCGATGTGCCCGGCGTGCAGTGTGGCGACGAAGCCGTGCTCGTCGGCCGCCAGGGCGGGGCCGAGATCAGCATCGCTGAATTCAGCACGTGGTCCGACTCGATTCCTTGGGAGACCCTCTGCTCCGTGACCAAGCGCGTGCCGCGAATCTACAAGACATCGCTTGGTCTGTGAGACCCGCCCGCGCCAGCCTAGGCTGCGAAGTCAGGGAAGACGCGCGCGCCGCTGGCTGGCAGTCAGGTCCGGCTGCCTTTCGACTATCCAGCAAGGGCGTAACCCTATTAATAATAAATATTTTACCCCGTTTTTCACTTTCCTCCTCGCGCGCGCCAACGTTGTATTTTACATTCTCCCAGATCAGAAAGGAGCAAAGTCTACTATCCACAGCCACCTTCCAGTTTGCAGCCAAAGCCGGTCA
>PLMW01000085.1:0-22676 GCA_003142615.1 Opitutia bacterium | reverse complement strand
CACCGGTTTCACCTTCAACTCCGGCAACACCCTCAAGATCGATAAGAGCGGCATTAGCAATTTCGACACCTACAACACCCAGACGTTCAACAACGCGATTGCCTTGTCCGCCACACAGACATGGACCAACAATGGCGGGCTGGTCATCAACGGCACGGTCTCGTTGGGCTCCAATGCGCTCACGGTATCCGGAGCCGCGAATACCATCACCACCATCAGCGGCGTCATTGACGGCTCCGGCTCGCTGACCAAGACCAACAGCGGCACCCTCGTGCTCTCCGGGGCCAACACCTATACCGGCGCCACCAATATCAGCGCCGGCACGCTCCAGCTTGGCGCCACTAATGTACTTTCCAGCAGCACGGCGGTGACAGTCGGGGGAGGCCCATTTGGCGGCCCCTCGGCTGTCCCCACGTTCGATCTGAACAACTTCTCTGCCACGGTCGGCTCCATCGCCGGCACCGGCAGCATTACCTTGGGATCCGGCGCACTCACGACCGGCGCCAACGATACTTCCACGACATTTTCCGGCATCGTCTCCGGCACTGGCAGTGTCACCAAAACCGGCGCCGGTACGTTCGTGCTTTCGGGCGCCAACACCTACACCGGTACCACCAACATCAACGCCGGCGTCCTCAATATTCAAAGTAACACCGCCCTCGGTAGCGCCATTGGCGGCACGACCGTCGCCTCGGGCGCTGCTCTGCAGCTGCAGGGTGGCATCACCGTGGGATCCCCCTTTACCGGCGCCGAAGCCCTCACCCTGAACGGCACCGGCGTGGCCGATGACGGCGCGCTTCGGAACATTTCCGGCAACAACACCTGGACTGGCGACGTGGCCCTGGGCTCCGCCAGCCGCATCAACTCCGACGCCGACACGCTCACGATCTCCGGCAAAATCTCCACTCAGTTCGGTTCGCCCGGTAACGGGCAAAACCTCGCCGTAGGCGGCGCCGGCAACATGGCCCTTTCCGGCATTATCGGCACCGGGACCGGCACCCTGACCAAGGACGGAAGCGGCACCGTGACTCTGTCTGGAGCGAATACCTATACAGGTGCCACCACAATCAGCACCGGCGTGCTCAACATCCAGAACGCCACCGCCCTCGGCACCGCCGCTGGCGGTACGACTGTCGCCTCGGGCGCGGCTCTGCAGACGCAGGGCGGAATCACCGTGACCGGCGAAGCGCTTACTCTGAACGGCACCGGCGTGGCCGATGACGGTGCCTTGCGCAACGTTTCTGGCAGCAACATCTGGACCGGCGCCGTGACCCTCGGCTCCGCCAGCCGCATCAACTCCGACGCGGGCACCCTGACACTCTCGGGAGCCATCGGTGGCGACACCCAAAACCTGACGGTGGGCGGCGCTGGCAATACCGCCATTAAGGGGGTCATCGGGACCACCACCGGCTCGCTCACCAAAGATGGCGCCGGCACGCTCACCCTCTCGGGAGCCAACACCTACACCGGCGCCACCAATATCAACGCCGGCATCCTCAATATTCAAAACGCCACCGCCCTCGGCACCGCCGCTGGCGGTGCGACGGTCGCCTCGGGCGCGGCTCTGCAAGTGCAGGGCGGCATCACCGTAACCGGCGAGGCGCTCACTCTGAACGGAGCCGGAACAGGTTCAGGTGCATTACAGAACGTCAGTGGAAACAACATCTGGGACGGTGCAATCGCACTGGCCTCTGACGCCACGATTTTCTCCTCAACCGCCGGCAATACCCTCAATCTCAGTACCGATTACCTCGTCGCACATACCCTAACCATAGGAAACCACACCCTCACCATCGACGGCCCCGGAAACGTATGGGCTAACTCAAATGTTGGTGTGGCGGGGGATACCGGAGGGCTCATCAAAAACGGAACCGGAACACTCACCTTTTACGGATACAACACTTTCTATACGGGGGCCACCTTCGTCAACGCTGGGGTCTTGGAACTCGTGGTCGGAGCATTCACGAATGGATTGAATGGCATCAATGGATCACTAACCATCGGCACCGGTTCCCTAACCAGCACCGCCACGGTTGACATCTGGGCGGCTAGCCACCCCGGCGGGGGTAGCTACCCCAACCAGATCTCGCCCACCTCCGCAGTCACGATCAACTCTGATGGTGCCCTCAACGTGGGAGCATCCACCGGCTTGGGTTCCCTTACACTCAACGGCGGGCAAGTAAGCATAACGAGCGGTCAAGCCATCACCCCCAGCGGCAGCATCACTTCGAACACGAACAGCGCACATCTGACCTCCCGGATCTCCGGGGGCCAGGTCACCCTCTCCTCACCCACCACGGTCAGCGTGGCCCGTGATAGCACACTGGCCAGCGACATGACCATCTCCAGCGTGCTGGCCGGTGGAGGCCTTACCAAGACCGGCGCCGGCATACTGACTCTCTCTGGGGCCAACACCTACACTGGAGCCACCAACATCAACGCGGGCGTCCTCAACATCCAGAACGCCACCGCGCTCGGCACCGCTGCCGGCGGTACGACCGTTGCCTCGGGCGCGGCACTGCAGACGCAGGGCGGAATTACCGTGACCGGCGAAGCGCTTACTCTGAATGGCACCGGCATCTCCGATGACGGCGCTTTGAGAAACATCTCCGGCAACAACACCTGGACCGGCGGCGTGACCCTCGGCTCCGCCGGCCGCATCAACTCCGACGCCGGCATCCTCACCCTCTCCGGCCCCATCGGTGGCGCCACCCAAAACCTCACCGTTGGCGGCGCTGGCAATACTGCCATTAGCGGCGTCATCGGCACCACCACCGGCTCCCTCACCAAGGACGGCGCCGGCACCCTCTCCCTCTCCGGGGCCAACACCTACACCGGCGCCACCAACATCAACGCCGGCGCCCTCAATATTCAAAACAACACCGCCCTCGGCACCTCCGCTAGCGGTACGACTGTCGCCTCGGGCGCGGCACTGCAGACGCAGGGCGGAATCACCGTGACCGGCGAAACCCTCACCCTGAACGGCACCGGCGTCTCCACCGACGGCGCGCTGCGGAACATCTCCGGCACCAACACCTGGAACGGAGCCGTGACCCTCGGCTCCGCCAGCCGCATCAACTCCGACGCCGGCACCCTGACACTCGCGGGAGCCATCGGTGGCGACACCCAAAACCTGACGGTTGGCGGCGCGGGCAATACTGCCATTAGCGGCGTCATCGGCACCACCACCGGCTCCCTCACCAAGGACGGCGCCGGCACGCTGACCCTCTCTGGAGCCAACACTTATACCGGCGCCACCAACATCAACAAAGGCACCCTGACCGTTGGCGCCACCAACGCGCTTTCCAGCAGCACGGACGTGACGGTCGCCAGCGGCGCGACCCTCAACCTGAACAACTACTCCGACACGGTCGGCTCGCTGGCCGGCGCCGGCGTCATCACCCTCGGCAGCGGCACGCTGACGGTCGGCGCCAGCGACGCGTCCACGACCTTCTCCGGTTCGTTCACCGGCGGCAATACGGGGACGTTCTCCAAGACCGGCACTGGCACCCTCACCTTTGGCGCCGGCATGAACCTCTCGGCCGGCACTCTCGTGCTCAACGGCGGCACGCTCAGCCTCGGCAACTTCACCAGCACTTTTGGTTCCCTCTCGGTCACCGCCGACTCCATCCTCGATTTTAGCGCCAGCGGCAGCTCGATTCTGAACATCCTCAATTCGCTGACGGTGAATTCGGGCGTCACCCTCACGATCCAGAACTGGGCCGACACGGTCGACTACTTCTATTCGCTCACCAATCCGGGCGCCGGCAATCTCGGTCGCATCGTCTTCAACGGCTTCACTGGTGCTGACACCAAATGGCAGTCCTACGACAGCCAGATCACACCCGTCCCGGAGCCCTCCATCTACGGCGCCGCACTGCTCGGTCTGAGCACTTTGTTCGCAGGCTGGCGCCTCTATCGCCGGCGCACCGCGTAACGCCGGTGGTCGGTTCTCATTGTTGACCCCACCGCGGGAAGCTTCACCCAGACGGTCTTTCCTGTCGGGTCGGATGCCTTACTTGCCGATTCCGAATGCCTGGAAGCCAAGCGCGCGCAGTTTGGGCAGGTCGAGGATGTTCCGACCGTCGAAGATAAACGCCGGCTTGGGCATCGAGGCGAGGATGCGCGCAAAATCGAGCGCTTTGAACTCATCCCATTCGGTCAGGACGGCGATCGCGTGCGCGCCCTCGCAGGCTTCATAGGCGGTCCGGGCAATGGCAAGCCGCGCGGCGGCCGCACCCGTCAGCTCGCGTTGAATATCCTCCGCCGCCACCTTGGGGTCGTAAACCGTCAGGCGCGCATGCTCGGCGAGCAGATCGCGGCACACCGCGATGGCCGCCGATTCACGGACGTCATTGGTGTTCTTCTTGAAGGCAAACCCCAGCACGGCGATTTTCTTGTCCGCCACCGTGTTGAACAACGCCTTGACCATCCGCGCCGTGAACCGTCGTTTTTGGTAGTCGTTCATGCGCACCACGAGTTCCCAGTAGGCGGCCACCTCGCTCAGTCCAAAGTGCTCGCAGAGGTAGACGAGGTTCAGGATGTCCTTCTGGAAGCAGGAACCGCCGAAGCCGATTGAGGCCTTCAGGAACTTCGGTCCGATGCGGCTGTCGCGGCCGATCACGTTTGCCACTTCATCGACGTCCGCCCCCGTGGCTTCACACACCGCCGAGATGGAGTTGATGGATGAGATGCGCTGCGCCAGAAACGCATTGGCCACGAGCTTGGACAATTCGGACGACCAGAGGCTGGTCGCGATGATCCGCTCGCGCGGCACCCAGCAGGCATAAATGTCGGCCAGTGCCTTTACCGCCGCATCGCCCTCGGGGGTGTGCTCGCCGCCGATGAGCACCCGGTCCGGATTCTGCAGGTCGCTCACCGCCGTGCCCTCGGCGAGAAACTCGGGGTTCGACAGGACCTGAAAGCGGATCCCGCGCGTATTGGCCGCAAGGATGGCCGAGATCGACTCTGCCGTCCTCACTGGAATGGTCGATTTTTCAACGATGATTTTCGACGCATTCGCATGCTCCGCAATCGTGCGGGCCACCGACTCGATATAGCTGAGGTCGGCCGCCCGGCCGGCGCCGACGCCGTAGGTTTTGGTCGGCGTGTTGACGCACACAAAGATTATGTCGGCCCGCTTGATGGCGCCGGAAATGTCCGTGGAAAACGTCAGATTGCGTCCGCGCACCTGCCGGACGATCTCCTCGAGTCCCGGTTCGTAGATCGGCAGCAGGTCGGAGTTCCACGCGGCAATGCGGGCCGCGTTCATGTCAACGATGGTGGTCTGTACGCCGGGGCAACGCTGGGCAATGATCGCCATGGTCGTCCCCCCGACGTAACCGGCACCAATACAACAAATGTTCATAATGCGTGCGTCCGTACGAAGTTGGCGGTTTACCCGCGATAATCCAAGGCGGATTTTCCATCCTGCCCCAACCGCCGCGCCACCTGCGCGAATTGCCGTCCGGCTGCGCGCAAGCGGATTCTCCCTGGTCTGCGCCCTTAAATCAACGCCTCTCCCGGCTCAGGCCGGCGAGGGCGCCGGCGCGGGTGCGTCGCCCGGCAGGCTCTTGGGCGCGGTCTTTTCGGTGATCTTTTTGCCCGGCAGGGTGTCCTCCGGCTTGGCGATGATCGGCGGCAGCACCGGCGAGCGGATTTCACCATACTCGAGGATTTCATTGACGTGCCGGCCCTCGATGGTCTCGTACTGGAGGAGCGCCTCGGCGATCTTGTCAAGCGCCGCGCGTTTTTCGATGATGATGCTCTTGGCGCGATTGTACTGCTCGTCGATGAGCTTGTGGATTTCGACGTCGATCAACCGTGCGGTCTCCTCGCTGAAGTTCTCGCTGCGCGTGATTTCGCGTCCAAGGAAGACGGTGTCATGGTTCTCACCGTAAGCCACGGGACCGAGCGGGCTCATGCCCCAGTCGCACACCATGCTGCGGGCCAGCTTGGTCGCCAGCAGGATGTCGCTCGAGGCGCCGCTGGTGATGTCGCCCAGCACGATTTCCTCCGCAATCCGGCCGCCATACAGCGTCGCGAGGCGCGCGAGCATGCGGCGCTTCGCATAGTTGTAGATGTCCTTTTTCGGCATGTACATCGTGCTGCCGAGCGAACGGCCGCGCGGGATGATGGTGACCTTGTGGACGGGCAGCTCGCCATCATCGACCACCGCGCCGACCAGGGCGTGGCCGGCCTCGTGGTAGGCGACGATTTTCTTGTCCTCGTCGTCCATGATGCGACGGCGCTCGCGGCCGAACTGCACCTTCTCGCGCGCGTCCTCGATGTCGCGCATGTCGACGCGCTTCTTGTTGCGGCGCGCGGCGAGGAGGGCGGATTCGTTGAGCAGGTTGGCCAGCTCGGCGCCGGAAAGCCCGGGCGTGCCGCGGGCCACGATGCTCAGGTCGACATCCTCGGCGATGGCCAGCTTGCGCGCATGCACCCGGAGAATTTGTTCGCGGCCCACGAGATCGGGCAGGTCGATGAAAATCTGGCGGTCAAAACGGCCCGGACGCATCAGCGCGCTGTCGAGCACGTCAGGGCGGTTGGTCGCGGCGATGATGATGACGCCCTCGGTGGTGTCGAAGCCGTCCATCTCGGCCAGCAATGAGTTCAGCGTCTGCTCNNTCGTCAATAAAAACGATGCACGGAGCGTTCTTGCGCCCCTGTTCGAACATGTCGCGCACCCGGCTGGCGCCCACGCCGACGAACATCTCGACGAAATCCGAGCCGCTGATGGAGAAAAACGGCACGTCGGCCTCCCCCGCGATGGCCTTGGCGAGCAGGGTCTTGCCCGTGCCCGGCGCCCCCACCATCAGCACGCCCTTCGGAATGCGGCCGCCGATCTTCTGGAAGCGCTTGGGGTCCTTGAGAAACTCGACGACTTCGGAGACCTCCTCCTTGGCCTCATCGCAGCCGGCTACATCGGCAAAGGTCATCTTGTCACGGTCGCGCGTGAGGAGCTTGGCGCGGCTCTTGCCAAAGTTGAGCGCGCCGCGGCCCGCCTGCCGCAGCTGCCGCACGAACAGGAAATAGAGTAGTCCGATGACAATGAGGATCGGCAGGATCGACGTCAGAAGCTGGGTGACCAGATTGGTGGCGGCCTGCTCCGTGAACACCTTGGTTTTCTGGAGGATCTCCACGTTGTTGGGGGTCAGGATACCGGCCGAATGGAAAGACTTTGTCTTGCCGCTCTCGCTGAGCAGAACCGCCTCTTTCATCTCCCCAGTGAGGTTGTACCAGTCCCGGCCGTTGGAAGGATCCGCCCGGATGACGCCCTCGGCGATCTTGTCAGCCACCGCGTATTCGACGACCTCCTGGATTTTCAGCGTGGCCGGGGAGCTGATCCTGCCGGGGTTGACTTTCCACAGTAGGAACAGGATGCCGATGATCGAAAACCAGATAAGCCATACCTTCGGTTGAAACCGGTCCGGAGGCAGGTTCTTAAGTGGCCGTCGTTTGGATTTGTTCTCGTTCTCGGACATTCGGGTATATGGACTAGTACAATAGAGTGTAGGTTCCAGAGGGAGAAGTCAATGGAGGGGATGGGTTTAATGCACTTGGCTTGTAGAATTTACCCTATTTTCGGCGAAGTCCCCTTCCCGACCGCTCCGGTTCGAAACGCAAAAGTCCGCCGCGAATGACCGCGAAGCCGTTCCGTCCGAGGCTGCGCCGGGCGGGCCGGCCGGTTGTCACTACGGCCAGCAGATCCTCGAACCCCTGCCGCGAGAGTTCGCCGGCGCGCGGTTGGGCCGCCAGCCAGCGGCGCAGCGCCCGGCGGATCAACGCCCGCGGTCGTCCCGCGAGGCTGGCGACATCAAGTGTTCGGCCGGATCGGAAAGGCCGCAGCGCATCCAGCCAGGCTTCCAGCGCCTGATCGTCTTCTTCCAGCAACTCGCGAGCGAGCGCCGCCCCCGCCACGGCATCGCGCCCGGCCGCCTTTTGCCAGGCCGGCACCACGTGGCGGCGAACGCGGTTGCGAAAGAACCCGCCGCTGGTGTTGGTCTGATCCTCGCGCCAGGGGACGCCGGCGGCCCGCAACGCCGCGATGATCTCCTCCTTCTTCAGCGTCAGCAACGGCCGCAGATGCACCCGGTCGCCCATCCGCTGCACCGGTCGCGGCGCCGACAGTCCCGCCGCGCCGCTGCCGCGGGCGAGGCGCATGAGCATCGTCTCGGCGATGTCGTTCTGGTGGTGGCCGAGCCAGAGGGCGCGTGCTCCGGCGCGGCGCAGCGCGCGGTTGAAAAACGCGAAGCGCGCCACCCTTGCCTCTTCCTCGCTCGGGTCCCGGCGCGCCCGCCGCCAGCGGCCGAAGGACGAGCGCAGACCCAGCGCGGCGCACACCTTCCGGCAGAATCGCTCGTCGGCGTCGGCCGCGCGGCCGCGCAGCCGGTGGTTGAAATGCAAGGCCACCAGCCGGCGGCGGCGTTCGGGCCAGTGCGCCCAGAGCAAAAGCAGCAGGCCTAACGAGTCCGCACCGCCGGACAAGGCGACGGCCCAGGGACCCCGCGCCGCGACCCGCCGGCTCTCCGCCCAGGCCCGCACCGCCGGATGCAGCCGTTCGCGCGGGAGCAGTTCCCCGAGCGCAGCCGCCCTGCGCCGCCAGACATTGTCGTTTCTTTTGATCATCCTGAGCCAAAGCGGGGGATTCACCCGGGCCCTGCCAGCTGCGCACTGCTGGATTCCTCGTTTCGCCCGGAATGACAGGGGGGAAAAATCACCCGAAGCTTAAAGTTTCCCGGCCGAAATAAGGTGCCAGCACCGCCGGCAGGCGCACACGGCCGTCGGCCTGGAGATTGTTTTCCAGCAGCGCCGCGAGCGTGCGCGGCACGGCGAGACCCGAGCCATTGATGGTATGCACGAGCTCGGGCCGGCCCGTCTCCTTCGAGCGGAAACGAATCTGCGCCCGGCGGGCCTGGAACGCCTCGAAGTTGCTGCAGCTCGACACTTCCAGCCAGCGCTTCTGTCCGGCCGCCCACACCTCGAGGTCGTACTTCTTCGCCTGAGCAAAACCCGTGTCGCCGCCGCACATCAGCAGCACGCGATAGGGCAGCTCCAGTTTCTGCAGCAGACGCTCGGCGTGCGCGCGCAGCGTCTCCAGCTCGTCGTAGCTTTTCGAGGGATGCACCCACTTGAGCAACTCGACCTTGTCGAACTGGTGCACGCGATTCAGCCCCCGGACGTCCTTGCCGTAGCTGCCGGCCTCGCGCCGGAAGCAGGGCGTGTAGGCGCAGCGATAGACCGGCAGCACGGCCTCTTCCAGAATCTCGTCGCGGAAAAAATTGGTGAGCGGCGTCTCGGCCGTGGGCACGAGATAGAGCTGGTCCTCCACCGTCTGGTACATCTGCCCCTCCTTGTCGGGCAGCTGGCCCACCGCGGTGGCGCTGGCGGCGTTGACGACAATGGGCGGATTGACCTCCTGGTAACCGGCCTGGCCCGCCTCATCGAGGAAGAACTGAATAAGGGAACGCACGATCCGCGCCCCGTCACCGACATAGAACGGGAAGCCCGCGCCCGTGACTTTGGCGCCGCGGGCGAAATCGAAGAGCCGATCGAAGCCCGGGATGTCCCAGTGCGGCCGGGCGAGGGGCGAGACGGCGTCGGTCGAGCCGAACGTGGCGTGGACGACATTCTGCGCAGGGGTGCGGCCCTCCGGCACGCTGGCGTGCGGCAGGTTGGGCAGCGTGAGCATGCCCGCACGCCACTGCGCCTCGATGGGCCCGAGCTGCGCCTCCTTTTCCTTCACCTGCGCGGAGAGGCCCTTCATCTCCTGCACTTTCGCCGCGAATTCCGGCGACCCCTTCTTCAGCGCGGCCATTTCGTTGTTGGCCGACTTCTGTTTCGCCCGGAGCCCCTCGACCTCGCCGAGCTGGGCGCGCCACTGCGTGTCGAACGCCAGCACGGCGTCGAGATCGACCTCCAGATGTTTCTTGGCAATCGCCGCGCGGACGAGTTCGGGTGACTCCCGGACGAGTTTCGGATCGAGCATAAGCCGGCGAGTGTGGAGCCACACCCCGACGGAATAAATAGCAAAGTGGAGCGTCGGGGGTTATCCGGGCGGGCGGCGGCCGCCCTGTGATTATTTCTTATCCGAACCGCTGAAGACGCTTTCGAGCATGTCGTTGGACCAATTCTGGCTCAGCACCTTCTCCTGGTCCCCTTTGCCCGGAACAACGCTGCGCAGGACGATCTCCGCCTTGCGCGAGGGCTCTTTCCCATCCACGGTCGGATTGCGCCGGGCATAGGTGATTTCCTCGGCGTTCCGCCAGACCGGCGCGCCCATCAGGTTGTACTCCCCGGCCTTCTGCCACGTTCCGACATCGCCGGTCGCGAGCGTGAGCATACTGACTTCGCCCTCGTATCCGCCGACCAGCACCTGCCGTTCGTCGGGACTCACCTCAAAGAACGTCAGGTTTTTCGGCATGTTCTCTTGTTCCCCGCGGGGAATCATGCGCACCAAGGTCGCCTGGCGCGCCAAATCCAGCACGAAAAGTTTTTCGTGTTCGTCGGGGGTGTCCTTGCCTGCCACCGGCAGGGTGAGCTCGACGGCGTTGAACAGCATCCGGCCGTCCCGCAAGCAGCGCACGCGGGTGGTGTTCTGGAAAAACAACCCCGCCAGTTCTTCCGCTTTTTCCCCGATCTTGATCTGACCGTTGTCATCCAGCACTTCGCGTCGGACCAGCGTGCCGAGCCTGAGGTCGTCCTTCGCGCCCCCGCCCGAGGCCTGCGTATAGGCCAGCGAGCGCCCGTCGGTCGCCCAGTCGGGATAAGCGGCCGTGTGCTCGGCGACCGTCACGGCGCCAGTGGTGTCGATTCGCGCCAGCAGCAGGCGGCACTCGTCATTGTTATCGAGCGCCATGTCCGTGGTGAACGCGACCGCCCGGTCACCGGGAGACACGCGGAGATCATTGATCTTCTCCAGTACTTCATGGAGCAAAGCGCCGGGCTGGATTTGCTCGCCGGCGATTCGGGCCATCACCAGTTCGCTGATTTCAGCTTGCATGGATTTGAGCTCGTCCCACTCGCCCGCGCTCATCTTGGCGCGCAAGGCGTCACTGTAACGTTCACGGAGAAAGATCTTCAGGACGGCTTGATCCTTTTTCTTACCCAGTTCCATCGTCAGAATTCCCCATTTTCCGCCTGTCTCCAGCTGCTTCCACAGTGACTCCGCTTCCGACGCGACTTTCCCGGCGCGCTCGGGGCCGAGCGCCCGGGCGATGGACGTCCAGTCACTAACTTTCCGCTCCCGGACCACCACCAGTCTTTGCGAATCGCCGAGCCATGCCGCCTCATAAACGCCGGGCAGCAGCAGGGGCGTCAGTTTGCCTTCAGTGTCACAGAAGTGAAGCCCGTCCTTCGCGATCACCGCGGCCCGATTGCCGTCGGGCGACCACACGAGGTGTTTCTCCAGGCATCCGGACAGCAGCAGAAGTAGCAGCGCCGCGGAGACGGCGGCGGACACGAGCCAGCATCTTTTTACGGAGACGGTTTTCATAGATTTTCCTCCACTTGCGGCATCTTCACCGGCGAATCCCAATGCAGGCGGTACCGGCTGTTTGTGCGGCTCTCCACGGGCTGCCGCTCCCGTTGGGCCGCCTCGAGGTTGGCAAGGGACCAGAAGTCGTTCGCGCTTTCAGAGGTGGACGGAAGTTCGACCGCCGCCACCCGCGGCAGGACGGAGGTCGCCGCCACGGTCGCATTGCGTGCGGTATGACCATACCACCCGAGAGTCAGTCCGAGGACCACGCAGGCGGCCAGTCGGGCCAATTCCCCCATGAACGCCCGCCGGCGATGCGTCATCTGCGCCTGTCGCAGGCGCTCCACGGCCAGCGAACGCCGCGGCGCCTCCTGCGTAATGGCCATGGCCTGACGCGCACGCTGCACGGTGGAGGCCAGCCCAGCGGCCTGCCGCGCGGCTTCCGGGTTGTGGGCCAGATGAGTTTCCAGCAGTTCCACGACTTCGGGGGAAAGTTCACCCAAGGCATGATCAAGCAGCAGTGCTTCGAGGGTTTCAGTTTTCATGGCGTTTCAGGATGGGTTGAGGGTCTGGCGCAGGTGGAGGACGGCGTGATGAAGGCGGGAACGCACCGTGCCGACCGGGATGGCGAGCACCTCGGCGATTTCTACGTAGGATAATTCCTGTTGAAGCTTGAGCAGCAGCGCCTCGCGCTGCGTCTCGGGCAGTTCGGAGATCGCCTGACGCATCGGTTCCAAACGCTCGTCAGTCGTCTGAGTCATGGCGGGAGTTTCCGCCGGCAGTTCCTCGACCACTCTCAGCCGGCGGAGGGCGTCGATGCATACGTGCCGTGCAATGCCGAAAAGATAGGCCCGCTGCGAGACCGAGGTCTGCAGGCGGTCGATGCGCTTGAGCGCACGCACAAAGGTGTCTTGAAGCAGATCCTCGGCGGCACCGGCGAGCGCCGGCTGGCGCCGGAAGAATCCAAGCAGGGCGGGCCCCATTTCACGATATAGCCGCTCTAATTGATCGAGTTGGGTGTCCATCGAAGTGCTTCGCATGCCGCGTGGTCTCTAGTCTATAGGTCGAACGAGCGGGCATGTAAGTTCAAAAAGAACGTGTGCCTTGGTGGATTCATTTCCCGAGGCGATTGGCGCAGGCTAAGTTCGCGCGAATGAAGTCAACGATCCCCACTCGATATCTTACTGTCAGATGGCCTCTTTGTTGAGTCGCATCTCCGGAATACAGAAGCTGCTCACCCTTGGTCAGAAGGAAACCCCGGCCCAGCTCAACGCCCGGCGTAGGCCGTTTTTTATTTTCATTTGCAGGAATTGTTTCCGCTTCTTCTCGCATTTTCAGTTTGATCGCAGCCCATCCAGCAAAACACGAAGTCCATTCATGGGTTATTATTTTGAAGATCATAACAGCATGATCAGTCAGACTGGCATGCAGGTTGAAAAGACTCTCGACGTCATTGCCAGACGCTACGTGGGCTTCAACCCTCCTCATCCCCCGACCCACCGTGCCTACAGCAAGCGCGGTATTCTTCGCGGCAAAGACTTCCGCTACCAGGTGGATTTCAACCAGTTTTTCCCGAATGCGGTCGCCGAACAGTATGTCTATGCCTGGGCCAAGTACTGGAACGAGAACGGCACGGAGCTCAAATTCGACGTCACCTGCTACGGGCCAATTCTCATCTATTGCAACGGGCAGTGCATTTTCAAATCCACCATCTTGCATGAGCGTAATGGCGATGCGCGGCACTCGATCATCATCGCGCTGAAAGCGGGCTGGAATCATTTTGTCATCCGCTTCAAAAAGACGCGCGCCGGTTTTGGGGGGAAATTCGGCACCTGGCTGGGCAAGCTGCACTACTACTTTCTGATGCCCACCGTGGAAAGAGACGGGCAGGAAGGCTGGATTTTCACCGGTCCGATGTCATCCGAACTCGCCACCCTGCCCGGGGCCGGCATGACCGAAAAAGACACCGGCCTCAAATGGTATCCCGAGACCTCATGGGAAAAGGCCCGATTGAAGATGGGGCAGCTGCAGCGCATCTATGGCCTGGTGCCCGACGCCGTGGCCGTTGGCTGGACCAAAGCCCTGTTCCTGCATCCCGGTATCGGTGAGTATACCTTGAAAGGCCGCCATTTCGGATCGATTACCGTGCAGATCGGCAGCAAGGAAGTCTATCAGGCCGGCGCTTCAGGGCGGCTGGCCGCCACGATCAAGGTTCCGTTCGGCCAGCACGACGTCATGGTGAAATCCAGCTGCCAGGATACCGATTGGGGGTTCGAGCTTTCCATCCAGAACGGCAGTGAAGCCGTCAGTTTCAGCAGTCCATGCAACGTCGTGGGCACCTCTCAGGTCTGGATCTACCTCGGCCCTTTCGCGGCCTCCGCCAGACTGGACCTCGCCAGACTCCGGGACCTGTGCAAGGTGACCCCGGGCATTGGCGGCGACACTTACTGGCGGCTCGATCTGCCGGACGCGTGGGTCAGATTATACAACGAGAATCCTCTTTACGGCCGCTGGAACTATCCGCTGGGGGTCACCCTTTACGGCTTGCTGCATAGTGCGAAGGCGATCGGCTCCACGGAAATCCAGCAGTACATTGTCGACCACATCCAGTATTGCTGCGACACCTTCCGCTACGCCCTCTGGGACCGGGACCAATATGGCGGGGCCACGGCGGTGCACCACCTGCTGTCGAGCATCGACAGCCTGGACGATTGCGGTTCATTCGGTTCGGTGCTGCTGGAAGTCGCGCGCTATTTCCCGATTCGGGGTTTCAAGGACATCGCCGACTTCGTCGCCGACTACATCTCGAACAAACAGATCCGGCTGCCGGATGGGACGTTCTTCCGGAAGAACCTCATGCACGTCTTCCACGAAAACACCATGTGGGTCGACGACCTGTACATGAGCATACCTTTCCTCTGCCGGTATTACCGGCTGACCGGCGACCGGCAGTACATCGACGATGCCGCCCGGCAGTTCCTCGGCTTCAAAAAGTATCTTTTCATCCCCGAGTTGAAGGTCATGTCCCATGTCTATGACTTCAAGCGGCAGATGGCCACGGGCATACCCTGGGGCCGCGGCAACGGCTGGGCGATCTTCTCATTGTCCGAGCTTCTCGCCGTACTGCCTGAAAAGCACGAGCAGCGGCCGGCGCTGCTGGCCGCATTCCGCGAATTATGCGAGGGCTACCTCGCCCTGCAGGACGAGAGCGGCATGTGGCATCAGGTGTTGAACGTCCCCGACTCCTATCCGGAAACCTCCTGCACCTCCATGTTCATTTACAGCTTTGCCCGCGGCATCCAGCATGGCTGGCTCGAGCAGCCCGATGCTTACATCAAGTCGGTCTTCAAGGCCTGGGCGGCGCTCAACCGGATTTCCATCGACAAGAACGGCAACGTGTACGGCGTATGCCGCGGTTCCGAGTTCTCCTTCACCCCGGAATATTACATGAAGGAGCTGCCGTGGAATCTGAACGATACCCATGGCATCGGGATCGTGCTGCTCGCCGGCGTGGAGATGCTCAAGCTGATGAAGCACTTGAAAAAATGATCTTTCGCGCTTGTCGCGATTTCGGATCCCCGCCCTCCCGGGCGGGGATTTTTGTTTGCCGTCCCCGACCATGCCGCGCTGGCAGGTGGCGCCTCTCAGGTCGAAGAGAAACTTCGCAGGAAACGCACGCCATCCTCCACCGTCTCAGGATGGGTGTCCTCCATGAGGATGTTGATGTAGGGCTTCCGGGCCTTGATGAGATCCATCAGCAATCCGTAATTGAGCATCCCCTGGCCTGAGAGCACCGACCGGAGGCTCCCGCCGTCCACGACAAAATCCTTGGCATGCAGGATCGCGATCCGGTCGCCGAAAAGCTCGAACGACTCCGTGATGATGGCATCCTGCCGCCGGTAGTTCTCCACCGACAAAAGATTCACCGGATCAAAAATGATCTGCAGGTTGTTCGATCCAATGCCGTCAATGAGCCGCCGGATGCGCGGGGGATCGGAGATCACATAACGCTCGACTCCTTCGATCCCCACAAACACGCCGAACCTTTCGGCCTCCGCCACCATCTCCCGCACGCTGCCCAGCACGGTCTGGAACGCCTCCTCGCCGCGGTTGCCCGGATGAAAGGAAAAATCCGGATTGACCGAGCCGGTCTCCGTCCCCACCACGCTGCAGCCGAAATCCCGCGCATGGCGAAGGTATTCCTTGAACCGGGCCAGCTGCCGCTGCCGTTGTCCTGCGTCGGGGTCGGCGAGATTGATGTAGCAGCCCAGCACGGCGATTTGCAGGTGGTGCCGCTGGAACGCTTCCTTCACGTGGCAGGCAAAACCCGGGCTGAGCCGGCCGAGGTCAGTGTCGAAACCGGCGATCGCCTTGGATGGCGCCAGTTGCACGCAGGAAAAACCCTTGCCGGCGATCCGCCCCGCCAGTTCCTCAACGGGCAGTTTGCCAAAATCGTGCGCTCTGACGCCCAATCGCATGGATCGATTCCTCGTTGGCTTGATCGCGGGTTCAGATCCGCGTCACGGCCGGAATCGGCGGAGCGGCTGCTGCTTTACCATCGGCGGGTGCTCGACCGGCCCGGCCGTTCGGCGGTTCATGATGGCTCCCGCCGCGGCCATGGCGCCGCCGATCCCGGCGGACTCTGACCGTGGCTGATGGCGTCGAGCCGCGCGAATCGTGCGTACACGTCCCGCGCGGTGAGCAGGCGCAGGTCGCCCACGGGTGCCTGCACGACATGATTGGTCGGACTGTTCAGTGGATAGGGTCCAAACAGCCGCGGATCGGTGGGGCCGAAGAGACCGAGGGTTTTCACCTTCAGGGCCGCGGCGAGATGCAGCGGGCCGCTGTCGTTGCAGATCACCCACTCGGCGCGCCGGATGAGCGCGGCCAGCGAGACGAGACTGGTGTTGCCCGTGAGATTGAGGAACTGCCCCTCGGGGGCGTTGTCGCGGTAGGAGACCAGATTGTTGCCCGCCCAGATGACCTTGCGGCCGGTGCCGTCGCGGAGCAGCAGGTCGGTCAGCTGGCGGAAGCCGTTCCAGCGTTTTTCCGCGCGACGGCTGTCGGGAAAAATCAGGATGGGCTTCTGCCCACGGCGCCCTTCGATGAAACTGAGGTTGAGATCCGCGGCTTCGCGGAAGCGCAGCTCCCCGCGCAATTCGGGCTTCGCATCCAGCACGGGGCAGAACCGCAGCAGGATGTCGAGGGCGTGGCTCTGGGCGCCGCCGGGAGGCAGCAGGATTTTTTGCTGGTAGAAGAACGTGGCGCCTTCCCGCGCATCACTCCGGCCCACTTTTTTCGCGGCCCGGGCCTGCCAGGTCATCAGGCCGGTGCGCAGCAGGCCCTGCATGTCGAACACGTAGTCGAAATGCGTCTGCCGCACCTCGCGCATCAGCTTGAGGAAGCCGCGCACGCCCTCGCTGCGCTGGAACACGTAGGTGCGGTCCACCACCTCGCAGGTCCGCACCAGCGCCTCGAAAATGTCGCGTACAATCCATGAGATGCGGAGCTCGGGGCGCTGGGCCTTGAGCGAAGCCGCCACCTGCAGGCCGTGCACGATGTCGCCGAGCGACGAGGGTTTGATGATCAGGAGGTTGGTCATGGGCGGGGCGCCGAAAAGGCTTTTAACCGCGCGACGCATACGTTTCATGGGGTTTGCCAGCGAAGGCAAATGTTAATCCGCGTTATCTGCACGCCCCCCCCGCGCCGCCGTGTCGTGGCGCCCTCCCCCGGTGCTTGAGATCATCCTCAAAACCGCGGGCGGGGTGCTGGCGCACCTGCCGGAAGCGCTGCTGCGAGGCCTGGCGGCGGGCCTGGGTGATCTGCTGTTTTTCTGCCTCCCGCGCCGCCGGCAGCTGGTGCTCTCCAATCTTCATCACGCCTTCGAGGACCGGCCGGCGCACTGGCACCGGGCCATCGGCCGCGAAAGCTGCCGGCGGCTGATCGAAACCGCATTGCTGTCGCTCGCCATGCCGTTTCTCCCGGAGCGCCGGTTGCGCGGCATGCTGCGCGTCTCGCCCCCGCTGGCGGCGGCGCTGGCGGCGCAGCGCCCCGTCATTTTTGCCACCGCCCACCTGTGCTGCTGGGAAAGCCAGACCACGCTGCCGCTCCTCGTGCCGGCGCCCTTTACCGAGTTCGGCGTGATCTTCCGGCCGCTCGACAACCCGGCGGCCGATGCCTGGGTCAAACGCTCGCGGGAGCGTTTCGGCATGCGGCTGCTCTCACGCAAGGAGGGTTTTCAGGAGGCGATGATGATCCTCCGGCGCAGCGGCTGCCTCGGCCTCCTCTTCGACCAGAACGCCGGGTTCCAGGGCGCGCTCTCCACCCTGTTCGGCCGCGTGTGCTCCACCAGCGAGCTCGCCGGCCTGCTGGCGGATAAATTCCACGCCGACGTGTACGCGCTGTTTCCCCGCCGCCTCGCCTTCTGGCGGGCCGAGCTAAACGTGGAGCGACTCAGCCACGATGGCACCGCGGCCGGCGTGACGCTGGCGCTCAACCGCTGGCTGGAGTCCCACCTCCGCGCGAGTGACGACAACTGCGCCTCCTGGCTCTGGGTGCACGATCGCTGGCGCAATCAGGACGTTCCCGCGCGGCGCCTGCGCCTCGAAGCCAAACGCAACCTGCTGGACGCCGATCTTCGCCTGCGCGGACTCGCCGCCCTTCCCCGCAAGACGCGTTTGTGGATCCGCATGCCCAACTGGCTGGGTGACGTGGTCATGGCGCTGCCGTTGCTCCGCGCCATCCGCGCCTCGCGTCCCGACGCCCGGATCACCCTGCTTGCCCGGGCGCAATTCTGTCCGTTGCTGGAGCAACTGGGTATCGCTGATCAGGTGCGAAGTTTGCCGCCACCCGGGCCGGGATATTGGCTCCATATTCACCGGCTGCGTCACGAATATCCCGATTGCTGCCTGCTGCTCACGAATTCCCTCCGCGGCGATCTGGAAGCCTGGCTCACCCGCTGTCCCCAGCGGTTCGGCCTCGTGCGTCCCGGCCACCCCCGTCCGCTGCTCACCCATGCCTGGCGCGTCCCCGCCCCTTTCGACGAACACAGTCCCCATCAAGTAAAGCTCTGGGAGGAATTTCTCCGTCATTTCGGCCTGAATGCCGCCCCGGACTTCACGCCGCTGCGGCTTTCGACCTTCGACGTTCGTCCTTCGACCGCAGTCATCGGCCTGATCTGCGGCTCTGAAAATGATCCGGGAAAACGCTGGCCCGTCGCCCACTGGCGGACGCTCATCACGCGGATCATGGCGGCGCATCCCAAGGTTCGCTTCCAGCTTTTTGGCACGGCCAATGACCGGGCTGTCACCAACGCCGTCGTCCTCGACCTCGGCGCCTCCGTTGAAAATCTCGCCGGCCGCACCGACCTCACCGCCTTTGCGGCACGTCTGTCTGAATGCCGGCTGCTCATCAGCAACGACACGGGCGGCATGCATCTCGCCAATGCACTGGGGGTGCCCGTGCTGGCGCTGTTCGGCCCCACCAATCCGCTGCGCACCGCGCCGGTCTTTCAGGCACCCGTCCGCGTGCTGCAGCCGGCCGGCTGCCCGCCGGCCGGCGGCGGCAACCTCGCCGATCTTTCACCGGACGCCGTGCTCGCCGCCGTTGACGAGATGCTCGGCTCGCATAACTAATGCAGCTTCGCCAGTAACTCTCGTCGCAGCCTCTTCCCGCTTTCCGGTATCCGGTTTCCATAATCCGCTTTCGCCCGTGCCGCTCCTCGCAGTCAACGATCTCCGCACGTATTTTCATACCCGCAACGGAGTCCATCGTGCCGTCGACGGCGTCAGCTTTGCCCTGGAGAAGGGCGAAACCGTGGGAATCGTCGGTGAATCCGGCTCGGGCAAATCCGTCACCTGCTATTCGATCATGGGCCTCGTGCCGCAGCCGCCCGGCCGGATTGAGAGCGGGACCGCGATGTTCGACGGCATCGATCTGCTGCGCTGTCCGCCGAGGGTGGCGCGCTCCATCCGCGGCCGGCGCCTGGCGATGATCTTCCAGGACCCGATGACGTCGCTCAACCCCTACCTGCGCATTTCCGAGCAGCTCATCGAACCCCTCATCATCCATGAGAAGATCTCGAAGGCCGCGGCGCTCCGGCGCGGCCAGGAGATGCTGGAGGCTGTCGGCATCAACGACGCCGCGAAACGCCTCCATCACTATCCGCACGAATTCTCCGGCGGCATGCGCCAGCGCGTGATGATCGCCACGGCCCTCATCACGCGGCCGGAGCTGCTGATCGCCGACGAGCCCACCACGGCGCTCGACGTGACCGTCCAGGCGCAGATTCTCGAGCTCATTCGGCGCCTCCAGCGCGAATTCGGCATGGCGGTCATCTTCATCACGCACGACCTTGGCGTCGTGTCCGGCCTCTGCGACCGCGTGCTGGTGATGTATGCCGGCCGCATCGTGGAGTCGGGCGACGTGCGCACGATCTTCTACCAGCCGCGCCATCCCTACACCCGGGCGCTGCAGCGGTCGATCCCGTCCACCCAGCCGAAAGGCGCGGAGCTGTTCACCATCCCGGGCCTCCCGCCCGATCTCTCAAGGCTGCCCGCCGGCTGCGCCTTCGCGCCGCGCTGCGAGTCGGCCACGGACTTGTGCCGTCGCCAGGATCCGGCGTTGAGGGAACTCGCTCCCGGTCACGCCACGGCCTGCCTGCGCGTGCAGGCCGGCGAGATTTGATTTTAACCACGGATATCACGAATGAGCACGGATAGAATGATCCATCCGGAATTAAGCGAGGCCTTCATCGGCGCTGCGATGAAGGTATTGAACACCTTGAAGCCCGGTCTGGATGAAAAAGCGTACGAGAACGCCTTGGTCATCGAACTCCGCAAAATGGGCCGCGAGGTAAACCAACAGAAACGCTTTGATGTACTCTACGACGGCTGCGTCGTGGACACACTCGTGCCAGATCTGATTGTCGACGAGCAGGTCATAGTGGACCCAAAAGTGGCAGAGGATTTCACCCCGACGCATATCGCCCAGATGATAGGCTACCTTGCCATCACCAACCTGCGTCTCGCCATTCTCCTTAACTTCAAGCATGCGGACCTGCGCTGGAAGCGCATAGTCAGATGACCTATCTGTGAAAATCCGTGTAATCCGTGGTTAACTCCGTGCACTCATGTCCGATCCGATTCTCGAGCTGAAGAACGTCAAAACCCACTTCCCGGTCCACCGCGGTCTCGTCTTCAGGCGGCAGGTCGGAACGGTGAAGGCAGTCGATGGCGTCAGTCTTGCCGTGCAGCAAGGCGAGGTGCTCGGGCTCGTCGGCGAGTCGGGCTGCGGCAAGTCGACCCTGGCGCGCACCATCCTCCAGCTCGTGCCGGCCACCGAGGGCACGATCGTCCTGGCCGGCCGGAATCTTACCGCCGCCAGTGCCGCGGAGGTGAAGGCTTCGCGCCGTGCGCTGCAGATGGTCTTTCAGGATCCCTATGCCTCGCTCAACCCGCGCATGACGGTCTTTGCCGCGCTCGCCGAGCCCATGCTTGTGCACAAAATCTGCGCCCGCGCCGAGGTCGCCGGACGCGTAGCGGAACTCATGAAGAAGGTCGGTCTGGCGCCGCGTTTCATGAAAAAGTACCCGCACGAGTTTTCCGGCGGCCAGCGGCAGCGCATCGCCGTGGCTCGCGCCCTCGCCCTGCAGCCCAAGGTCATCATTGCCGACGAACCGGTGTCGGCGCTCGACGTCTCCGTCCAGGCCCAGATCCTGAACCTGCTGGCGCAGCTCGTGCGCGAGATGGATCTCAGCCTGATCTTCATCGCGCACGACCTCTCGGTGGTGAAACACATCTCCGACCGGATTGCCGTCATGTATCTGGGGAAAATCGTCGAGCTCGGCCGCGCCGCGGACGTGATCGAGCGGCCGCGCCACCCGTACACCCGGGCGCTTGTAAGCGCGATCCCGACGCCTGACCCCGATGCCGAGCGGGCCCGCCACCGCATCGTGCTGGCCGGTGATCCACCCTCGCCGCTCAACCCGCCCGCCGGCTGCGCCTTTCATCCGCGCTGCCGGTACGCCGAGGAAAAATGCAAGGCCGCCGTCCCACCGCTCGAGCGCATTGCCGACGGCCGCGAAGTCGCCTGCATTCGAGTGGAGGAGATTGCCGGAGGCGGTACGGCTTAGTCCGCCTTCAGCCGGCGTCTCCTGGGGCCGTCAAGGTTGCCCCATCGTCCGGGCTTTTTCGAGGATGGCTGGGCGCGCCTCTTCCATCATGGCCTTCACGTCGGCGTAGCGCATGGTGCGCTGCTCGAAAGTGCGTTTTTGCATAGCCCCTAAAAACCGGCGCTCAAACTCAACGAAATACGAGCCGTAGAGGTGGTAGCTGTCCACCATGTGCACGTAGCGACCCACCTGCACGGCCCGGCCGCTGAGTTCCGCAATCCGCGCGGCGATGCGCAGCTGCAATTGCACGAGGGCAAAAATGTTCATGAACGCCGCCTTGTAGGCATCGTTGGAACGGAACCGTACGTTCATGCTGAGCACCGGCTGGCCCGCCTCCTCCAGAATGCGGCACCAGATGCTCTGCAGGCAGGCCGGATCGTAACAGTCGTTGTCCTCCCAGACCTTCCACGTGATCGCCTGGGCGCGGCGCGTATGCGGCGTCTTGGCGAGTTTCCGGGCGAGGATGTCGATTTGATCGAACGGTTTCAGCCCCGGAACCTGATAGCCGAACAGCCGCTGGTGGTAGGTGTATTCCCAGCGGGTATCCTTCGGGTCGTCCGGGTTGCGTACCAGGTGGTCTTTGATGCCGTCGCAGACCTCCATCACGTATTCCTGCAGCTCCACCGGACCGCCGGGAAAATCCTTGTGGATCATCGGTTCGCTGAGCGGCTCGGTGATGGTGATGAGCATCGTGGCATCCTTGCTGGGCGGGTCCTCAGGCTTGTCGTACTCGGTTTTGAGACTGCAGCCCTTCTGGTGCAGCTCGAGGAGCGACCGTTCCCAGGCCCGCGCGATGCAATCCGCCTCGACGTGTAAGACTGGTATTCCTTTCATGGCTGTTCCGCTGTGTCTATCAACTGCATCCAAAGTAAGACTTCTCGCGCGCCGACTGTCCATTCCTGGTTCGCGCGTTGCCTGGGTAGTGGGTCAGTTTGCTAGGACTGGACCGTTACTGTAGGTCGGGGGTTTCTTGTCCCGCCGAAGCCTCGTGCGAAGGCGGAATCCCCGACAGAGTGATGTCGATGC